>NZ_JBSWUG010000001.1:0-5746 GCF_056158945.1 Halobacillus sp. ABH2_015
CGTCCTACTCTCACGGGGGTAAACCCGACTACCATCGGCGCTGAAGAGCTTAACTACTGTGTTCGGCATGGGAACAGGTGTGACCTCTTCGCCTTCATCACCAGATCTTTATAACTCCTTTTTTCAAGGACAAGAACTATTATACTGTATCTTGTAATGAAAATCAAGGTGTTTTTGAAAGTTTTTTTTGAAAACCCTCAAAACTGGATAAGGAAACAACTATTGATGAAACATCATTCACGAAGTATATATAGATAAGTCATCGATCCATTAGTATCCGTCAGCTCCACGTGTCACCACGCTTCCACCTCGGACCTATCAACCTCATCGTCTCTGAGGGATCTTATCTGCTCGAAGCAGAGGGAAATCTCATCTCAAGGGGGGCTTCATGCTTAGATGCTTTCAGCACTTATCCCGACCACACGTAGCTACCCAGCGATGCTCCTGGCGGAACAACTGGTACACCAGCGGTGTGTCCATCCCGGTCCTCTCGTACTAAGGACAGCTCCTTTCAAATTTCCAACGCCCACGACGGATAGGGACCGAACTGTCTCACGACGTTCTGAACCCAGCTCGCGTACCGCTTTAATGGGCGAACAGCCCAACCCTTGGGACCGACTACAGCCCCAGGATGCGATGAGCCGACATCGAGGTGCCAAACCTCCCCGTCGATGTGGACTCTTGGGGGAGATAAGCCTGTTATCCCCGGGGTAGCTTTTATCCGTTGAGCGACGGCCCTTCCATACGGTACCGCCGGATCACTAAGCCCGACTTTCGTCCCTGCTCGACTTGTAGGTCTCGCAGTCAAGCTCCCTTGTGCCTTTACACTCTGCGAATGATTTCCAACCATTCTGAGGGAACCTTTGGGCGCCTCCGTTACTCTTTAGGAGGCGACCGCCCCAGTCAAACTGCCCACCTGACACTGTCTCCGGACCGGATTACGGTCCTGGGTTAGAATGTCCGTACAGCAAGGGTAGTATCCCACCAGCGCCTCCACCGAAGCTGGCGCTCCGGTTTCCAAGGCTCCTACCTATCCTGTACAAGCTGTACCAACATTCAATATCAGGCTGCAGTAAAGCTCCACGGGGTCTTTCCGTCCTGTCGCGGGTAATGTGCATCTTCACACATAGTATAATTTCACCGGGTCTCTCGTTGAGACAGTGCCCAAGTCGTTGCACCTTTCGTGCGGGTCGGAACTTACCCGACAAGGAATTTCGCTACCTTAGGACCGTTATAGTTACGGCCGCCGTTTACTGGGGCTTCGGTTCAACGCTTCGCATAAGCTAACGCATCCCCTTAACCTTCCAGCACCGGGCAGGTGTCAGCCCCTATACTTCGCCTTACGGCTTCGCAGAGACCTGTGTTTTTGGTAAACAGTCGCTTGGGCCTTTTCACTGCGGCTCCTCGGCAGAGGAGCACCCCTTCTCCCGAAGTTACGGGGTCATTTTGCCGAGTTCCTTAACGAGAGTTCTCCCGCTCACCTTAGGATACTCTCCTCGCCTACCTGTGTCGGTTTGCGGTACGGGCACCTCTTTCCTCATTAGAGGCTTTTCTTGGCAGTGTGAAATCAGGAGCTTCGGTACTATAGTTCCCTCCCCATCACAGCTTGACGTTGTCGGACGGATTTGCCTATTCCGACCGTCTCACTGCTTGGACGTGCACATCCAATGGCACGCTCTCCCTATCCTCCTGCGTCCCCCCGTCATTCAAACGGAAAGGAGGTGGTACAGGAATATCAACCTGTTGTCCATCGCCTACGCCTTTCGGCCTCGGCTTAGGTCCCGACTAACCCTGAGAGGACGAGCCTTCCTCAGGAAACCTTAGGCATTCGGTGAAAGAGATTCTCACTCTTTTTTCGCTACTCATACCGGCATTCTCACTTCTAAGCGCTCCACCAGTCCTTACGGTCTGACTTCGCAGCACTTAGAACGCTCTCCTACCACTGATCATAAGATCAATCCGCAGCTTCGGTGGTGTGTTTAGCCCCGGTACATTTTCGGCGCAGAGTCACTCGACCAGTGAGCTATTACGCACTCTTTGAATGATGGCTGCTTCTAAGCCAACATCCTGGTTGTCTAAGCAACTCCACATCCTTTTCCACTTAACACACACTTTGGGACCTTAGCTGGCGGTCTGGGCTGTTTCCCTCTCGACCATGAACCTTATCACCCACGGTCTGACTCCCAGAACAAAGTCTATGGCATTCGGAGTTTGACTGAATTCGGTAACCCGATAGGGGCCCCTCGTCCAATCAGTGCTCTACCTCCATGACTTTCTATTCTGAGGCTAGCCCTAAAGCTATTTCGGAGAGAACCAGCTATCTCCGTGTTCGATTGGCATTTCACCCCTACCCACACCTCATCCCCGTAATTTTCAACTTACGTGGGTTCGGGCCTCCAGTCAGTGTTACCTGACCTTCACCCTGGACATGGGTAGATCACACGGTTTCGGGTCTACGACCGCATACTCACTCGCCCTGTTCAGACTCGCTTTCGCTGCGGCTCCGCTTCTGCTGCTTAACCTCGCATACGGTCGTAACTCGCCGGTTCATTCTACAAAAGGCACGCCGTCACCCATTAACGGGCTCCGACTACTTGTAGGCACACGGTTTCAGGTTCTATTTCACTCCCCTTCCGGGGTGCTTTTCACCTTTCCCTCACGGTACTGGTTCACTATCGGTTACTAGGGAGTATTTAGCCTTGGGAGATGGTCCTCCCGGATTCCGACGGAATTCCTCGTGTTCCGCCGTACTCAGGATCCACTCCGGAGAGAGGAAGATTTCGACTACAGGGCTGTTACCCTCTTCGGCTGATCTTTCCAGATCGATTCGTCTATCTTCCTCCTTGATAACTCCAAAGGAGTGTCCTACAACCCCAGAAAGCAAGCTTTCTGGTTTGGGCTGATTCCGTTTCGCTCGCCGCTACTTGGGAAATCGCGTTTGCTTTCTCTTCCTCCGGGTACTTAGATGTTTCAGTTCCCCGGGTCTGCCTTCCTATACCTATGTATTCAGTATAGGATACTGTCCCATTACGAACAGTGGGTTTCCCCATTCGGAAATCTCCGGGTCAAAGCCTGCTTACGGCTCGCCGGAGCATATCGGTGTTAGTCCCGTCCTTCATCGGCTCCTAGTACCAAGGCATCCACCGTGCGCCCTTATTCACTTAACTATCTTCGTGAAAAGACGTTTATATAAATCAATTAGATGTCTTGTCATCATGATCTCATCGCTAGATGAGTCATAATTCCTTATCCAGTTTTCAAGGTTCACAAATTTGAAAGATGCTTTGATCTCTCAAAACTGAACAACCAACACAGTACGTTTCCGTAATATCCTTAGAAAGGAGGTGATCCAGCCGCACCTTCCGATACGGCTACCTTGTTACGACTTCACCCCAATCATTGGCCCCACCTTCGGCGGCTGGCTCCAAAAAGGTTACCTCACCGACTTCGGGTGTTGCCAACTCTCGTGGTGTGACGGGCGGTGTGTACAAGGCCCGGGAACGTATTCACCGCGGCATGCTGATCCGCGATTACTAGCGATTCCGGCTTCATGCAGGCGAGTTGCAGCCTGCAATCCGAACTGAGAATGGTTTTATGGGATTTGCTACACCTCGCGGCTTCGCTGCCCTTTGTACCATCCATTGTAGCACGTGTGTAGCCCAGGTCATAAGGGGCATGATGATTTGACGTCATCCCCGCCTTCCTCCGGTTTGTCACCGGCAGTCACCTTAGAGTGCCCAACTGAATGCTGGCAACTAAGATTAGGGGTTGCGCTCGTTGCGGGACTTAACCCAACATCTCACGACACGAGCTGACGACAACCATGCACCACCTGTCACTTGGTCCCCGAAGGGAAATCCCTATCTCTAGGGAGGTCCAAGGATGTCAAGACCTGGTAAGGTTCTTCGCGTTGCTTCGAATTAAACCACATGCTCCACCGCTTGTGCGGGCCCCCGTCAATTCCTTTGAGTTTCAGCCTTGCGGCCGTACTCCCCAGGCGGAGTGCTTAATGCGTTAACTTCAGCACTAAGGGGTGGAAGCCCCCTAACACCTAGCACTCATCGTTTACGGCGTGGACTACCAGGGTATCTAATCCTGTTTGCTACCCACGCTTTCGCACCTCAGCGTCAGAAACAGACCAGAGAGTCGCCTTCGCCACTGGTGTTCCTCCACATATCTACGCATTTCACCGCTACACGTGGAATTCCACTCTCCTCTTCTGTCCTCAAGTTCCCCAGTTTCCAATGACCCTCCACGGTTGAGCCGTGGGCTTTCACATCAGACTTAAGGAACCGCCTGCGCGCGCTTTACGCCCAATAATTCCGGACAACGCTTGCCCCCTACGTATTACCGCGGCTGCTGGCACGTAGTTAGCCGGGGCTTCCTCGTCAGGTACCGTCAAGGTACCGCTCTATTCGCACGGTACTTGTTCTTCCCTGACAACAGAACTTTACGATCCGAAGACCTTCATCGTTCACGCGGCGTTGCTCCGTCAGACTTTCGTCCATTGCGGAAGATTCCCTACTGCTGCCTCCCGTAGGAGTCTGGGCCGTGTCTCAGTCCCAGTGTGGCCGATCACCCTCTCAGGTCGGCTACGCATCGTTGCCTTGGTGAGCCGTTACCTCACCAACTAGCTAATGCGCCGCGGGCCCATCTGTAAGTGATAGCGAGAAGCCATCTTTCAACTTATCTTCATGCGAAGAAAAGTATTACCCGGCATTAGCCCCGGTTTCCCGGGGTTATTCCGATCTTACAGGCAGGTTGCCCACGTGTTACTCACCCGTCCGCCGCTCGTTCCACGAGCTTCACCCCGAAGGGATCCGCTCGCTTCCCGCGCTCGACTTGCATGTATTAGGCACGCCGCCAGCGTTCGTCCTGAGCCAGGATCAAACTCTCCATAAAAGTAGTTTGACTTGCTCATTTGCACACCGAATGTGCTTGTTTCAAATTTCTTCATTAAAGAAGAAATGTTTTGACGTACTGGTTGGTTCGTTCAGTTTTCAAAGATCAAGTAATGGTGGGCCTGAGTGGACTTGAACCACCGACCTCACGCTTATCAGGCGTGCGCTCTAACCAACTGAGCTACAGGCCCCAATGGTGATTGAATAATGGAGCGGGTGAAGGGAATCGAACCCTCATCATCAGCTTGGAAGGCTGAGGTTTTACCACTAAACTACACCCGCATATATCATGTTGTATTTCTCGATGGTCGGGAAGACAGGATTCGAACCTGCGACCCCTTGGTCCCAAACCAAGTGCTCTACCAAGCTGAGCTACTTCCCGTTAAAATGGCGCGCCCGAGAGGAGTCGAACCCCTAACCTTCTGATCCGTAGTCAGACGCTCTATCCAATTGAGCTACGGGCGCATTTTATAATAGCTTTGCGTTGAAAGCGACTTTTCTATCTTAACACGTTTCCGTGTCGATTGCAACAACTTTTTTAAAGAAATTAGTTGGTGCGGTCGAGAGGACTTGAACCTCCACGGGATTAACTCCCACTAGGCCCTCAACCTAGCGCGTCTGCCGATTCCGCCACGACCGCAGCATTATTATAATGGAATGCTGATCATGGTAATTAAAGTGCGGGTGGAGGGACTTGAACCCCCACGCCGTGAAGCACTAGATCCTAAATCTAGCGTGTCTGCCAATTCCACCACACCCGCAAATAAATGGTGAGCCATGAAGGATTCGAACCTTCGACCCTCTGATTAAAAGTCAGATGCTCTACCAGCTGAGCTAATGGCTCT
>NZ_JBSWUG010000002.1:0-117500 GCF_056158945.1 Halobacillus sp. ABH2_015
ATGAAAAAAGTTGTTGACACGAAAAACAACACATGTTAAGATGATTGAGTCGCTGTTTTCAAACGGCCGACAACATTTGATCTTTGAAAACTGAACGAACCAACCAGTACGTCAAAACATTTCTTCTTTAATGAAGAAATTTGAAACAAGCACATTCGGTGTGCAGATGAGCAAGTCAAACTACTTTTATGGAGAGTTTGATCCTGGCTCAGGACGAACGCTGGCGGCGTGCCTAATACATGCAAGTCGAGCGCGGGAAGCGAGTGGATCCCTTCGGGGTGAAGCTCGTGGAACGAGCGGCGGACGGGTGAGTAACACGTGGGCAACCTGCCTGTAAGATCGGAATAACCCCGGGAAACCGGGGCTAATGCCGGGTAATACTTTTCTTCGCATGAAGATAAGTTGAAAGATGGCTTCTCGCTATCACTTACAGATGGGCCCGCGGCGCATTAGCTAGTTGGTGAGGTAACGGCTCACCAAGGCAACGATGCGTAGCCGACCTGAGAGGGTGATCGGCCACACTGGGACTGAGACACGGCCCAGACTCCTACGGGAGGCAGCAGTAGGGAATCTTCCGCAATGGACGAAAGTCTGACGGAGCAACGCCGCGTGAACGATGAAGGTCTTCGGATCGTAAAGTTCTGTTGTCAGGGAAGAACAAGTACCGTGCGAATAGAGCGGTACCTTGACGGTACCTGACGAGGAAGCCCCGGCTAACTACGTGCCAGCAGCCGCGGTAATACGTAGGGGGCAAGCGTTGTCCGGAATTATTGGGCGTAAAGCGCGCGCAGGCGGTTCCTTAAGTCTGATGTGAAAGCCCACGGCTCAACCGTGGAGGGTCATTGGAAACTGGGGAACTTGAGGACAGAAGAGGAGAGTGGAATTCCACGTGTAGCGGTGAAATGCGTAGATATGTGGAGGAACACCAGTGGCGAAGGCGACTCTCTGGTCTGTTTCTGACGCTGAGGTGCGAAAGCGTGGGTAGCAAACAGGATTAGATACCCTGGTAGTCCACGCCGTAAACGATGAGTGCTAGGTGTTAGGGGGCTTCCACCCCTTAGTGCTGAAGTTAACGCATTAAGCACTCCGCCTGGGGAGTACGGCCGCAAGGCTGAAACTCAAAGGAATTGACGGGGGCCCGCACAAGCGGTGGAGCATGTGGTTTAATTCGAAGCAACGCGAAGAACCTTACCAGGTCTTGACATCCTTGGACCTCCCTAGAGATAGGGATTTCCCTTCGGGGACCAAGTGACAGGTGGTGCATGGTTGTCGTCAGCTCGTGTCGTGAGATGTTGGGTTAAGTCCCGCAACGAGCGCAACCCCTAATCTTAGTTGCCAGCATTCAGTTGGGCACTCTAAGGTGACTGCCGGTGACAAACCGGAGGAAGGCGGGGATGACGTCAAATCATCATGCCCCTTATGACCTGGGCTACACACGTGCTACAATGGATGGTACAAAGGGCAGCGAAGCCGCGAGGTGTAGCAAATCCCATAAAACCATTCTCAGTTCGGATTGCAGGCTGCAACTCGCCTGCATGAAGCCGGAATCGCTAGTAATCGCGGATCAGCATGCCGCGGTGAATACGTTCCCGGGCCTTGTACACACCGCCCGTCACACCACGAGAGTTGGCAACACCCGAAGTCGGTGAGGTAACCTTTTTGGAGCCAGCCGCCGAAGGTGGGGCCAATGATTGGGGTGAAGTCGTAACAAGGTAGCCGTATCGGAAGGTGCGGCTGGATCACCTCCTTTCTAAGGATATTACGGAAACGTACTGTGTTGGTTGTTCAGTTTTGAGAGATCAAAGCATCTTTCAAATTTGTGAACCTTGAAAACTGGATAAGGAATTATGACTCATCTAGCGATGAGATCATGATGACAAGACATCTAATTGATTTATATAAACGTCTTTTCACGAAGATAGTTAAGTGAATAAGGGCGCACGGTGGATGCCTTGGTACTAGGAGCCGATGAAGGACGGGACTAACACCGATATGCTCCGGCGAGCCGTAAGCAGGCTTTGACCCGGAGATTTCCGAATGGGGAAACCCACTGTTCGTAATGGGACAGTATCCTATACTGAATACATAGGTATAGGAAGGCAGACCCGGGGAACTGAAACATCTAAGTACCCGGAGGAAGAGAAAGCAAACGCGATTTCCCAAGTAGCGGCGAGCGAAACGGAATCAGCCCAAACCAGAAAGCTTGCTTTCTGGGGTTGTAGGACACTCCTTTGGAGTTATCAAGGAGGAAGATAGACGAATCGATCTGGAAAGATCAGCCGAAGAGGGTAACAGCCCTGTAGTCGAAATCTTCCTCTCTCCGGAGTGGATCCTGAGTACGGCGAAACACGAGGAATTCCGTCGGAATCCGGGAGGACCATCTCCCAAGGCTAAATACTCCCTAGTAACCGATAGTGAACCAGTACCGTGAGGGAAAGGTGAAAAGCACCCCGGAAGGGGAGTGAAATAGAACCTGAAACCGTGTGCCTACAAGTAGTCGGAGCCCGTTAATGGGTGACGGCGTGCCTTTTGTAGAATGAACCGGCGAGTTACGACCGTATGCGAGGTTAAGCAGCAGAAGCGGAGCCGCAGCGAAAGCGAGTCTGAACAGGGCGAGTGAGTATGCGGTCGTAGACCCGAAACCGTGTGATCTACCCATGTCCAGGGTGAAGGTCAGGTAACACTGACTGGAGGCCCGAACCCACGTAAGTTGAAAATTACGGGGATGAGGTGTGGGTAGGGGTGAAATGCCAATCGAACACGGAGATAGCTGGTTCTCTCCGAAATAGCTTTAGGGCTAGCCTCAGAATAGAAAGTCATGGAGGTAGAGCACTGATTGGACGAGGGGCCCCTATCGGGTTACCGAATTCAGTCAAACTCCGAATGCCATAGACTTTGTTCTGGGAGTCAGACCGTGGGTGATAAGGTTCATGGTCGAGAGGGAAACAGCCCAGACCGCCAGCTAAGGTCCCAAAGTGTGTGTTAAGTGGAAAAGGATGTGGAGTTGCTTAGACAACCAGGATGTTGGCTTAGAAGCAGCCATCATTCAAAGAGTGCGTAATAGCTCACTGGTCGAGTGACTCTGCGCCGAAAATGTACCGGGGCTAAACACACCACCGAAGCTGCGGATTGATCTTATGATCAGTGGTAGGAGAGCGTTCTAAGTGCTGCGAAGTCAGACCGTAAGGACTGGTGGAGCGCTTAGAAGTGAGAATGCCGGTATGAGTAGCGAAAAAAGAGTGAGAATCTCTTTCACCGAATGCCTAAGGTTTCCTGAGGAAGGCTCGTCCTCTCAGGGTTAGTCGGGACCTAAGCCGAGGCCGAAAGGCGTAGGCGATGGACAACAGGTTGATATTCCTGTACCACCTCCTTTCCGTTTGAATGACGGGGGGACGCAGGAGGATAGGGAGAGCGTGCCATTGGATGTGCACGTCCAAGCAGTGAGACGGTCGGAATAGGCAAATCCGTCCGACAACGTCAAGCTGTGATGGGGAGGGAACTATAGTACCGAAGCTCCTGATTTCACACTGCCAAGAAAAGCCTCTAATGAGGAAAGAGGTGCCCGTACCGCAAACCGACACAGGTAGGCGAGGAGAGTATCCTAAGGTGAGCGGGAGAACTCTCGTTAAGGAACTCGGCAAAATGACCCCGTAACTTCGGGAGAAGGGGTGCTCCTCTGCCGAGGAGCCGCAGTGAAAAGGCCCAAGCGACTGTTTACCAAAAACACAGGTCTCTGCGAAGCCGTAAGGCGAAGTATAGGGGCTGACACCTGCCCGGTGCTGGAAGGTTAAGGGGATGCGTTAGCTTATGCGAAGCGTTGAACCGAAGCCCCAGTAAACGGCGGCCGTAACTATAACGGTCCTAAGGTAGCGAAATTCCTTGTCGGGTAAGTTCCGACCCGCACGAAAGGTGCAACGACTTGGGCACTGTCTCAACGAGAGACCCGGTGAAATTATACTATGTGTGAAGATGCACATTACCCGCGACAGGACGGAAAGACCCCGTGGAGCTTTACTGCAGCCTGATATTGAATGTTGGTACAGCTTGTACAGGATAGGTAGGAGCCTTGGAAACCGGAGCGCCAGCTTCGGTGGAGGCGCTGGTGGGATACTACCCTTGCTGTACGGACATTCTAACCCAGGACCGTAATCCGGTCCGGAGACAGTGTCAGGTGGGCAGTTTGACTGGGGCGGTCGCCTCCTAAAGAGTAACGGAGGCGCCCAAAGGTTCCCTCAGAATGGTTGGAAATCATTCGCAGAGTGTAAAGGCACAAGGGAGCTTGACTGCGAGACCTACAAGTCGAGCAGGGACGAAAGTCGGGCTTAGTGATCCGGCGGTACCGTATGGAAGGGCCGTCGCTCAACGGATAAAAGCTACCCCGGGGATAACAGGCTTATCTCCCCCAAGAGTCCACATCGACGGGGAGGTTTGGCACCTCGATGTCGGCTCATCGCATCCTGGGGCTGTAGTCGGTCCCAAGGGTTGGGCTGTTCGCCCATTAAAGCGGTACGCGAGCTGGGTTCAGAACGTCGTGAGACAGTTCGGTCCCTATCCGTCGTGGGCGTTGGAAATTTGAAAGGAGCTGTCCTTAGTACGAGAGGACCGGGATGGACACACCGCTGGTGTACCAGTTGTTCCGCCAGGAGCATCGCTGGGTAGCTACGTGTGGTCGGGATAAGTGCTGAAAGCATCTAAGCATGAAGCCCCCCTTGAGATGAGATTTCCCTCTGCTTCGAGCAGATAAGATCCCTCAGAGACGATGAGGTTGATAGGTCCGAGGTGGAAGCGTGGTGACACGTGGAGCTGACGGATACTAATGGATCGATGACTTATCTATATGAAGAAGGCGAAAGCGACTGGTCAAATCCGACTGGCTAAGCAAACATTCGTAAAGGCTGTGTTTTTCAGTCTTGAAGAAGGTGTGCTTAGAACAGCGAGGATTTAGGAGCTGCAGCCGGACTGAACTTCGTGAATCGTGTTTTAATCAATAGTTGTTTCCTTATCCAGTTTTGAGGGTTCACCTCAAACTTTATATTGATGTGGTGGTGAAGGCGAAGAGGTCACACCTGTTCCCATGCCGAACACAGCAGTTAAGCTCTTCAGCGCCGATGGTAGTCGGGTTTACCCCCGTGAGAGTAGGACGCTGCCACGTCACACAAAACCTTCAGGATTGTCCTGGAGGTTTTTTCGTATAGAAGAATGTATGTTTCATTTCTATTGATTGGAACGTTTAGATTTGATAGAGTATAAAATTATTGGTTGTTATTTCCAAGTCGATGAGAGGAAGGAGGAGGAAGGGCGTGAAGCTGTACGGGGCATTAATGGCACTCAGCCTGATATGGGGGTTATCCTTTGTCTTTATTGAGGTCCTTATACCTGCTGCAGGAGTATGGGGGACTGTGTTTCTGAGATGTATGGCAGGCGCCGCTGTCCTTCTTCCGCTGTTTCTTTATCGCTGGTGGAAAGGGAAGCGGCCGGCTGTTCTTCCGTGGAAGCGTCTTATCGTTGTCGGTTTGTTCAATGCCGGGCTTCCGTGGGGACTGATTGCTTTAAGTCAGACATCACTGACAAGCAATATGGCTGCTGTATTGAATGCCTCTACACCCATTCTGACAGGAGTGGCAGGATTTCTGTTGTTTTCTGTGCGTCTGCACTGGAGACAGTGGGGAGGCATAGTGATCGGCTTTGCAGGTATCATCCTGTTAACCGGATTCCGCCCCGGGGAAATAACAGGGGAGGGTTTCATCGGAGTCGGTACGATGCTTTTAGCGGCTTCCTGTTACGGGTTTGTATCCCATTTCACCAAAAGATATCTTCAAGGGACAGACGTCGTCCTGCTGGCTTTAGCCGGTCTGTTGGTCGGAGCCGCTTCCGGTGCGCTCGGGTTGTTCTGGCTCGAGCCGGGCAGCTGGGGAAATGTCGTCAATCTGGACCTTCAATCCATATTGGCTGTCATCGGTCTTGGATGTCTCGGATCAGGGGCAGCTCACCTTCTCTATTATTATATGATTGATCAGGCTGGGGCCGAGTTTGCGAGTATGGTCACCTATCTTGTCCCTGTCACCGCCTTGATTTGGGGTCGTGTACTTTTGGGAGAAGCTGTTACGCCCAACCTTATATACGGTCTGTTGACAATCTTTGCAGGCGTCTACCTGTCTACGAAAAGAAAAAGTCACAGCCATCAGCTTCCATCTGTAAAAGCTGGATAAGGTGGAAAGAGCTTTCTGTGTGATAGAATAAAATCAATCATGCTGTGCTGAGGAGAAATGTTTATGAATCGCTGGGACTCCACACCGGTCATCCGTTTTTTTGGAGGCCGTAAAACATTATTTCTACTAGGTATTCTACTAATGACCGGATTGAATATCCTGGTCTTTTCAAATGTATGGTTTATATTCGAACCTGTTGCCGTATTTGTGAAAACCGTAGCGCTCCCGCTTATCTTATCTGTTGTGGTCTATTATCTGCTGCGGCCGGTGATTAACTTACTGGAGAAGTGGAAAATCAAACGCATTTGGGGCATTGTCTTAACGCTGCTCGTGCTCATCGGGTTAATTACGATGGTGATCGTTTTGATCATACCTTTCCTGGAAAAGCAGTTGATCAGTCTTTCGGAAGAACTGCCACGCTATGTCGTCGACTTAATATTATCGATGGATGAGTGGCTGAAGAATTCTTATTTCTCCGCTTACTACACTAATATGTTTCAGGATGTAGATGGGATGATCAATCAAGTACCGGATTACATATCGTCCTATGCCACACAGACAGTGGAAGGGATCACGAGTATCATTTCTACTGTCACCAGTGTCGTTGTAGCCATTGTCACTCTTCCCTTCATCTTGTTTTACTTATTAAAAGACGGTCATAAGCTGCCCGGGGTCATAATCCGTCTGTTTCCTCCTAAAGCGCGCCCGGAGGTATCGAGTGTTTTCAAAGGCATTGATCACCAGTTAAGCGCCTATATTCAAGGACAGATCATTGTAAGTTTCTGTATCGGTGTCATGATGTATATCGGGTTTTTGATCATCGGACTGGATTACGCCCTGCTGTTGGCAGCAATCGCCAGTGTCACGAGTGTCGTCCCTTATTTAGGGCCGGTGATCGCCATCACGCCGGCGCTGATCATATCTATTGTGACTTCCCCGTTCATGGTGCTGAAGCTTGTCTTCGTCTGGACGGTTGTGCAGCTGTTGGAAGGAAAATTCATTTCTCCCCAGATCATGGGGAAAAGCCTGCACATCCATCCAGTCACGATTATCTTCGTCCTGCTTACGGCCGGTCACCTTTTTGGAATCATTGGAATCATCCTGGCCATCCCAGGCTATGCCATTTTAAAGGTGTTTGTTTCTCACTTTTTCCACTGGTTTCAGCGCCGGTACAACCGTTTTGTTGAAGAAAAAGATCAATACGAAATGGATTAAAAGAGGAAGCGGTGCACCGCTT
Organism: Halobacillus sp. ABH2_015; assembly: GCF_056158945.1. NCBI lineage: Bacteria > Bacillati > Bacillota > Bacilli > Caryophanales > Bacillaceae > Halobacillus > Halobacillus sp. ABH2_015. Next base: position 7,447 of record NZ_JBSWUG010000002.1, read on the forward strand.
CCTCTTTTTTTGCTGATCGTCCGTGGTCTTCCGGTGCCTGCAGGAGTTCCCGGTACCGGCTCAACTCTTCTTCAATTGTATTTCCTTAAGCCGCTGCCGCTGTTCTTCCGGCCACCAGGCACCACAGTCTGCGGAAACGACACAAGCAGCGCAGGTGTCCAGGTCATAGACTTTCATCCCCCGAATCGGCGGGGAGTATAAATGAAGGGTGACAAGAGCATTTTCTCCGCTGCGTCCCATTTTATGAATCCCCTTTTTGGGAGCGAACATTGTCCGCCCTTTTTCCTTGTATTCTGTAAAAAGGGGTTCAGGGAGCTTTTCACTTCCTCCTTTATAGACGGTTTGTTTCGTTTCCCCGTTCATAATGAGTATCCAGCCGGATGATTCTCCATGATCGTGAGGGGCACATTCGATGTCTGCCCAATTCATCACAATCATCTCCACATGTTCATCCTCATATATCATCTGGCGGTAGTACGGTTTACCCTCAGGATCCTTCAGGTAGGGATCCAACTCCTCAAGTGTAATGTCACATTCAAGCAGTCTTTTTTTTAAGGATGCCGGAGAGTGATCTGTCAGCGTACGAAAAGCGTTTTGCACCCGTTCTTCCATGCGCATCACGGTTTCCTCCTTTATTTTCTTTTTTGATGCTGAGCAAGCAGAACCCCCATTAGAATGAATAGGCCGCCAATAACTGATGTGGCTGCCAGTTTTTCATGAAGGAGAAGCATGGCGGCGGACAATGTGGCCAAGGGTTCCAAGTACATAAACACGGACACTTGGGAGGCGGGCAGAATTTCATGTGCTTTCGCCCAGTACCAGTAAGCCACAGCGGAAACGAAAATACCTAAAAACAACAGGTGGGCCCAATGACTCAATTCCAGTGCAGCCAGCTGAGTGAGCCCTTGATTTCTAATGAAAAAAGGCAGGGTCAGCAGACAGCCGATGATGCTCATATAAAAGGTTAGGACGATGGAAGGGAGAGGGACAGCCAGCTTCTTCAAAAGTACCGAATAGACCGCCCAGTTCAGAGTGCTTAAAATCATAAGCAGATAGCCCATGCTTAAAGAAAGCTTAATAAAAGATCCTTCCCCTCCGGAGGTGATGAGAAGCACACCGAGCACAGCTGTAATGATGCCGGCTGTTTTTTTCAGACTTAGAGGTTCGTGTAGAAAGATGAATGATAAAGCAATGGTGAAAATGGGTGAAAAAGAAATGAGCCATCCGGCATCGGAGGCCTGGATGGATAAAAGGGCGGTCGCCTGGATCACCTGGTGGATGTAAACCCCTAGAATGCCGAGAACGAGGAGGTGGGGCAGATGGGTTATGCGTACTTTTAAGGGATAGCGGAAAACGATAATCATACAAAATAAAAATAGAGCCCCGATTCCAAAGCGTAGAACAAGCAGGGAATACGGGTCTATTTTTTCGAGCACCGCCTTGGTCGAAACAAAAGATATTCCCCAGAAAGTGATGGACAACAGGGCATACAGGGATGCACTCATTTTAACTGGAGCATTCATATACCTGAATCCTTTCTATAAGTCCGCTGCTTTTACTATATGCATAGAAAGGACAGGCATGTCAGACACCCTGATCCTCCTTTATTTTACCAAAAGACTCTGGGAGCTTAAGTCCTTCGACAAAGAGTGCAGGAAAAAGACAAAAAAACTCCTCGTGAGCGAGGAGTTAAAAGATCCAGTAGGTGAAAAAAGCCAGCAGGATGGAGACGAAAATCAATATCACCGTCGGTTTTAATGCTCTGTCCCGAACATCTCTGAGACTGACACTCAGCCCTAAGCCGACCATCGACATCGTCAGCAGGAAGGATGTAAGGGTGAGCAGGTTGTTCATGACAGGGTCGGGAATGGTGATATATGTCCCTTCGACATAGCTTCCGAACAGACTCATAACGATAAAGCCCAGCAGAAACCAGGGGAACGTGATGGATCCCTGGTTTTCTCCTTTGCTCCGGATCTTCATGACCCAGAGAAGCAGAAGACTAACAGGGACAAGGAGAAACACGCGTGCGAGCTTTGCGAGAAAGGCCATGCCCAGCCCATCAGCTCCTGCAGGCTCACCGGCCAGGGCAACATTGGCGATTTCATGCAGGCTGAGGCCGGCCCACATGCCATAGGCGTCTGCATCCAGAGGAAGGAGCGGCCGGATAATGGTGAAGCCGATCGCAAAGAGCGTACCGACAATCGATATAATTCCGGCACTTACGGCTGTGTCCTCTTCCTTAGCATGAATGATCGGCGACACGGCGGCGATTGCTGAGGCCCCACAGATACCGGTGCCGATTCCGAGCAGGGTCATAAGTGAGAGGTCGGCTTTAAACATTTTAGCTGCAAGGACCATGAGTCCGACAGCAAAAATGATGACGAGGACACTCTTCCACAAGAGGGGAAGTCCTTCATTGACGATCAAGTTCATATTCAGACGGAGGCCGAATAAGATGATGGCCAGCCGAAGCAGTTTTTTCGCTGCGAATTGGATTCCGCTTTTCATTTGTTCGGGATAACCAAAATAATGGCGGTAGAGGACAGCCAGCAGAATGGCGGCAGCAAGAGGTCCGATCTGACTGACTCCAGGAAGCTGGGCAGCGAGAAAACCGACCGCTGATAGTAAGGCTGTATATGCAATACCAGAAAGAAGAGGCTGTTTATATATCGTTGATGTAATGATGTTCATGATGGTTCTCCTTTCTATTCCTTCCTTATCATAAGCGCCCATTGATTATTAGTAAAATAAAACTTTATAATAGTTATAATAGGATTTAATAATAACAGGAGGGTCATCATGGATTTTGAATCATTGAAAACGCTCATTACGGTGATTGATGAGAAAAGCTTTACAAAAGCTTCTCACCTGCTCCGGCTTTCACAGCCCACAGTAAGCTCCCATATCCGGCACCTGGAAGAAGAATTCAATACCGTGCTGATTAACCGATCACCGAAACGCTTTGATGTCACACCGACAGGCGAGATGGTGTATAAGAGAGCCAGACAGGTTCTCGGCGTTATGGATAAAGCCAGAAAAGAAGTGCTGCAGTATCATGACCAGATGAAAGGGACGGTGAAAATAGGAGCGAGTTATACAGTAGGGGAATACATTCTTCCTTCCCTTCTCCGGGCGTATGACCAGGAGTTTCCTGAAGTGGATCTTCAGGTGACCATTGCCAATTCTGAGAGAATCAACAGAGAGGTTCAGCTTCATTCCCTGGACATAGGGCTTGTTGAAGGCCGTGTGGCTGATCAGGGGTTGTCTTCCTTCCCTTTTATGAAGGATAAGATGGTGGTCATCGTGCCGGATGACCACCCAATTCGCACATGTGAAACGCTGACGTTCGAGGATCTGCAGGATCACACGTGGATGATCAGGGAGGAAGGCTCCGGTACAAGGGCGATGATGGAATCGATGTTGGAGTCGTACAATATACGACCGCGAAAGACGATTACGATCGGGAGCAATCATGGAGTCGTCCAAGGTGTAAAAGAAGGGCTGGGGCTATCCTTTATTTCAGAAACGGTGGTGACCCACACAGCTGCCGAACACCTGATTATGCCCCTTCCTTATATTCAGCCGACCACCCGTTATTTTTCAGTCGTCACCCCGATGAGTGAAGAGGAAATCACAGAACAGGTGCAGGCATTTATCGGAAAGGTGAAGGAGTTATTTCAATTGTCATAAAACCTTAACGTCACAGCATGACCATTTTGTTATGATGGAAGGGAGAGAGATTTGGTGCAGATAAGAAAGATGGGGAACAACGATACAGATGAAGTCATCCGCTTGATGGTTGGTGCGATTATGGACATTCCGCTGGACGTGTATACGGATGAACAGAAAAAAGCATGGGCCGGGGCTGTTTCATTGAATGAAAGCTTGTCTGGAAGGCTGCTGAACGGGTTCACCCTGCTTGCCTTGGAACAGGATCAGGTTATTGGAATGGCCTCCTTAACCGATGAGGAATGTATCGATTTCCTATATGTAAGCCCGGATTACCAGCGGACAGGAACAGCATCCATCCTTTTGGAACAGTTGGAAAGAAAGGCTGAATCCATGGGAGCGGTGCGCCTCCATACGGAAGCCAGTTTTGCTGCTGTCCCTTTCTTCATGAAGCACGGGTATGAGAAGATCCGTCATCAAGAGAAGACACTGAACGGGACGGTTATAAAAAATGTTCGAATGTGTAAAAAGGTGCATAACTGATTTAAGACAAGGGTATGGTTCATTGTAAGTCAAGTGAAACGTTTTGCGATGGGAGACGTATATAGAGTAATAAGTAGATTGTCGTCAGATTTCCTGCCAATTCTATTTCATACTGAGGTGAAAACATGCAGAGACTGGACCAGATCGTCGATTACTTGAAGACACTGGGGATCGAGGTTGAAAAAGTGTACCGTACACCGAAGGAAGAGACAAGATAACCGTACTTAACTTATACATGACCAAAGGTATGCTTTTGAAAAGCATGCCTTTTTTTATGATCAGGCGGTTCTCCGGTTTGTTACCGCTTGAAAATCTGGATGGCGGGACTGGATATGTGCCCACAAAATACCGGCACCAGCTGGAAGAAGCAGCCATAGGAAGACAAAGGAGACACCGGAAGTAGAAGCAATGGCTCCAAATACCGGCCCACTGATGACGACAGAAGACTGATTGGCGAGCATACGCAGACTGGAGAGTCTTCCGTGGAAAGCCGGATCCGACGCCATCTGCTGAACCGATTGAAGTAAAGCGCGAATGGATGATGTGCCGAAACCGATAAAGAAAAAACCTATAAAAGCGGGCCATACGTTGGTAGTCAGGCTGACGAGGAGCAGACCACATGAAGTAACGGCAAAGGCCCATACCGCCAGGCTGTTTTTGAATAGTTTCCACCACCACGTCCCCAGCAGCCCGGCTGCCATGCCTCCAATCGAAAACACCGCATCGAGCAGTCCGTAGAGGAAAGCCCCCTGCAGCAGGTGGGCACTGGTATAAACGCTTAAAAAGCCGAGAGAAGTATGAAAGGTCAGCTGCCCGATCATCAAGAGAAAGAACAAACCGTAAAACAGCGGGTGGTGATGGACATAACGGAAGCCTTCCTTCATATCCAGAAAAAATGAAAGGCGTTTCCGCTTTTCTTTTCTAAAGGGAGCTTCATTCAGCTGCATCACGGACAGGGTAGCTGCTGTAAACAGGAGAAGAACGACTGCTAAGGGGATTTCCGCAGGAAGGGTCCCTGCCAGAACCCCGCCTGTGCCTGCACCGATCAGGCTGCCTGTGATCGTCGAGGAATTGGACCAGGAGAAGATTTTCGGAAGCTCGTCTTTCGGAATGATCGCCGCTGTCAGAGCCTGCAGGGCAGGACGGAATAAGGAGCCGGCTGTCTGAAGGAGCATATGGACGAGAATAATCAGCCAGGGGGCTTCTGTATCCACGGCAGATGTCGTCCATAAAAATAAGAGGATGAGCACACTGGATGCTCCGGCAGCTACAGCGAGTTTCTTCCGGCTGTACCGGTCTACAAGTACTCCGAAGAACAGGTTGGAGACCATCCCGGGCAGAAAGCCGAAGCTGACAAATAACCCTGTATACAAAGGGTCGTTCGTCCATTGGAACAAGATCCAGGTGGTCAGCACAAAATACATGGCCCGCCCGCATTCGTATAGAAAGTAACTTCCGAGCAGACGTCCGGTTTTCAAATGAAGCATGTGATCCCTCCTTTTTCCCTTTTATCTTACTGGAAGGATAGAGATTTGAATAATATTTAATTATAATAAAGGGGGATAAGAAAAATGGATAGGGGGAACGTTCGGTGAGAATGGAAGATTATGATCTGTTAATCCAGCTTCATGAATGTGGTACCATCCGTTCGACAGCAAAAAAAATTCTTCTTTCCCAGCCGGCGATCACTCAGAGATTGAAATACATAGAAGAAGAACTGGGAGGAGCCATTTTCGTCCGCACCTCGAAAAAGCTTTGGATCACTCCTTTCGGTGAGCTGACGCTTGCTTCAGCCAGGGAAATCCTGCAAAAGGAAAAAGAGCTCAAAGATAAACTGGCGATGGCAGGAGGGAGGGTGTCGGGCACCCTTTCCATAGGAGCGTCGTCGCTGTACAGCCAGTATTTTCTTCCGGAAATACTCCAGTCATTTACAAAGATGTATCCTGAGGTAACGGTTGATCTTATCACAGGTATCAGCAGTGAAGTCCGCTCATCAGCGCTCGATAATCATCTATCCATCGTGAGAGGGGAGCCGATTTCCGGATTCAACTCGACCCATTTATTGAATGACCCGCTTTATTTATTCGATTTGTTACCTCTCCCCCCTGTAACGGAGAGGCCGTTCATCGAATTCAGAACAGATCCGGACTTTACACGTCTTCTTGAGGAGTGGCGGGAAAATCAGAAGGAACTCACTTACAGGCCGACGATGAAGGTCGATCATTTCGAGACCGCTAAACAAATGATGAAACACGGACTCGGAATGACGGTCCTTCCAGGAAGTATTGCGTACGAGGAAAAGGAAGAGTATGCCTGCCTGCCTCTTGTAGATCAAGAGGGGAATGCTGTAACCAGGGAGACATGGGCATGCGTGAAGCCGGATGTCCGTTCCCTTCCACAGGTAGAGGCCTTTCTTCAACACCTGAAAAAAAGGAGTGGAAATCATGAATGCTCTGGAAAGCGAGCTGATCGAAATCATCCAGGAGAAAACCCCTCACCTCCTTCCGATCTTTGACCAAGCCGATCATTATTTTTCGAGTTATTACATAGGAGCGGGGGCACTTGTGCAGAGTGTATGGAATGAGAAGCATGGGTTTGACCCCGCGTATGGGATAGGAGATGCGGATTTGATCTATTTTGATCCAGAAGGAACATTGGAAGAGGAGCGGCAGTTGGAAAGGGACATGAGAAAGCAGCTTTCCCGCCACCCTTTTGAAGTGGATGTAACGAACGAGGCGCTCGTTCACTTATGGTATGAAGAAAATTTCGACATTCCGCTTGATCCCTATCCGTCCCTCGAAGCAGCCGTGGATACATGGCCGACGACAGCCTCCTCACTCGCTGTCCAAAGAAGAGCACCAGGCACCTTCGATATGTATGCCCCTTTCGGTCTGGAGGATTTATTCAGCTTAATTGTCCGGCCGAACAAGCGGCTGATTCCGGAGGAAGTCTATTTGAAAAAGGCAGCGAAATGGAAAAAACGCTGGCCGAAACTTACTATTTTACCTTGGGAATAGATGGAAGTGGATGGATTAACTTGCAAGGGGTTTGTCATTCATTTTATTATAATAGTATTCATTCCATTTTAAAGGGAGCTGGATGACCGTGAATGAACTTTCGTTTGCTAGATTAGAAGAAATTCAACAAAATGAATTCATAAAAGCTGCGATCGACCGCGTGGGTGCAGGTGTCGTAATTTCAGATCCGGAGCAGGAAGATAATCCGATGATTTACTGTAATAAAGGATTTGAGGAACTGACTGGTTATAAAGCTGAGGAAATTCTCGGACGCAACTGCCGTTTTCTTCAAGGGGAAGACACGAGCGAAAGTCAGGTTGAACGCATCAGAGAAGGATTGAAGAGCAAAGAGCCGGTTCTGCTGGAGATTAAGAACTACCGGAAGGACGGGACACCGTTCTGGAATGAGCTGCAAATCTTCCCGGTCTATATCTCGCAGATGGATCAGACTTATTTTGTAGGGGTTCAGAAAGACGTGACCCAGCGCAGGGAGCAGGAGGAATTGATTGGCCATTACCTTTCTGAAGTGAAGCGGCTTTCCACGCCGATTGTACCTGTGGAAGACAACATTTCTGTACTGCCACTTGTTGGAACAGTGGATGATGAACGGCTGCAGCAGATGTTGGAAGCGGTCAGTCATCACGTTAAAGAAACAAAGGAAGATTATCTTATCATGGATATGTCAGCGGTTCATTCCTACAATGAAGCGGTACATATGGGGATTTATCAAATGAATCAGCTGTTGGACTTGATGGGGACGACGCTGGTCATTACGGGCATTAAGCCGACCTTTGCGATTCAAAGTGCTCCATACGCGGACTTCAGTGAACTTTCGCTGCAGACGTATGCCTCTGTAAAACAGGCGTTGAAACAAATTCCCAGAAGGAAATGATCAAAGCACCGATCTGATGCATTCAGACGGTGCTTTTTTAGGTGGAGGAAGAGCGCTTGGTGAGCGAATCACTTCCTGCCCGGCGGTTTATCCATTACGATGTAGAGGAGAATCCGGCTCGAGGTACCTGGATGTCTGCTGATAAAGAGCACGATTCCGGGTGACTCTATTGGAGTACGAATTCACAAATGCGATACGAAGAGAGGGAAGATGGTATGTATATTATTCATGCTGTATTTGAAGTGGCTCCTGATAAGGAACATGGCTTTCTGGAGGAAATCCGTCCACTGATCCAGGCATCCAGAGAGGAAGAGGGAAATGTCTCTTATGATCTGGTCAAGGATATGGACAAAGCATACACCTACAAAATGGTGGAAGTGTGGCAGAACGGGGAAGCCGTAGAGAAGCATAATCAAAGTGAGCATTTCCAGGCGTTTGTCGGAAAAGCTTCTGAATTTCTAGCTGCTCCTCTTTCTATTAAGATATACGAAGGTGAAGAAGTAAAACAAGGATAAAACAGGAACCCGGCTGAAGGCAGCCGGGTTTTTTACATACAAAGAGGAGACGGGAATGATTTATGAAGAGGCAGGGTATGTTGAAAAGAGAATCAAAAGAAGCACCGCGTTGGCTTCATTCCGAGTTGTCAGGTATGATTTAATTATAGATTACGAACCGGGAGTGGATAGGAATGACAGGTATGATTGAAACGTGGATTAAAAACGAACGTCAGGAACGTCTTTTTCAAAAAGCCGGAGCGATTGCGGATGAAGCAAAAAAACACATCCAGGAAACCGATCAGCACGCAGCCTTTTCTCCGCAAACGCTGCAGGTCATGAAGGAAGTGGGGTACCCATCCCTCGCTCTCCCCCCTCAAGACGGCGGAGAAGGCCTTTCCCTGTATGAGCTGCTGCTGCTTCAGGAAAAAATTGCAGAAGGTGATGGTTCCGTCGCTTTGTCCATCGGTTGGCATATGGGCACAATGATGGAACTATCGCAGGAGAAGTTATGGGAACCCGCTTCCTACAACAGACTCGTCCAGGAAGTCGTCTCCAGCCAGAAAGTCGTCAACCGTGCAGCTACAGAACCGGCAACCGGGAGCCCGACCCGCGGAGGAATCCCTGAGACGACCGCTATGTCCTCAGCGGACGAAAGTCTTTCACGTCAATGGCTGAGCATCTGGATTATTATATTGTATCCGCCTATGTGGAAGATAAAGACAGTGTCGGATGGTTTATGATCGACCGCCACCAGCCCGGACTTTCGGTGGAACAGACGTGGGATACCCTCGGAATGAGAGGGACGGCCAGTCATGATTTGGTTATGAACGATGTGGAGTTTGACGAAGAGGACCTCGTCGAATTAAAGCAGGAGGGAAAGCCGTCTCCAAAAGGATGGCTGCTTCATATCCCTGCGTGTTACTTAGGCATTGCTGTCGCTGCACGCAATGATGCCGTGGCTTTTGCGAAGGAATTTCAGCCGAACAGTCTCGATCAACCGATCGCAGAAGTCCCTCACATCCAGGATAAAATCGGGGAAATGGAATGGAAGCTGATGCAGGCGCATGCCTACCTTTACAGTGTGGCACGTAAATGGGATGAAGAACCGGAAAAGAGGAAACATATGGGTCCTGACTTGGGCGCTGTGAAGCTTGCGGTTACCAACACAGCGAATGAAGTGGTGGATCTTGCCATGCGGATTGCAGGCGGCCGCGGACTGTCAAAGACTTATCCGTTTGAGAAATACTACCGTGATGTACGTGCCGGGCTGCATAATCCGCCGATGGATGATGCGGTTGTGTCCATGCTTGCCAAGCACGCCATTTCCGATGATCAATAAAAAATCCCAAAGCGGTTCGCCGCTTTGGGATTTTTCTCTTATTGTTCAGCGAGCAGGTCGGCGAAAGCTTTCGCATAAGGGGGAAGATCCGGCGGACGTCTTGCGGACACGATGTGGGCGTCCTGGACGACCGCTTCGTCCACCCAGGTGGCTCCTGCATTTGTCATGTCATCTTTAATACCTGGTGTACTGGTTACCGTTCGTCCTTCCAGAATACCTGCAGAAATCAGTACCCAGCCGGCGTGGCAGATCTGACCGATCGGCTTTTCATGTTCATTCATATGCCGGACCATATCGAGAACTTTGTCATATCTGCGGAGCTTGTCTGGAGACCAGCCGCCGGGGACGAGAATTCCGTCATAGTCAGAAGGATCGATTTCATCAAAAGCGAAATCAGATACGGCAGGAACACCGTATTTCCCTGGGTACTCCTCGCCGGCTTTTTCACCGACAAGATGAACCTCAGCTCCTTCCTCCTGCAGACGGAGAAGCGGGTACCATAATTCCAAGTCTTCAAAATCCTTGCTCACAAGAGCGATGATTTTCTTATCTGCTAAACGCATAGACTACCTCCTCCGATTTAATTCCTCTTCATTTTATCAAACCGCTGCGCTGGTTTCGAATCCTGCGAACAGGCCAGTACCCACCAGATGAGCACAGGCTGGAAAAGCGGGCGGATCCAGAGAGCAGCCGGACTTGCTTCCTCCGACCATGGAGCCGGTATAGAATAGATGGCTGCGTAGATATTGGCAGGGAGCACAGCAATCAAGAAGACGGCTGTAGCGAGGCCGGCGGCTTTTCTCGTCTGCGGGAAAACCAAGAGCAGCGACAGCAGCCATTCGGTGATGCCGGACATGTAAACAATTTCAAGCTTCAGCGGCACCCATTGCGGAAGCATCCTGGCAAATCCGTGGTCGTAGATGAAATGAGTGATTCCTGCGTAGAACAAAGCGGCAGCAAAAATATAAAGGCCGATTTTTCGTATCATGTCATGGTCACGCTCCTTTAAAAATATCAGTGCTTTTGAAACCTTTTTTCCCTCCCGGACGTCTATGTAAAAGACCCGTTTGAGAATGCGGGTATACTAGTAAGGTGATTCCGCCTCGTTGTATGAGAAGGAATCAACCACGATTAAGGGGTCGACGTTATGAAAAAACTGACAAGTATCTGGATGATGGCTCTGCTTCTCTTTTCTGTTTGGGCGGTGCCTCTGGAAAGTTACGCCTCTACAGGAGACCAGGGCATCAATGAAAAGCTGGGACTGCCGATTGTTGTCTACGGTGAAGCCCTTTCAGAAGCGCAGAAATCTGAGGTGGCGGACTTACTCAAGGTGGACCAGCATGAACAGGTCGACGAGTTTTCGGTCAACGGACAGGATCTGAATGAGTACATCGGTGGTAATCCAAATTCGAATATGTATTCTTCTGTGAAAATTCTTCATAAAGACAACGGAGAAGGACTGTCCATTGAAATCGTTACACCAGATAACATAACACAGGTGACTAAAGAAATGTATACGAATGCTCTCCTTACTGCCGGCGTCGAAAACGCTGAAGTGCTGGTGGCTTCCTCTGTGAAAGTGAGTGGACATTCCGCTCTTACCGGGATCTACAAAGCGTATGATGCCAAAGGGGTGAAACTGGATGAGAGCCGTATGAAAGTCGCGAGCGATGAACTGGATATTGCGACAGATATTGCAGAAGAAGAAGGGATCGACCAGGATAAAGTCAGCGAACTGCTGACGGAAATCAAGAAAGCCATCGCTGAGCAGGATCCAGCAACGAAGGAAGAGGTCGAGCAGATTGTTCAGGAGCAGCTGCAGACGCTGAACATCGAACTCAGTGAAGAAGACCGCCAGCGATTGACGGATTTGTTTGATCAAATGAGAAATTTGAATATCAATTTCGATCAAGTGAAAAACCAACTGGATGATCTGACAGGCAGCATCCAGGATATCATCAATGATGATGGGTTCTGGAACAGCTTCCGTAATGCCGTTCAAAGCTTCTTCCAGTCTTTGAAAAACTTCATAAGCTCCTTGTTCAATTAAGCCGGTTCTCCGGCTTTTATATCGGTGGATGTCTGCCGTGGGCAGGTATTCAACTGACTTGGTCAGGAAGGACGCCTGCCGAAAGAAAAGCCGCTCTCCCTATAAGGAGAGCGGCTTTTGGCTGTAGAAAAAGACTGTGTTAACCAGTTAGAGTTGTCCATTAGTCGTGTAAAGGGTCACATTCCGCTTATTGGTGGATGAATGCCGCGGGCACGCCCTCAGCTGACTTGGTCAGGAAGGCCGCCTGCCCAAGTGGATCTTCGGACCGTGCTGTTCCTGCAGGCATCACCACCGAACGCTCCTCATCGACGGTAGAATATAGAGGAGAGAGATTGTGCACGAAGCAGGTTCGCGGATTCAAAAGAACGGCACGAGCTGCGCTATGGCCGCTTGCGTGGAAAAGAAAAAGGGAAAGAACAGGCGCTGATGACGGCTGCCTGCCGGAATATGAAAAAGATTGTCCTCCATCCTGCAAGGGTGAGCGGGGTGGAGGAGAGTCTTTTTCAATTTTAAAGAACTTCCAAGGAGCGGTGCCCCTTCCACTCCTGCGGAAGAACGAGTGGTCCGAGATCACCGAGCGTGGGTTTTGCGAGGAAGCTCGGGCGCTCGTCCGCGGAAAGGGAAGGGGCTTTCGCTCCTGGCGGTAAGAAACAAAAAAAGCTTGTAAAGAAACAGAGGTTTCTCTACAAGCTGAAGCCGCTCTCTATGAGGAGAGCGGCTTCTTGTTTATGAATCCACGGCGGTTTTCGTATCTTCGACAATCTGTTCGAAAGGAACGTCGGTGTCCCCTCTATATTTTTTCAGGACTTTCCCGTCTTCTCCTACTAAGTAAAAGGATGTGCCGTGGGTGACCTGGTCATTGCCCTCCGTTTTTAAAACAGAGGCTTTGAAGCTTTCCCGTGCAAAGTCTTGAATCTCTTCCTGTGTATATTCCGTCAAAAATGTCCAGTTGGATTCATCCATGCCGTATTTGCTTCCGAACTCCTTCAGCTTGTCTGGTGTGTCGACGGTCGGGTCTACACTGAATGAGACACTATGTACATCCACGCCTTCTTCTTTCAACATTTCTTTCACTTTCACCATGTTTCTTGTCATAGGCGGGCAGACCGTGTTGCAGTTGGTGAAAATGAAGTCCGCCAGCCATACTTCGCCTTCCAGTTCATCAGTGGAAAAAGATTCCCCATTCTGGGTGGTCCCTTCGAATGATTGGATCTCCCAGTCCAAGGTATCTTCCAGTTCGCTGGATCCACAGGCCGCTAGTATAAGGGCGAGGCTGAGCAATCCGCCTAAGAGTAACAAGCGCTTCATAGGTTTCTCCTTCCAGGTTATAAAGTCTCTTCTAGTTTACGACCGCCTTAAACAACGTGTCAATCGGCTGAGGGACTGTTCTTAAATTGGACAAATATACCTGCTTGTATAACCCTTTCAGTCCAGGGAATCCTAAGGGTCCATGATATTCGATCAGGGAGTGACAGGGTATGCCTTATTATACGGACAGCCATTCCGGAAAAGCATTGTTTTATGAGGATTCAGGGGAAGGGCAGCCGGTCGTTTTCATCCATCCGCCGGGAATGGGACGGATGGTGTTTAAAATGCAGCACGAGCTGGCAGCAAAGTACCGCATCCTTCTACCGGATTTGAGTGGGAACGGAGATTCTGATGTGGTAACACACTCCCCTGACATTACCTGGTATGCAAGGGAAGTGATCAGTCTGCTGGATCATCTCCAGCTGGAATCTGCTGTCATCGCCGGCTATTCATGCGGAGGGATGGTGGCTCAGGAGACGGCTTTGACCTACCCTGAACGAGCCAGAGCAGTCATTCTTGCAGGAGGATTTCCAAAAGTTGAAACCGGCGGGCTCCGTTTTGAGTTCCACGGGGGGATGTACTGGGTGGAGAAGAGCCCTGAAACCCTCGCTAAGCTGTTAAGTCATTCTCATTTCAGGGATGAAAAACTGAAGCGGGAGCTGAATGAACATATGGCGAAGTCGGATCCGGAAGCATGGCATGCCTTTTATGACCGGGCACTTCATTATGACTGCAGCCACCGGCTGGAGAACTTAAGGCAGCCGCTGCTTCTGGTTTATGGGAGCAAGGAGTTCTGGATCAGTGAACACAGTCATTTTTATCAGGCGTGTCCGCAGGCGAAGATGGTCGTCATCGAGGACGCCTATCATCAGACACCTGCGACTCACTATGACCGTTTCAATGAAGCCGCATCTCAATTCATAGACGCATTATAAAAGCAGAGGCTGTGCCTCTGCTTTCAGCTTGCTGGAAAGATACTTTTTTCATCCCGGGGTCATGCTCCTACAGCGTGTAGGTGGTCACGTTCCGCTTATCGGTGGGTGCCTGCCGCAGGCGTCACCACCGATAAGCTCTACGTCACCTCTTTCATCATCTCAATCATGGGAACAAAGTACTTTCTTCTTATGGACGTTAGTGCGCAAAGAGAAGGTTCAGAGTTCCTGTAAAGCTGTGCCTCTGCTTTCTTATTGGGGTTTCAAATCAAATGTCGTGTCGACTTCTTTTCCATACACCATCTGGTTGACGGTAATAGTGAGCGTCGAGGCTTCCTGAAAGTTGTTGGTCGGGAAAGATATCGTGGCCATCCCATCGGTACCTGCATAATCGGCCTGGACTTCCTGGCCGTTATCTCCCAGAACAGAAACGAAAGAAGAAGGTTCTTCTTGTCCTTGTTCTGATGCAGGAAGGGGATGAAAGGATTCTCCGACCAGCTTTTCGTTTTGGTGGTAGTCGTGCGGGCTGTAGCTCAATTCCAAGCTCATGTGCTGGTCACTTGTTGTTTCCACGCTGTCCAGGTAAATATCCGTTTGGCGCGCTTCTCCGATTTTTTCGCTGATCCGTTTAGAAGTAGACGCGTTCAAGTCCATATGGTCTATATCTACAGTAAACGAATAAGAGGCATCTTCCTTAAGGTGGATATCTTCTACAACAAGCGTAAGCTCTTCAGGAATCTCTCCTAATGGTTGAAACCGCCCTTCATAAGTGCCGGCGTTCTCTTCCTGATCATAACCGAGAAATACCGGGATCTTCTCGCCTGTGTCCATCTTAAAGTAGGAATTCATCGTATGATTGAACACATCATCTTCATCTTCAATGGCCATTCTCACTTTTCCATAGGATGCTCGGACTTGGACTTCTTCGGGTTCAATGACAAGACCATCTTTTTCGTAGGTCCCGGTGGTGGTGAATGTTTTCAAGATATTCGCTTCCTCATTGTATACATAAGAAACAGGTGCGGCTTCTGTTTCATAGGTCTCGCCGTCCATTTGAAAGGTCAGGGATGTGGGAACCGTCCGGTTAACCTCTTCAACCTTCGTCTCAAAATCATTTAGTTCCCAAGGGTCATTGACCGGAGGGGTGGAGACTGCTCCATACAGGCGGTTTTCGTAGATCACAGCTTCCTGGTTACCAACCCCATCCTGCCTGAGGTCCAATGTCTGGGCACCGTTATCCTCTGTCGCTTTCATATGGATGGAATGCAGCGACGGCATATTCCCGATCCCCTCCGTTTCCTCCGTCTCAGAAACGAGGGCAGATAAATCAATACGGTACAAGAAGTGGATGAATTGTTCCCCATGCCACACTTCGTAAATCTGAGCCCTGCCGTCGCGTCCCGGCAGCGAAGCCGAAGCTTCGGTTGTTGTGGTCAGCCCTTCTTCCCGTGCAAGGGCCAGGCCCGGAATGCGCTCTTCAAAAAACTCGTGAAGACGCTCCTCTGACTCGATTTCCTTCCAGCTGCCAGGAACGTCTTCCATATCGACAGGCTTGGCTTTTCTATGTAAGGAACCGTCTTCTTCGTGAACCAATTTGGAGGAGTCTTGAGAACCTGTATAAATGTATGTACCTCCTGCAAAAAGGGTCAGGACAGCGCCAATGATGAGCCACTTCCATTTTCCTATGTTTTCCCCCATGGTGAATTCACCCTTTCATCATGCTTGTCACGCTCCCTTCTATACTAACAGAATTTTCTATATTTTTGAGAGGTCATAAAAATAACCCGCGGATAAACGCAGGTCATTTTTCGTCATCGGAGTAATGGTGGAGCAGGGAGTCTCCTTCCGAATGGTTATGATCTTCCTGTAAGGCTTGCGGGGGTTCGTGGGAGAAAGCCTGATTGAATTTTGCTGACCGGTTAAAAGCTTCTGCCGCCTCATTCGATCGTTCGACACGGGCGCGGCGTGTTTTCTTTTCGCTCATCGTTCCACCTCCTTTTGTTTAAGATTTCCTCCTTGCTGTTAAATTAAACTTCTGGATATCATAGATCGTAATCACAGAAAGATCCGTATATAGGGAGAGGGGCTTAAGAGATGGAGGAAATGCTGGATATTTTTAATGAAAAGGAAGAAAAAACGGGTGTCAAGGTCCGCGGGGAGGTTCACAGAGATGGAGACTGGCACGAAACGTTTCACTGCTGGTTTGTAAAGAAAGTCGATACAAAGTGGCATGTGCTGATGCAGAAAAGGGCCTTTGATAAAGAAGATTATCCCGGCTTATATGATATAACGGCCGCCGGACACATCGAAGCAGGAGAGGGATTGATGAAAGGGGGACTGCGCGAAATTCAGGAAGAATTGGGGCTGTCACTGGAACGTTCTGCTTTAACACCGGCAGGATATGTGAAGGAGGAATTGATTGGGAAAGACAAGGTGGACCGGGAAATCTGCCGGTTGTTTTTCTATCATTGGCCTGGCGGGGATATGCCGGTGGGAGTTGAAGTGGCTGACGTTCTTGCCATCCCTCTGGATCAGTTATCCTTCTTAATGACGGGAGAGAGGGAAGTGGCTGCAGGTGTTTCGATTTGCACCGGGGAATCAGAAACTATGAAGGCGGAATCATTTGTTCCTCATACCCCTGCCTATCAAAGCCAGTTGCTGAAGGCTTTGTCTGAATATGTCGAAAAACTTTGACAATAACACCTCTCCATCGATATAATTTTTGATTAAGTGATCAGAAAGGAGTCGACGAATGACACACCCAAGCTTTGAAACAAAAATTGTCCACCATAAACAGGATCAATCACAGGTGCATAACAGCAAGACGACACCGATTTATCAGACATCCGCCTTTACCTTCAAGGACCTGGACCATCTGGAAAGTTACTATGAAGGGGAAAGTCCATACTTATATACAAGAGAAAAAAATCCGAATACCGATGAACTTGCGGGAACGGTTGCTGAGCTCGAAGGTGCTCCATCTGGAGTCGCTTCCTCCTCAGGAATGTCAGCCATCCTTGCAGGCATTCTGGCGGCTGTTGAACCCGGAGGCCATATTGTAGCCGCAGAAGATGTGTATGGAGGTACGCACAAACTCCTGACTAAAGAACTGCCATCCTTCGGAATCGACGTCACCATGGTATCCTTTAACAATTTGGACGAGGTGGAGAAATCCATCCAGCCTCATACCCATCTGCTTTATACGGAATCGATTTCCAACCCGTTCCTACGCGTGGAAGACTTGAAAGGTCTGAGCAGTCTCGCTCAAAAACACGGCATAAAGACGATGGTGGATAATACATTCGCCACCCCCTATCTTGTCCAGCCCTATCAGTATGGAGTGGACCTTGTTGTGCACAGTGCAACGAAATACATAGGCGGTCATAGTGATGTCACGTGCGGCGTCCTTGCCGGTTCGGAAGCATTGATTTCCAAAGCAGCCCAGAAAATCGTGACTCTTGGAGCAAATTTAAGTCCGTTTGAAGCTTGGTTGACCCAGAGAGGGGCCAAAACCCTTGCACTCCGGATGAAACAACAGTCTGCGAATGCAAAAAGTGTTGCAGAGGCACTTCGGGAGCATAGTGGGGTTAAAAAGGTGTTTTATCCTGAATACGTATCTGAACGTGGTCATGGAGCGATTGTTACCATCGAGCTCAATGAGAGCGTGGATGTGGAAGCCTTTTTCAAATCTCTTGGATGGATCAAAATTGCACCGACACTCGCTGGTGTCCAGACAACTGTGTCCTACCCTGTCCGTACGTCACACAGGGCTCTGTCAGAAACAGAACGTGAAAAAATCGGAGTGAACGATTACGTCATCCGCTTATCCATAGGAATTGAGAGCGATGAAGATATCATTCATCAGCTGAAAAGAACCATTGACGCTTCAATAAAATAAAAATTCAGAATGTTATTGACATTGATGCAGATGGTCAGCTATAATTCACATCATAATCAAAATTAAATAACTAGTACTCTTATTAAGAGCGGCTGAGGGAATAGGCCCTGTGAAGCCCGGCAACCTTCAAACATCGGTTTGAAAAGGTGCCAAGTCCTACAGATCATGGATCTGGTAGATAAGAGGAGGATAACAGTACGTTCAGCCCTCTTCTTATATGGAAGAGGGCTTTTTGCATGGATATAGACGCTGTAAGGACCACTTTCTTTTTAAAACTGATTAAAATGATGAGAATAATAAACTTTAGGAGGACATACAATGACCAA
Source organism: Halobacillus sp. ABH2_015 (assembly GCF_056158945.1). NCBI lineage: Bacteria > Bacillati > Bacillota > Bacilli > Caryophanales > Bacillaceae > Halobacillus > Halobacillus sp. ABH2_015. The sequence goes on from NZ_JBSWUG010000002.1 coordinate 25,921, forward strand.
CTCTTTTGAAGGCTACGATATTGATACCATTTCTCTGCACGGTGGACAGTCACCAGATCCTACGACCGGTTCAAGGGCCGTTCCGATTTACCAGACCACATCCTATGTGTTTCATGATACCGATCACGCCCAGAGCCTTTTTGCCCTCGATGAACCGGGGAATATTTACTCCCGGCTCGGAAATCCGACGGTGGACGTATTCGAAAAACGCATGGCTCTTCTGGAAGGCGGAGTAGCCTCGGTAGCGACGGCTTCAGGCATGTCCGCCATTGCCCTGGCCATTTTGAATGTAGCTGGTGCAGGAGATGAAGTCGTGGCAGCATCCAATTTATACGGCGGAACTTATAATTTATTCGCCAACACTTTACCGCGGTATGGCATTAATGTTCATTTTGTTGACCCGGTCGATCCGGACAATTTCAGACAGGCCATCAATGAGAATACGAAGGCTGTATTCGCTGAGACCATCGGCAACCCGAGTCTTCACGTGCTTGATTTTGAGAAAGTGTCCGCTATTGCCCACGAAAATAAAATCCCGCTGATTGTAGATAACACGTTTGCCACACCTTACACGTGCCGTCCGATTGAACACGGAGCTGACATTGTCGTCCATTCGGCCACGAAATGGATTGGTGGCCATGGAACAGCTATCGGCGGCGTCGTTGTCGACGGCGGGCAGTTTGACTGGGGCAATGGAAAGTTCCCTGTTTTCACAGAGCCGGATCCGAGCTACAACGGGATCGTTTATACAGCCGATTTCGGCACGCTCGCCTACATTACAAAACTCAGGGTCCAGCTGCTTCGTGACTTTGGCTCCTGCCTCAGTCCGCAGAACGCTTTCCTTCTGCTCCAGGGACTTGAAACGCTACATCTGCGGGTGGAACGTCATTCAGATAATGCCCGGGAAGTGGCTGAATACTTGGCGGAACACCCCGATGTGGAGTGGGTTTCCTACCCCGGCTTGAAAAACCATCCGGCCCATGAACTGGCCAATCAATATTTAGAGGGCGGCTATGGTTCCATTGTCGTATTTGGAATCAAAGGAGGCAGAGAAGCTGGGAGTCAGGTGATCAACAACATCTCGTTGTGGTCCCATGTCGCCAATGTCGGCGATGCGAAATCTCTGATCATCCACCCGGCGTCCACGACCCACCAGCAGCTTTCTGTTGAAGAGCTTGCGGCGACCGGAGTGACGGAAGAGCTGATTCGTCTTTCCATCGGACTCGAATCCAGCAAGGATTTAATCAATGACCTGGATCGGGCCATTGCCAAGGCAACAGGCAATGATTCCGGAAAGCGGGCAATCACAGAGAATGATGAAGGAGTCATCAAGTGGGCGCTCAGCTCTGCGAAGATTACAGAAGGAGGAGAAACACGTCCGAAACGCCTGGCTGTCGTCGGTCTCAGTGGAAAGCCTTCCCGTCCGAGTCACCGACTCGCAAGAAAAATGCAGCGGCTCGGGTATCAGATCGTCCCGGTGAACCCTCGGGAGGAGGAGGTGCTTGGCGAGAAAGCTTACCCGGATTTGAGATCGATCCCATTCAGCATCGACGTCGTCCAGGTGTTCCGCAGCCCTGAGGCCGCCATTGAGATTGCCCGGGAAGCAGCGGACATCCAGCCTGGTGTGTTCTGGCTCCAGGAAGGGGTCATTTCTCCAAAAGCAGCGGAAATCGCCAGTGAAGCAGGTCTGGAAGTTGTCCATAACCGTTGTACCTACAAAGAAGCACAGCGGCTGCGCGGAAGCATAGATACGTACGCATGCGAAATTTAAGTAGGGGAAGGGGTAAAAAGATGAATTGGAAAAAAGTCATAGCTGTCCTCAGTGCAGCGGCCGCCATCGGGCTTGCCGGTTGTTCAAGTAATGCCGAAGGTCAGGAGGATCAGCCGGATAAGGTAACCCTTGATTATGCCTACTACTCTCCAACCAGTCTGGTCTTGAAAGAAAAGGGATGGGCCGAGGAAGCGTTTGAAGAACAGGGCATCGAAGTGGAATGGGTGCTCAGCCAGGGAAGCAACAAGGCGCTTGAGTTTTTGAATTCAAGCAGCGTTGATTTTGGTTCTACAGCCGGAGCAGCCGCGTTGATGGCTAAAGCGAATAATGCTCCTGTAGAATCCGTCTATCTCTATTCCAAGCCGGAATGGACGGCTTTAGTCACGAATCCGGATTCTGGCATATCTACTGTAGAGGATTTAAAAGGGAAGAAAGTCGCCGCCACGCTTGGAACCGACCCTTATATTTTTCTTGTTCGTGCTTTAAAGGACCATGGACTGAGTGTGGATGATATTGAGCTTGTCAATCTGCAGCATCCCGAAGGGGCTTCTGCCTTGAACTCCGGCAATGTCGATGCATGGGCAGGGCTTGATCCCCACATGGCACGTAATGAACTGGAAGCAGGGGCAGAGTTGTTTTACCGTAAGCCTGAATTCAATACGTACGGAACGTTGAACGTCCGCTCTGCGTTTGCGGATGACCATCCTGACGTCGTCAAAGATGTGATTAAAGCCTACGAAAAAGCGCGGGAGTGGACGATAGAACACCCGGATGAAGCCGCTGAAATTCTGGCCGAGGAAGCCAACCTCGATCTTGAGGTAGCGAAGAAAAGCCTGGATCGCAACGACCTGTCAGATCCTGTTCCGGGAGCTGCTTTAAAAGAAACGATTCAAGGAGCCGGCACGGTCCTTCAGGAAGAAGAAGTGATCAAACCGGATGTGGATATTGATCAGTTGACGGAAGATCTTGTCCGGCCGGAATTTGCAGAAGAAGTGAGTGAATAAGGAGGTCCAACGATGTCCAGTCGTACAGAAGCTGCTGTTTCATCACCAGCTGTGCAGCGAACGAAAATCAAACCGGCTCCTAAAAGGAAGTGGGGAGGGGCGTTGTTAGGGCTGGTCCTCCCGGTGCTCATCCTTATTCTGTGGGAAACAGCTTCCCGGGCGGGATGGGTGGCTCCTTACCTGCTTCCTTCTCCAACAGCTGTCGTTGAAGAAATGACCGGCATGGCACAGGAAGGGGAATTGTGGGGGCACATCAGCATCACCCTCTATCGTGTTTTTGCAGGATTTCTTGCTGGTCTGGCCGCGGCTGTTGTACTGGGAGCGGCTACAGGGTACAGCCGGATCGCCCGTCAGCTGCTTGATCCGATGCTCCAGGCCCTTAGAGCGATCCCATCGCTTGCCTGGGTGCCTTTGTTCGTCCTTTGGATCGGCATCGGTGAAGCGTCGAAAATTACGCTTGTTGCTGTAGGGGTATTTTTCCCTGTGTATTTAAATTTAACGTCAGGCATTCAGGGAGTCGATCGTAAACTGATCGAAGTCGGGCGTATCTATCACTTTACGAGTCTGCAGCAGATTAAAAAAATCATTCTTCCTGCCGCGCTTCCATCTTTCATCGTTGGTCTCAGGAGCGGTCTCAGCCTCGGCTGGATGTTCGTAGTGGCCGCTGAGCTGCTGGGTGCCAGCCAGGGACTTGGTTATTTGATGGTGTACGGTCAGAATACGTCTGCCCCTGCCCTTGTTATAGGAAGCATCCTGCTCTTTGCTGTTTTCGGCAAGGTTACGGATGAGATATTGAAGAGAATACAGACGAGAGCATTGAAGTGGCAGGATAATTTAGAAAATGCCTGACAGAAAGGAACGATCCATGTGCTGGCAGTCAATCAAGTGTCACGAACGTTCCAATCCGGAACGACAGGATTTGAAAATATAGATTTACAGGTAAAAAGAGGAGAAGTTGTCGGAGTGCTCGGCACGAGTGGATGTGGGAAGAGTACGCTTCTTCGTGTTCTTTCCGGTCTGGATCAGGAGTACGAAGGGAGCATCCAGACAAAGTCTGAAAACCGTGAGAGTGCCTTTGGGATGATGTTTCAAGAACCGCGTCTGATGCCGTGGCTGGATGTCCTTGACAACGTCACGTTCGGTTTTTCCAGGCCGTCCAAAAAGGAGCCCGCCTTGGAACTGATAGAAACTGTAGGATTAAAGGGGTTTGAGCATCATTATCCAAAGGACTTATCCGGTGGTATGGCACAGCGGGCTGCTATCGCAAGGTCGCTGCTCAGCCAGCCGGACATCCTTCTCCTTGATGAACCCTTCAGTGCCCTGGATGCTTTTACGAAAATGCAGCTGCAGGACCTTCTGCTTTCTATATGGGAGAAACACCATACGACAACACTCCTTGTGACTCACGATATTGATGAAGCTCTATATCTGTGTGACCGCATTGTCATCATGAGAGGGCAGCCGGGACAGATCGAGTCGGAACTGTTCATCCAGAGGCCGAAGCCGAGAAAGCGTGGCGATGCCGTTCTAGGTGAATTGAAAGAGCAGATTCTCAAGGAACTGGACTTTACGAAACGATAAGGAGGTACATCTATGACAAACGCGACAATCCCTCCGGAGAAGGGAGACTACCAAGTCGGACGGGAATGGAGGGAAGGCGCTCCATTTCATTGGAAGGATATTCATTCCAACTTTACCTGGCACGAGACCGGGAAGGTGAATATGGCCTATGAGTGTGTCGACCGGCACGTGGCGGAAGGCAGAGGGAACAAAACCGCGCTGCATTATTTGTCGGATGAAGAAGAAATCACCTATACGTATGCCGAGCTTCAGCGTGAAGTGAACCGATGGGCGCGTGTGCTTCAGAGGCATGGGGTGAAGAAGGGAGACTTTGTTTTTGTTTTCCTCCCAAAGCATCCTTCCTGTCATATTGCCATGCTGGCCGCCATCAAGCTGGGAGCTGTCGTCGGGCCATTGTTTGAAGCCTTTATGGAAGAAGCTGTAAAGGATAGGATCAACGATTGTGAAGGGGAATATTTAATAACCGACCACTCTTTTCTGGATCGTGTCCTTCGGGAGGACATCCCAAGCCTGAAAAATATTTTTGTTACCGACAGGCAGGGCGGGGACTACATTTCCATTACAAAAGAAGCGGAAAAGGAAGATCCGGAGCTCGAAACGGTATGGGTCGATCTGGAAGACGGTTTAAACATTCATTACACAAGCGGCTCTACCGGGAAGCCGAAAGGCATCATCCATGCCCACCGTAATATGATCCAGCAGTACCAGACAGGACGCTGGGTACTGGACCTCCATGAATCGGATATTTATTGGTGTACCGCCCACCCTGGCTGGGTGACAGGTACGGTATACGGCGTGTTTGCTCCTCTTTTGAACGGGGTGACCACAGTCATTCACGGAGGGCGCTTTTCTGCTGAAGCGTGGTATGAGGTGCTGGAACGCGCGGGTGTAACCGTCTGGTACAGCGCACCGACCGCTTTCCGTATGCTGAAATCCCAGCCGGAACGTCTGCATAAAGACTATGACTTATCTAAACTACGACATGTCCTGAGTGTCGGAGAGCCGTTGAACCCGGAAGTTATTCACTGGGCTTACGAAACGTGGAGCCTGAGAATCCACGATACTTGGTGGATGACGGAAACAGGCGCCCAGCTTGTAGCCAATCTGCCGACGAGAACCATCAAACCTGGATCCATGGGCCGGCCGATACCGGGAATAAAGGCAGCGGTGCTGGATGATGATGGAAATGAGCTTCCCTCCAATAAAACAGGCCATCTTGCCATACAGGCATCCTGGCCGTCCATGATGAAGGAAGTTTGGAAAAACCCCGAAAAATATCAGACGTATTTCCCGTTCGGAGGAGACTGGTATCTCGCTGGTGACCTTGCGTATATGGATGAAGAAGGCTATATTTTCTTCCAGGGCCGGAGTGATGATATGATCAACTCTTCTGGAGAGAGAATCGGACCTTTTGAAATTGAAAGCAAGCTGATGGAGCATCCTGCTGTGAAAGAGTCCGGAGTCATCGGAAAACCGGATGATGTACGCGGAGAAATCGTCAAAGCCTATATCGTTTTAAATGAGAAGTATGAAGGAACGGAAGAGTTAGCGCAAGAAATCCGGAGCTTCGTGAAGAGTGGGCTCGCGGCACACGCTGCGCCAAGGGAAATAGCATTTATAGAAGAGCTTCCTAAAACACAGATTAGTGGTAAGGTTCTGCGGAGAGAACTTAAGAAGTGGGAAAGCGAAGGGGTTCTTTAATAAGAACGGCCGCTTGAGAGGCGGCTGTTTTTTTATGCATGGATTGTATATAATATACAACGCCTTTTATATTTTTATAAAATTGTAATATATTCTAAAATTTCTCATAATCCTGTAAAGACTGTCCTACAGCGGTTCTTCCGGCCGGTGAATCGCAGCAATCTTTCCATTATGCGGATGCATAAAAAACTGCCAGCAAATTCTATTCAAAATTTAGTCATTCTGTGCTATAATCTATAAAGCACGATCCATCCACATGGTTGCAGCCAAAAGTTAATGTCCGAAACTACGCCTACACACTCACACCCAAAGAGGTACAAACGCCCCACTGCGTACGTCTTTTTTTAATGGTTCAAGACTGTTTTTTTCACTTTTTTTAAGAAATCACGCTTGAAGGAAATAATAAGAAAGCGCTATCATATCTGTTTTCAGGAGGTTACGTCATGAAGTTAACAACCAAGATTTTTATTGGTTTAATCCTTGGTGCTGCGGTAGGTCTGGGTCTCCATTTAGCTGCACCCGATCTATTTACATCTTTGGATGCTTATATTTTCAGTCCATTGGGGACCGTCTTCTTAAATCTTATTAAGATGCTCGTCGTCCCGATTGTCTTCTTCTCCATCACTTTGGGAACGGCTTCCCTGGGTGATCCGAAGAAACTGGGGAGAATCGGCGGGAAAACCATCGGCTTCTTTCTAGCTACAACAACGATCGCCATTTCCATTGCGATCGGGCTTGCCTACCTCTTCCAGCCGGGCGATATTAATATCAGTACGGCTAATGCGGAGTATGAAGCCCAGGAGGCACCTGGTGTTGTAGAAACCTTTACGAACATTATTCCGACCAACCCGATCCAGTCTATGACGGATGGAAATATGCTGCAAATCATTGCCTTTGCGATCTTTATCGGTTTTGCTCTTGCTATGCTCGGCAAGAAAACAGAAGGGATCTATAAACTGGTGGAGCAGGGGAACGAAATTATGATGTTCCTCGTTAATCTGATTATGCGTTTTGCGCCGTATGGTGCTTTTGGTCTTCTTGCTTCCGCTATCGGAACAATGGGCATTGACGGTATGCGTGCGATGGGTATGTATATGTTTGTCGTCCTTCTCGGGCTGTTCATCCACGCCATTGTCACGTACGGTTCTGCTGTATCCTTCCTGGGTAAGATGAATCCAATTACGTTCTTCAAAGGGTTTTTCCCTGCTATGACGGTTGGATTCAGTACATCCAGTTCAAGTTCCACGCTGCCGATCTCTATGAAAACGGCGCAGGAAAACTTAAATGTCCCTAAACCTGTCAGTAGTTTCGTTCAGCCTCTCGGGGCCACCATCAACATGGACGGGACAGCAATTATGCAGGGTGTGGCGACGATTTTCATCGCCCAGGTTTATGGATCTGATTTATCTTTCACTTCATTAATTATGGTCGTGTTAACTGCCGTACTTGCGAGTATCGGTACGGCCGGAGTGCCGGGTGTCGGTCTGATCATGCTTGCCATGGTACTGAATCAGGTATCCCTGCCGGTCGAAGGTATTGCGTTGATTATCGGTATTGACCGTCTTCTTGATATGACAAGAACAGCTCTTAACATTACTGGAGATGCTGCGTGTGCAGTTGTTGTCGCTGAATCCGAGAAAAAGCACGGTGGATTGGATGAGGAAACACAACGTATGCAAGCATAAACGGAACACTGAAAAAGTGCAACCTTTTGGTTGCACTTTTTTTATTTTCTAAAAGTCTGCTGTGCCGGGCTTCATTCTGTTTCAAATGGAAGGAGGGAGCGCTGGGGATCATCCACGTCTCGACGTGTAAGGAAAGTCCTGCAGGGGTATAGTAGAAGATAGATATAAAAGTAGGAAGAGGTGAGTGTTCCCATGTTTTATTCTGTAACATTTCAAAAAATTATCTACTTAACCGCCATCGGGGTGATTATCGGGGCAGTTGTCGGTTTTTCCGCTGTTCTCGGGTTCGATCTCGGTGGAACATCCTTTATCCTTTCCATGTTTCTGAGTATTCTGCTCGTTTATGTAACGGCTATGTATGCAGAGCTCTATCACATCAGGGAGGCTATCAATAAACAGCGCAGAGAAGACCGGCGTTAACGAGGGCCGTTAAGCAGGCTGTAGGAAAGGACGACCAGATAGAGGAGGGCGAGAATTGCGACTGTCCAGTAGGTTCCTCTTGATAACTTTTTGAAAATCACGAAAAAAGTAGCGGTTACAGCGGAGAGGATGAAGATCCAATAAAATGCTTCCATCTTGATGCTCCTTTCTTTCTTTATATACTAAAGCCCTTCTTTGGGATGGGCAAGACCTGTTTACGGATGAAGGAACAGGGGAAAAAGGAGTTTAGTAGCAGCTATGCATGTGGAAAGGAGGGGCTGCTTTGTCTGTCTTTGAACTGCTTTTTATGGTGGTGACCGTTTTCTGGATTGCGGAGTTTTTTATTTTCCGAAACGACAGATCTGACGGTGGTGACCAGGAACGCCGCTCCTTTCCGCTGATTTTTATTATTGTTGTCCTGACCGTCGGTTCTTCTCTTGTATTAAGAGAAGGCGCGGTGGGAATCACCACTGCCCAATGGGTATGGTGGACAGGACTGATCTTGTATGCTTCAGGGACGGCTCTCCGGTATTGGGGGATTCTCCATTTGAAGGAGCAGTTTACAAGGAATGTGGCGGTACGGAAAGGGGACAGACTCGTGAGTTCAGGACCTTATCGGCTGCTGCGTCATCCTTTGTATACAGGGTTGTTTTTCATTGTTGTCGGCTTTTGTCTCGGAACCGGCAATGTCTATCCCGCTGTTCTATTTGGCATACTGATAACGATCGCTTTACTACATAGAATCCGGCTCGAAGAAGCGATGTTGACGAAAGAACACGGCGAGATGTACAGGGAATGGTGTGGAAAAAGGTACCGCTTCATTCCTTTTGTTTATTAATTTTGGAGGTGGATGGGTTTGAATAAGAAAACAGCGATTGTTGTAGGTGCAGGACTGGGCGGGATGTCCGCTGCAATCCGGTTGTCCGCAGATGGATATAATGTAAAGGTCATTGAAAAGAACAGCAACATCGGCGGAAAGTTGAACCGCCGCGAGGGAAAAGGCTTTACGTTTGATACAGGACCATCCATATTGACGATGCCGTGGGTGCTGGAGCAGCTCTTCGCCAGTGTTCACCGACGTCTGGAAGACTATATTACAGTGGAGCGGGTGGAGCCGCAGTGGCGCACCTTCTTTGAAGACGGTACACAGGTGGATGTAACGAGTGACCTTCCGAATATGTTGGAGGAAATGTCCAAAGTGACGAACCGTCCGAACCGAAAGCTGACGGATTTCCTTTCCTACAGCCAGGATATGTATGAATTGTGCATGAAGAGCTTTTATAAGTACAGCATCCAGGACTTGAAAGACTTGAAGAAACATCATAAGCTGAACGAATTGATGCAGATGGATCCGCTCAGTACGGTTGCGAAGTCCACGCATAAACAATTCAACAATCCTTATTTAGAGCAGCTTTTCAACTATTTCGTCATGTATGTGGGATCCAACCCATATTCAGCCCCTGCCATCTTGAATCAGCTCGTTTACGTCCAGCTGGGTCTTGGCATTCATTATGTCAAAGGCGGCATGTATAAGATTGCGGAGGGGATGGGCCGGTTGATGGACGAACTCCGCGTCGATGTTCATCTGAATACACCTGTGCAGCGCCTTGTTGTCGAAAATGACCGCGTGACAGGTGTGGAAACGGAAGATGGCACGCTGCACGAGGCTGATATTGTCGTTTCCAACCTCGAAGCGATTCCAGCTTACAGAAAGCTGGCACCGAAGACTTCCAAAGTGAAGAAGGAAACGAAATCTCTGGAGAAGAAGTTCGATCCGACGGTTTCCGGTCTTGTTCTGCTTCTTGGTACAGACCGCAAGTTCGATCACTTGAAGCACCATAACTTCCTGTTCTCTGAAGATCCTGAAAAAGAATTCAAGCAGATTTTTGAAGAAGGAAAGCCTGCGGACGACCCGACCATCTACATCGGTATTTCTGCTCGTTCGGACGAAACCCAGGCGCCGGAAGGCAAGGACAACTTGTTTGTCCTGACCCACGTGCCGCCGATGACAGGTAAAAAACAGAAACCTGTGGACTGGGACGCCTACAGGGAAGTAGTTCTGGATAAGCTGGAACGTATGGGAATTGAAGGACTGCGTGATTCCATCGAGTTTGAATACCGGTTCACCCCGGAAGACTTGGAAGCTCTCTATGGTCCGAACGGCGGTTCTATTTATGGCATTGCAGCGGATAAGAAATCCAACGGTGGATTTAAAATTCCTTCCAAGAGTCAGGTGTTTGAAGGCTTGTACTTTGTCGGCGGGTCCACCCACCCGGGAGGCGGTGTCCCTATGGTGACACTTTCCGGCCAGCTGACCGCTGATTTGATTAAAGAGTATGAAAATGAAGCCGTACCTCAATCCTGAATACGTCTATATCCAGAAAAGACCAGCAAAAAGCGCTGGTCTTTTCGTTTATACACGGTTTACCGGGGGTATGGGGTAGGAGTTGCGAGAATTGAGTCTGGAGTGATTATATGAGCAGCTGGATCATTTTTGCGCTCTTTATATTATCAGGGGTCAGCACCTTTTTTGTGGCTTCCCGATTATCGATATATGGAGATGCGGTAAAAGAAAAAACGAAAGCGTCCTCTGCATTTATGGGAGCGATCATCGGAATCGCCATATCCCTGCCGGAGTTGACATCAAGTGTTACGGCAATCATCATTGACAGTCCTGATCTGGCTGTTGGTAATTTAATTGGGAGTAACTTGTTTAATATTATGGGTCTGGCTATTTTTGACATCGTTTATCGAAGGTACCAAATCCTTACCCATGCCACGGCGGAAAGCAAGATGTACGGCTGGCTGGTTATTTATATGACGATCATCGTCATAGCTGGATTGAGTCTGACGCTGCCGACGCATATATTCCATATCAGTTATACATCCATCGCTGTCATTATGCTGTATTTCATCGGGTCTAAATTCATCAATAACCGGACGTCCTATCAAGGGAGGAAAGTTAAGAAGCAGAATGAGCGGTATAAGGACTTTACGTACAAGCAGGTATTGTTCAGGTTTATTATGTATGCTTTGTTGATTATGGTGATAGGGAGTGTGCTGACGATTACAGCCGAACGGATATCTGTAATTACTGGTATCGGAGCTTCGTTTATCGGAGCCTTCCTAGTAGCGATCAGTACATCGCTTCCTGATGCCGTCAGTGTAGGAACGGCTTTGAAGCTGAGGAATTTCAACCTCGGCATCAGTTCGCTCCTGGGCAGTAACGCCTTCAATTTGATGATCCTGGCGATTACCGATTTGATTTACATCAAAGGGAATCTGCTTCAGCAGTCCTCTCCTGCGAACCTTTTTACAGGAGCGGCTTCGATTTTATTTATCCTGCTGATTATTTACAGCATTACCAGGAAAAAGGTGCAGCCTTGGAGCTACATGCTTCCTTCCGTTTTAATCATCATCAGTTATTTTGTGACGACGTATCTCGTTTTTCAGATCAAATAATAAAGCAGGGGGGAGCTTTCCTCCTGCTTTTTTTATTCAGATAGGCGTGGGCGGTCCGGAGCAAGCGGAGGCTGCTCGATCCAGCCTTTTTTAATTCCGATATGAAAACCTTCTGCGGAAAAGCGGGCGCTTTCCAAAAGGAGCCGGGCGGTGGCCAGAGACAGATCTTTGCGTGCTGTTTGAGCCAGGGCCGTTCCATAGTTGGCCATTCCGTTCGATGCAGCAAGTCCAGCGTGGTAAAACATCAGTTTGTCAGAAAACAAAGGAACATCAGATTCCGTCACTTCAGGGTCCCACAGCTGGGGAGCGGGCAGGTCTTCCGCCATCAATTGATTGATGAAAAAATGGATATGCTTATGGGCGGTTTTTCGTCCCTTCACCATATACTTTCGCAATTCATCGGAATCAGCGGATTGACTGAAGGCGATCATCAATGACTTCCCAAGCATATTCGTATCAAGGTTGATGTACAATTCTTTGATTTCCAAAGCAGAAATCGCCCGCTGTGACCCTTTGATGTGGCCCAGAAACGACCGGTCCTCCACCATTTTGACTTCGGTAGGTATAGGAATGGCCGGAGTGCGGATGACAATCCCCTTTTCAAGGAGAGCTTCGATGGCTGCATTAAAAATGTCGGCATATTCCTGTAGACTCTTAAGGAAAAACATCCGGATATCACGGCGGTGAGAGGCGAACATCGCGTTGGAATAATTCAGAATCGATGAGCGGCTCATTTCTTTTAGATAGAAAATATAAAACTTATCCGAAAACATTCGTGGAGCATCGAGAAACACATCCTGTTCACCGAAGCCCTCCGGCGTTTTCATGCCTTCCTGATCGAAAATCTGCCGATAGTGCTTGATCCGCTTCTTTACTAAAGAGGCATTGAGTTCCAGAAGTCTATGGGCATCTCTGTCTTTGACGTTTTGGAGGAAGCTGTCCATCACGCAGTTGATCATTGTTTCTCCTAGATACCCGGACCATAGCACTCCGATTTCGCCTGAAGTTAATGGAACAATACGTCCATCCTGGCTCATATGACACACCTTCCTGTTTTATGAATGATTATTTTGAGAGGCTGCATAATACTGAATCCAAAAGCGGAATTCATCAAAAAACAAATCAGGAGAGAGCTCCATATGCTCGAAAAAGTCCTCCAAGAGCGCTGGTTCCATGTCATCCAGCAGTCCTGTTACATACAGGGGTGTTTTAAATCGATGGTAGACACTGCTATACCCGTAATCGCTGAAAATGTCAGCCATATCCTGCTCTGTCACAAATACCGCCTCCTTTTCTTATAGCGTGTCATCCTCCTGCTGGATTATACGACAGAAGAAGGAAATCCGGAGGTCCGCGTGTAACAGCGGGGTCCTGGTGGAACATAAATAAAAAAGAAAAGGGGGAGATGGCTGTGAAATGGCCCGAAGAGCTGGTTAATGAGGCGGAAAAGAATATGGAACCTTACGATGTGGAGGGATTTGTTCTTGGGTCCGGGGATGAGAAAGCGGACATTATGATTGTCGGAGAGGCACCGGGGGAGAATGAAGCGGTTAAAGGCCGGCCGTTCATCGGCCGTGCCGGAGACGAGCTGAACAAGCACCTGGATTATGCGGGCCTCTCACGGGAAGAGGTTTATATTACAAGCGTTGTGAGGAGCCGTCCTTACAAGTGGGTGGATACAAATAAAAAAGGGAGTGGAGGGAGGCGGAAGGCGAACCGGAAGCCCAATCAAAAAGAAATCGATGCCCACGCCCACCTGCTGGACTACCAGATTGCCGAAATGGATCCGAAAATCATTATTGCCCTCGGAGGTGTGGCTTATCAACGGCTGACCGGGAGAAAAGATAAGATGACAGACGTGATTGGGCAATCCTTTCAGGTTCCTGTTCAGAAAAAAGGGGGCACTGGCTACGAGCTGACTGAAAAAACATACACAATCATTCCGTTGTATCACCCGGCTGCGGTTTTTTACAATCCGGGGATTAAAGATACCATCTGGGAGTCTTTGGATCATCTGAAGAACGAGATAGAAAAGAACAGCCGCGGGGAAGGGTGACTGTTCTTGTGTGGAAGATTCAGGTCAGGAAGAGGTTTCGAATTTGATGCTAATCATTTATTCAGCTGTCCGAACTGTTTGAAGGGAGTTTTTCAAATACAAAATACCCTTGTGTGCTGACAGTGGGCGATCCGATTCCTGTGCTGCGCCAGCTTTGGACGGCTACTTTGTCTGTTTGTTTTTCTCCTTTGATTGTATAAATCTTCGCTTCCGGCTGGAAGCTGTTCACCTGGGCCAAAGGTTCGGCTTCTTCGCCGGGAGACTGGTGGCCGATCACGCCTACGACTTCACCAAGCTGTTCTTTGGAAACAAGAGTGTTGGTCTGATAAAATTCCTCATCTTCATAAATGATATATGTTTCCCGAACCATCGTTGAAGAGGTATGAGCAATATCGGCTCCTGCTGGGGGGGCGGGTGCTTTCACATGGATTGGAGTGGATTGGTAGGCCATTGAACCAGCTTCTTCTTTAGAGGGGCCGTTTGTGTTCCACGTGACTGTAAAAGCAGCAGCTGTAACGAAAGCCGGGACCCACACCCTTGTTTTCATCAAGAAGCTGGACTTGTGCCGGGTCTTTCCCTGGTTCATCGTGTGAATCACGTTTTTTTTCATATATCGCTCATCAAATGGAACATGGCCGTACTTGACGCGGTGGTTCATTTTCTTTAATTTTCTGTCCGTCAAATCATTCACTCTGTGAACTCCCTTCCGTTGTCATCCGTTCCTGAAGAAGCTGGCGGGCCCGTCTCAACCTTGTCTTAACTGTATTCGGACTGGTATTCAAGACGTCTGCCATGCTTTTGATATCAAATTCTTCAAAGTAGTATAAGATGATGATTTCCCGGTATTTATCCTCTAGAGTTAATACGTGGGCAAGAAGTGCTTCGTCTTCATCCCGGCGAATCACCAATTCCTCCGGGTTTTCTCTCGGGGAAGGAATCGACCTGAACAGTTCGGTTCCTTTTTTAACGACACGCTTCATATAGGAGCTTTTTAAATGGTCTTTACATAAGTTGACGTTAATTTTGTACAGCCATGTTTTAATAGAAGATTCTTGTTTGAAGGAATGGTAGCTTTGGTAGGCTTTGATGAAGGTTTCCTGTGTAATGTCCTCAGCTGCTGCATAATCTTTTACATAAGAGTAAGCGAGCCACTTGAGATCATGGCCGTATTGACGTATCCATTCTTCAATCTGTTGTTCATCCAGTTCATCGGGTTCATAAGCAGGCTGCGGCCGCTGTCTGCGTATCAATTTGTCCCACCTCATCTGTTTAGACGACACTCCCCGGAAAAAAGTTTTCATCCGTTGTCTTTTACTCTTATATTCGTCGTAATGACTGTTTTATCCTTGTCTGTTATCAGGATCATAAAAGCTGTTCCACGTGAAACCTGGCGGATGATAAAGAATGATAGGTGCAGACCGTGTAGAAATAAGGAAGCTGATGGAGGAATAACGGCGTGTGAGCGGTAAACTTTTTTCTTATGTTCTCTCCTATTTATGCTATAATAAAAGAGAATCGGCGGCAGATGCAGCTGCCGCCGCGATACCGTTCGCACAGGAAGACAGGATAGACCTTCACGTTCGTGAAGGTCTATTTTTTATTGTTCATTTTTATGATGAGCGCAAGGAGGGTAATGATGAATGTTCCAAACGCAAACATGATCATGAGGGCTTCATATGTGCTCATTTCAGGCCTCACACCCTTTCTAGTACAAAGTTCTGTTTATGATAGGGAACGGTATCTATCTACAAGGATACCATAATTTTCGAAAAATAAGAACGTGTGTTCGTAAAATAGACGAAAGGAACTAAAAAGGGATAGATTCACGGTGAAGTGAATCTATCCCTTATAGCAGGGGCAGGGTATTGCTTTTTCTCTTATTGTGCGGTTTTTTCCTTCGGTTTTTCCGGGGCCTGTTCAGACTGCAGGTCATTTAAACGGTGCAGCAATCCGACTCCGAAATCTTTAGAACCGTAATCAAGGTTTTCGTTGAAGATTCCTCTGGAGCTTTCATACGCCTGAGAACCATGTTCGGCGAAGTCCAGTCCGGCAATTTCTTCCTGACGGGAAACGCGAATGCCCACAACTGCTTTAATGACAGCCACCGTAGCAGCAGTTGTTACCATTGTCCAGGCAATGACAGCAAGTATGCCGACGGCCTGGATGCCAAGAAGGGATGCTCCGTCTCCGTATAGTAAACCGCCTTCGACAGCGAACAATCCGACCGCCAATGTCCCCCAGATTCCACAGATGCCGTGCACTGCGATCGCACCTACAGGGTCATCGATACGTACGACGCGGTCCAGGAACTGTACAGCTTCCACGAGAATGACACCGGCAATAAACCCGATCACAATGGCTCCGGCCAGGGAAACGTTTGCTGTGCCGGCTGTGATCCCGACAAGGCCGGCAAGGGCGCCGTTTAATGTCAGGGAGGCGTCGATACGTTTGAACTTCGCATACGAGTAGAAACCTGACCCGAGTACACCGGCAGAAGCGGACAGCAGAGTAGTTGCAATGACAGAAGGGACGAGGGAAGGGTCGGCAGCCAGTGTGCTTCCGCCGTTGAACCCGAACCAGCCAAACCATAGGATGAAAACACCGAGAGCGCCGAGAGGGATGTTATGTCCAGGAATGACATTCACGGTTTTTCCACTGTATTTCCCGATACGAGGTCCGAGGAATAGAACGGCCGTGACCGCACCCAGGGCGCCCGTGAGGTGGACGACGGTGGACCCGGCAAAGTCTACGAACCCAAGTTCAGCGAGCCAGCCTCCACCCCATACCCAGTGGCCGACAACAGGATATATGAAACCAGTCATGACAATCGTAAGTAAAAGGTAGGATCCCAGTTTAATACGTTCCGCTACAGCACCTGAAATGATGGTTGCACAGGTAGCGGCAAAGACAGCCTGGAAGACGAAGAATCCGATTTGATCCTCCTGTCCGGATAATAGGAAGCCGTCTAGACCGATGAGGCCGCCTCCGGACGATCCGAACATGATGCCGTAACCAACAATGAAATAGAGAACAGCGGCGATCGACATTGTCATGAAGTTTTTCATGAGGATGTTTAAAGCGTTCTTCGAGCGTGTGAATCCGGATTCGACCATCGCAAAGCCTGCGTGCATAAAGAATACTAAAAAGGCGGCAATCATTACCCAGGCCATATCAACGGATTGAAGTACAGATTCAGCGGTTACGGTCGTCTGAGCGCTGGCGGCGACAGGAAAGCTGAAAAGAGCCAGCAGTGATAAAGGAATAACTTTCTTCATAAATGGATCGTCCTCTCCTATAAATTAAATAAGTGCCTGTTTGCCAGTTTCCCCTGTCCTGATCCGGAAGACCTCATCGATGGTGGATACGAATATTTTCCCATCCCCGACTTCATCAGTAGCGCAGGCTTCCAGGATGACATCAACGACAGAGCCGAGCTCGTGGTTCTCAATGACCATTTCAACCTTAACCTTCGGGTACAATTTAATTTCAAAACGGTTACCTCGGAAGATTCCTTCCTGACCTTTCTGTTGACCGCATCCAGCTACTTCTGAAACGGTAAGCCCCTTGACTCCGAGGGCGTCCAGCTGCTGCCGGAGCTCTTGGAAAGCTTCGGGACGGATGATGGCTTCGACCTTTTTCATAAGCTCATTTCCTCCTCATATTCATGTCAGGAAATATGACATGCGTAGTAGTTGTTATTTACTATATAAGAAATATTCTGAAAAATCAATACCTTTATTGTAAATATGTAAGGAAAGTTGACATGTTCGTGAGGGGAGAAAAAAGCCTGCCGGAACGCAAGGGTCCCCGGCAGGCTTTTCGGCAGGCTTATAAGTCATCAAATCCGTTCGTATCGGATACTTTTGTATATTGCCTGGATTTCTGTTCGAAGAAATCCGATTTTCCTTCATCCACGTCCTGATAGGCACGGATCCACTTGAATGGATTTGTATCCTGTTCAGGGTAAGGCTTATCCGTGCCAAGCATCCGGCACCGTTTGTTTGCGATATAGCGGATATAATCTTCAAGATCATCCATCGGTATGCCCGGAAACTGATCTCCGATAAGGTGGCGTCCCCATTTGATCTCAAGCTCTGTCGCTGTTTTAAACGTTTCTTTCGCGAATTCACGGTAAGCATCGGCATCAAGCTGAGGGTTTTCATTCAACGTCTCATTGAATATCCGCGTGAACAAGCTCACGTGAATCTGTTCATCGCGATTAATGTAGTTGATCATCGTACTGGTGGAGACCATTTTCTGATTACGGGCAAGGTTATAGAAAAAGGCGAACCCGGCATAGAAAAACAGTCCTTCCAGGACAACGTCATAGACGATGGATTTCAAAAAGGAATCCAGGGAGGGGTCATCAATGAAATCCTGATAGCCGTCGGTAATAAACTGATTGCGCTCCATCAGGACGTCATCGTGCTTCCAGTATTCAAAAATCTTTTCCTGTTCCTGCTGGTCTACGAGGGAGGACAGGACATAAGAGTAGGACTGGTTATGGACAACTTCCTGGAACGCCAGCACCTGCATGAGAGCGGACAAACTGGAATCGGTTAGATAATCCGAGATTTTTCCTGAGTAATCAGTCTGGACCGAATCCAGAAAAGCGAGCAGACCGATAATCTTCTTGAATGATTCCTGTTCCTGGGCGCTCAGCTCCGGCCACTGCTTCAGGTCGTTGCTCATGTTGATTTCACTCGGAATCCAGAAGTTGGCGAGCATCGTTTTATACATCGGGTAGGCCCACGGATAGCGGGTGTCATCCCAGTTCAATATATTGGAGCTGCGTCCGTTAACGATTCCGGTGGACGCATTAGGTGCTTCGTGGTCGACTAACTTTCGTTTGTTTAATGTTTCCATAAGTCTTGGTCTCCTTTTTACGATGAGCAGCTTTCACAAGCATCAAAGTCTCCGGAACTTGAAGTGGAGCGGGTATAGTAAGTGGTTTTCAGACCGTTTTTCCATGCATCCATATGCAGCGCCAGCAGTTCCTTGGCCTGAATGGTATTTCTGACATACAGGTTGAAGGAAATGGACTGATCGATATATTTCTGGCGGATGCCGTTCTGGCGGATGCTTGCGTGCTGATCCACATCATAAGCGGATGGATAGTACCCGTAGGTTTCATGGTTCAGTTCGGGAGCTGTCACCGGGATTTTATAATTTTTCTTTTCTTCGGAGTAGAATTTCTTGAATACCGGATCAATACTTGCTGTACTGCCGGCAATTAAGGAGGTACTGGAGTTTGGCGCCACAGCCATCAAATAACCGTTTCTCATGCCTTGCTGGGAGACTTTCTTCTGCAGGGCTTTCCAGTTCCACGTGCCTTCCTGGTCAAACGACCGTTTAACAAAAAATTCTCCGGTTTCCCAGTCGGATCCCTCGAAATATGGATAGCTTCCTTTTTCAGCGGCCAGCTCACTGCTTGCTTCAATGGCGTGATAGGCAAGCGCTTCATATACCTCCGATGTATATTCGAGAGCCTCATCTGATTCCCAGTCCAGCTGCTTCTTGGCGAGAAGGTGTGCCCAGCCGAAGGTACCGAGACCGACGCCGCGGTAGGAATGGTTTGTTAACTGCGCTTGAAGGACAGGAATCGTATTTTGTTCAATGACATTATCCAGCATACGAACCTGGATGCTTACGAGGCGCTTCATAACGCCCGCAGGAACGGCACGGCCTAAGTTGACACTGGACAGGTTACAGACGACAAAATCCCCCGGGGTTTTTACCGAAATGATTTTTCCGTCCTCGACATACTGTTCCTCCTGCACAGTCGCTTTTTGATTCTGGGCAATTTCTGTACAGAGGTTACTGCAGTAAACCATGCCCTGATGGCTGTTGGGGTTCATACGGTTCACTTCATCCCGATAGAACATGTAAGGGGTCCCGGTTTCCAGCTGACCGATCATGATCCGCTTCATAATTTCAATGGCGGGTACTTTTTCCCTGGACAAATCAGGGTTTTCGATACAGGCCTGGTATTTTTCCCGGAAAGAACCGGCTCCTTTATGTTCATCAAAGTGGTCTTCCAGAGAAAAGCCCATAACCGTACGAACTTCGTGAGGATCGAATAAATACCAGTCCTCCCGGTTTTCCACCGCTTCCATAAATAAGTCAGGGATGGATACCCCTGTAAACAAATCGTGGGTGCGCTGACGTTCATCTCCGTTGTTCAGCCGGCTGTCCAGAAACGGGAAGATATCCTTATGCCATACGTCCAGATACACGGCGACCGCTCCCTGACGCTGGCCGAGCTGATCCACGCTGACCGCGGTGTTGTTCAACTGTTTCATCCATGGAAGGACCCCTGAGGAAACGCCTTTGAATCCACGGATATCGCTGCCGCGGCTGCGGATTTTACCTAAGTACACACCGATGCCCCCGCCATGCTTGCTCAAATTGGCAATGTCTGTGTTGCTGTCATAGATGGACTGGAGGGAATCATCGATGGTATCAATGAAACAGGAGCTTAACTGTCCATATCTCTTTCCGGCGTTGGAAAGGGTCGGGGTAGCAACGGTCATGTACAGGTGACTGAGAGCCCAGTACGCTTCCTTCACAAGAGAGAGACGCTTGTTTTCATCTTCCTGAGCCATTAAAACCATGGCAATAATCATAAAACGCTCTTGAGGGAGCTCGAAAATCTCCCCGGACTTACTTTTTGCCAAATAACGGTCCGACAGCGTTTTCAGACCGATATACGTAAATAAGTGATCCCGTTCCGGCGTGATAACCTGTTCCAGTTCATCCAGTTCTTCTTTTTTGTAATAAGTGAGCAGCTTGTGTGTGTAAATCTGTTTCTCGATCAACGTCTCAATCAAGCCATGAAAATTTTGATAGGCCTTCGTTGTGCTGCGGTTCCCTGCAGAGGCTTCGTACATACGGGTGAGCAGGATCCGGCTGGCCACATAAGTCCAGTCCGGTGCCGCTTCATCTATTTCGGCGAGGCACTCGAGGATAAGGTCATCTGCCTGTTCATCATAGGGTTTGTCTGCGATCTGTGAAGACTGCTTTTCTAAAAAATCGTCCAGGGGAAGCTGAGGAAAGTCGTCCTTCCATTGTTGAATCTTGTCCGTCCAGCTTGTCGTCGTTAATGTGGCAGCCATAGTGTCACTCCTTTTTTTTCATAAAAAAAACCGCTCTTTGGGGGTGAGCGGATGAAACCATGAAACGAAAAAAAGGAAGAGACAAGGCTCTTTCATTTCATCGCTTCATCTTCTCAATCCCCGAAGAAGTTGAAACTGCGACGAATGAAGACAGGTCTCCTGGCTGACACTCGTTCTTACTCCGGTCCTTCCCGTGCGTGGCACAGTGGTTTTACCGTTTCGCGAGTGCTGACAGTTGCGGGGGCAGCTCCGGTTTTTCACCGGATTCCCTATTAAGCCTTGTGGCATCTTCGATTCGTTCATACTATATATAGTGTTTTTGTTGTTGTTTAATAGCTTATCTAGTGTTTTTATCATAACGTGGGTGGATGAATCATGCAACTCTTTTCTTTTGGATGGTTGGTAGGATTCCCCTTTTTTCGATAAGGGAAACCAGTGAGTGGCGCGGTTTTGTATACTATAATGAAAGTGGGAGAAAAATTTTTCAGGAGGGTTCAGAATGAGTGAAACATTTAACTGGCATAAGGAAGCAGAACGCCAATGGGACAGCCGTTCAGATATGTGGGGAGAAAAGAGCCGCACCATGTGGGAAGAGGGAAGCAGGAAGAGCATTGTCCCTTTTGTGAAAAAATATCTGCCGGCCGGCACAATTGCGGACCTTGGCTGTGGAGATGGATACGGTTCCTATATGTTATCCAAGGAAGGGTATGACGTGACAGGCGTGGACCTTTCCAAAGATATGGTGAACAAGGCCAATCAACGGGTGGACGATCATTCGCAGCTGAGGTTTGTGCAAGGCGATTTGACGGATCTGCCTTTTGAAGATGAACAGTTCGATGGCGGAATGGCTGTTAATTCACTGGAATGGACAGAAGTACCTGCAGCGGGGCTGGAGGAAATGAAGCGGGTGCTGAAGCCGGGTGGACGCCTCTGTATAGGGCTTCTTGGCCCGACAGCAATGCCGAGAGTGAACAGCTACCGGAGGCTGTATGGGGAAAAAGTGATCTGCAATACGATGATGCCATGGGAATTACAGCAGCTGGCTGTTGAAAATGGCTGGGAAGTGATCGATGGAGAAGGCGTTTATAAAAGAGGGGTGGAACCTCACCTGCTTGCCGATCTTGATGAGGATTTGAAGCAGGCGCTGACATTTATGTGGCTGTTCATTTTGGAGAAAAAATAAACCGGCACCTATGAACAGGTGCCGGGAGTGTGGACTATAAATGCTCGTCAAAAGAGTTAAGGTTATCTTCGTCCGTTTCATCCCAAAGGAAAACGGCAAGCATCCGGTCCACTTCTGCAAGCTCATGCAGACCGGAATGTGTGGCCAGATTGTTGAAAATCAGCTCCTCTTTGTACTGACCGAAGGGAACAATCTTCTCCAGTCTGCTGACACTGGAAGAGTGGACGAGTCCATCCCAATGGTCTTCTTCCGGTTCCGTTCCGTTGATGACGCCCGCAATGGCAAGCACTTCAATTTCGGGCGGGAAGTTTTCCTTGTTTTCTTCCATCTGTCGGAGAGCTTCTGACCCGGGCTGGAGATCTGTGGTCGCCTCCCCATAGTTGGACGCAAAGTAGCCTTCCTTTTTAATGCCATTGAACGGACTTGCAATGACGGCCAGTTTTTCGACCTTGGGCGCCGGCAGGTCGGACTCTGACATGAGGTACCCGGCAGAAGCCAGGCCGCCCATCGAATGACCGACTAGATTCACCTGCTGGATCTTATGTTCCGTCCGCAGCTTCTTCATCACCTGCTGAAGCCAGTACGTCTGGTCCTGGATGCTTGCCCGGTTGTTTTCGAAAAGTACCTGGACAAATGGGCGGGGTGTACTGGAGAAGTTTCCTTGAATCGATACCATACCGGATGCAGAAACATAAATGGTCATATGTTTTTTCCCCCATTGAAGGTTTTCCATCCGGTCTATCATCGACTGAAAGCTGCGCGGGCCGCCTTTATATCCATGTACAAACAATGTCGGTGTCAGCTCAGAGCGTTCCACCGGTTCAGAGCTGCTTGATTTTGCGCTTATAAAAAATATGAGAAGACCGATAAAAACCGAGCCTATGAAAATGAGGCTCCATTTTTTTGTAAACAGCTGCCGATTCAACACACTTCCTCCTGTTCCTTCTGTTAGATGATCGTTTCTTTTTATTTTAGCACAGACCCGGGTGGGCGCTGCGCATAGATGTACTATACCCCGGTGGTGTGAACTTCATGTCAATGATTTATCCCGGCACACTTTTTGGTTTACTTCCATTATTTCGGGGAAAACTGACTGTGAAATCAAAGAAATGAAAAGTGGAAAGGAGCATGACATTGAATCAGGAAGAATTGAAGCAGCAGATCCATCAACTGATGGATAATCATAAAGTTGGAACACTGGCTACGGTAAAGGACAGCAAACCGCACACCCGTTACATGACTTTTTTCAACGACGAGAATTTCACGTTTTTCACCCCGACGAGCAAGGAAACACATAAAGCGGAGGAGATCGAGGGAAATCCACACGTTCATATCCTTCTGGGATATGAAGGAGAAGGCTACGGCGATACCTACCTGGAAGTACAAGGGCAGGCGAAAATCCGCAGTGATCAGGAGATTAAAGAGTGGATTTGGAATGATGAGATGACACGATGGTTCGATGGCAAGGATGATCCTGAATTTGTCGTTCTTGAAATCCTCCCGGAAACGATCCGTTACATGAACAAAGGTTCCCATACACCGGAAACCCTGGAATTATAAGAACAACAAACAGCAGGCTGTCGAGCCTGCTGTTTTTAGGTTTCCAGCCCACATGGATCGTCTTCGTATTCAACTTCAATTGTTATGTGCTCCAGCTGGATGGATGTCAGTGTGTTTTTTACCCCTTCCTTAATGGAACAGATCTCCTGTTTCCCCGCATTTCCTGCTACGACTACGTGGGTGGAAAAAGCATGGTTTTCCCCATCAAGAGACCACAGGTGGGTATGATGGCTGGATAACACCCCTGGAAGGTCATCGATTTTTTTGATGATTCGTTTAAGGTCCACATCAGATGGAACAGCTTCCAGGAACAGCTTCATCGTTTGGACAAGATTTTTGACGACATTATACAAAATAAACAGAGTGATTCCAATGGAAGCCACAGGGTCCAGGATCGGTACGTCAAAGAACATCATGATAACACTGGCGATGAGAACAGCGATCCACCCGAGGACATCCTCAAGAAGGTGCCATGTCAGAACTTTCTGGTTCATGGAATCCCCGCCGCGCAGACGGAAAACGGCAGATCCGTTAATGACGATGCCGAGAATGGCCACGGCCAGCATCCCCCCGGCATGGGGTTCAGGGGGATCGAAAAGCCGGGGAACGGCTTCGACGAATATGAAAATGGATCCTACGATCAGGACGATACTATTGATAAGAGCGGCCAGAAGGGAGAAGCGCCGGTAGCCGAAGGAAAAGCTTTCGGATGTTCTTTTTTTGGAGAACTTCTGTAAAAACCATGCAAGGCCTAGAGAGAGCGAGTCTCCGAGGTCATGCAGCGCATCGGATAATATCGCCATACTATTCGTTAACAATCCGCCGATGATTTCAATTATGGTAAAAGCGAAATTCAGAAAGAAAGCGGTTTTGATTTTTCCGGTTGTCGAGTCTGCGTGATGATGATGGTGATGACCCATCCTTAAACCTCCCTTTATATGAATATATGTTCATATATTAAAAATAAGCAAAGAAGAAGAGGTTGTCAAACGATTTTCCATCGTTCCCCCTGAGGGGGGAGACTCCTATTCTCCTGCCATGCCTTTCAGCCATCGACTGGGTAAAAACGTCGGTAGATATGGTAATAGTCAAGCTTATGCCCTGTCGTCATGGCGAGCCTCTCCATCTCTTGAAGCAGGAAGGTTTTGTCGAGTTCATAAATGACTTTCTCTTCAATGTGATCAATGGTATTGCAGGCAAATTCCCAAAGCATTTCGTGTTTGGATTCATCAATGGATTCAGCAATAGATGCGATTGAACCGACAAGGTCGGTAATAATCAGATGGTTGTCCCGGGCATAATGCCGGATATAGCCGAAACCCCGGTAGATGTAGTACTCAAAGGATTCGGAAAGCAGGATGACACGAACCTGCCCGTCCTTATCCATCAAGTAAGGGGTGAAGGTAATATAATCTTCGACGGTGAGCATCAGTTCTGACATGCGGTAAATGGTATTGGAAGCCGTTTTGGGATCATCATTGCTGATGGATTTGATCGCAATTTCGGCAAGCTTATGCATCCCCATCTGCAGGTCCTGCAGCTCCGTCTCCTTATAGCCGATGCTGATCATCCGGATGTATTTCTCCTTTTCGATATGATCAGCTCCAGGCCCCCAGTAGCTGATCAGTTCATTTCCCCGCAGGATATAATCACCGACCTGTGCTTTGAATTGAAGGATAATGTTATCTTTCCGAGCTTCTTCGATCATCGTCTGGTAATCGACAAGCTGGACATATCCGGATTGAACAGCACCGATATGGAACGTCTTTTCCTGATAATCCTCCAGCAGATTGTCCGGGTTTTCACAGCGGTGAGCTTCAAGGTCTTTTCGGAGTGTCTGATTGATGATTTTCTCCGATGACTGCTTCATGGAGTCCGTGATGTTATGTACCTGCATCCATGTTGTCGCATGGTTGATGAAGTAAATAAACGTCACAGATGAAGTAAAGGCCATTAGAATCGTAATGGTCGGGACGGCCACAAAATACTCATATTCGGCATTCCCGATGAAAAGGAATACAAGAAGCACGTAAACAAAGTTCCCATTAAAAATACCCAGAGCGTGCTGGGTCCGTTTATCAGAAACAAAGTTAATAAGCATCCTTGGAGAGAATTGTCCGCTGAAAGTTGTAAGCACAACAAGCAGGGAGTTCAATGTAAAGGCACTCAATGTAAGAATTCCGCCAATCAGCGTACTGACGAGCATTCGTGTGATATCGGCATTAATCCGGAAGAACTCATGTGTATATTGTTCCAGCTGAAAAGACAAGTCCAGATACAGGGTGGCTATGACGAAAAGAATCGAAGCGGCAATATAAATGAGCGGCATATACCAAATGGTCATTTGGATTTCATGTTTCCGCTGACGCTTCGACATCTCAAAATATTTACGTAAAGATATCGGGAGTATCTTCAAAAGCATTGGTGTTCCCTCCTTTTTTTTGGGTGGAATCGTTATGAAAGAGACCACTTTATAATTCCCTTTCCTTCTTTTGTTAAAACCGTCATAATTGTAGGAAAATAGAGGGAGATGATCAGGAATGGACTTGAACTGGATGGAAAAAACGTATGAGCAGCTGACAAAGGAGGAACTGTACAGCATCTTGAAATTACGCGTCGAGGTATTCGTCGTAGAGCAGGAATGTCCGTATCCGGAAATTGACGGACGTGACCCCGAATGCCTGCACATCTGGATGGAGGGTGAAGGAAGAGTGGCTGCTTACTGCCGGATCGTCCCCCCGGTTGAGGATAATAACTCCTACAGCATCGGCCGTGTCATTGTACATAAGGATTATCGTGGAAAAGGAATGGCACGGAAGTTGATGGATAAGGCCATTCAAGCTGTCGAAACGAATTACCATACCGATCACATCTGGCTTTCAGGACAGGAACATTTAAGAGGGTTTTACGCTTCTTTCGGATTTGAGGAAATGACCGGCGTCTATCTTGAAGACGGCATTCCCCACGTGGATATGAAGAAGAATTTGTAAAGTGTCCAAATGTTTGAAAGGCATCCAGGCGGGAATGATAGCCCTGTATAGTTCCTGAATGGAGGTAATTGAGAAATGAGTCCACAAACATTTACGAAACAATATATCAATGGCCAATGGAAAAATGGCTCCAGTGAGAAATTTGTAGAGAATGTCAATCCATATACAGAGCAGTCCATCGCATCGATCCCGTCCGCCAACCAAGACGATTTGAATGAGGCATATGACGCGGCTGTCCAGGCGCAGGAAGGCTGGATGACAACGCTGCCTGCCGAGAAGCAGACGTATTTTGATCAGCTGCTTCACGTCGTGCAGGAGCGGAAAGAAGAAATCGTCGACTGGCTTGTGAAGGAATCCGGAAGTACAATCGTCAAAGCTGAAGTAGAATATCAGGCGGCTGTGTCCATCAT
This sequence comes from Halobacillus sp. ABH2_015, assembly GCF_056158945.1. Classification (NCBI taxonomy): domain Bacteria; kingdom Bacillati; phylum Bacillota; class Bacilli; order Caryophanales; family Bacillaceae; genus Halobacillus; species Halobacillus sp. ABH2_015. Next base: position 52,859 of record NZ_JBSWUG010000002.1, read on the forward strand.
CCGTGAATCCGCCAGTTTCCCGACGAGAATGTCCGGCTCAATTCTTCCGTCCAACACGCCGGGTAAGGAAAACCGGGTCTACCGTTCTCCTAAAGGGGTAATCGGCATTATCGGCCCATGGAACTTCCCATTCCACCTTGCTTTGAGATCCATTGCGCCGGCTGTTGCGACAGGAAATACGGTCGTCGTTAAACCAGCTTCTGATGCACCGGTAACGTCCGGCCTGCTCATTGCTGATTTATTTGAAGAAGCCGGCTTTCCGGAAGGTGTGATTAACGTTGTTGTCGGCCGTGGATCTGAAATCGGCGACGCTTTTGTTACTCACCCAGCCGCTAAGCTGATTTCCTTTACCGGTTCAACAGAAGTGGGCAGCCATATTGGAGAGCTGGCCGGTAAACACATTAAAGACACAGCGCTTGAACTTGGCGGGAACAACGCCATGATCGTCCTTGATGATGCAGATGTGGAGAAAGCCGTGCAGGCCGCTGCTTTCGGTAAATTCCTGCACCAGGGCCAGATCTGCATGTCTCTGAACAGAATCATCGTTCATGAAAGTGTTCATGATGCGTTCGTCGAGCAGTTCAAACAAAAAGTGGAAAGCCTGAAAGTCGGTGACCCTTCTGAAAAAGATACGGCGGTCGGACCATTGATCAACCGCGATGCTGTCGAGCGTATACAGGAAGATCTGCAAAAGACCCTTGATCAAGGGGCGGAAGTTCTTACAGGTGGAGAAGCAGATGGAAATGTTCTGCAGCCGACGGTGCTGACCGGTGTCACCAACGATATGCCGATTGCGAATAATGAAGTGTTCGGTCCTGTAGCTTCTGTCATCAAAGTGTCTTCGGAGGAAGAAGCGATTACAGTCGCGAATGGTTCTCCTTACGGTTTAAGTGGGTCTGTTTTCACCCGTGACGTCCACCGCGGCGTTGAAGTAGCGAAGCGTGTGGAAACGGGTATGATTCACATCAATGACCAGTCTGTGAACGATGAAGCGCATGTCGCTTTCGGAGGAGAAAAAGAGTCAGGCCTTGGTCGTTTCGGTGGCGAGTGGGCCCTCGACAAATTTACAACCGTAAAATGGATCGGAGTCATGAATGGCTATCGTGAATATCCATTTTAATCAAATGAAAAGCCCGGACCTTGTTAACAAGGTCCGGGCTTTTTTTTGGATGATATCGTTGTGGGTTCTCCAGAACTCTTCTGCCGTCAGGAAGGCTGCAAAAGGATAAGTAGTAGTGGAAAGGGAGGAGTGATGTTACAAATACTTCTCTATTTCCCATTTAGGGCCATGGGCAATTAACACGTTGAGTTTATCGGCATATTCTTTTGCATCTTCTTTGCGAGTAAATATCCGCTCTCTCCGGTCGATGGGATCCCTGAGGATTTCAATTACACTGCTGTCTTTTCGTATGAGCGCGTACATTCAAACCCCTCCTATAAGATATGTGTAATCTTTGTATAATATATATTTAAATCGATTTACAGTGAAAGTGCAACTTTTATTTTACGATAAAATCGAAATGATTAAGAAGAATTTCAACAAAAAACGCCTGTTCCTTGTAGAACAGGCGTTTTTGAGGTTTATTTTTCCGCGAATTTTTTGAAGCGTACAACAGCTTCCTTCAGTGTTTCTTCTGAATTATTCAAGCCGATACGCACATATCCTTCTCCACTCGCTCCAAAACCGATGCCGGGGGCCACAAACAATCCGGTTTCCTCAAGCAGGGCATCTGCAAAGGACTGGGAGGTATAGTCTTCCGGCACGCGCAGCCAGGCGAAAAATGAACCTTTGCACGGCTCTACATGGTATCCAGCCTCTTCCAGACCGGATAAAAGGAGATCGCGGCGCTGCTCATACGTAGCTGCCAGTTCCTCTACACCAGTCTGGGAACTTAGGAGGGCTGTAGCAGACGCTTTCTGGAGGCCGCCGAAAATACTGCAGAAATAGTGGTCCTGGATAGTTTCGATGGCTTTAATAACGCTGGGGTTCCCAACGGCGAAGGCCACGCGCCAACCGGCCATGTTAAAGGTTTTGGACATCGTGTAAACTTCTACACCCACATTTTTGGCACCTTCCACCTGCATGAAACTGAGCGGTTTGACGCCGTCAAAACCGATGGCTCCATAGGCGAAATCATGAATCACGCAGACATCATGCTTTTCGGCTTCTTTGATCGTTTCTTCGTAAAAAGCCTTGTCCGCTGTTGCCCCGGTCGGATTGTTCGGATAATTGAGGAACATAAGCCTGGCTTTTTCCCAGCTTTCGGCATCAATGGCTTCATAGTCCGGGAGGAAGTGGTTTTCAGCCAGCAGCGGCATCGGCTTCATTTCCGCTCCGACCATTTCGATTCCTGACCAATAATCCGGGTACCCGGGATCAGGCACGAGTGCGACATCTCCAGGATCAAGGAAGCACTGGCTTAACTCCACCAGGCCGGTTTTACTGCCGGGCATGATGGCGATCTCTGTTTCAGGGTCCAGGTCTACATCATACTCGCGCTTGTAAAACTCAGCGATCGCTTCCTTAAAGAACGGATATCCGTGGAAAGGAGGGTACTGATGAAATTCAGGATTGTCGGCAGCTTCCTTCAAGGATTCAACAATGTGATCAGGAGTCGGCTGATCCGGGTTCCCCTGACCGAGGTTAATAGTGTCCCAGCCTTTATTTTCATAGGCATTTAATTTATCAATCAGCGTTGCGAAAAATTGATCCGGCAGACGCTGGATGGCTTTGGATGTTTGGAATTCTTTCATGGATGGTCACCTCAGACATATGTTTTTGGAAAAGTCGAACAAAAAGATAATATAGACAGTGTAACATGACGGAAGTTTGAGTGGGAACATTAATGGTAAAGAAGTAAAGATAGAAGGAACGTCTGCAAACAGGAAAAGGAGTGGGAAGAATGGATTATGTGATCATTGGCGGCGATGCGGCCGGTATGAGTGCGGCGATGCAGATCGTCCGTAACACAGAAGGCAGTACCATTACAGTACTGGAGAAAGGGGAGATTACTTCATACGGCCAGTGTGGTCTGCCCTATGTACTGAAAGGTGTGGTGGATTCAACGGAAGACCTCATTGCAAGAAAACCGGAAACCTTCCGTGAGAAATACGGCATTGATGTACGCATCCGTCACGAAGTGGAACAGGTGGATTGTGACCGGAAAAAAATCTACGCCAGAAACCTTGACGGTGACGAGCAGGTGGAAATCACGTACGATAAGCTCTTGATTGCTTCCGGTGCATCCCCCATCGTCCCACCGTGGAATGGACGGCATCTGGACGGGATTTATACGTTGAAGACCATTCCTGATATTGAGGAAATCATGGCAGGAACGACGGAAGAGACAGAACATGTAACGATTATCGGGGGAGGGTATATCGGTCTTGAAATGGCGGAAAGCTACCGCGCCCTTGGAAAACAGGTGAGAATCATTGACCGTGGTGCTCAGCTTGCGAAAATTTTTGATGAAGACATGGGAGAACTGGTGCATGAGGAGGCCCGCACAAATGGTCTGGAACTCCATCTCAATGAATCTGTCGAAGGATTCAGGGGGGATGAACAGGTGGAAACCGTTGTCACGGACAAAGGAACGTATGCAACGGATCTCGTTCTTGTGGCTGCTGGTGTGACACCCAATACATCATTTCTTGAAGGGACAGGCATATACAAAGGGATCAAAGACGCTGTAGCCGTGAATGCTTTTATGGAAACCAGCATTCTGGACATTTATGCCGCGGGTGACTGTGCCGTTCAATATCACCGGGTCAAGGAAAAGATGGATTACATCCCGCTGGGGACCCATGCCAACAAACAGGGGCAGATCGCAGGATTGAATATGGCAGGCGTCCGTACACCTTTCCGTGGAATTACAGGCACATCCATTTTGAAATTTTTCGACTTGACGCTCGGGCGCACCGGCCTGTCCGTAAGGGAAGCCGAACAGGAGCAATTTTCAGTGAAGACGAAGACTGTCCAATCCACACATGAAGCGGGTTACTACTCCAAGGATAACCCGATGACTGTAAAAGTGATTTACGATGCGGAAACCCGCCAGCTTCTGGGTGGTCAAATCATTGGAAAGGACGGGGTGGATAAACGGATCGACGTCCTTGCCACCGCCTTGTTCCACAAAATGAAGGTGGATGATCTGCAGGATCTGGATCTCAGCTATGCGCCTCCTTATAACAGCGTATGGGATCCGATCCAGCAGGCGGCACGTAAAGCAGACTGATTGATAGGGGATTCTATGGGAATATGGTAGGATGGGGGATGAGCAACCTACAGGAGGATGTCATGCTGTGAATACAGATCTCTATACAAAGGCGGAGGAATTCATCCGCCTGTTCTACTATGAGCAACAACTTTCCGGAGTGGAGGACCGACTGGATGAAGTCCGGCAGTCCATCGACGAGGAAGGTACTTATACCCATACCTCTACGGAATTGGAATTCGGTGCCAAGGTGGCATGGCGGAACAGCAACCGTTGTATCGGCCGCCTGTTCTGGGATACGCTGCGCGTCTTTGATGCCCGCCATCTTGATACAGCCGAAGCTATGCGGGATGCCTTGTATGACCATATCGATTACGCTACAAATGGAGGACGCATCCGTTCAACAATCACCATTTTCAAACCGGAAACGGAAGAGCACCAGATCCGGCTTTGGAATCACCAGCTGATCCGGTACGCCGGCTATGAAGAAAATGGGAAGGTGACCGGGGATCCAGCTTCCGTGGAATTCACTAAACGCTGTCAGGAACTTGGATGGCAGGGGGAAGGAACGGCTTATGATGTTCTTCCTTTAGTCATTGAAGCGGATCATGGGCAGCCGCAGTGGTTTGAAATTCCTAAGGAGAAAATTTTAGAAGTCCCGCTGAGACATCCGGATTTTGACTGGTTTAAGGATTTGGAGTTGAAATGGTATGCTGTCCCCATTATTTCCGATATGCGTCTTGAAATCGGCGGGTTGAATTATACTGCAGCCCCGTTCAACGGGTGGTATATGGAAACGGAAATCGGAGCCCGTAACCTGGCTGATGAATTCCGTTATAATCTGCTCCCGGCAGTCGCTGAAGCGATGGGGCTGAATACGCGCCGCAATACATCGTTATGGAAGGACCGGGCCTTGATCGAATTGAATCAGGCCGTTCTTCATTCCTACCAGATGGATGGTGTGAATATCGTCGATCATCATACAGCTGCCAAGCAGTTTCAACGGTTTGAACAGAAAGAAAATAAATGTGGACGTCAGGCGACAGGTGATTGGACATGGTTGATTCCGCCTGTATCGCCCGCCGCGACGCACATTTTCCATTCTTCCTATGAAAACCGGATGGATTCACCGAATTATTTCTATCAAACGCCAGCCTATGAATAAGAAAACCGTCGGACCTATGAAGGCCCGGCGGTTTTTTAATGGATCAGGTGGATATCGATTTAATTTTCCGTATATCCATGATTTTATGCCGGTCACCATTTTTTTTGGTAGATATCAACGAAATCATTGATAGAGGTCAGGACGTCGGTCCTGGAAAATCGGAATCTGCTTCCGGATCGCCTCCACCTCGGAAAAATCGACTTCTCCGTATACGATTTCTTCGTCCAGCCCTCCTTCGGCTGCAATCGTCCCCCATGGATCAATGATGAGCGAGTGACCTCCGAATGTATTATTCGGGTCGGAACCGGAGCGGTTACAGGCCATGACGAAGCATTGGTTTTCAATTGCGCGGCTGATCAACAAACTGCGCCAGTGATCGACGCGGGGCTTCGGCCATTCTGCGACAACCAACAGGCCGCGGGCTCCGCCGAGCATTTCCGTACGCATCCATTCAGGGAAGCGGATGTCGTAGCAGATGGCCCCTGCCAGCGGGATGTTATGTAAGTGGAAGTTTCCCTGCGTGTCTCCGGACTCCAGATATTTTTCTTCGTCCATCAGACGGAATAAGTGGACTTTACGATAGTTCAGCACACGCTCTCCGTTTTCATTGTAAGCGACCATCGTATTATAAAAGGACTCCTTGTCCCGTTCAGCAATGGAGCCTGCAATGGTTACCCTGTGGTCGCGGGCAAGCTTCTTCAGCAGCTGGTGGGTCGGCCCTTCCAGGTCTTCAGCGATTTCTTCAAGGCGTGTCAGGTCATACCCGGTTGTCCAAAGCTCTGGAAGCAGGATCAAAGTACTTCCCTGGTCGGCCGCTTCTTTTATTTTGGCCTGCGCCGTATTCCGGTTGGCAGACGGATCACCGAAGGCAATATCCATTTGAATCATAGCGATCTTCGTTTTCATTATCATCACCTCATTTTTTCCTAGTGTATCAAATAATTCTGACGTTTTCCTGCATTCCGTGTCTTTTTAGGAAGCGTGCTACAATAGAAAAAAAGATAGAAAGAGGAATGTGCGATGTTTGAACTTTTTCTTCCTATGCTGGAACGGCTTGGAATCATCGTCACGGCTGCCTTTATCTTTACCCGGTTCCACTTTTTCCGTGAACTGGCCGACCAGAAGATATTAACAGGGAAACAGCAGATGACTGCGATCGGATTTTTCGGCCTGTTCGGAATGATCGGCACATATACAGGCATTACGTATGATACAAGTTCCCTGGAATTCGGTCGTTGGGCGTATCAACTGGTGGATACAGAAGCACTGGCGAACTCCAGGGTTATCGGTATCGTGGCCGCTGGTCTGTTCGGTGGTTGGCGTATCGGCCTGGGGGCAGGATTGATTGCAGGGTTTCACCGGTATTTCCTCGGAGGATTTACAGGTCTGGCCTGTGGTGTTTCCGCTGTCGTTGCTGGTTTGATTGCCGGATTTTTTCATAAAAAAGGGAAGCCTTTGAAACTGAAAACGGCGTTGTTCGTCGGTGCCCTGGCAGAGACGATCCAAATGGGAATCATCCTCCTGATGGCACAGCCGTTTACAAGAGCGTGGGAGCTGGTTCAGGAAATCGGTCTTCCGATGATTGCTGCCAATGGTGTCGGGTCTGCTCTTTTTCTGCTCATTATCCGTAATGTGTTAAATGAGGAGGAGAAGGCTGGTGCTGTTCAGGCGCAGAAGGCCCTGAAACTGGCTGAATTGACGGTTGCCCACCTGCGTAAAGGCTTGACGAAGGAATCGGCAGCAAGAGCATGCCGGATCATTTATGATAAAGTTGGTGTAAGCGCTATATCCATGACGGATAAGCAGACGATACTGGCTCATGTCGGCCTGGCTGATGATCATCATCATTACGGGGAAGCGATTCAAACCGATGCGACAAGGGAGGTTATCCGCTCCGGCCGCCGCGTGATTGCCGGACATGAGGACATTCAGTGTCAGCACAAAGACTGCCCGCTGGGAGCGGCTGTCATCGTACCTCTGAAAAAACGGGAGGAAGTGGTGGGGACATTGAAATTTTATGTAAGAACAGAGAAAGAAATATCAACGGTCCTTCTGGAACTGATTCAGGGGCTGAGCGCCCTCCTCAGCCAGCAGCTTGAACTGGCAGATGCCGACCAGGCGGAAGAGATGGCAAGAAAAGCCGAAGTGAAGGCGCTGCAGGCACAGGTGAATCCCCACTTTTTGTTCAATTCGTTGAACGTTATCGTTTCTTTGACACGTACAGAGCCGGATAAAGCCCGTTCCCTGCTCATCGCACTCTCTAAATTTTTCCGTCAGAATCTGGGGGCGACAACGAAGACCCGGGTCAGCCTGGCGGAGGAGTTGAAGCATGTGCGTGCCTACCTCTTAATAGAAGAAACACGATTTGTAGACCGATTGAAGATTGATTATGACATCGATGAGTCCGCTTTATCCGCTGAAATAGCCCCGCTTACGCTGCAGCCTCTCGTGGAGAACAGTATGAAACATGGGGTTAAGGATCAGGATGAAGAAGCACGGATTACTCTGGCCATACAGAAGGAGGGGGCCCGTGTGCACGTATCGATTGCTGATAACGGCAGAGGGATAGACCCGGACCGTCTTGAACAGCTTGGGGACGGAGTCGTAGATTCAGATAAAGGGGCGGGATTTGGTTTGTATAATGTCAATAAACGCTTGGAATATATGCATGGGGAAGAAGCGAAACTGCACATCGAAAGCAGGCCCGGAAAGGGAACGCGGATCAGCTTCACTCTTCCTCTGGTGGAACAGGAGGAAACGGCATGACTGACATGAAAGTACTGATTGTCGATGATGAACGCTTCAGCCGTGAAGAATTGAAATTCCTGCTTCAAGATTTTGAACAGATCAAGGTTGTTGGAGAAGCGGCTTCCGGTGATGAAGCCATTGTGGCAGCTTTAAAATACCAGCCGGACATTATGTTTCTGGATGTTGAGATGCCGAAAATGGATGGACTGGCTGCAGCCTCTGCCGTGAAGGACTTGAAAAAGGTGCCCGAAATCGTGTTCGCTACAGCGTATCCGGATTTTGCCGTAGAAGCGTTCCGCCATCAGGCGCTCGATTATCTGCTTAAGCCGTTTGATGAGAAACAGCTGGCTGAAACGATCAGACGGGTTGAAAAGAAGCTGCAGCCTCAGACAGATCACAGTCCGGGTTCGGTTCCAACCAAGTTTGCAGTTGAGGTGGACGACACCATTGAATACCTCAACCCTTCAGATATTATGTACGTGTACAGAGAGGACAGGGCAACGAAAATCGTCGGCCGGACAGCTGTCTATGAGACAAATGATGCATTGAAAGATGTGGAGGAGCGGCTTCAGCCGTTCTCCTTTTTCAGGATCCATAAGAGCTATCTCGTCAACCTTGATTATATCTACCGGCTCACTCCATGGTTTAATGGAGCCTGGCAGCTCGAACTCCGGGGAGCGGAAGAAAAGCTTTCGGTGAGCAGGAACTATGTAAAGGATTTACGGAAAAAGCTGGAGCTTTAAAAGACGCATTCTTTTTCGATGCGTCTTTTCTGCATGTTGAACACGAGTAACGACATGATAAACAGAACCCCCTCTTTTGTAAGCGTTACCATGATAAACTTTATGCAACCGATTACAAAGAAGAGGGGAGAACAGCTGATGATTACATTTCTAGTCAGTATTGCACTTTTAATCGTCGGATACTTTACTTATGGGAAATATGTAGAAAAGCAGTTCGGAGTTCAAACGGGCCGTGAGACTCCTGCATATACACATGGGGACGGCGTGGATTATCTGCCGATGGGGGAAAAACGGAACTCGTTGATCCAGCTTTTGAACATTGCCGGAGTCGGACCGATTTTCGGTCCTATTCTTGGGGCACTTTATGGTCCTGTCGCGTTTTTGTGGATCGTATTTGGCTGCATCTTCGCTGGTGCTGTGCATGATTATTTAACTGGAATGATATCGATTCGAAACCGTGGGGCTCATCTGCCTGAACTGGCGGGCAGGTTTCTTGGAAAAGTGATGAAGCATGTAGTAAACGCCTTTGCTATCCTGCTTCTCGTTCTCGTCGGAACTGTGTTTGTAACAGCTCCAGCTGATCTTCTGCACAATATGACGAACAGCTGGCTGTCCCTTCCTGTTATTCTGGCAGCAATATTTGTTTATTATCTACTTGCTACGATGCTTCCAATCGATAAAATAATCGGCCGTTTCTATCCGGTCTTCGGAGCGTTGTTATTAATCAGTGCCATTGGAGTCGGCGTATCTCTTGTAGCTACAGGCGCACCGATTCCAGAGTTGTCCATGACGAACATGCACCCTGACAACGCACCGATCTTCCCGCTGTTATTTCTAACGATATCCTGTGGGGCGTTGTCCGGATTTCATGCCACCCAGACGCCGATTATTTCAAGAACTACTCAGAAAGAGAAGCAGGGACGCCGCATTTTTTACGGCATGATGATTGCGGAAGGGATTATTGCCATGATCTGGGCAGCTGCTGCAATGAGCCTGTTCGGCGGATCCGGAGGCTTGAATGAAGTCCTTGCCAGTGGCGGCCCTGCTGCGGTCGTCAGTGAAGTATCGATTGCTATGCTTGGAGCGTTTGGCGGGACGCTTGCTGTTCTTGGTGTCATTATTCTGCCGATCACTTCGGGGGACACAGCTTTCCGTAGTGCCCGGATGATTATCGCCGACTACTTGAACATCTCCCAGAAAAAGCTGACCAGCCGTATCTGGATTGCGCTGCCGTTGTTTGTCATTTCTTTTGCTTTGACACGCATTGACTTCACTCTGCTTTGGAGATACTTCTCCTGGGCGAACCAATCCACGGCTGTCATTGCGCTGTGGGTGGGTGCGATGTATCTGTTCCTCGCCCGAAAAAACTATTGGATCGCCGCTGTTCCGGCCGCATTCATGACGATGGCTACATTCACGTATATCATCAATGCGCCAATCGGATTCGGCCTTCCGTTGAATGTAGCTTATGGGCTGGCTGCGGTCATTACAGTGGGGGTTGTAACAGCTTTCTTTATAGCGGCCAAGCGCGGCCTGCAGCGGAACATCCCGCTGGAAGAAGATTTGAAGCCGACAGCCTGAAGCATCTTCCTTTATATTTCTTAACATCCATGGGCCTTCCATGGATGTTTTTCTTATCGGAAGGAGGGAATGCTTTTTATATGAAAGGGGAGTTGAACATGGAACGAATGATTCATGAAGAAAAAGGAAGACTTTATATGGGAGAAAAACAGGATCCAGCCGCCGAACTGGTTTTTGATGTGGAAGATGATACAATGATCATTCTGAGCACTCATGTGGATCCGGCCGAGCGTGAACAAGGGCTTGGCAGGGAGCTCGTAGATGAAGCTGTGAATTATGCGAGAAAACATAAATTAATGATCGACCCTGTGTGCTCTTTTGCGCATAATGTAATAGAAGAAACCCCGGAATATCAGGTGGTTCGCAAGAAGTAGAGGAGGCGTTTGATTTGGCAGTGATCAGGGAAGTAGAGGACAGGGATTTAATGCACTTTACAAGATATGCCGTGGATTTTCTCCATGCCGTGAAAGATGAACAGGAAGGACAACTCTCAGGAGATGTACTCCGGGAGCGGAAATTCTGGGCTGCTGATCAGTTTACGAATGCCGCGCCGGAACAGAAACTGATCGCCGCCGAAGTGGAAGGCCGGCTGATCGGCTACGGACTTGCTGTAATCAATTCGATTGCCGCTGAGGAAAGAAAGGGACGGATCGAAGAACTGTATGTCGATGAATTTTACCGCAGGGAAGGCATCGGTACACAGTTGTGCCGCTCCTTACTGGATTGGATGCAAGCGCAGGACGTCGAAGACATCCAAGTGGAATGGCAGGGAGCGGGACATGGAGGACAGGAGTTCTTCCAATCGTTCGGATTCATTCCTGTGCGGACGGTGTATCAATATCCTGAACATTTACTCGGCAGGGGTTCGGAAGAATAAGGCCCCGGCTGCAGGGAGGCTGAATCATGAAAAGCGCAATGCTGATCGTCAATCCTTCTTCTGGTAAAGAGGAAGCCCTTACGTATGTGGCTGAAATTCAGGAGATACTTGAAGATAAGGGATATGCTGTGAAAGAGGTGCAGACCGAAAAAGAATTGGATGCTACCAAATACTGCCGGAATGCCTGTAAAGAAGCGTATGATCTGGTCGTTTCTCTTGGAGGAGATGGAACACTTCATGAAACCATTAACGGCATGGTCGACCAGGAACACCGGCCTCTTCTGGCTGTTATTCCACTGGGGACCGTCAATGATTTCGCCAGAGCTTTGAATATACCGCTTCATCCAGATGAAGCGGTCCAGCTGCTGCGTAATGACCATTCCCGGAAAGTGGATATAGGTAAAGTGAACGACCGGTATTTTGTGAATATTACAGCTGTCGGAGCTCTCGCAGAAGCGACGTATGAAGTCAGTCCGGAGCAGAAGACGCGTTTCGGTCCGCTTGCCTATGTGATGGAAGGAATCAAAACGCTCTCTTCAGACGGAACAAGTCCGCTGACCATTCAGTTCGATGACCATAAAACGTGGGAAGGGGACGCGTTCCTTTTTCTGGCCGCTCTAACAAATTCTACAGGTGGATTTGAGCGCCTGGCTCCTGACGCAGAAGTGGATGACGGGATGCTGCACTGTTTCATTCTTCCGCGTATGAACATGATGCGCCTTGCCTCTATCGTTACATCCATTTTAAGAGGCGAATTGCAGGAAGATTCCTCGGTTGAGTATTTCAAATCCCGCCGGGTGGAGATCTCTTCCGGGGAAACGGTGAAAACCAATGTGGATGGGGAGGAGGGAGATCCTCTTCCGGTAGTTCTTGATGTTCTTCCTTCTCATATAGAAGTAATCTCTGTACCTTAGGACGGTGTCGCAGGACCCGTCCTTTTTTCCTGGGCTTTTTGAATGGATGTCCGTTGTTTGAACGTTCATAATAGAAGGGTGAGGTGATGGAAAAATGAAAAAACCGGATCTGGAGGATTACCTGCAGGAAGGGATATACGGAAGCAGAGAAACCAACCCGGGTGAACGCAGACAATTTTTAGGTACGCTGCGGGAACGGATTATCCTTGCGCTGACAAACGGACAAGTGATGCAGGAGGAAGGTTTTGGGGAGCTGGAAAAGGAAATGAGCCGCAACCCCGACGCGACGCTGTTATTGAACGGGGAGATCAGCTACCGCTTTTTATCGCCGTTAAAGGATACAGCGGAAAAGCATAACATTCATCATACAACCATCTCCAACCAGGATACCGAAACGGAGTACGGGGCAGTGTTAACGCTCGATTATGCTGTGGAAAAAGAAGAGATTCATTATCATCCCCCCGCAGTAAAGGAAGAAGCTCCCGAGCGGAAAAGCTTCCTGAAACGATGGTTCGGCATATGAAAAAGGACTGCAGGGAGCAGTCCTTTTTTTATTATTGATATTGTTTGAGGAACCGTGCTAAGCCAGTAAATATAAGTACAAATGAGAACAGAATCATCGCAATGTAGCCTGCATAGTACAAGAACTGATCAAAGAAATTTCCACCCGTATCACCTAAGCTGAACAGGGCGTAACCAGCGAGCAGAGCAGCCAGGAAATAAAATGCATTGTTGTTGAATTCCATGATGGTTTCCCACCTCCTTTGTACTTTCAATATATGAGGAGCAGGCAGGCAATATTTATCTTTTGGAAAATATTTTGTCCTTCATGAAAAACAAAAAAAAACTCCCTTTTGAAAACAAAAGGGAGATGGTGCTCGTCTTTCGATGAGGGAAGACGTACCATGAAATCTACAGGTTATTTTTCCTGGCGGGGAAAAATAATAGGGTCATTCGACGTAAGAGACAAAAGAGTGTACCTATGTAAGAACAGTTACGATGTAACAATCGCTGAAGACGTGGACAACCTGCACGCCATCCCACTTACGGTGATGAGGAAACTCTTTTGCTTCTTTTATTGTACCACTGCTCCGGTGGGTTCTGCTTTGGGAAAAAGAGAGCGTGAAACGGTACTTAAATGAGTGATTCAGGAAAGTTTTTTCTCAAGTTTTGTCTAAGTCTGGAAACTTGTAAAAATGATCCAACAAGTGATTGTCGGAAGTTGACGCATCCTGTACACTTTACATATCAATGAGACGAGGTGGAAGCAATGGATGTCAACAAGCTTCAATGGATGATGCAGATGCAGAGCTTTTCTTTTTTGGGCAGCGCTCAGCAGGGGAATGGTGGACAGGATCTGCAGGGTTTGTCCTTTCAGGATTTGTTTCAAGCGGCAGTCAGTCAGGCGTTTGCGGCAGGGGTTTCTCCCGTGTCGATGAATACAGAGTCCCTTTATTTAAACGGGGCAGATCGACCTTTGGCTTCTCCGGTGACAACAGCACCGAAGCAGCAGCCGGCTCCTGCTGGACAAACAAAAGAATCAGGAAGCCTGGATGATTGGATATTGAAGGCATCTTCCCAATACGGGGTGGATGAAAGTCTGATTCGTTCTGTCATTCAGACTGAATCCAATTTTGATGCAGATGTTGTGAGTCATGCCGGAGCCCAGGGACTTATGCAGTTGATGCCCGCGACAGCAAGGGGTCTGGGAGTGGAGAACCCTTTGGATCCGGAACAGAACATTATGGGAGGGACCAAGTATCTGAAACAAATGCTTGACCGCTACAATGATGATCCGTCCCTGGCTCTTGCCGCGTATAATGCAGGGCCGGGAAATGTTGATAAATACGGAGGTATTCCTCCTTTCCGCGAAACAGAAAATTATGTGAGCAAGGTTCTCGGACGCGTATGAAAAAAATCCCTGACAGGTTACTGTCAGGGATTTTTTCATTGATGCTTATATTCCATGGGCTGATCAGGGCGCCTCCGCATTTCTTTTTTTTGTAATCCGGTTCCGAGGAGCAGTCCTTCGCGATATAAGCCGTTCATTTTCGTGAAGAAAGTTCCCTTCACTGCAATGCCCGGCTTATACGTGTCAGGCCTCCCCGCTCCTCTCCACACCCTATTTTACTTATCGGGTTCTAAATGGCGGCTCATTTGCAGGTATTGGTTGAAGACGATGGTCATTTCTTTGAGGCGGCTGCGGACGTCTTCGTCGATGAGCTCGCCGTCGGTGGAGAAATGATTGGTATGGGTATAGACGTAGTTCGGTGTGACCATGCAGCGGAAGTAGTTCAGAATGGGTTTCAGTTGATTTTCGATAACCAGGTGGTGCTGAAGTGTTCCGCCGTTGGCGATGATGGTGACGGGTTTATAGCGCATAGCCAGTGGTGATACGGCATCAAATACGTTTTTCAATGTTCCTGGAATGGAGCCCTGGAAAATAGGGGTCGCGATCACATAGGCATCGGCTTCCTCAATTTCCTGGATCAGGCGCTGCATATCCTGGTTGTATTCCTCGGCCGGACGTCCGTCGACGAATTGAAGTTCGTAATTTTCCAGGTCGATGATTTTCGTTTCGTGATCATCTGGCAGCAGTTGAATGTATTTATCTATTTCATTTAGCAGGGTCCGTGTTTTTTTTCCGACAATTGTTCCGTTGAGCAGCAAGATCTTCATGACATCCTTCTCCCCTTTTGGTCTTTGTTTATAGTATATGCCAATGGTGTTGTCTGGGCTATTCTCTCTCTGTGATTCCGGGTTGTTCTCCTTTTTATGGTAAAGTATACGCACAGTGAAAGCAATGGAAAGCAGTGGCTGTACCAGCGCTCAAACAGGGAATGAATAAAAGGGGAGGGATGAGGAATGATACGTTTCTGGAGAAGAATCAAGTTTCTTTTTAATGTGCGGAAGTCTGTCCCGTTTATCATCCGCTTTTTTCAGTCCAGGCAGGTAAGTATGAAAAAGAAATGGATTTCCGTTCTTCTTCTGGCCGCTTATCTTGTTTTTCCATGGGACCTGATTCCGGATGTGCTCGTTTTCTTTGGCATTGTCGATGATCTGGCTGTTTTTACGTACATTCTCCAGTGGATGGTGAAGATGGCACCAGAATCGCTGCAGGACGAATTTCGGGTGTACAAGGAATAGAAAGGTTTACCATCAGGAAAGATGAGGTATGTAATGGATGGAGTCTCTATACTAGTCAAGGAGTGATAATGATGAGTAAAGTTATGTTTACAGCGCACGCAACAGCCCAAGGTGGACGTAATGGACACGTAAAATCTGACGACGGTCTTATTGATCTGAACCTGACCATGCCGGGTGAAGGTTCAGAAAAAGGTTCAAACCCTGAACAGCTGTTTGCTGCAGGATATTCTGCCTGCTATGATGGTGCCCTGAACCTCGTGGCAAGCAATCAGAAAAAGGATATCGATTCTGAAATCACTGCTGACGTAAGTCTCATGAAAGATGAAGCAGACAATGGCTTTAAAGTCGGTGTTGTCCTTAATGTAAAAATTAAAGGTGTATCTCAGGAAGAAGCGGAAGAGCTTGCAGAAGAAGCTCATAAAGTATGCCCTTATTCCAAAGCTACACGCGGCAACATTGATGTAGAGATCAATGCTCAGGCGGTATAATCGATAAGAAGGAAAAAATCCCGGGGTTTTCCCCCGGGATTTTTTTATGGGCGTTTAGGCGGATGATTTCTATTTCCATCAGGCGTGTGGTATTTTATAATGGAAGGGGTGAAGAGCTGTGCAAATCACCGATGAAGCGCGCGACTTACTGCAGCAGATATTAGAAGAGGAAGAGGCACCGGGCCTCCGGTTGTTTTTTGCCGGATATGGCTGCGGTGAGCCTGATATCGGTATGACACTCGGCGAACCTGAAGCCGACGACGAACTGCATTATATCAATTCGATTCCGGTCGCCGTTGACCAGAGAATTGCTCATTTAATTGAACCGTTGACTATAGAAGGAAAACAGACGATGGAAGGGCCGAAGTTTCAAATGACCGGTCTTCCTGAGAAAGACTGTTAACCGAAAGCCCACTTTAGTGTGGGTTTATTTTTTTAGTTTGAAAAAGAAGAAAGGGGAGCGGCATACTCCATGATGGCACCAGGACACCAGGTTGTCGGCTTCACCTTCGGGGTAGGCGCGTTGACGTTGATTCCTGCTTTTGAAGTTGTTTCCGAGCGGCCGTTTCAAATGGTTTTATTTTTAGTTTTTGTTTTAATTGGTTCGCTGCTTCCAGACATTGATACGCCGACCTCTACGTTCGGACAGAAATTCTGGCGCGGCTTACTGACGATTTTTACACTCGCATTTTTGTGTTACTTGTTTTTCCCATCCTATTTGAATACATATCGAGACGAATTGAAGATTTTTGTCATGATGCTCCTTCCGGTTCTTATTATGATCCGTGGGCACAGAAAAATGACACACTCCCTGTTGTTTGTAGGTCTGTTGATTGTCTACAGTGCAATTCTTGAACAGGCCTTCCAAGTTCCACGTGTTCTTGCTGCCGGGCTGGTGGTCGGCGTCATTTCTCACTTGTTCGGTGACTACTTGACGAAAAAAGGCATTCCGCTTTTTTATCCGTTTTCTAAGAAGCATCAGCAGTTCCTCCTTACATTCCGTACGGGATCGCCCAGTGAGAAAATGATTGTCTACAGTCTTGTTCTATGGAACGTCTGGTTCCTTACCTCAACCATTTTTTAATCTGCATCATCGATGGTTAAAGATTGAACAGTGCTTCAACTTTATATAGACAAATGGCAGAATTTTCAATAAAATGGTAATAGATATAGGAGAGGAGTCCTTGGACTGATGAAGGATCACCAATTAATAGAGCCGAGACCGTTGGCCAGCCTGCATATGCGGCATACATCCTCGTTGTACATGATTTACCTGGAAAATCTTAAAATCCACTCTCAAAAAGAAGCGCTGCTTCGTACAAGAGATGTTATTCTTGGTGATTTTCCGACTCACATCGATGATCAGCTGGCCTGCCTTGAATTCTTTTATATGAATGATTTCTTCGAGGACTTAGCTGTCGTGCTCCATTCTCCTTACATACATCAGGAAGTCCTTCCGCTTTACAATCTTCTGCTCCAACGCGTGGAAACCCCCGTGTCAAGGGAGCAGTTGACCCTGCTGCAGCAGTATCAATGCAGTCATCCTTCCCTGCACTGCCTTCATCTCTTTCTCATGATTTATGCTTATTATGATCTGAAAGTTTTTACAGCCCTGGACAAATACATCGACGATTGTGACCGTGCTTTGGCCAGCGTGGATGAGCCATTGATGTACTACTATCTCAATCAGCGGTATCAGGAGCTTTTATTTCACCATTATTGGAAAACAGACAACCCGATTCTAGCCAGCCGGCACGCCTACAAAATGATCAATACGGAGCTTTCGCCGCGCCGGAAAAGCCGTATGTATTTCATTCTTGCTCTTTGTCAGCTGTTCAACGGCTACGATTCGGCTATGGATCCACTGACGAAAGCACTGGCGATTGCTGATCAGTACGAATTATCTTCTTTTGCGGATATGATCCGTGTTCACACCATCCCGTTCATTTCCGCCTTTCATCATCGTACAGCCGGCGTATCAACGACGGATGTCGTGGAACAGGCTCACCTGGATCTGGCGGAAGGCCGCTTGGAAAAGGCCCGTCAGGCATTGGAATCCCTTCCATCCCCTACGCCTTTTCAGGAAAGCTACCTCGGTTATGTGAACGAGGATATGGACATGCTTTATCGTTCCTATACGCGCTTTATTAAGGAAAGGGGCGATCACTTTTTCGCCCGTGTCCCGTTGGAGTATATGAAACGTTTAAAAACCTGTTAGGAGGCTTTGAAAATGAAAAAAGCATTTCAAACGTCAATGGTTGGTTTCGTTCTCATGTTTTCTCTTTTTTCATCCTCGTCCGCCCTTATGAATGAAATTCAGGACAGCAGAGCTGGAAACGCAGAAGTGATGTATGATCCTGGTGATCCAGGAATCGGTTGAATAAGAAAAACAGCTGTCCTTTGCAGGGCAGCTGTTTTTTTGATCTATGCATTCTTTTTATGACTGTTGTCTTCGTTGGAATCATACTTCCGCTGCGGGAGCGGTTCCTTTCGTATGATCTTCAGGAAGGCGTAGATAAAGAGAATAATAATCACCGTGAACGGCAGGGCCGATACGAGAGAGGCTGTCTGCAGCGCATCGAGACCTCCAGCTACCAATAGAACACCAGCGATGGCCGCCATCAGTACTCCCCAGACAATCTTAATGAAAAGGGCAGGAGTGAGACTGCCGTTCGTCGTCATGCTGGCAAGGATGTAGGTTGCTGAGTCTGCCGATGTTATTAGAAACGTAGCAATCAGGAAGATGGACAGCAGCGACAGGATTCCGGTCAGCGGAAGAAACTCATAGGTTTCAAAAAGAGCCACGGTGACGTCATTGCTGACGGCCTGTGCAATTTGTGTTCCATTATTCAGATCGCTGTTTAAAGCGGTTCCTCCGAAGGTTGCAATCCACAAACAGGCAATGAGTGGAGGGACAACGAGAACACCGAAGATGAATTCCCGGATCGTTCTCCCACGCGAAACACGGGCTACAAAGGCACCGACGAAGGGGGACCAGGCAATGACCCAAGCCCAGTAGAAGATCGTCCACTCTCTCAGCCATGTTCCTCCCTCATAAGGGGTGAGACGCAGGCTGTAGGTCACAAAGTTCGTAATATAATCTCCGAGACCAAGGGTGAAGCTGTTTAAAATGAAAACCGTAGGACCGGCAATGAAAACGAACAAAAGCAGCAGCAGACAGAGGCCGAGATTCAAATTACTGAGCCACTTGATTCCTTTATCAAGCCCTGTACTGGAGGAGGTTAAGTATAAGATCAAAAGCACGCCTGTGATGACAAGCTGTATCGTGGTGTTATTAGGTACGCCGAAGACGGCATTCAATCCTCCATTCATCTGCAGGATGCCGAGTCCGAGGGAAGTCGCTATGCCCATGACTGTAGCAATCACGGCAAGGGAGTCGATGGTGTATTTGACAGGCTTTGACTTCCCGAGAACAGGTTCAAGGGCTGTAGATACCAAACCGTCTTTTTCTTTACGGAACTGCAGGAAAGCAATCAGCAGCCCGACGATAGTGAATACGGACCATTGGTTGACTCCCCAGTGGAAGAAGGAGTAGCCCATTGCGACACGCGCCGCTTCCTCTGTCTGAGCTTCCATTTCAGAAAACGGTGTTTCAAAGAAATGGCTCATCGGTTCAGCAACGCCCCAGAAAACGAGGCCTACACCAAAACCGGCGGAAAAAAGCATGCCGATCCAAGTAAAGAATGGGAATTCCGGCTTGGAATCGGGCGGACCGATTTTAATTTTTCCGTATTTGCTTAAGCCAAGTCCAACAAGGAAAATGACGAAGCCGAATACAGAAATTAAGTAAAACCAGCCAAAATTGATGGTTGTGAATTCGAATAAGGTTCCGGCTACAGCACCAAAACCTTCCGGGTTGACCGCTCCAATTACGACAAGAACGAGAATGACAGAAGCGGAAATGAGGAATACAGGGTTTTTCAGGTGATCTTTCATCGTCGTCTCCTTTCATAAGAATGACGTGAGAAAAAAGGGGCGGGGTCTGAGGTGTTGTGTATATAATTCCCTACATTTTCCTTGGGAAACCTTTGTCTCTCTTTATGCTTCAAATTCATTTCTAAGCATACCGAGAAGGACCGTATCATAATAAGAGCCCTGGACGAATTCATTCTTCCTCAAACGTCCTTCTTCGACGAAGCCCGCTTTCTCATAAAGCCGCAGGGCCTGGGTGTTGCCGCTCCACGTATCCATCTGCACACGCTCGAGGTTCAACGTATAGAACAGGTGCTTTAAAAGGGTGGATAAGACATCCTGTCCATAGCCCTGTCCCCAGTAGGCACGCTCGCCGATGCTGATCCCCACCTCCGCTGCACGTGTGACCGGGTTTAGTTCTCTGTAATCGCATTTTCCAATCGGAACGTTCGTGCCGATGGTGTACACAATAAAGACACGGCCTTTTTCCCATAACGCCTGATGGGTCAGGTTTTTTTCGTAAAACGCTTCGATATCTTCCTTCGGGTTGTTGTTTTGATAGGCGGAAGAGCTGCCGTGACCCAGGTCGGCCAGCTGTTCGTCATTCGCCCATCTGTATAAATGGTCCAAGTCATGTCTTCCGACTGGACGCAGTTCGACTAACTGTCCTTTTAACATCATCCACCTCCTTATTTTTGTTCATTGTAGCAGATGATTTATGGAAAAATAAGGGTAGTCATAAGGGCTCACATGTGCATAGTTCCTCAAGAATCCAACTTTGAAGGTTGACCTGGAACGTATGGATTTGTCGGCTTTTGACGTTTTTTTGAGTTTACGGGAAAATCTGGTACACTTTGATCCGAGGAGTCCTTATTCATCTTAAGGGCTGTTTTTTTATGCAGGAAATGACGACAATTGTTTAATTTTTCTAGGTTTGGGTATTCGATAATTATGCAGGACCCAACTTTTTCCCCGCATTTCATATCCTCTATGACCATTATTTAGGAAGAAAGGAGCAAATTATGCAAAAAGTTACCTCGGTATTCTGGGTTACACTGGCCATCGCATTATTTTCCGTCATCTGGGGGGCATGGGCCCCGGGAAGTCTGGAATCCATTACAGGTGAAATCCAGTCTTACATCTCTGTTCACTTTGGATGGTATTACTTATTAATCGTTACAGGATTCGTCGTTTTTTGTCTTTATATGATATTCAGCCCGTACGGTAAAATGAAGCTCGGAAAGGAAAGCGATACCCCGGATTATAATTATGCTACTTGGTTTGCCATGCTTTTCAGTGCAGGCATGGGGATCGGTCTTGTCTTCTGGGGGGCTGCGGAACCGATATTTTTCTACGCAAACAATGCACCCACAGCGGAAACCGGTACAGCAGCGGCGTTGAATGAATCCATGCGTTTTGTCTATTTCCACTGGGGCGTGCATGCGTGGGGCATTTATGCGATCGTCGCCTTGGTTCTTGCGTATTTTAAATTCAGACGCGGAGCTCCCGCTTTGATCAGCTCCACACTCGAGCCGATATTTGGAGATAAAATGAAGGGGCCGCTCGGCAAGGTGGTCGACATCATTGCCGTCTTCGCCACTATTGTAGGTGTAGCGACAACCCTTGGTTTCGGTGCCGCTCAGATTAATGGCGGCCTGACCTACCTGACTCCCATTGAGGATTCCTTTGGAGTGCAGCTGATCATTATCGGGATTGTTACCGTTCTGTTCATGATGTCAGCCTATACAGGGTTGAGCAAAGGGATTAAATACTTAAGTAATACGAACATGTTCCTTGCGCTGGCTCTTCTTGTCATTATGCTGATTGTCGGGCCGACGCTCTTCATTATGAACATGTTTACGGATACGATCGGGGCGTACTTGCAGAATCTGCCGACGATGAGTTTCCGTCTGGCTCCGAATAATGAGGAAAACCGTGCATGGATCAACGACTGGACCGTCTTCTACTGGGCCTGGTGGATCGCCTGGTCTCCGTTTGTCGGAATTTTTATTGCCCGTGTTTCCAAAGGACGTACCATCCGGGAATTCTTGGCCGGTGTCCTTCTGGTCCCGTCTGTTGTCGGATTCCTTTGGTTTTCCACCTTCGGTTCCTCGGCGATTAAAGTGCAGCAGTCAGGCGATGCCGACCTGGCCGGACTGGCTACCGAACAGGCGATGTTTGGAATGTTTGATAACTATCCATTAGGTTTGATTCTTTCTATTATTGCTATGACACTGATTGGAACGTTCTTTATTACATCTGCAGACTCTGCAACCTTTGTGCTGGGCATGCAGACGACGAACGGGTCGCTCACTCCCCCGACAATGGTGAAGTTCGCATGGGGGATCGTCCAGTCTTCCATGGCGGCTGTGCTGTTGTATTCCGGAGGATTGCAGGCGCTCCAGAATGCTCTGATTTCTGCCGCCTTCCCGTTTTCCTTCATCATGATTCTCATGGTTGTTTCCCTTTACAAGGCACTGCGTGCTGATAAGGCCGCTCTTGAAAAAGGGAAGAGAGAGAAGGAAAAAACATCTGCCTGATGCATGAAAAAAGGTCCGGGAAACCGGGCCTTTTGCTTTTTGTATTTTTCTTCAAGACAAGGTATGATGGAAGCTTAAAGAATGACTATAAAATATCTGCCTGTGAAAAAGGAGTAAAGAAACATGTGGGAATGGAGAAATATTTACCGTGGTCTTCTCATGGGAGCCAGCGATGTTGTTCCCGGCGTCAGTGGAGGCACGATTGCTGTAGTTCTGGGGATTTATGATCGTTTGATTGAGGCCATCAACGGATTTTTCAGTAAGGAATGGAAAAAACATTTGAAGTTTCTGCTGCCGCTCGGTATTGGGATCGTCACTTCCATCGCGCTGCTGGCCAGCGTCATTGAATGGCTGTTTGAACATTACCCGGGTCCGACGCAGTTTTTCTTTCTTGGATTGATTATCGGTGTGCTTCCCTATTTGACCCATAAAGCAGACATGAAAAATAAATTTCAAGCGAAGCACTATATTCTGCTGTTGATGGGCGCCGCTGTGGTGGCTTCCATGGCCATCTTCCAGACATCGGAAACGACGGCAATGGAGGAAATCACACTGTCGGGATACCTGCTGCTGTTCTTTTCCGGATGGATTGCCAGCAGTGCCATGATTCTTCCCGGCATCAGTGGATCGTTCATCCTTCTGATTATCGGTGTGTACACAACCGTGACTTCAGGCATTTCGGATTTCCGCATCGATATCATCGCCGTGGTCGGATTAGGTATTCTGATTGGCTTGGTTTCTATGAGTAAAATCGTGAAGTTTTTCCTGGAAAATTACACGTCCGGAACCTTTGCTGTCATTATCGGGCTTGTGATCGGTTCCGTGTTTGTCATCTTTCCCGGGGTTCCTGAATCGACAGGACTTCTCATCGTCAGTATCGTCACTTTCCTTGCAGGACTGCTTGCTGCCTGGCTGCTCGGTCGTGTGGAATACAAGGACTAGCAGCCGTGAGCGGAAAGTAAGACAAATGAGCGTGATTTGATTATCATGAGGGTAGAGCTTGCTTAAAGGAGATTGATAGGAATGGAATCTATTCAAAGCGTGGATCAATTTAACGAAACAATTGCCAGTGAACAGCCGGTCATCGTGAAATTCCAGGCGGACTGGTGTCCGGACTGCCGCCGCATGGACATGTTTATCGGTGGGATTATCGAGGAATATAATGGTTACCACTGGTACGATGTGAACCGTGACCAGCTTCCTGAACTGGCTGAAAAGTACGAAGTTATGGGCATTCCTAGTCTGTTGGTTTTCCAAAATGGTCAAAAGACCGCTCATCTGCACAGTGCGGATGCTAAAACGCCGGAAGAAGTGCAGGAATTCCTACAGGCAAGCCTATAATGGGTGAGCGTCCACATGGCTGGTTCCATGTGGGCGTTTTTTATAAGGAGGTGGAAGGATGTCCAAACGATTGCTGCTTGTCGGCGCCGGTCATGCGCATTTGGAAGTGCTCAAGCAGATGGCTGAACACGGCCTGCCTGATGTGGATGTGTGCCTCATCACACCATCCCCCTATCAATATTATTCCGGTATGTTTTCCGGCTTTACCGAAGGGATCTATACAGAAGAAGACACGAGAGTCGACCTTCGTCCACTCACGAAAAGAGCTCGAGTGCAGCTGATTCAGAAGACAGCTGTGATGATCAGACCGGAACAAAAGAAGATCATCTGCCATGATGGGAGCGTGTACCCTTTTGATGCCGCCAGTTTTGATATCGGCTCACGCAGCCTGCCGGAGTCCGTCGAGCATACGGCCGCCCAGTCCATTAAACCGAACTACCTTTTCACTGAACGCATGAAGGATTTACGGGAAACCCCTCAGCCTTTGATTGTCGGAGGGGGAGCGGCCGGAACGGAACTGGCCCTTTCCATCCAGTCTTATAAAAATATGCATCAGCGGCCGGGGCAGGTACGTCTCGTTACTTCAGGACCTCTTCTGCCGGATACTCCTAAATGGGTCCGGGCGCGGATGAAGCATATCCTGAAGAAAAAAGGTGTCCGGGTGTGGGAAAATGAAGAGGTGGAAGCCGTCACGGATTCCAGCATTGAGACGAGCAGAGGGAACAAGATCCGTCACACCGGTGTCCTCTGGCTGGGCGGAGCTGTCGGGGATGCCATATTTACGCGGGCAGGGCTGGATGTGGATGATCGTGGTTTTGCTTTTGTGTCACGAACACTGCAGTTCAAGAACTATGACTATTTGTTCGGGGCGGGAGATTGTGTCACGCTGGAAACCGACCCTGACCTCCCGAAAAGCGGCGTTTATGCCGTACGCCAGGGACCGGTTTTATGGGAAAACGTAAAGAATTTCTTCCATCACGAGCCGTTGGAAGCCTTCGTGCCTCAAAAGAAAGCTTTGTATATTCTTTCCACTGGAGATCGGAAAGGTTTTTTGATTTATGGACTTGTGCATGCACATAATCACAAAGCATGGCAGTTGAAGCAGAAGATCGATCGTGAATTTATGGCGAAATACAAATAAAAAAGCCTTTGAACCGTATGCCGAGGAGGGATGGTTCAAAGGCTTTTCTTATGGTTAAATCTTCAACCAGGAACGTACTTTATTCCGGAAAAGGTATGTCGTTACTAGAATAAGGGCAAAAACGCTCAGCGCGGCGAAAATCAATGTCCTGTCCCCGCTGGCAAGACTGGTACCGACAAGACTGTAGGCGAATGTGCCGGGCAGCATGCCGAGGACTGTGGCCAGGATAAAGGATGGCAGTTTCACCCGCGTCATCCCTGATAAATAACTGAGGATATCAAATCCGACAAGCGGGATGAGCCTGAGGACAAATACATATAAAAATCCTTGTCCTTTCATACGCTCATAGATGGAAGAAGCCCACTTGGACTGATGGAACTTCAACACGGAATCCCCGAAGAAGCGCCCCATCACCCATCCGGTGATTCCTGCCCCGGTCGCTCCGATGACAATGTACAGCATACCCGGCCACAGGCCGTAGGCAAAGGCTGCTGCCAAGGAAAGCACGGAGGTTGGAAAGACGACAATGGGGCCGATGGCATACAATCCCATAAAAATGAGCGGGCCGATACTGCCGAACGACAGGATGTAGGCACGGATGTTTTGTGGATCGACGTTAAACCGGCTTCGGGCAAACCAGGCCGCCGCAATGAAAATCGTCAGGAACAAAAGCGAACGGAGCAGAGTTTTTTTATTCATGATGGTTCACCTCAAATCGTTGAATGCGGGAATTCGGGATGTGCAGAGTGACTTCTTCTGTATCCGCTGTAACCTGTTGAACGGGTAACGCCACTCTGGAGCCCAGGGCGGGAACGTTGATATGAGCCACTGGACGTCCGTGCTGGTAGGTCAGGTGCTCCATCCGCCCTTGGAAGGTGCGTGTCTCTCCGTCTTCATAGCCCGGGGAAAGCTGTATGTCCCCCAGTGGGACAAATTCGTTTTCATTCAGGATCAGGTGGCCGCCCATGAAGGAAGCGACTTTTTGATTGGCAGGATGATGATGAAGGACAGATGCTTCTCCAATCTGTTGAAACTCTCCATCCTGAAAGACGGCAATCTGGTCTCCCATGATCATAGCTTCTTCCATATCATGAGTGACGAACAAGGCTGTCGTTTTCTGTTCCACGAGGAAATCTCTGACCCAGTAGCGCAGGTCCTGCCTAAGCGATGGATCCAGGCTGCTGAACGGTTCATCAAAAAGTATCACTTCCGGTTCAGTCGCCATGGCGCGGGCAAGCGCTGTCCGCTGCTGCTGACCGCCGGAGATTTCCGAAGGGAAATAATTTCTATACCGGCTCATTCCAATCGCTTCAAGCAGTCTCTCTACTTTCTGTTTGTCATATTTCTTAGATACTTTCGCTCCATAGACAATATTTTCTTCTACTGTCATATGGGGAAACAGAAGCGGCTGCTGGAATACGAGACTGATATCCCGCCGGTTGGCTTTTGTAGCT
Organism: Halobacillus sp. ABH2_015; assembly: GCF_056158945.1. Taxonomy (NCBI): domain Bacteria; kingdom Bacillati; phylum Bacillota; class Bacilli; order Caryophanales; family Bacillaceae; genus Halobacillus; species Halobacillus sp. ABH2_015. The sequence continues at coordinate 79,145 of NZ_JBSWUG010000002.1, forward strand.
GTAATGTCCTTACCGTTCATCCAGAGGGACCCGTGTGTAGGGGTTTCGAGGCCGGCAAGGACACGAAGAAGCGTTGTTTTTCCGCTTCCAGAAGGACCGACAACGCTGAGGATTTCCCCTTTCTTTAATTGAAAGGAAAGACCGTTCAAAATCAGGTCTTCTTGAAAGCTTTTTTTCAATTGCTTCACTTCTAATGTAGTCGGGCTCATCTTTTATTCCTCCAAGGCAGGCGAGAGTAGGGAAGCAGAAGGATGACAGCTTCCACCAGGAAATACATCCCAACGGGTATGACAGCAAACCAGAGGGAAAACGCAGACATGACGGAAGCATCCGCATTTTCCAGGAATGGAAAGAATACGAGAGGCAGCGTCAGCACACGTCCTCCGCCAATAACGGCTGTGATTGCGTACTGGCTCAGACTGATGACAATGGTTAAAAAAGTGACACTTCGAAGCGCCGGTTTCAAGAGAGGCAGCTCAACCGTGAACAGCTGCCTGAAAAATCCGGCACCGAGGATGTGAGGCTGCTCAAGCATCGCCCGTCCAATCTGCTGGTAACTGTTGTGAAATACTTTAATGCTGTAAGGGACGGTCGGTACAAGGTGGATGATGATGACACCAAGTGCTGTATCCGCCAATCCGGCACGGATCATAAAGATGTGGAGCCCCATGGCGATCGCAAGGACCGGGATAAGAATCGGTGACAGCAGTAAAGCCTCCACCCAGGGTTTTCCTTTCAATGGGACGGTGGCGAGCGCTTTGCCGGTGGACACACCGATCAATACATTCAGGAGCAGGACGATGAATCCAATCCATATCGATGTGAATGTAGCTTTCCAGAGCATCGGGTTCTGCAGCAGCTGTTCATAGCTGCGAAGCTCCCAGTCCAGTCCGGCGCCTGTTTGAAACCGCCACGGCGCACTGAAGCTCTGAGCGGCCAGTATGAGGAGCGGTATAAGGAAAAACAGGAGCGTAAGCACTAAAAATAAACGTGAATTCTGCTTCATGAACGACTTCCTCTCATAGCTCTCCATCTGGCTTTGCTTAAGTACCCGTATCCGATAAAGGACAGAACCAGCAGGACGAGGCTGATGCTGACCATAGCGGCAAACGCCAGTGGACGTTTCTGCCAGGAGCTTCCGTAAAACCAGTCATAGCTGAGTACGGAGACCATCTCCGGAAACGTGGTTCCCAACAGAGCAGGTACTTCATAAGCCGATAAGGTGAATGAGAAAATGATCAGGCTTGTCTCCATCAGAACCGGAAGCAGGTGAGGCAGTTCAACCGCTGTGATTCTGTTCCAAACCGACCCCCCAAGTGTATCGATGAGTGCATAGTATTCCGGCCGGATCGAGGCATAGACCGGCAGCAGCATCAAGATGACAAGGGGAACCTCTTTCCATACATAGGTTAAGATGATGCCGATTCCGTTCGGGTCCCTTGTGAGTATCGGAAATTGCTGCGGGTCAGAAATCCATCCGGCAGCCGTGAACAGCTGAGCGGCCACTCCGGTTTCTGAAAGAAGGAGAATGACCATGTAGCCCCAGACAAAGTGCGGGAACAGCATCGGAATCCATACACTCACCCTTGGTGCCATTTTTTCCAGGATGGGATAAAAACTGCGTGTGAAAGCGATCCCGATAAGAATGGACAACAGGGTGGCGATCAAGGCTGTCTGCAGGCTGAAAACAAGAGACGTGACAAAACGGTTGGATTCAAAGATCTGCCGGTAATAGTCCAGTGTCCATCCTCTGTGCCGGCCAAAGCTGTTCAAGACAGCTGTCAGGAGCCCGTAAAGAGGAAGGAGCATAAACAGGACAGCCGGCAGGAAAAGGAGAGAATGTTTAAGGTTGAACGACTTCATCAAACCACTGCTCTTTCATCCATTCGACGTAGGCGGCTTCTGATTCAGGAAGAAAGCTTTCCTCCAGCTTTTCTGTGGAAAGAACGCTGTCTCCTCTATCCACCGCTTCAAATTGCTGTTTCATATCTTCGGGTAGTTGATCTATGCTGATCGTGGTGTTTTCCCCCCAGTAATCCGGCTTGAATTTGGCCAGCTGGGCTTCCGGTGAAAGCAGGAAGTTAATGGCAGCCAGCGCTCCGGGCGGATTGGAACTATTGAAGGGAATGCTCAAAAAGTGTGTATTTCCAATAGAACCTGGTTCCAGGACGAACGAACGGGTGGATTCCGGGAACACCCCATCAGCGACCAAGGATTCCGCACGGGACTCATTGTAGCCCATCGTCATCAAGACTTCTCCTTGACTATATAAACGATCCAGCTCTGTTAAGTCATTCGGGTAGTGATCACCGGAACGCCATAAATCCGGCTGAATATCCTTGAGATAAGCCCATGTGCGATCCGCCGCCGGCTGAATATCAGCTTCATTCAAGGGATTCTCATAAATATCTGATGGCTCTTCCGCCTTGGCATATAAGACGTGGCGTAAGAAAGCATTCCCGGAAAAGTCCTCCGCTCGCGGATAAGTGAACTTTCCTGGATTGTCATGAATCCAGTTCTGCAGTTCCTCAAAAGAGGAAGGAGGCTCACTGATCCGGTCGGCGTCATAGTGAAAGACGAACTGGACTTTGCCCCACGGGGCTTCCATGCCTTCTACAGATGTTCCGAAATCGGTCTGGAAAGCTGGATCATCTGTGTCGTAATATTCATTGAAAGCAGGCAGCTTGTCTGTAAACGATCCTGCCAGCAGTTCGTTTTCTTTGGCATTTTTAAAGTTCTCCCCATTGATCCAGATCACATCGATCGGGCCGTCTTGTTTTCCGGCCTGTTTCTCTGTCTGAAGTTTTTGGAGTATTTCCGCCGCATCCATAGGAACACGCTCCAGAGTTATGTTGTGTGCTTCTTTCAGGCGGGGAGCCGCCCATTCATCAATGTAGCGGTTGATCCCTTCATCGCCGCCCCACATATAGAGACGCACCTCCGTGCCGTCGGCCTCTTCTTCAATGGTTTCCCAGGACATATCCTTCCATGCTTCTTCCTGGGACCCGCCGCCACTGCAGGCAGCCAGTACTAGTGTGATCAGCAGCATAAGAATGCTCCACTTTTTCATGATTTTCCCCCTTAGGATCATTTTATAAAAAAATAAGTACAGGTCTCTGTCATCTATCATACAAACAAACGCCCGGGAAGGAAACTAAACCCTTTTCACCAATAGGCATACCTGTTCTTGAAGACGGGTACAAGAAGCGGGAAAGGAAGGAGAGGGAACCGATGCTGTATCAACATTTCGCAAGGCCGTCCGGCTGGATGGGGAAGCTTGCCGGACGTTTTATGGAAAAAGAAAATGAAAAGCTGAACGCGTGGACACTATCGTTTCTGGATCTGCAGAAAGAAGAGGAAGTTCTTGAAATCGGATGTGGAGCAGGAGAAGCGTTAGAGCAGGCATCCAGAATCCAGGGACTCCACCTTTACGCCTTGGATCCATCCGAGGTGATGGTCGAAACGGTGCTGCATAAATGGCGGAGCTTCAATAATGCTGCGCAGGTGGGTGTCATTCACGGGCAGGCTGAAGACCTGGTCCATTTCCACCGTGCGATGGATAAAGTCTATGCCGTTAACAATGTCACCTTCTGGGAAGATCCGGAAGAGATACTCGCCCATTTGTATACAAACATGAACCAAAACGGAAGAATAGCCTTAACGCTCCGTCCTCACGAAGAGGGGGCGGGAGATGATACCACACATATCCTCGGAGGCCAGATGAAGGCGATGCTGGTGCAGGCAGGGTTCCGGGACGTCTGCATCCATATCCGTCCTGAGAAGCCGAATAAAGCGGTCTGTGTCACCGGGATGGTGTGATAGGATAGAGGGAAAAGGGGGGATGGTTGTGAAGTTGAAAAAAGAACAACAGGAATACATGGCTGAACGTATTAAAGAGTGGTTTGAGCTTGAACGTGGGGAGGTCATTGGCGATTTGGCGGCCGATCAATGGGTTCATCAGATGGCAGAGGAAATGGGGCCTTTCTTTTATAACAAAGGAGTGGAGGATGCCCGACAGATGGTGGAACAGAAGGTCATGAATGTAGATGAAGACCTGCGCTCCCTTGAGCGTCCTGCCGGGCGTCCGAAGCGGCGGTAAAAAAACACCGCTTCAGGAAGCTGAAGCGGTGATGATTTCCTCATCGGCAGGTGGGGGAGTCGTTTCCGGTTCCTTCTGCCATTGAAACTGCTGGATTTGTTCATTCAATTGGCCGATCATCGTTTCCAGCTGTTCACTTTCCAATAGCAGCTGCTGGAAGGCGGACTGCTGCTCCACCGTAGAAGCCGAGATTTCCTCGGTTCCTGCTGCGGTCTGCTGGATGACACTGCTTACGTTTTCAAAAGCCGCATGAACATCTGTGCTCTGGTGACGGGACTGATCGAGTCCCTGTACGAGGGCTTCGAGGTGCTGGTCGATCGTATGGACATACGTACTGATCTGGTCAAAGGCGGCTTTTGATGCAGACACAGACGTGTTCTGCTGCTCTGTCACCTGGACAGTTTCTGTCATTTCCCGGCGGATCGTATCCACGCCGCTCCGGATTTGTGACACCATATCGGAGATGTCTGCTGTTGCAGCGGTGGATTGATCGGCCAATTTGCGCACTTCCTCTGCGACAACGGCAAATCCTTTTCCATGCTCTCCTGCACGTGCAGCTTCAATGGCTGCATTCAAGGCAAGCAGGTTGGTCTGGCTGGCGATATCGTTCACAAGGTGTACGGTCGATTCAATTTGATCAGTGTATTGGATGAATTGGTGCACCGATGTTTCGACTTTTGCTAAAGAAGCCGTATTTTGATCCATCAAGGTCCGCTGATTCATCAGACTGTTCTGTCCTTCCTCAACAGAATGAAGGGCTTGTGTACTGATTTCCCTGGATTCTTGTCCGTCATGACGGTTCTTCGCAAAGCGGTCGTCCAGATCCTCCATCAATACAGCGGCATCCTGAACGTCGTTGGAGATCGACTGGCTCCCCTGAGCCAGTTCATCCGTTGAATGAGCCACCTGGCTGGATATTTCCGAAAGGCCGTTCATTTCCTGATTCAACCTGGAACTGAACGTTTTGACGCTCTGTCCGATTTCGTCTACGGACTGAACCGTTTCCTGAAGATTCTCCACCATGACACGGAAGGATTGGGTCAGTTGTCCGATTTCATCGTTTTTCTTCGGATCGTCTTCGATGTTCACTGTCAAGTTCCCTCCGGCCACATCAGCAGCCTGGGCGGCCAGCTGGCGGACGGGGCGGGCGATATGTGCGGTCAGGCGGAAGGTGGAGTACAAGGTGCCGATAATTAAGATAACGGCCGCAATGATGGTGAACAGAATCAACTGACCGATCGTCTTTTGCTGTGTCTCCATTTTGTTTTCATACCATGCCTGTGATTCCCGCTGAAGCATGTACACATCATTGATTAACCCGGCTGTCCGTGATGCCTGCCGCTGAATCTCATTCGTGTCATCGGTATTCAATGCTTCCGTGGCCAGGCTCTCCCAATCGTTGAATTTCGCCTGGGCCTGGTCAAACCACTGCCGCTGTGTATCGGTGACAATGAGCGGCTCCACCGTCTGAAACAGCTGCCTCGTCTGCTCCACCTGGGTGAAGGCTTCCTGCTTGGAAGCTTCGGAAGGGTTGTAGCCATATGTCGTCAAGGCCTGTTCTACACGAACGAGCTGTCCGTGAAGCTCCTTACCATCAAGGAGCACCTGAATATCTTCATTCGTAGAGCGCTGCAATCCGATCATTTGAAACACAATCACACCGATTAAAATAATACACAACACCAGAGGCAGCAAAGTCATGACAAATAGTCTGCGGCTGATACTCATTTGTTTTCCTCCTCGTTTTACTGCCCCATAGCTTTTTGGAGCGTTTTCTCTTCCTGATCGTTTAAATCGATCAGGCGGATGGGGGCAAGACCCACACCGTTTTCCTCAAGCCCAAGTGTACGGGCGCTGCCGTCCAGCTTTTCTCCTTCAGACAACTGTTCCATCACACCATATAAGGCGACATTGACGTTTTTAAGCATGGATGTCACGACGGATTCTTCCGCCGTATAAAATTGATCACTATCCACTCCGAAAGCGTAGATGTCCTGTTTTTCAGCTTCCTTCAGAACACCAATACCTGTAAAGCCGGCAGCTGGAAAAATATAATCGGCGTCCTGATCGATCATCTCCGCCGCAAGAGAAGCGCCTTTGTGGTCATCATCAAAGGTATCCGCATAGCTGACCAATATTTCGGCGTCGGGAGCGGCTTCCAGAACTCCTTTTGTGAATCCCTCTTCAAACCGGTTTACGACAGGAATGTTTTCTCCTCCAATGAATCCTACGACACCACTTTTGGATTTCATGCCGGCAATGAAACCGATCAGGTAGCTTCCTTCATCTTCCTTAAAAGTGATGGATGATACATTGGGCTGATCAGAAACGGCATCAATCAAAACGAAATCCTGGTCAGGGAATTCGGCGGCCAGCTGATCGACAGCCGGCTGTGAGTTATACCCGAGACCGATAATGACATCGTGCCCCTGTTCAATCAGATCGCGGGCATGAGCTTCATAATTCTGGTCAAAAGGTTCACGGTAATCAAACGTTATATTCAACTCATCGCGGGCCTGCTCAAGGCCTTGAAAAGCGGAGTCACTGAAAGAATCATCTCCGAGACCGCTTTCAGTGACAAGCAGACCTGCACTGATTCCAGACTCCTCCGTTCCTTCAGCAGAACCACTGCTGCAGCCGGATATAAGAAAACTAAACAGAAATAGGACGATAAATAAGGTCGAACGCTTCAACTATTTCACTCCTCTGTATAAAATCCGCTGACATCATTTCCTTCGTTATGAAAGAGATGTCTGACAACTATATACATCGGCACATGCAGAGTGGAAATCAATAGGAATTGGAGAAAAGCATAAAAAAAACCACTACGACCTCAGGTCATAGTGGTGGACGTGGACAGTTCAAAAGCGCCGGCCAGCAGTTCGTAGGATTTCAGCCGCTCCTCAAATGGAGTGACAATCGTATTGACGATGATTTCATCTACCTGGTAAAGGGAAGCCAGTTCCTCAATTTCTTCCTTCACCCGCTCGATCGATCCGACAATCATCCTTTTACGGTTATCGGCGATGCGCTCCTCTTCAAAGACCGTGTAGGAGTGGGAAAGAGCTTCTTCCGGTGTAGGGAAGTGGGTGCGCCTTCCGCCTTTTTCAATTTGAAGAAGGGCAAGATCCAGGCTTGATGCTAAATACTCGGCGCGCTGATCCGTTTCTGCACATACGACGAAAACAGAAACATTGGCGTCCGGTTCGGTCTGCTGCAGCGAAGGGGTGAAATGGTTGAAATAACGCTCCATCGCTCTTGTGCCGCCCCGGCCATTAATGAAGTGGGCAAAGGAATACGAAGCTCCCAGCTCTCCGGCCACCCGCGCGCTCGTCCCGCTGGAACCGAGCATCCATACCGGTGGTGCAGTTTCGCCTGTCGGTGTCGCCTGTATCCCCATTCCGTGCGGGTCGTGCCCATGCAGATAAGCGATCAGTTCTTCAACCTGTGCAGGATAGCCTTCCACATTGGGGACGTTCCCTTTATTCAAGGCAAGGTTGATGTTCGGCAGGCCTCCGGGTGCCCGGCCGACCCCCAGATCAATCCGGTCCGGATGAAGGGTCTCAAGAACACGGAAGGATTCAGCTACTTTAAACGGGCTGTAATGCGGCAGAAGCACGCCTCCGCTGCCGATTCGTATGGTGTCTGTATGAGCAGCCAGGTGAGCGGCGAGGATTTCCGGTGAAGACCCCGCAAGGCTGCCGGTGCTGTGATGTTCGGATACCCAGAACCTGTGATACCCGAGCTGGTCGGTCCATTTTGCTAATTCGGTTGTTTGTCTTAATGCTTCCTGTGGGTCTGTCCCAGCTAAAACAGGGGACTGATCCAATACACTTAATTTCATTGTGGGCCCCCTTTAAAGTCAACGGTTTATTTATCTTTTATCGTCCCATGGACACGTAAAAGATGCAATACATATGGCTTGGAATGTGTGGGATATGGACCGGCTGCCAAAGCGTCTTGACCGGTTCCTTGAAGCAGTAAAAAACACGGGGGTTTTCTACAAGCAGAAGACGGCCGCGGGCGGCCGTCTTCTTTGTATGACTACCTCGATAAAAGTCCGAGAAGTCCGTAATTGAGCATCGTTGACTGATCCAGTTCCATCAGGTCTTTGACAGGAAGGTCCTCCGCCTGCATAGAGGTCAGAAAAACAGAGGCGTTACGGAATTCGTCCTTCGGTGCAACGGCCATCCACTCCCCGTCCTCGAGGCCGGATACGACTTGGACAAGTCCGTCCTCCTTCATGCCGGTTGTCACTTCCCGGCGTTCCAGGATGCCCTCTTCATTCATGATCCAGGCGTACAGATTTTCTTCCGTCGTCAAGGCAGCGTCCAGGGCAGCGACGGCTTGCGGTGCTTCCGCTGTGATCACCTGCATCTCCGCATGGTAGCCGGGAAGAAGCTGTTCATCCGCATCTTCCAGTGTCACGATGAATGGATACCGGCTCTTCCCGCCGAGGTCTGTCTGTTCCGGGAATTCGTCCACCCGGGTTACCGTTCCGGTCGTTTCCAGTTCAAGCTCGGGTACAAAGATCTCAACGGTTAAGTTTTCTTCCACCTGTGTCCGGTCTTCTTCCTGGATTTCGCCTTCCAATACGAGATTGGCAGACTTCATCGTAAGGATAGGAGCGTTGAGTTCTTCATCGATATCGGTGACGGTTCCTGAAAACTGGCTGGTGACTGTAATCTGTTCTCCCGTTTCCTGGAGCTGGTCCAGCTGGTCTTCCGCCATTTCAAGCAGCCCCTGCTGTTTGGAAAGTTCGGCCTGCTGTCTGGCAAGTTCCTCCTCTTTGAGGTACTCCGCTTCTATAGAAGAATCCGGGGAAGAAGTGCTTTCTTCCTCGGAGGCATTCCTGTCTTCTCCGAAAAAGGAAGAAGTGGAACGGTTTGTTGGAGATGAGGGATCAGGGATATCATAGGCCTCCAGTTGATCGATATAGTCCTCGACGGCTGATATTTCTTCCTGAATGCGCTGCACTTCTCCTTGGAGACGGGATTCCTCTGCAGTGTAGTCTTCAACCTGATAGGTATAAAGGTCATCGCCTTCCTGCACCTTGTCCCCCTCGCTTACGAGGAACTGCTGGAAGGAACCATCTGCTCCGTCAAAGTAAACCGGGACAGATTCCTGCGATGTGAAGACGCCTTTGGTTTCCACTCTTTCAAAGAGGTCATATGTAACCGCCTGTGACCATGTATGGAGATAGGATTTCCGGTCCACTCTGTCATCTTCGTCCAAATAAATCAACAGGGCATTCGTCGTAATGAAAGCGATGATCAACAATCCGGTCATTCTTCCTTTAATGTTAATTTTCTTCATAATATGTCCACCTGCGGCTTTCCTACCTTATTAAGTAAAGAAGATATAAATCGTAATAGGCAAGGGCGGAGGTTCCAGCCCACAGCAATAGATGCCAGAAAATGACGCCGGTCCAGATCCAGCCGATTTTTGTTCTGGACAGCCGGGAAAGGCATTTGACCTGGTACCAGATGATAAACAGCTGGAAAAGGGATATGGAACCGAAAAAATAAATGACCCACTCCAGGGAAGTGAAGTAGGAGGCTGCAACACCAAAGGAAAGAGGTGATACATACCAGTCGATTCCTGCATAGACCATCAACGGCACCCAGGTTACACGCTCAAGAAGCATAACGAGCAGGACGTTCATTTGTAGAATGATCAGCTTTTTGTAGGATACATGATTGAATAACCAGTAAAAAAACGAAGAGATAAATAAAAGGAATAAAAAAAACAGCAGCCCGTAAGCAGCTCTGCCGATCAGGAACCATGCTTTTCTCAGTTCATAATCAGTCCGGGTCAATTCTGTCATATTAGCGGAAATCGCATCGGTACCCAGGCCGAGCCAGGCCGTCCAGACAAAGGTGAGTAAAGTGAGAGCGAGTAAAAAGAATAATAGATTCCAGACGTTTTTCAATTTTTCAGCTTCATTCAGCTTGAACAAATGATCATCACGGCGGATAAACAGTTTGATCAAGTGGACCGAGTAAGTCATACACTTCATCCTTTACCAGTGAAAAATAGCATTCTCTGTATCATTTTAACGGAAAATGTCATGGGTTGCTATCCATTGCTGAGAATCTTTGGGAAAAGATGGAGAACAAAGCAGTGCTCATTCAGATTTTTCTGCAGAAAAAGAAAAAACCCGGCGTCAAGCCGCCGGGCTGTTGATCAAGACGGGGCCGTTTCGTAATTGGATGCCCCGCGTTTCGGTTTGAAGAAAAGGGATCGGTCTCTGTAAAGAAAGATCATGGATAAAACAAACGCCAGAAGATCGGCCGCCGGGAAGGCAAGCCATACACCAGTGACACCGAAGAAATTCGGGAGGATCAGTACCAGCGGAATCAGGAACAGCACCTGGCGGGCCATAGACAGGATCATCGCCGGTTTGGCCATGCCGAGCGCCTGGTAAAGACCACCGCTGACGACTTGTGCGCCGATCAGGACAGCAAAGGCAAACATAATCCGGATGGCGTGAGCCCCGGTTTCGATCGTTGCCTGATCTCCTGTGAAAATCATCATCAATGCATTCGGGAAAGCCATCATGAGAACGAAAATACCGGCAGAAATGATGGTGACGACTTTCATTCCGAGCTTGACGGTTTCCTTTAGACGTTCATAGTTCTGGGCCCCGTAGTTGTAGCCGATGATCGGCTGCATACCTTGGAGGACACCGATCATCGGCATGATGGTGAACATGGCCAGCTTCTGGACGATTCCGAAGACCCCGACTTCGAATTCGCCTCCGAACTTGATAAGCATCAAGTTGATAGCGATCATCATTGCGCTCCCAGCCACCTGACGGATAAACGCCGGCATACCGATGGTGATGATTTCCTTGATGATCTTCGTCTGAAGCTTCAAGGCGGCTCTCCTGACTGTCAGGGAAGATTTTCCTTTAAGGAAATAGTTCAGAACAACAATCGATACCGTCGCCTGTGAAATGACCGTCGCTATGGAAGCCCCTTGTACGCCCATGTCGAGTCCGAAGATGAAGATGGGGTCAAGAATGATGTTCAGAACCGCAGGTATGATCATCGTGATCATGGCAAACCTGGAATTCCCCTCAGAACGGATGATGTTGTTTGTCGCGAAGGCGAAGGAGAAGAACAGGGAACCGACCATGATCGGGAATAAATAATCCTTCGCATACGGCATGATGTTATCTGTAGCTCCGAAAATGGTAAGGAGCGGCTCTAAAAAGGTGAAAGCGCCGATGAAGCCGACGCTGCTTATTAAGACAATCATGATCAGGACGTTTCCGAAAACAAGATCCGCTTCGTCTTTTTTATCTGCTCCGAGCCTTCGTGATATAACGGAAGCACCACCAATACCGACGGCTGCTGCAATGGCCATAATGATCATCATAACCGGGAAACCGATGCTTACACCCGATACTCCGAGAATTCCGACACCGCGTGCGATGAACAATGTATCAATGACGTTGTACAGCGCCATAACAAACATTCCGATCATCGCCGGAATGGACAAATTGGCCAACAGCTTTGGTATAGGCTGGGTACCTAAACGCTGACTTTGTTCTTTCATTCGTTTTCTCTCCCTGCTGTTTGTGACTTTATGCGTTCCTGGGTTCTTTTCAACCAGGATGTCATGATCTGCTGTTCCTCTTGAGAGAGGTCAGCGAAAGCTTCTGTTTCAATTGCCTTAATGGTTGTGACGATCATTTCGTGGAGTTCCATGCCGGCTTCTGTCAGAGTGATCAGTTTTGTGCGCTTATCCTCTTCACTCGGCCGTTTTGATATTCGTTCATATTTAAGGAGAGACTCCACAACGCCGTTCATAGAGGAAGGCTTGATATGCAGCCGCTTCTGGAGTTCCACCTGTGGCTGCTCGCCTTCTCTGGCTAAAATGTGGATGACTTTGCCTTGGGCATGGGTCAATCCATATTCCCCGAGCCGTTCGTTATATACGTTTCTTAGAAAATGGGAAACCATATGAATCTGATATCCCAGTGATTCATCCAATTGTTTCTTCATAATTACTTAGCCCCCTAAACAAAATATAGTATAAAACAAAGAAGGCTATTCGTAAACCCATCTGCTTTGGTGGATGGGTGCGGCTTGTTCTAACAGAGAAGCCGCCAGGTGGAAGACGAAGTGGTGTACAATGGAAGATATGGAGGAATAAAGAGTAACACAGCAGGGTTGCCGATGAGGTTTTCCTGAATTCCTCTATGGAAAAAACAGCTTCATCATTTTTTCTGATCCTTGCCCAAAAGAGGAACCCAGTGGTTTTCCCGAATAGAGAATGTCCCGCCTATTTACTTAGATGCCGAAAGGATTTGCTTGGAGGTCGTAGGATGAAAATAGAGGAAATCGTTTCAAAGGTCCGCTTTTCGTCAATTATGTAAGGAGGAAGGAAGGGATACTATGCCGCGATTTGAAACCGGGATACTTCTATATAACGGAAATAAAGAAGAAAATGAAATCACACCTGCACTCAGCCAGGTGCTTCCTGAGGTCAGTAAAGAGGTCAAAGATCTGCGTGTAATTCAGACGGCTTCGCTGGAAGAACTTCGGGACGTCTGCAGGACGTACGGTCCAGAAACCGATGTCTTCCTAATCCTTGGGGGAGACGGGACAATTCATGAATGCATCAACAGCATGGCGGAACTGGAAAAGCGGCCGGTGATCGGGGTGCTTCCCGCCGGAACGTGCAATGATTTCAGCCGTGTCCTTGATATTCCGCAGCGGCTGGATCAGGCGGCTGCCTCCATTATGAAGGGGGAGGCACTGCAGGTGGATGCCGGCAAAACAGAAGATACGTATTTCATCAACTTCTGGGGCATCGGCCTCGTCGCCCAGACATCGTTCAACATCGATGAAAACCAGAAAAACCGTTTAGGGGTGCTCAGTTATTTCATCAGTGCATTGAAAACAGTGAACCGATCCGAACCTTTTCGTTTTTCATTGACCGTCGATGGGGAAAAACTGGAGGGGGAAGCGGTGATGATCCTTGTTATGAACGGGCAGTTCATCGGTACCCGGAAAGTTCCGATGTCATCGCTCGACCTGCAGGACGGGAAGTTTGATGTGCTGATTGTCAAAAATTCCAGCCTGGCTGTATTCAGAGAGTGGCTGGCAATGGGAAGGGAACGCTCTGTCGATCAAAAGTTCCAGGACCTCAGCTATCGTCAGGGACAGCATATTACCATTGAGACGGAAACGGATGAAGAAGTAGATATGGACGGCGAAATTAAAACAGAGACACCTGCACAAATCGATGTGCTGCCGGCCCATTTCACTTTTTTAGGAGGCGGCCCGAACGCCCTTCGAACGACAACTGATCTATAAAAGTCTTCAAGCTTATCCGTCCGTGCCTGATTGACAGTGCGAAAATGTTAAACTTATACTATCTTTATCTTTTAAAAAGGATGGGCGAACCGGATGAACGAACATGAATTGTACTTGAAAAAGAAACAAGATCCATCATTGAAGCTGTTTGTCGTCTTATCTAAGGCGCAGCGGGCCATCGGTGATTTAGTGAAGGACGATATTCAGCGTTATGAATTAAACCCGACGGAATTCGGTGTACTGGAGCTGCTATACCATCAGGGGGATCAGCCGCTGCAGAAAATCGGCGAGAAGATCCTTCTTGCCAGTGGCAGCATTACGTATGTGGTAGACAAGCTTGAAAAGAAAGGGTTTTTGAAGCGTGTCCCATGCCCGACAGACCGCCGGATTACGTATGCGTCGATTACGGAAGAGGGCAGGAAACTGCTTCACGGCATCTTTCCGGATCACTGGCAGCAGATTGAATCTATTATGAGCGGCCTGACAGATGAGGAGAAAACAACGGCGATTGACCTGCTGAAGAAACTCGGGAAAAATGCCGGTCATCAAAAAGAGTAGCCAATTTTCAGACAATCCGTTATGATAGACGTAAGACTAAAGACAAAGGGGGTATAAAGATGTTACAGATGCATGCGCTTGATTATCAACTGAACTATCTGCGTCGTGCAATTATTCACATTTCAGCTGTCAACGGGACACGTATGTCCAAAAATGACATCTGAATAGGAATCTGTAATGTCTCATACCTGATTGAATATGCATGAACAAAAGTCAGAGGCAACGGGACCTCTGGCTTTTTTTGTGCTTTTAAAATGTCTTTAGGAGGAACGGAAATTGATCATAACCCTTAAACATATCTATAAAATTATGGGCGGCGAAGTGTTATTCGAAGACTTGAACATGGAAATCAAAGAACACCAGCGTGTTGGTCTTGTCGGAAGGAACGGAAGCGGGAAGTCAACATTGTTCCGGATCTTAACGAAGGAAGAGCCGATTGATGGAGGCGATGTGTTTATCCAGAAAAGAAAAACCATCGGATATTTGACTCAGATGCCGTCCCATTGGACGGGAACCGGCCGGGAATATCTACGCTCGGCCTTTCAAGAGCTTCAGGACATGGAAGCAGAGATGCAAGAGCTGGAACAGAAGATGAGGATTCCGCAACATATGGAGAAAGCTGTAGAACGATACGGATTCCTGCAGGAGCGGTTTGCAGACCGAGGGGGCTACGAAATGGAGTCATCCATCCGTCAGGTCGCCCACGGATTAAAGGTCCACCACCTGCTCGATCAGTCCTTTACCACGTTGAGCGGTGGGGAAAGGACGAAGCTTGGTCTGGCGAAGCTGCTGTTGGAAAAGCCGGATGTGCTGCTGCTGGATGAGCCGACCAACCACCTGGATGTCAAAGGGGTCGAGTGGCTGGAAGAGTTTCTCCAGCAATATCCCGGCACACTCTGCATCATTTCTCACGACCGCTTTTTCCTCGACCGGGTCGTTACGGATATGTATGACCTTGATGCTGGTAATATAGAAGCCTATAAAGGAAATTACACAACCTTTGAAAAGAAGAAGGAAGAAAAGCTGCTGGTCGAGTTTCACCATTATGAAGAACAGCAGAAGAAGATCAAGAAAATGAGGGATGCCATCCGCCGGTTGAGGCAGTGGGCCAACGAGGCCTCTCCTCCCAGTGAGAAGTTATTTAAAAAAGCGAAAAGCATGGAGCGGGCGCTGGAACGTATGGAGAAAATCAATAAACCGGTCATGGATCCAAAACGGATGAAGCTTTCCCTTGATTCAGAAGACCGGACAGGGAAGGATGTCTTCATCGTGGAAAACGGCGGGAAGTCCTATGGGAATTCCACGATTCTTCAGGGCTTCAACTTGCACGTCCGTTATCAGGACCGTCTGGCTCTCGTCGGGACGAATGGGAGTGGCAAGTCGACACTTCTTCGTCTGCTTCTTGAGGAAGAACAGCTGGATGAGGGTACGATGAAACGTGCACCTGGGATGAAGGTGGGCTATCTTCCTCAACATCCGCTGCAGGAGGCTGATCAAGAGCAGAGGCTGATTGATTATTACCGCGCATCTATTCGTGTAACCGAAGGAGAGGCAAGGCGTCAGCTGGCAGGGTTTCTTTTTTACGGCTATGATGTCTTCCGGAAGATCCGCCATTTGAGCGGCGGGGAACAAATGCGCCTGAAACTGGCCATCTTCATGCAGCAGGACCTGCACGTGCTGCTCCTGGATGAACCGACCAACCACTTGGATATTGAATCCCAGGAGGTTTTGGAAGAAGCGCTGGACCGCTTCTCCGGAACGGTGATCGGTGTGTCCCATGACCGCCATTTTCTGAACCGGTGCTTTCCGGAAACCATGTATCTGGCAAATGGAAAAGGGTATCGATGTTCAGGATCGTATGAAGATACGAAGCACCACTGGCCGGAGGAAAGAAAAGAGGAAGCGGAAAAGAAGGCGGCCCTTGAACCTGTGGAAGAACCCGCATCCCTGGAAGACCGGATTACGGATCTCGAAGAAGAGGCCGCTCGTTTGGAAGAAGAATGGGCGGTGGCTTCGCTTTCAGAGTCGCGCAGGCTGGAACAGGAAAAACAAGAGCTTGATGAAAGACTGGAAGCATTGTATGAGAGCTGGCTGGCCGAAGCAGGAGAATGAGAAAAACGGGAGGGCAGATAAGCCCTCCCGTTTCTTTTTGTGGAATTTTCCATTGAAACATCCTTACAGAATGGAGACATGCTTAGCCGGGTTGTTTTTATGCTCTTCATAATAATGAATGAGCGGCTGTGTATAGTAGAAGAGGTCCGGACAGTAGAGACCGGAAGACGCCAGGTCGTTTTCTGCCTGGGCTGAATCATAATCGGCGACGGTTTCAAAGTAGTCGAGCGCCTCTTTTTGAATGCCCAGCTTTCGGCGGATGTGTTTCAGTTTTAACGGTGGACGGGCAGCCGGGAGCGGCACCGTCAGATGAGGCTGTTTATCGGCATACAGATACGCGAAATGATGATAAATGTCCTTTGCTGTATAGGGGTGGGGATCTGTCAGGTGGTAGGTCTTACCTTCCGCGTCCGGCAGGTGGGTGAGAACGTTGGCTGCCTGGACCACATAATCGTGGGGGACGAGGTTCACCCGGGCCTGACCTTTTCCAAAATAAGGGACAACAGGGAGGGACTTCAGTGCATGCAGGAGATTCAAGATAAAGTAAGGGCCGTCGAATTTCGCTGTCGATCCTGTCCGCGTATGACCGACGACGATGCCGGGCCGGACAATGGTGAGGGGCAGACGATGCTGATACTCCTGTACCAGCCTTTCTGCTTCGTATTTCGTATATTCGTAATGGTTTTTGAAGCCGTCTCCATGCTTCAGCTCATGCTCGTAGACGGTTCCCTGCCTTTTTCCGGATACATAAGCCGTACTGAAATAAAGACAGCGGTTCAATCGCTGGCAGCCTTGCAGAAAACGGAGCACTTCGCGTGTTCCCTGAACGTTTACTTGAAGGGCAGGCGCCAGCGGAACGGCCAGATCATATAAGGCAGCCAGATGATAAAAGTGGGTGAGGTTCTGTTTCAGCTCCTCGGCTGTCGAAATGTCGAGCCCGAGATCTTTCTTTGTAATGTCTCCGGTTATCAGTGTAATACGGCCGCCCTCCACAGCAGGGTCCTCCAGACAGTCATGCAGCCGCATTCGTGCTTCCTTTTCCATATGAGGAAGGTGAAGAAGATAAACATGATCCACCTTCCGTGTGCGGAACAGATCTTTCAGCAGCTCAGCCGCCAGAAACCCGGGAAAGCCAGTACATACATACGTAAAAGCCATAAAACTGCCTCCTCCATCTTGTTTTTACCTCCATTCGGGATGGTGGAGGTGAATTCCTTTTTTCCTATGTAAAAAGGGGGATTAATAAGTGGGAATACGTGGTAAACATAGGTGAGGAATAGACGTTTAAACTAAAATGATCAGGGAAAAATCTGTAGAACGTTTATTGAACCGGCATGAGGAGGGGAGTCATGGGAAACCAGAATGTTGTTGTGTACACCAGTCGCGATTGTGCCTCTTGTAACCAGGTCATGGATTTATTAGATGAGTGGAATGTAGATTTTGAGGAACGGAACGTATCGGAAAACCGCACCTATTTTAAGGAGCTTCAGGGGAAGGGTGTCTACGGGACCCCGGCCACCTTTGTCGATGATCACCGTGTTTTAGGGTTTCAGAAACGCAAGCTCCAGCAGGTGCTGGGGTTGAGGGAAGACCTATATGCTCAAACGGACTCATTCAACTTTTCATAAATAAAGGAAACAAGTGATGAGAGTCACTTGTTTTTTTATCGTGTCGGGTACTGGATGATTGCGTCTCACTCTTTTCCTGCCTCTGTCATAGGCTGAAGTAAATACGTTAAAGGTGGCACAGTCATGTACCCATATTATTCCTACCCTTATTACGAAAACTGGTACCGGTATCCGGCTCCTCCTGTGTACAGCCAGGATACCTACCCGCAGACCTATTATCAGGGGAACGCCTTCTACCCATATCAGGGAGGTGCATCCTACGGCTTTCCTTATTACCAGGTGAATAGTACCCCTTACTCCGGTTATACTGAAACCGGGAATGAAGGCGGCTCCACCTCTTTCCAACCCGCAGCAGCAGGGAAGAGTGTGATCGGCTATTTTCAAAATGAGGAAGGTCAATTTGACTTTGATAAAATGATGAATACGACCGGTCAGGTGATGAAGACCGTTCAACAAGTCAGTCCGATTGTCAAAGGCATCGGTACTTTTGTGAAAGGGATCAAATAGACGCGCTGCTGATGTCAGCGCGTTTTCTTTCTTCCATATTGGAAAAACTGCAGGATGCGGAGGAAAAAGTTATGAGTATTGGATGTTTGTGCATTCACGGATATACAGGAAGCCCGGAGGAAGTGCAGCCGCTCGTGGATTTTCTTGAAGCGAGAACCGAATGGGAAATCGCCAACCCGACCCTGCCCGGCCATGGGGAGGATCTGGATCTTGAAGGGCATTATTATCAGGAGTGGATTGCAGCAGCTGAACTGGCGCTGTTGGATTTGATGAAACGTCACGATGAAGTGTATATCGTCGGATTCTCCATGGGTGGCATGATTGCAGCTTATTTGACGGCCAAATACCGGATCGACCGGCTTGTGCTTCTCTCAGCCGCCGGCAAATATGTGAGCCTTCCGCAGATGGCGAAGGATGTTCTGGAGATGGCTGGAGATGCGTGGAATGGTGCGCTGGCCGACAATGATCTGTTCCGCCGCTATCAGAAAAAAATGCGCGATACGTATGTATTTTCAACCATTGAATTTATGAAATGTGTTCAATTTACCCGCCCTTATTTAAGGGAAGTGACGTGCCCTGTCCTGATTATCCAGGGAGAGCTGGACGGCATGGTTCCCAAAGCCGCAGCGGTTTATTTAGAGGAGGAAATTCCGTCTACAGAAAAAGAAGTGGTCTTTTTGAAGCAGTCGAAGCATCTTATCTGCCACGGAGATGATAAAGACGAACTGTTTGACAGAGTGCTCGAGTTCATCGGCAGCGCTCAGCAGGAGGGGGTAACTTGAATAACCGAACAGACGGATCACCCTTTTATTATGGATGGGTGATCGTTTTTATTGCCGGTCTGAGTGTGTTTTTCTCCGGGCCCGGGCAGACGTATTCCATTTCTATTTTCATTGATTATTACATAGATGATTTTGATTATACCCGCTCGCTTGTCTCTGGCATTTATTCCGGTGCTACGCTTGCGGCCGGATTCCTATTGTTTATGATGGGGCGGCTGATTGACCGTTTCGGACAGCGGGCGATGATGGTCGCCGTCGGAATGTGCCTCGCCCTTGCGCTGTTCTGGAATGCCTTTTTAGCGGGTCCTGTCATGATGTTCATCGGTTTTTTCCTGATCCGCCTCTTTGGACAGGGGTCGATGACATTGATCCCGAATACCCTTGTTCCGCAGTGGTTCATCCGGAAAAGGGGGCGGGCGCTCAGTGTGATGGCCATCGGGGGTTTCGCAAGCTCTGCACTACTGCCGCCATTGAACACGTGGCTGATTGAAGCGTTCGGCTGGCGAATGACCTGGGGAATCTGGGGAACCGCTCTGCTGGTGATATTCGTGCCGCTTGCTTTTTACCTCGTGAGAAACCGTCCGGAAGATATAGGGGAAGTGCCTGATGGGGGCCGTAAACCGGCAGACGGGCACGAGATCAACAATCTGAATGCCGAAGTGAATGAAAAAAGCTGGACATTAAAAGAAGCAATGGCTGCGAGAGCTTTCTGGTTCATTTTGTTTTGTGTGACGGTTCCTGCTCTCGTCAACACAGCGATCACGTTCCATATGGTTTCCATTATGGAACTGCGCAGCCTTGACGCTGGAGTAGCAGCAATGGTGTTGACGCTTATGGCCGTTGTCGGGTTTCCGGTTACTTTTATTAGTGGCTGGCTTGTCGACCGCTTCCAAGTGCATTACATATTGGCTGTTACATTTTTCGGCCATATCTGTACGCTGCTGCTGCTTCTTGTGACGGATTCCTGGGCTGCCGCTGTCGGTTTTGGCTGTTTATGGGGAGTGGTGAATGGATTTGAGCGGATTGTATTGAACATCGTATGGCCGAATTATTTCGGGCGTGCCCACCTCGGGAGCATTAAGGGGCTTGCCCAAACGGTGATGGTCGTTGGATCTGCTCTCGGGCCGCTTCCTTTCGGTATTTTTTATGACTGGCTCGGGGGCTATCAGGAAATCATCGTGCTTACCGTTTTGTTTCCAGTCACCGCGACAGTTCTGGCACTGCTTTCCCCGCAGCCTGATTATGAAACCTATCATGGATAAACAAACTCCTTAGGCTAAGGCCTAAGGAGTTTGTTGGCTGTAGAAAAAGCCTGTGTTAACCAGTGAGAGTTGTCCATTTGTCGTGGGAAGGGTCACTTTCCGCTTATCGGTGGATGAATGCCGCGGGCATGCAGGCATCACCACCGAACGCTCCTCATGCCGACGTTAGAATATAGAGGAGAGAAATTGTGCACGAAGCAGATTCAAAAGAACAGCATGGGATGCGCTGGTGCGCACTTGCGTGGAAAAGAAAAAGGGAAAGCACAGGCGCCGATGACGGCTGCCTTCCGGAATATGAAAAAGACTCTCCTCCATCCAGCAAGGGCGAGCTGGGTGAAGGAGAGTCTTTGTCGATGTTAAAGAATTCCCAATGAGCGGCGCCCCTTCCACTCCTGCGGAAGAACGAGTGGTCCGAGATCGCCGAGCGTGGGTTCTGCGAGGAAGCTCGGGCGCTCGTCCGCGGAAAGGGAAGGGGCTTTCGCTCCTGGCGGTAAGAAAGAAAAAAGCTTGTAAAGAAACGGAGTTTTCAGCTTTTAATCTTTGAAAAAGGCAATGGCGAGGCCGCCTTCCCCCGCATAGGTGGCAATCAAAGGACCCATTTCCATAAACAGGCTTTCCTTAAATGGATAGCGGTCTTTGATCATATCAAGCACCTGACTGCCGCGTTCCTCATCATTGGAATGGGACAGAGCAATGACGCGGTCTTCGAAGGAATGAGCGTATTCCCCGATTTGATCGACAAAGCGGCGGATCGATTTTTTGTTTCCCCGCACCTTTTCCGTTACTTCGACGGCACCGATTTCACTTGCTTTCATAAGCAGCTTGATGTTCAAGGTCTTGGCCAGAGCGCCTTTGACTTTATCCAGGCGTCCGCCTTTAATGACGTTCTCCAGCGTTTTCAAAATGAACAGCGTAATCGTGTTCTCGATACGGTCTTCCATATGGGCGACAAGTTCGTCAAAGGAGACGCCTTCGTCCATTTTCTTTCCTGCTTCGTCGACAAGAAGAGCGATACCACAGGAGGCCGTTTTGGTGTTCATAACTGCGATCCGGCGGTCGGGCTCTTCTTCAAGCAGCATGTTTTTGCCGATTTCAGCACTTTCGTAGGTGCTGCTCAACCCGTGACTGATGGCAAGGACGAGGATATTCGCAGACGGGTCCACGCGTTTGTACATTTCATAAAAATCATTCGGGCTCGGGGAAGAGGAGCCGGGGAGCTCTTCTGACTGTCTCATCTTCGTATAGAAGGTATCCAGATCAATGGTTTCTTCCGTTTTATAATGTTCGTCCCCGAAATGGATGTTTAACGGGACGGAGAGGATGTTATGCTTCTCCATCATTCCCGGCGCGACATCTCCGCCGCCGTCGATGATTAGTTGTGTAGTCATTCGTTCACCTGCTCTCAAAATATCGTCTTTCCAGTATACCAGACTCGTTTCAGTGATCTTTTTTCAATTCGTGGGTCAGTTTCGGCTCGACTTTTTTCGTGGTGCTCAAAATAAACATCATCAAGCCGAATAAAACGATGGACCCGCCAAGCCACTGCACCCAAGTGATGGATTCCTTAAGGATCCAGTAAGCTAACAGAGAGGCTCCAATCGGCTCCAGGAGGGCCGCCATCGATATGGAGGCCGCGCTCAGCCAGCGCAGTGTCCAGTTGAACAGTGAATGTCCGAAGAACGTCGGAATCACGGCAAGGGCCAGGAAAATAAACCACTGCTCTCCAGAGTAGCCTGTGAAGGCCGTCCCGGCGGCCACGTTGTAGAGGCCGAGGGTGACAGCTGCCATTCCATAGGCAATCAGTGTATAGGTGAGAAGCGACAGCCGCTGGCGCAGACTCTGGCCCAGCAGGAAGTACCCGGTTACGGTAACCGCTCCGAGGAGCGCAAGAATATCACCGGCCAGTGCTGTTCCACTCAGCTGAAGATCTCCCCATCCAATGATGACACTGCCGATCAACGTAATGAAAAGGCTGAGAATGGCTCCGACGGTAAATCGTTCCCGGAAAAACAGATAGGCGCCCGTAAAGGCAAAGACGGGCTGGAGGGAAACGAGAAGAACGGAGCTTGCCACGGATGTATATTTTAAGGATTGAAACCAGAAGATAAAATGGAAGGCGAGAAAAATTCCTGAAATCGTGGCAAGGAGCCAATCTTTTTTATGAATGTGTTTGAATTCACCGGAATGTTTCCATAATACATAAGGGGCCATCAGTCCGGCGGCAAGCAGCAGCCGGTAGAACGCGGTCATCGAAGCAGGGGCGCCGCCCGCAAGCTTGACGAAAATGGCCGAGGTGGATATGGAAACCACTCCGATAAACAGGATGAAATAAGGATGCACCGGAGGCTTTTCCAATCTAGCCCTCCTCTGGTATAGGTCGGTTTTTACTCATTTTATCATTATTGGGTTTGAAAAGCATAGCGGAAATGTGTAGAATATAATATGTTAAATATGTTATGATGAATAAATCTATCAGGCAGATACCAGAGAAGCCTCTCCCGTTTCCTGTGGCAGAAGGCTTTTTTTACATGGATATAGGTAGAAGATTTAAACATAAAGGAGTAGGAATTAAGTGACAACATTCGAATCACTAGGATTATCAAAGCCGATTTTAAAATCATTAGACGTAATGGGCTTTGAAGAAACCACACCAATTCAAGAACAGACCATCCCTCTAGGACTAGAAGGGAAAGACGTGATTGGGCAGGCTCAGACAGGTACGGGTAAGACGGCGGCATTCGGTATTCCGATGCTTGAAAAAATCAACAAACAGGTGAAAGGCGTTCAAGGTCTTGTCATCGCCCCGACAAGAGAACTGGCTATTCAGGTAGCTGAAGAAATGAACCGTCTTGGTAAAGGGAAAGGCGCACGCGTCCTTCCAATTTACGGTGGATCCAATATGGAGCGCCAGATCCGTGCGTTGAAAAACAACCACATCGTGGTAGCGACACCTGGACGTTTACTTGACCACATTCGTCGTAAAACGATCAAATTGGAGAACGTGCACACAGCTGTCCTTGATGAAGCGGACGAAATGCTGAACATGGGCTTCATCGATGATATCCGCGACATTCTGAAGGCTCTTCCAGAAGAACGTCAGACACTCTTGTTCTCTGCGACCATGCCGAAAGAGATCCGCGATATTGCAACAACTCTTATGAACAATCCGGAAGAAGTTAAAGTGAAAGCGAAGGAAATGACGGTGGAAAACATCGAGCAGTTCTTCGTAGAAGTTCCGGAAAAACACAAGTTCGATACACTGACGCGCCTGCTTGATATTCATGATCCAGCCTTGGCGATCGTCTTCGGTCGTACGAAGCGTCGTGTAGACGAAGTAGCTGACGGTCTTCAAGCCCGCGGATTCAGCGCGGAAGGGATTCACGGAGACCTGACTCAAGGAAAGCGTATGTCTACGTTGAACAAGTTCAAGCGTGGCCGTATCGAAATCCTTGTCGCTACAGACGTAGCTGCCCGTGGACTGGATATCTCTGAAGTGTCCCATGTGTACAACTTCGATATTCCACAGGACCCGGAAAGCTATGTACACCGTATCGGCCGTACTGGTCGTGCCGGGCGTAAAGGAGAGTCCATCTCCTTCGTTACACCACGTGAAAAAGATCAGCTTAACTTGATTGAAAAGCTGACGAAGAAGAAAGTGGATCGTCTGAAAGTGCCTTCTTCTGAAGAAGCTGCACGCGGTCAGCAGAAAGTGGCTGTCGAAAAGATTGCTGAAACTGTGAACAACAATGACTTGAACAACTACAAAAATGCAGCAGAAGAACTGCTTGAGCGCTATGAGTCTTCAGACCTTATCGCAGCAGCTCTGAAGTTGATGACTAAAGAACGCAGTGAAGTTCCTGTTAACTTGTCCTACGTTGCACCAATCAGCGTGAAAAACGCCCAGCGTGACAAAGGCAAGAAAAAAGGCGGCTACCGCAAAGGCGGAGGCGGCCGTAACTTCAACAACAAAAACAAATCCCGCAACCGCAACTTCAGCGGTAAAGGCGGTAAGCGCGGCAGCTACCAAAACAAAGGCCGCAGCTAATATATAAAAAAGATCCGCTTCCTATCTGTCAGGAAGCGGATCTTTTTTTGTTTCAAGGGAGCGGTCCGGCGCACGAATTAAAGGGATCGGTTCACAAGCGCAAACAAGGCGAGGAAAATGATAATGCCCCACAATACATATTTTCCGATCCCTCCACGGCCGAACCGTCGTTTTTTCCACCGGTTGGGGTCGAAGGAAATCTCATCACTGTCCCGGCGGGAAGGACGGGTGCGGATCTGCCATAGGGAAAAGGGACGGGCGTTTTTTAAGATGGCAGGGGCGATGGCGAAGCCGCCGATCAAACCGAACAGATGGCCGAGCACGTTGATGTTCGGACGGGTGAACGTCATGAAAAGCCCGAGAGCGAAGATGACGATAATGATCTGTGCATTGGCCTGATCGATGAAGTGCTTCCGAAACAGCACCATAAACAGATACACACCGAAAATCCCGAAGATGGCTCCGGATGCACCGAGGTGCGCGTAGTAAGCATCGGGGTTTACGATAAATGTCCCGATGTTCCCGGCAATACCGGCGGCCAGGTACATGACGATAAACCGGACGCGGCCGAGCATCTGTTCAAGCGCAGGTCCGAACAGGACGAGGGAGAAGGAATTGAATACGGCGTGCATGAAGCCGGCATGCAGAAAGATGGGGGTGATCAGCCTCCAGTACTCTCCATTTAATACGAGTACGTTCACGCCGATGCCCCACTGCTTCAAGTCGACAGCAAAACCAAGCTGAAGGAAATCCGCAAGCAGCCATAACGCAAAATGGATTCCGACAAGCGCAGAAACCACTGGATAAAATCTCAGAAACTCTTTGAAGCTTTCTGTTCGTAAAAACATGACATTCGTCTCCTTTGTGATGTCTTGTTATCTAAAAGTGTAGTCCCACCACCGTCTGCGTATTCTTTTTTTAACAAAGGTACGTTCGGGTATACTGGTGGTAGATGAATAAGGAAAAGGGAGATGCTGTGTGATCAGAGGAATCGGAATCGATATGGTTGAAATCGATCGTATTAAACAAAGTATAAAGCGTCAGCCGCGCTTTGTTCAAAGAATATTAACGGAAAATGAATATCAGCGCTGTCATAACCTTAAAGAACAGCGTCAGGCGGAGTTTGCCGCCGGGCGCTTCGCTGCCAAAGAAGCCTTCTCAAAGGCGGCTGGGACCGGCATCGGAGCTCTCGGTTTTCAAGATATGGAAATCCTGCCATCGGAAAAAGGCGCCCCGCAGATGACCGTCAAGGGCTTTGAATCCTTCCACATCTGGGTATCGATCACCCACAGCCGGACTCATGCGGTCGCCCAGGTGGTTTTGGAAGAGAGCGGCCGGGAATAGACAGGCAAGACATAATTGAACCGCTTGTCTCATAACATGTAATGCGGGTAGGAGGGAACGAGTTGGATATTGTAACCGCACAAGAGATGTACGAACGGGATCAGGCTGCAGCGGAAGCCGGACTGGCAGGATCCATGCTCATGGAGAATGCCGGACGTGCGGCCGCCTATGATCTGGTTAAACACATTCAGAGATCGGACCGCATCATCGTATGGATCGGTGCGGGAAGCAATGGCGGAGACGGATTTGTGATTGCGCGTACCCTTTTGAACCTTGGGTACACGGCTGAGGCTGTGCAGGTCGTTCCGGACGAAAAAATTAAGGGAGACGCCGCCGTGCACAAGCAGATCTTCCAAGCTTCCGGTCACACAGTGAAAAAATGGACGGATGTGGAAGACGCGGAAGGATACCTGCTGCGTGCGGATGTTTCCATTGATGCCATGCTCGGCATCGGCGTCCAGGGTGATCTGCGTGACCCTTATAAACAAATCGTCCAGCACTGTAACGAAGCTTCTCTACTTCGTCTTGCCGTCGACCTCCCAACCGGCGTTCCTGCGGATGAAGGAGTAGAGGAATTCACAGCATACAAAGCTGATTACACCTCGGTGATTGAAGCTCCGAAACTGAGTGCGTTTCTCCAGCATACACAGCCCTGGTACGGGCAGTGGTCCGTCGTTGAAATCGGTATTCCGCCACAGGCTGCTCCTGCCGTGCGCCGGAGCATGTGGACGGTGGAGGATGTGAAACGGACGCTCCCTTCCCGTGATGATCATTCGCATAAAGGTTCCCACGGCAGAGGTCTGGTCATCGGAGGGTCTATGTTGATGCCTGGGTCTGCAGCGATGACGTCGCGGGCGGCCCTTAGAAGTGGGGCCGGGCTGATCGCCATCGCCACGGAGGAAGGAGCGGTTCCGTCCATATCCCCTTATGTCCAGGAGGCCACTTTTGTGGAAAGGGAGACAATGGACCTCTCCACCTATGATGGTGTAGCGGCCGGTATGGGCATCGGCAGGGGAGCAGAGGCCCAGGCGTTGATCCGTCGTGTGGTCACTCATACTAAAGGGCCGCTGCTGATTGATGCGGACGGGTTGTATGTGCTGAAAGACTTTCTTGGGGAAGTGGAAAAGAGGCAGGAACCGACCATCCTCACTCCACATCCGGGAGAGTTTGCTCATCTGACCGGGCGATCGATCAAGGACGTGCTGCTTTCTCCGTTCTCCCTGGCTGAAGCTTTCGCGCGCCGGCATGGGGTTTACCTCGTCTTGAAAGGGCCGGCAACGATCATTACCGCCCCTGACGGCCGGCAGCGTGTCGATACCACGGGGAATGCGGGCCTTGCCAAGGGTGGAAGTGGGGACGCCCTGGCCGGCATCCTGCTGGCGATGCTGATGCAGTCACAATCCATGTTGGACGGACTCAGCAGCGGCTGTGTCCTGCACGGCCATACCGCCGATCAGCTCGTGCAGCAGGGACGGTCGAAAGTGGATCTGCTGGCCACCGATGTAATAGAAGGCCTGCCCGGAACCTTTCGTACACTCTCTTCATCCATAACTTAACGTTCCCTTTGTCCATAAGTAGAGACAAAGGAGTGGAGTCTGATGCAAAGACGTTTTCTGATCCTTTTATTCAGCCTGTTCATCCTGGGGGCTCTGACCGCGTGCGGCTCCCAGTCAAAAGAGGACGTAGTCAAGAAGCTTGAGAAGCAGACAGAAGAGATGGCGGGTTATAAAACGGAAGCAAACATGAAGATGCGCACAGGCAAGGAAGAGCAGAAGTACCATATTCAAGTATGGCACAAGAAAGATGATTACTACCGCGTGAAACTTCAGAATGATCAGGACGAAAAGGGAAGTCAGGTCATTCTGAAAAACGATACCGGCGTCTATGTCCTCACTCCGGCTTTGAATAAGAGTTTCAAATTCCAGAGTGACTGGCCGCAGAATACAAGTCAGCCCTATTTATTCGCTTCTCTTTTAAATGATATCAAGGCCGACCCGGAAGCCGAATTCACCGCAACCGAAAACTATTTTAAATTCAAGACGAAAACCAACTATCAAAACAACAAAACACTCCCTTATCAGGAAATTTATTTCGATAAAAAATCCTACCAGCCGGTTATGGTCAAAGTTTTCGATCAGGATATGAATGCGCTCGTGGAGGTCTCTTTTGCGAATTTCACAAAAGATGACTCGCTGAAAAAAGAAGACTTCGATGTAGACAAGAATATGGCGATGTCTCCGGCTGAGGCTCCAGTAGCGAATATGGATGGGGCGGAGGAAGAGCTTGAGGAAGTGCTTTACCCACAGGAAACCTTCGGTGCAGAGCTTGCGGAAGAACGCGAAGTAAAGACAGATGACGGCAAACGCATGATCATGACATATGCCGGAGAGAAAAACTTCACACTCGTTCAGGAAAAGGCAGAAGTGCAGCCGGCCAGTGCCGGGTATTCTGTCCACGTGAACGGAGATCCGGTGCAGCTGGATGACGGTGTCATTGCTGCGCTAGAGCACAACCGTCTGGAGTGGAGTCATAACGGAACGACCTACCAGCTTGCAAGTAATGAGCTGACCCAGGAAGAAATGGTCTCCGTTGCCAGTTCGATCAACCATGGGGCTATGGTGAAATAGTTGAAAGTGGAGCAGGCGTCCTCGTCTGCTTTTATTTTCTTTCTTACACATCCGCAGAAAGCGCTCTGCGGATGTTTGGTATGGGAAAGGAGGTGTCCATTTGACAGGGGGGAATGTTCCGCTCAATAATAATAGGATAGTTAAAGGAGAGGAGCGGGCAAGGTGCAGCAGGATAGATACTACAGAGATTCGATAGCAGAAATTGATTTATCCGCCATTGAAGCAAACATTCAGCAGTTGAGACAGAGGCTTCACCCTGGGACGGGGATCTACGCGGTCGTCAAAGCGGACGCTTACGGGCACGGCGACGTACAGGTCGCTGCCGAGGCCCTGCGTGCGGGAGCAGGTGGACTGGCGGTTGCGATTATGGATGAAGCGCTCAAACTTCGGGACGCGGGCATTGAGGCTCCCCTTCTCGTAATGGGATGGACGCGTCCGGAAGACGCTCCGCTGGCGGCAGCGAACGACATTACCGTCACGGTTTTCCAGAAGGAATGGCTGCATCACGTGCAGACGGACGCATGCCCGAAGCCGCTGTCGATTCATTTGAAGCTCGATACAGGTATGGGAAGGATCGGAGTCCGTGACACGGAAGAAATGGACGCCGTCCTTGAAGCCGTTAAAGCAGAAGATATGTTCCGGCTGAAAGGAATCTTCACCCATTTTGCCACGGCAGATGATGAGGATACGAGCTATTATCAGCGGCAGGCGGACGAATTTCAGCGATTGATGGACCATTTTAAGAGGGTTTGGCCGGAAGATGTCGAAATACATACGAGTAACAGTGCGACAAGCATGCGTTTTCCAGAGCGGATGGACCACTTTGTCCGTTTCGGGATCAGCATGTACGGACTTTATCCATCCGCAGATGTGAAAGAGGAACGCCCGATAGAATTGACGCCTGCCTTTTCCCTGACCAGCTGTCTGGTTCACGTGAAGCAGGTGGGACCGGGGGAATCGATCAGCTACGGAGCGACGTATACAACAGAAAAAGAGGAATGGATCGGAACCGTTCCATTGGGTTATGCCGATGGCTGGATCCGCCGGCTGCAGGGCATGGAAGTCCTTGTCGACGGGAAACGTCATCCGATTGTCGGAAGAATCTGCATGGATCAATTCATGATTCGGCTGGATCAGGAATATCCTATAGGGACAAAGGTTACCTTAATTGGTAAACAGGGGAATGGCGAAGTAACGACAGATGAGGTGGCTGACTATCTGGATACCATCAATTACGAAATTCCCTGCATCATCAGCCGCAGGGTCCCCCGTGTATACCGGAAGGACGGGAAGACCATCGAAGTAAGAAATACGTTGTGACAGGAAGGAACAGGTGCAAGACAAATCTCCCGATGTAAGGATAGAAAGCTGCACAAAACACAAAAAAATTCCAACACGCCTTTGCAATGGACACTCCCGTTTGATAAGATTAGAGTGGACTATTTGACTGGTTTCTTTTGAGAGAAGATGGTGGAGGTGTATGGTTTTGTCCGACAGCATGCAGGAGATTGTCATCCGGATTCCGGATAACCTACTCAATGAAGTGGATGGCTTCATTCAACTCGATAACAGTGATCGGAGCGATTTCATGTGTCAAGCTACTAAAATGTATTTGCGTGAGAAAAAACAACGTCATATTCGGGAATCGATGCGAAGAGGTTATATGGAAATGGCGAAAATTAATTTAAACATCGCTTCAGAAGCGTTTCAAGCTGAAGAGGAGGCCGAACACACCCTGGAGCAATTAGTGAGCGGGGTGTGAAGCCTGTGATAGTCAAACGAGGTGACGTTTATTTCGCTGATTTGTCCCCGGTTGTGGGATCCGAACAAGGCGGCGTTCGTCCTGTACTCATCCTTCAGAATGACATTGGTAATCGCTTCAGCCCGACCGTAATTATTGCTGCGATTACAGCGCAAATACAAAAAGCCAAACTTCCTACTCACGTTGAAATCAATGCAGAAAAATATGGGTTCGAGCGAAATTCTGTGATCCTATTGGAGCAAATCAGAACGATTGACAAGCAGCGTTTGACCGACAAGATCACCCAATTGGACGAACCGATGATGCAGCAGGTGAATAAATCCCTGCAGGTCAGCCTCGGTTTGATCGACTTCTAACTTATCTTTTTTCTTTTTGTTAAAATAAAGTTGCCTCGTATGCAGGCGGCTTTATTTTTTTTGTCGAATGTAGTTTATAATAGAAATACAAAGGGTATTGTTGTTGGCATGTTTTTTTTACAAACGGATTGGTGTAATTACCCGGCCTTTTTTGTTAACATTATACCCAGATAGCAAAAACAGCAGTTGGAAAATATGAAATGGTATCAATGGCGGAGGGTTCGATAATGGATGAACGATTAAAAAACGTAGTGCTGGAACACAGTGACGATATTGTCAATATGTGGTTGAAGGAAGTTGACGCTCATAAAAAGAATGATTATACATCAACGATTTCTGAGGAAATGTTTGAGAATACGAACCGGGAGTTCGTGAATGTCATTTTCTCAAGCATTGAAAAACAGGGATTGTCCTCGGATCTGGATGATTTCTCTGAACGCCTCATTAATCTAGGCTGGCCTTTGAGCTACCTGACGGACGGCATGCAGGTATTCCGCCGCGTTGTAACCGATTTTATACTCAAGCAGTCGGAAAAGGTCAATTCTGACCATTTCTCTGAAATTCTGCGGGAGGTGGATGGATGGGTGGATCCGATCATCAACCGCCTCGTCAATGAGTACTCGGGCAGCTGGGAGCACATCGTATCCCTGCAGCGGGTCGCTCTGCAGGAATTGTCAGCACCGCTGATACCGGTGATGGATAACATTACGATCATGCCTCTGATCGGTACGATTGATACGGAAAGAGCCAAGCTGATCATGGAAAACCTGCTTGATGGAGTGATTAAACACAATGCAGAGGTCGTGCTGATCGATATCACGGGTGTGCCGGTTGTCGATACAATGGTCGCGCATCACATCATCCAGGCGGCAGAAGCGGTCCGTCTAATCGGTTCACGCTGTATCCTTGTCGGTATCCGTCCCGAAATTGCGCAGACGATCGTCAACCTCGGTATCGACCTTGGAAAGTTCCCGACGAAGAGTTCCCTTCGTAAAGGCTTCCAATCAGCTCTTGAGCTGACAAACCGCCGGATTGAGGACACGCGTTCCAATGACCAGGATATTGAAAAACTGATTGATTCGCTAGATGGGGAGTGAAACAAATGAGGATACCTATATTAAAGCTTCATAATTACCTGCTTATTTCCATCCAGATCGATCTTGATGATCAAACGGCTATCCAGTTCCAGGAAGACCTGTTGAAAAAAATCCATGAAAGTGGAGCTACAGGTGTCGTCATTGACCTGACCTCTGTCGACATTATTGATTCGTTTATTGCTAAAGTACTCGGCGATGTCGTGACGATGTCAGATTTGATGGGGGCAAAAGTAGTGCTGACGGGAATTCAGCCTGCGGTAGCCATGACGCTGATTGATTTGGGCATTCATATGCAGGATGTTCCTACAGCATTAGATCTAGAACAAGGATTGATTAAACTTCGCCAGGAATTGGAGGAGTGAGTATGGATTTTCAATCCTGTGTAAACATACAAAAGGAGTGGGACATTGTCGGAGCAAGGCAGCTGGGCCGTGACATCTCTAGAAAAATCGGCTTCGGCACCGTTGACCAGGCAAGAATCGCCACTGCCATCTCGGAATTAGCGAGAAACATTTATTTATATGCAGGGACCGGAAAAGTCTGTTTTGAAACGGTTGAGGATATGAACAAAAAAGGCATCCGGATCGTTGCCATGGACGAAGGACCTGGGATTCAGGACATCAGTCAGGTCATGGAGGACGGCTTTACGACTTCCGGGGGACTTGGTGCAGGACTTCCAGGTGTAAAGCGGCTGATGGACGAGTTCGATATTATCTCCCACGTAGGGGAAGGTACGGAAATCAAGGTTGTGAAATGGCTCCGTTAGAGGAGGTATAAACGATGAGTACATTGAAACTCGACTTGGAGAATTACAAAGAGCTGCTGCAGGAGTATATTACTACGAAAGATGAGCAGGCTCTGTATCAGGCAGAGCAGTTCAGTAAATACTCGATGCAGCAGAATATATCACCAGAAGAAATTATTAACGTGCATATTCAATCATTACAGGAAATATACCCGGATATGCCGGAATATATACAGACATCGATGAATTTCCTTTTGGAAACCATGATTTCCTATGGTCTCGCCTATCAGGAGTATCAAACGCTGCGTGAAAAGCAGCTGGAGCTGAAATCCGAAATTTCGGTTGCGGCCAATATGCAGAAAACACTGTTGTCTACGGTGAAGCCGGACATTGATGAGCTGGACGTCGGGGCGCTCAGTGTACCGGCGAAACAGATGAACGGTGACTATCACCACTTTGTCCACGACAACAAAGGCGGCCTGGGTATTGCGGTGGCTGACGTCATCGGAAAAGGCGTGCCGGCCGCTTTATGCATGTCCATGATCAAATATTCCATGGACAGCTTCTCTGAGATGCAGACTGATCCAAGTGTCATTCTGGGCAGCTTGAACCGGGTTGTGGAACGCAATGTGGATGCAAGCATGTTCATTACGATGTTCTATGGCTTGTATAATAACAACAATCATACGTTTACTTATGCTTCTGCCGGTCATGAGCCGGGCTTTTATTATCATAAGGATAAGGACGAATTTGAAGAAATCGATGCTCCGGGCCTTGTTCTCGGTGTATCTCCTGAAATCACCTACACCCAGTATGAGAAACAGGTGGAAAAAGGCGATATGATCGTCCTTTTGACCGATGGTGTGACAGAATGCCGGACGGGCGACCGTTTTATCGAGCAGGAAGAAGTGCTGCACGTTATCAAGCAGTATTCTCATCTGCCGGCACAGGGCATCGTCGACCAGGTGTACAAGCACTTTGAACGCCTGCAGGACTTCCACCTGCGTGATGATTTCACGTTGATCATTCTCAGAAGGAATGTTTAACGTTTTATCGATCCGGGTATTGGTTATTTAGGTTACTTTTCAGCAACACGGGAGGGATATTTATGAATTTATCGATAGATGTAACAAAGAATGACGGCGTGGCGCACGTGATGCTCGGCGGTGAAGTCGATGCATTCACGGCACCTCAGCTTAAAGAGACGCTTCTTCCATTGACGAAGGAACAGGATGTCGTTGAAGTGAACCTTCAAGACGTGAATTATATGGATTCCACAGGACTGGGTGTCTTTATCAGTGCCTTGAAAGCGACGAAAGAACATGACAGCACGCTCCGTCTCGTTCATATGCAGGACCGTGTCTACCGTCTGTTCAAGATTACCGGCCTGACTGAAATTATGAACATCGATTCTACAGTGCAAGGTGGAATGTAATGATGGAACCATTTGATTTTGTTGAAGTGAAGGTGCCTGCAAAAGCGGAATATATCGGAGTCGTGCGTTTGAGCACGTCCGGGATTGCCAACCGCATGGGCTTTTCCTATGAAGATATTGAAGATTTGAAAGTGGCGATTTCAGAAGCGATCACCAACGCCGTCAAACATGCCTATAAAGAAACGGGTGAAGGAGAAATCACCATCGGTTT
This sequence comes from Halobacillus sp. ABH2_015, assembly GCF_056158945.1. Classification (NCBI taxonomy): domain Bacteria; kingdom Bacillati; phylum Bacillota; class Bacilli; order Caryophanales; family Bacillaceae; genus Halobacillus; species Halobacillus sp. ABH2_015. The sequence goes on from NZ_JBSWUG010000002.1 coordinate 113,044, forward strand.
CGGCGTGTATCAGGACAGACTCGAGGTGATGGTGGCCGATCACGGCGGAAGCTTCAATCTTGGTGAAGTGAAAGAAGACATCGGACCTTATAAGCAGGACGGTGATATTGAAGAGCTCCGCGAAGGCGGATTTGGCCTGTTTTTGATTGATGCCTTAATGGATAAAGTCGAAATCAACAGTAAATATGGAGTGATTGTATTAATGACGAAATACCTCCATGAAACCGGGGTGGGTCATAATGGCGACCAGATCACAACACCACAATGAGGAAATTTACGAATGGATTGCCTACTTACAGGAGAATCCAAAAGATGAGGCTGTACAGGAGAAAGTGGTCCTTGTTTATAAGGACCTTGTAGAGTCCATCGCCCGTAAATATTCGAAGAACAGTACGATCCATGAAGATCTCGTTCAGGTCGGAATGCTCGGCCTGCTGGCAGCGATCCGCAGGTATGATAAGGATTTCGGAAAATCATTCGAATCGTTCGCGATCCCGACCATCATCGGTGAGATTAAACGCTTCATCCGGGATAAGACATGGAGTGTGCACGTACCACGCCGGATTAAGGAACTTGGGCCGAAGATAAAGAAAGCGGCTGAAGAGCTGACGAATATCCAGCAGCGTTCCCCGTCTGTCCTCGAGATTGCTGAATACCTGGAAGTCTCTGAAGAGGATGTACTGGAAACGATGGAAATGGGTAAAAGCTACAAAGCCCTGTCCGTGGACCGTAAAATCGAAGCGGATTCAGATGGAAGTACTGTAACCATTCTCGATCTTATCGGGAATCAGGATGAAGGATACTCCAATATCGATCAGCGGATGCTGCTCGAAAAGGTGCTGCCGATCTTGAGTGAACGGGAACAGGAGATTCTTCAATGCACGTATTTTGAAAACATGAGTCAGAAAGATACAGGTGAGCGGCTGGGCATTTCCCAGATGCACGTATCCCGGCTGCAAAGGCGGGCGCTGCGTAAATTGAGGGAAGCTCTCCAGTCGGAATCGGTTGAGGTGTTCTAGTGGAAAAGGGGAACGAACGGGTGGAGTTATCTGTCTTCCAGAAAGCTAAAAAAGGAAATTATTACTGTGGCGACAGTTATTTTTACCGTGAAACAGATGATGCGTTCCTTTGTGCACTGGCTGATGGCCTCGGCAGTGGAGAGATGGCCAGGGAGTCTTCGAAAGCTGTGATGGAAATCATAGAAGATCATCCTTCTCTTTCTGTAGAGGCGCTTGTAAAAAAATGCAATGAAGTACTGGTCGGCAAACGCGGGGTGGTGCTCGGTATTTTGAAAATCGATTACCATGCGATGACTTATTCGTATTCCTCCATCGGGAATATTGGAGTCATTACTGTAGACCCTGACGGTACACGCCACCGGAATATCCCGCTGGCGGGTTATTTATCCGGGTATTCGAAGTCACTGCGGGTTACTCACGGAAATATCCAGAAAGGGATGATTTTTTTGATGTTCTCTGATGGAGTGAACGACCGCCGCCTGTCTTCAAAGCTCACACATGTACGAAACGCGGAAGAGATTACGTCCTTGTACAAAAATCTGTACGGACAGAACCGCGATGATGATACAACGCTGATCGCGATAGTTTACCATTAAAAATCCTTATTCTTCGGTGTGAATCCGGGAATAAGGATTTTTTAATTCGTTGAACCATCCTGGAACAACGAGGTAAACGCTTCGTTGTTTTGTTACAATAAGAGGGACGTCATTGAAGGAGGTCTTTTTTTGAGTGATTGGAAAAACAGTCCGGAGCTGATTCAGTCAGTAGCCGGACAGATGAAGCTGAAAGAAGGAATTATCCAGCAGGTGATTCAACTGCTGAACGAAGGGAACACCGTCCCGTTCATCGCCCGTTATCGTAAGGAGATGACCGGTGGTCTTGATGAAGTTCAAATTAAAACCATTGAAGATCAGTGGAATTATGCCGTCAACCTTGCTGAGCGTAAAGAGGAAGTCGTTCGCTTGATCGATGAGCAGGGGAAACTAACGGATGAATTGAAAGCCGACATAGAAAAAGCAGAAAAACTCCAAAAGGTGGAGGATCTTTACCGTCCTTACAAGCAAAAAAGGAGGACGCGTGCCACAGTGGCGAAAGAAAAGGGGCTTGAACCTCTGGCCCTTAAAGTATGGGCGCAGGAATCTTTCGGCTTTGAAGCAGAGGCGCAGACGTACATTTCCGAAGAACAGGAGCTGCCGGCTGTTGAAGACGTGCGTGCAGGTGTGAATGACATTCTGGCGGAATGGATATCAGAGGACGCAGCATTCAGGGAAAGAATTCGTAAGCAGACGCATGAGAAAGGCACCATCGCTTCTTCAGAGAAGGACAAGGCCAAGGATGAAAAAGGTGTCTTTGAGATGTACTACGACTACCAGGAGCCCGTCCGTTCCATCGCCTCCCACCGTGTGCTGGCCATGAACCGTGGGGAGAAGGAAGGGATCATCAAGGTTTCTGTCCAACCGCCTGAGGACAGTATTACGCAGTATCTGGAAAAAGAAGTCGTGAAGCGGGGAACAGGCGGAGAACTCAGAGGAATCCTGACAGACGCGATCCAGGACAGCTACAAACGACTCATTCAACCTTCTGTGGAAAGAGAGATCCGCAATTCTCTTTCCGAAGTGGCTGAGGAGCAGGCGATTGATGTGTTTTCGAGCAACCTGCGAAGCCTCCTGCTACAGCCTCCGCTTAAAGGCAAGGTTGTACTTGGAGTTGATCCGGCATACCGTACGGGCTGTAAGCTTGCGGTTATCGATGAAACAGGAAAAGTGCTCGATATCGGAGTCATTTATCCAACCGCACCTAAAAAAGATACCAAAGGCGCAGAAAAGAAACTCCTGTCATTGATGGAACAGTACAACATGGAGCTCATCGCCATTGGAAATGGAACCGCCTCTCGAGAAACAGAGCAGTTCATTAGTGATATGATCCAGAAGCACAGTTGGAAAGCTTCCTATATGATTGTGAACGAAGCGGGAGCCAGTGTGTATTCAGCATCCAAGCTGGCCAGGGAAGAGTTCCCGGATTTTCAAGTCGAAGAAAGAAGCGCGGTATCGATTGCCCGCCGAATCCAGGATCCACTCGCGGAACTGGTGAAAATCGATCCTAAATCCATCGGCGTCGGGCAGTATCAGCATGATGTTACCCAGAAGAAATTGAACGAGTCCCTGACGTTTGTTGTAGAAACGGCCGTCAACCAAGTCGGAGTAAACGTGAATACAGCCTCTGCTTCCCTGCTTCAATATGTATCCGGCTTGAGTAAAACGGTGGCTAATAACATCGTGAAGAAGCGGGAGGAACTCGGGAAGTTTACGAAACGCAGAGAATTGAAGGACATTCCAAGGCTCGGAGCGAAAACGTTCGAACAGAGTATCGGATTTCTCCGGGTACTGGACGGAGAAGAACCGCTCGACCGTACGTCGATCCACCCGGAAAGTTATCAGGCGACAAGGAAGCTGCTTCAGAATCTTGGATTTACAAGTAAGGACCTCGGGGATGGACAATTGGGTGAAAAGCTGAAGCAGATGGACTTGAATGCCGCTTCGGAAGAATTCGGCATTGGTACGCTGACGCTGACAGATATTCAAAAGGCATTGATCCAGCCGGGCCGTGACCCACGTGACGATCTTCCTAAGCCACTGCTCAAGACGAACGTCCTTTCCATGGAGGATTTGGAAGAGGGAATGGAACTGGAAGGAACCGTTCGTAACGTGGTTGATTTCGGTGCGTTCGTCGATATCGGAGTAAAACAGGACGGGCTTGTCCATATATCCAAACTGGCTGATAAATTCGTCAAACATCCGATGGACATGGTCTCTGTTGGAGATGTTGTAACAGTATGGGTGGACAAGGTGGATGTCCAGAAGCAGAGGATTGCTTTGACCATGATTCCTCAATCGTAAAGGGATACCTGGGAGCTGCGGCTTCCGGGTATTTCTATTTATAGAGGTGCTGATAATAGTACCAGCACTGATTAAGCAGCTTGATCTGATACTTATCTTTATTGAAGAAAGCACGCTCCATCTGTACTTGCAGCCAGGAAGGCATGACGGACAGCTCCTTTCTGTTCCTCTTTTTAAATACGTATGATACAGTATGCACAGAACAGGGGAGGTGTGCTTGTGCAGTCTTTGACACAACAACAGCTGGAAGCATGGACGGACCAATTATCCAAAAAACATTTTGACAAACCATTTGTGGATGATGTATACTTCAATTCTCGTCTTCGAACGACAGGCGGGCGGTACATTCCTTCAAAAAGAACCATTGAAATCAATCCGAAGTATGTTGTAGAATTGGATGGTGCTGAATTAGAAGGGATTATCAAACATGAACTCTGCCACTATCACCTTCATATAGAAGGGAAAGGCTTTGGACATGGTGATCCTGAATTCAAAGATCTTTTACATAAAACAGACTCTCCGAGATTCTGCGCGCAGCTGC
>NZ_JBSWUG010000002.1:125000-722500 GCF_056158945.1 Halobacillus sp. ABH2_015
TCACAGGACGTACAGCATCGTCCGAGGGACTTGATTATTTGATCCAGCGTCACCGTAAGCCGGAGCCGAGAATCACCTTCGCTTCCTCTCTGGCTTCTTTACAGCGCATGGCGCTCAATGATGTGAGTGATGGGATTGCCAGTGAAGCCAATGAAATCGCAGCCGCTTCACGCATGGATCTTATCATTGATCCGGAGGCGGTTCCTTATTCCGAAGCTCTAGCGAGGTGTTATCCTGGTCATTATCAAGCATGGATGTTTTCCGGTGGAGAAGATTTTGAGCTGCTAGGCACAGTACCGGAGAAGGATTGGGATGTCGTTGAAAAAGCAGCACAGTCCGTAGGTGTCCGTTTGACCAGGATTGGAAATGTGGAGCCTATGAGGTCTGACAGTCCCTCTGTATGGCTCACCAAAGACGGAAGGCGGGAGAGACTTGACGCCTCCGGGTATACACACTTAAAGGAAGAGGGTGAGTAAATGACTGCATTCGAATGGAAAAGCAGTTCAGTAGAAGAAACGAACGATATGGCTGTCCGGCTTGGAGAGAAGCTGACTGCGGGTGATGTACTCACCCTTGAAGGAGACCTCGGGGCGGGGAAGACGACGTTTACGAAGGGACTTGGAAAGGGTCTCGGTGTGAAACGGACCATTAACAGCCCGACTTTTACGATTATTAAGGAATATGAGGGGCGCGTGCCTTTTTACCATATGGACGTTTATCGTCTGGAGGACAGTGATGAGGATCTCGGCTTCGATGAATATTTGGACGGCGGCGGGGTTACCGTTGTGGAGTGGGCCCAGTTCATTGAGGAATACCTTCCAGAAGAGCGACTGGATATCACAATCCGGTACCTGGATGATACCGTCCGCGTCTTTCACTTTGAAACAGCCTCTCCTCGATTGGAACAGGTATGTAAGGAGATTTTGTCATGAATATTTTAGCGATCGATACTTCGAATTACGTAATGGGAGTCGCGGTTCTTAGAGACGGTGAAGTCGCCGGGGAATACGTGACCCATATGAAAAAGAACCATTCCATCCGTCTGATGCCTGCGATTGACCAGGTGATGAAGGACACAGGAATGAAACCGGAAGAACTGGACAGGATCGCTGTCGCTCACGGACCTGGATCCTATACAGGTGTCCGCATCGGACTGACGACGGCGAAAACGATGGCATGGTCTCTTGGAATTCCTGTTGTCGGTGTATCCAGCCTGGAGGCGGCTGCACGTCAGGGAGCCTTTTTCCAAGGATATATCAGCCCGTTTTTCGATGCCCGGCGCGGTTTAGTGTATGCCGGGTTGTATGACAGAGAGATGAACCTAGTGAAAGAGGAGCGCAACCTGCTGATGGAGGACTGGCTTCAGGAGCTGAAAGAGCAGGGAGAAAAGGTGCTGTTTATCAGCCAGGATACAGCTGTGCATAAGGAACGGATCCTTGAAGTGCTCGGTGACCAGGCTGTCATTCCGGCCGCACCTTACCAGTTCGCGAGACCTTCCCTGGTCGCAGCTGCTGGAGCTGACAAGGAACCGGGGCCGCTGCATGACCTTGTCCCGAATTATCTCCGCCTTCCTGAAGCAGAGGCCAAATGGCTGGCCCAGCAGGAGAACAAGTAAAATGGCGTCCGTCCGGCGAATGACCATTGACGATGTCGAAGCTGTGATGCAGGTGGAGAAAGCATCTTTTGCTGTGCCGTGGTCACAGGAAACATTTGAAAAAGAAATGACCGACAATCCATACTCCTTCTACTATGTTGTGGAAGAGGATGAGAAAATCATCGGATATTGTGGATTGTGGTTAATTATCGATGAAGCGCATATAACCAACATTGCCATTCTTCCTGAGTACCGTGGATACAAGTACGGGGAACTGCTCTTCGGGCATACGTGCCGGGAAGCCGTCGAGCGGGGAGCTGTACAGCTTTCCCTTGAAGTCCGTGTCTCCAACATGGCTGCCCAGCATCTATACCGGAAATTCGGTCTTGTTCCCGGTGGTGTACGGAAGAGGTATTATACAGACAATGGAGAAGATGCGCTCGTTATGTGGGTGGGATTAAAATGAACGAAGATCAATACATTCTTGCAATTGAAACGAGTTGTGATGAAACAGCCGTCGCTGTCGTGAAAAATGAAACCGAACTGATTACAAACGTCGTTGCCTCACAAATAGAAAGTCATAAGCGCTTTGGCGGCGTCGTCCCGGAAATCGCGTCAAGGCATCATATTGAGCAGATGACCCTCACGCTTCAGCAGGCACTGGATGAGTCGGGTATGACGATTGATGATATGGATGCGATTGCTGTGACAGAAGGACCGGGGCTGGTCGGCGCGTTATTAGTCGGTGTGAACGCCGCGAAGTCGATAGCTTTTGCCAAGCAGAAGCCACTCGTTGGTGTGCATCATATCGCCGGCCATATCTATGCGAACCGTCTGGAAAAAGAATTTCAGTTTCCACTGCTGGCGCTCGTCGTTTCCGGTGGACACACAGAGCTCGTACTGATGCGCGAGCACGGTTCGTTTGAGATTATTGGGGAAACGCGCGATGATGCCGCAGGAGAAGCCTATGACAAAGTGGCCCGGACGCTGAAACTTCCCTATCCAGGTGGGCCGCATATCGACCGTCTCGCTCATGAAGGGGAAGAAACGATTGATTTTCCACGGGCATGGCTCGAGGAGAGTTCCTACGACTTCAGCTTCAGTGGATTGAAGTCAGCTGTCATCAACCGTCTTCATAAGGCGAAGCAGCGTGGGGAAGAGTTAAAGGCCGAGGACGTTGCGGCCAGCTTCCAGGCAAGTGTTGTCGATGTTTTATCTACGAAAGCTCTCCGGGCTGCGGAGGAATACGGTGTGAAACAGATGATCGTTGCTGGTGGGGTGGCCGCCAACAAAGGGTTAAGAAAAGCGTTGGAGGAAAAATTCCAGAACAGTGAGGCAGAACTGCTGATTCCGCCCCTTCATTTGTGTACGGATAATGCAGCAATGATTGCAGCAGCTGGTGCCGTAGCTTTCAATCAAGGCCATCGTTCCGGCTGGGATTTGAATGCCAACCCCGGGCTCGATCTTGAAAGGTACGGAGCAAGGAAAACAGGCTCTCCTTCCTAAAGGGGAGCCTTCTTTTGTTCAGTTATCCACATGTGTATAAGTTCTTTTTCCAGTAAAAGGCTGTGGGCAAGTAGATATTGGAAAGAAAACGTTACCATTATACGTGGATAAGTACGGGTTTTTCTGTGGATAATGTGAATAACCCTGTTGAGAACTGTAATTACGCGTGTGGATCTGTTGAAAACTTTGTGGATATTGAATAGTGGTTCACAGGGTTATGAGAAGGATCGCAGGTTGTCGGGAATTTTCTCGGCAGTTCATAAAAAAGACCGTTCCTTTTTTATAGTCTAAAAAAAAGCCGGCGCTTAAGCGCCGGCTTTCTTGTTTACTCATGAAGAGCTTCCCATTCTTCCATTAAAGCTTCTAAACGAGCATTCTTTTCTTTATTGTCTTCCGTAATCTCAAGAGAGCGTTCGTGGTCCTGGTAAATATCCGGATCACAGAGCAGTTCTTCGTTTTCTTCCAATACAGCTTCTACTTCTTCGATTTCCTTTTCGATTTCAGCAATCCGGCGGTTTTTCCGGCGTTCCTCACGCTTCGCAGCTTTATCCTCTTCAAAGCTGTTTTTCGGAGGCGCCTGCTTTTCCGCCGGTTTTTCCTGGGCACGTTCGGCTTCTTCCAACTGCTGCAGTTCGTATTCTTCCTGCTTCTTCTCCACATAATAGTCATAGTCCCCGAGGAACAGGCGTGTGTTCTCCGGCTTCATTTCTACGATTTGATCGGCAATCTTGTTGATGAAATAACGGTCGTGGGAAACGAACAGCAGAGTGCCTGGATAATCGACGAGTGCCGCTTCCAGGACTTCTTTACTGTCCAGGTCCAGATGGTTGGTCGGCTCGTCGAGAATGAGGAAATTGGCTTCCTGCATCATCAGCTTGGCGAGGGACAATCGTGCTTTTTCCCCACCACTCAATGCGGAGACCGGCTTCAGCACGTCCTCCCCGGAAAACAGGAAGTTGCCGAGAATCGTCCGGATATCTCTTTCATTTTTCATCGGGTAATCGTCCCACAGCTCATTCAGCACCGTTTTCTTAGACTGAAGTTTGAGCTGTTCCTGGTCATAATAGCCGATCTGGACGTTTGTGCCAAGGAGTTTTTTCCCTTTCGTCCCTTCCAGTTCACCGACAAGCGTCTTCAGAAGGGTCGTTTTTCCGACCCCGTTCGGTCCGACGAGTGCTACAGAGTCCCCGCGGTTCAGATCAAGCGTCAGGTTATCGAATAAATAGGACGAGCTGTCCGAATAGCGGAAGGCATAGTCTCTCAGCTTCAGCACATCATTGCCGCTTCTTCTCGCAGCCTGGAAACTGAACTTCGCTGACAGGTTGTCTTCTTTTGGTTTGTCGAGCTTATCCATTTTCTCGAGCTGCTTGCGGCGGCTCTGCGCCCGTTTACTCGTTGTGGCCCGGACAAGGTTCTTCTGGATGAAGTCCTCCATCCGTTTGATTTCTTCCTGCTGCTTTTCAAAGCGTTTCATTTCCTGTTCGAAGTCGGCTTCCTTTTTCTTTAAATAATCGCTGTAGTTGCCATGATATTTTTTCGATGATTGAAAAGCGATCTCGTATACGGTATCGACGATTTTATCCAGGAAGTAGCGGTCGTGCGAGACGATGACCACAGCACCGGGATAGCCCTGAAGGTAGTTTTCCAGCCAGCTCAGCGTATCAATGTCCAGGTGGTTGGTCGGCTCATCAAGAATCAAAAGATCGGGACTGGTCAACAGCAGTTTCCCGAGTGCCAGCCGTGTTTTCTGACCGCCACTTAATGTAGAAATCGGTGTAGTCCAGTCAAAATCCTTGAAGTTAAGTCCGTTCAATACAGCCCGGATATCGGCTTCATAGTGGTAGCCGCCGGCAGTCTTGAACTGCTCCTGCTTCCGGTCGTAGTCCTTCAGCAGCTGCTGATAGCGGGTCTGATCTTCCACCAGGGCGGGATCGGCCATCTGCACTTCCATGGAACGGAGTTCTTTCTCCAGTGATTTCAAGTGGTCAAAAACCTGCTCCATCTCGTCCCAGATCGACTTTTCGGACTGCAGACCTGTATGCTGCTCCAGGTATCCGACCGATGCATCTTTCGGTTTGAACATATCTCCGGAATCGTAGCTCATCTCTCCGGCCATAATCTTCAACAGGGTCGATTTTCCTGCCCCGTTCCGGCCGACGATGGCAAGCCGGTCATTCTTTTGTACTTCCAATTTAATATTCGTTAAAATCAACTCGGCGCCGAAACGCTTCGTCAGTTGATTCAGCTGCATGAGAATCATGTCGTTTCACCTCGATGAACTAAGTGTATCTTATACGGATACCTGCTAGCAACAGAATGCCCCGTGTGAAAAGCGATCGTTGACGACTCCGGATTGATTTTTTGGTAGAATAAGAGTAGTGTTTCAATCAGAACCATGTAGAAAAAGGGGAACGTGCCAATGGCGGAATTTAGTCATTTCAATGAAGAGGGCCGTGCCCGGATGGTGGATATATCCGGCAAGGAAGATACCGTAAGGACAGCGGTCGCCTTCACAAGTGTAGAAGTGAACAAAGAGATTTATCATAAAATTACAGAGCGGACGATGGAAAAAGGGGACGTTCTGTCTGTAGCCCAGGTAGCCGGGATCATGGCAGCCAAAAAAACCCCGGATTGGATTCCGATGTGTCACCCTCTGCCGTTGAAGGGTGTCGATATCTCCTTTGACTGGGAGCTTGATGGAGAGAAACCGCGTTTGATCATCGAGGTTTCCGCCAGGACGAAGGGAAGCACGGGTGTGGAAATGGAAGCGCTCACGGCTGCATCTGCTGCTGCTCTTACAGTTTATGACATGTGTAAAGCCGTTGATAAAGGGATGGTCATCGGACCGACGTATTTGTCGGAGAAGACCGGTGGCAAAAATGGCGACTATAAACGAACGGATCGGTAAAGGAGGTCGGAGCCATGGATATGGAACAAGCAAAAATTCCACAGGCGACAGCCAAGCGGCTGCCGCTGTATTACCGCTTCTTGAATAACCTGCACAGTCAGGGAAAGCTGCGTGTATCATCGAAAGAGCTGAGTGAGGCGGTGAAAGTCGACTCCGCTACGATCCGCCGGGACTTTTCCTACTTCGGAGCACTCGGGAAGAAGGGCTACGGCTACAACGTGGAATACCTGCTGTCCTTCTTCAGAAAGACGCTCGATCAGGATGAAACGACGAAGGTCGCCCTGATTGGTGTAGGGAATCTGGGAACGGCTTTTCTGAATTATAATTTTACGAAAAACAACAATACGAAAATCGAAATGGCTTTTGATGCCAACGAGGAGCGGGTCGGTACGGAAGTCGGCGGTGTCGAAGTGCACCACATCGACGACTTGGAAAACCAGCTCGGTGACCTTGAGGTGGCCATCTTAACAGTACCGGCATCTGCCGCCCAGGGCATTGCCGAACGCCTTGTAGAAGCGGGTGTGAGCGGAATTCTCAATTTCACGCCGGCGCGGATCAGCGTTCCATCGCGCGTGCGGGTGCATCATATCGACCTTGCGATTGAACTGCAGGCACTCGTTTACTTCCTGAAGCATTATCCGCTGATGGAGGATGAGCCGCTGGATGAAGCATAAAAAAGACTTAGAGCGTCGTCTGCTCTAAGTCTTTTTTATTACTTCGTCGTTTCTTTCCAGCTGTTGTCCATCAGCATTTTACCCGGCCACGTGTAGGCGGTCAGTCCGCCGTCCACAGTAAGATCCTCACCGGTAATGAACGAGCTTTCCTCAGAAGCGAGGAAAAGGGCGGCGGAGGCGATTTCCTCCGGCTTTCCTAACCGGCCCATCGGTGTTACCCATTTCTGCGCCTCCCGGAACTCACGACCTTCCTCTTCTTTTTTCGTACCGGCAAGTTCATCAACGAGCGGCGTTTCAATCGTTCCGGGGGATACGGCATTCACGCGGATGCCCTGACGTGCGTAATCAATCGCCATGGCCCGGGTGAAATTGGTGATTCCGCCCTTGGCTGCGTTGTAGCCGGAACGATCCAGGTCAGCCGCCTGTCCCGACATGGATGATGTATTGATGATCGAGCCACCATTTTCGAACATAAGCGGAAGTAGATATTTACTGACTAAAAAGGTGCCGCGGAGGTCGACAGAAATGATCTGGTCGAACAAATCGACCGGATATTCGTGCACCTTGCCGCCTTCTTCATCGACACCGGCGTTGTTGAAAAGCACATCAATCGTTCCGTACGTTTCCTCTACATAATTGGCAAAGACGCGGACACTTTCCTGCTCGGATACATCCAGGGCGTAGGATTCCGCCTGCCCGCCATGGATGTTGATTTCCTCCACAGTTTTGCGGACATCCTCTTCATCGACGTCAGCACAGATGACGCGGGCGCCCTCCTGGGCAAAAAGCTTCACGGTAGCTTTCCCGATTCCTGTCGCGGCTCCTGTAACGACTGCCGTTTTATTGTTTAAACGTCCCATATGATCTTCCTCCTTTATTCGTCTGGTTGTATGGTACCCAGGGGTTAAAGACTGGAAACATAAGGGAACGCTTACACCGCTTATTTGATGAAAAACAAACTGGAACGGCCGATGGAAGGGTTAATCCGGCTGCGAGGTGGTATAGTAGATAATAGTGTACGAATCGACAGAAAGTGAGGGACATCTATGAGTAAACTGCCGAATAAATGGCTTGTCGTCATATCGGTTTTGTTTGGAACGTTTACCGTCATCTTAAATAATAGTATGCTGAACCCGATTTTACCGCGGTTCATTGAAATCTTTGATTCCAACGCCGTAGCCGTCGGGTGGATTTTAACGATCTTCATGGTCGCCATGGGGATGACGATGCCGCTGACGGGCTATTTCGGAGACCGGTTCGGGAAAAAGAAAGTCTACCTGACCGGTTTGTTTATTTTCATCCTTGGGTCGTTATCCGGATTCTTTTCCTCCACGCTCAGTATGGTGATCATCTCCCGGGCGATTCAAGGAATGGCCGGGGGCTTGATGCTGCCGATCGCCATGGCGCTCATTTTCAACTCGTTTCCGAGACATGAGCGCGGACTGGCCGTCGGTGTATACGGGGTTGCGGCGATGGTCGCTCCGGCGATCGGCCCGACCGTCGGGGGGCTGCTGATCCAGTATGTGGACTGGCCGTGGCTGTTTGCCTTTAACATTCCATTCGGACTGACGGGGCTGATTCTATCCGCGAAGTTTCTGGAGCGGACGGAAACGCATCCGGAGAAAAAGTTCGACCTTGTCGGGTTTCTTATCATTACCTTAGGTATCGGATCCGTGTTGTTTGCGCTCGGACGGGGGCGGACACTGGATAAATTGATGGATCCGCTGAACCTGACGCTCGTGGTGGTCGGCTTACTGGCAATCGTCCTGTTTGTTTTTTACGAAAACCGTCAGGACGACCCGCTTCTCAATTTATCGGTCTTCAAGGTGCCGACCTATTCCGTGTCCATCCTTGTCACCTCGGCTGCATCGATTGGATTATTCTCAGGAATTTTCCTGCTGCCGCTGCTCATTCAAAATGTCTACGGCTTGAATGAAGTCATGACAGGACTGTTGTTCCTGCCGGCAGCCGCGGCGAGCGGGGTGTTCATGTCGATCGGCGGACGGATACTTGATAAAAAGGGACCGAAGTACGTCGTTCCGCCGGGTCTTGCGATTATGGCCCTGGCGACACTGGGTCTTGGGATGCTGAAGCTTTCCACCCCATACTGGATGATTCTCGCCTTGAACACGGTTCGCGGTCTCGGCATGGGGATGGGGAACATGCCGGCGACAACGTCCGGAATGAACGCCATTCCTGAGCATCTGGTCGCACAGGGAAGTGCGATGAACAACATCATCCGGCAGATTTCCTCCTCGCTCGGTATCGTCTTTTTCTCTATTTATTATGAAGTCCGCCGGGCGCAGATTTCCGCAGGAGGAGATATTGATATGCAGGCGGCCACCCTGCAGACATTAAATGAAGCTTTCCTCGTGTCGGCGGTTGTGCTGCTGATTGCGCTGCCGTTTTCCTTTATTCTGAAGGGCGTTCCGGATGAGGATGAAAAGGAAGCATAAATAAAGGGCTTGTTCTCACTTGGAACGTATGTGGATGGTCGTGTTCCGCTTATCGGTGGATGCCTGCCCGCAGGCACGGCCACCTTAATAAACATAAAAAAACGCAGGCATCACGCCTGCGTTTTTCTTATTTCTTCGTATTCTTAATTTTGTTATGAAGGTTGTATAAACGAACGGCCACGGCAATGTTAAAGGTGGCGACAAGCGACAAAATGATCGTCGTTGCATTCCAGATCGTTTCAGCCGCTGCCTGAGCGGCAATATACGTAAAGGCAATCCCTAAGGAAAAATACAGCAGCGCCATGAATAATGGAGATGTTTTCATAAGTTTAGAATAACCCTCCAATGAAGATCGTCTCGATCTGCTCCTGCATCCGGCGGATATCTTCCTCTGTCAAAAAGTACTGGGTTGCGACAACAAACGAGTTCATCGCCATATGAGCCACGATTGGTGTAATAATTCGTTTTGTTTTGACGTAAAGGAAGGCGAATACCACACCCATGGAGAAGTAGACTAACATGTGCTTAAAGTCGAAGTGGAACGCACCGAATACAAGCGCGGAAACAAGAACCGCAAGCAGGAAGTTCGTGCGTTTGTAAATTTCTCCAAAAATAATTTTACGAAAAATAATCTCTTCTGTAATCGGAGCGAATACAACAGGGAGTAAAATGAAAAGCGGGGCTTCCCGGGCAATTTCCATCAAGCCCATCGTATTTTCCGAACCGGCCGGCACACCGAACACCTCACGTTCAATGGTGGCGGCAATCGCCTGTGCGAATAAAGCGAGAAACACCCCGGCGATCGACCAGAGAATGACTTTTCCGGCACCGGCTTTTTCATCGCGTGCGTACGTATTCTGTCTTTCCGGACGGAGCAGCAGCAGAATGATCAATGTCGCGATCGTAAAGCTGACAACAGACCAGATGGCAATCGCGTCAAACTGCTCAAGTCCCGCAGCCATCAGAAGCGGAGCGAATACAACTGTGGAAAGCTGTGTCACTACATAAGTTAAAATGATATACCAATATCGTTTGGGCATACGTTTACGACTCCTTTTATTCAGCAGCAGGAACACTTCCTGCACTACATACTTTATGTATTTTATCACAGTTTCAAAACCACACGTAAGCGATACGCAGGAACGTGCGATTTTTGTCGAAAAACTTGGATAAATTTCTAGAGTTTCTACTTGAAAAACAGTAGTGAATTGATTATGATAAGAATTGTGTTAGCACTCACCTATGTCGAGTGCTAATAAACGACTAAAATCTGAACAACCATATCAAGGAGGGTGTCCTAATTGTTAAAGCCACTTGGTGATCGTATTGTCATTGAACTTGTTGAAGAAGAGCAGACTACTGCAAGCGGAATCGTACTTCCGGATTCTGCGAAGGAAAAGCCGCTGGAAGGTAAAGTTGTTGCTGTCGGTAACGGCCGCGTAACCGAACACGGCGAGAAAGTAGCACTTGAAGTCGCAACCGGCGACCGCGTGATCTACTCCAAATTCGCAGGTACCGAAGTGAAGTATGAAGGCAGTGAATACTTGATTCTCCGCGAATCCGACGTACTTGCTGTCATTCAGTAAATTCTTCAAAATACTTAAACATACGATATTAATGAGGAGGGCATTTTAAATGGCTAAAGAAATCAAATTTAGTGAAGACGCACGCCGCTCTATGCTGCGTGGTGTAGATACATTAGCAAATGCTGTTAAAGTTACACTCGGACCAAAAGGACGTAACGTCGTTCTTGATAAAAAATTCGGTTCTCCACTCATTACTAATGATGGTGTAACGATCGCAAAAGAGATCGAGCTGGAAGACCACTTCGAAAACATGGGTGCTCAGCTTGTATCTGAAGTTGCTTCCAAAACCAACGACGTTGCCGGTGACGGTACGACGACAGCAACGGTTCTTGCTCAGGCGATGATCCGTGAAGGTCTTAAAAACGTAACATCCGGTGCGAACCCTGTCGGTATCCGTAAAGGAATCGAGAAAGCGACAGCTGTAGCAACGGAAGAGCTTCGCAAAATATCCAAGCCGATCGAAGGCCGCGATTCCATCGCGCAGGTCGCAAGCATCTCTGCTGCTGACAACGAAGTCGGCCAGTTGATTGCTGAAGCTATGGAGCGCGTAGGTAACGACGGTGTTATCACGATTGAAGAATCCAAAGGCTTCAACACCGAGCTTGAAGTGGTTGAAGGTATGCAGTTCGACCGCGGCTATGCTTCTCCTTACATGGTCACTGACCAGGATAAGATGGAAGCGGTTCTTGAAGATCCTTACATCTTAATTACAGATAAGAAGATCAACAACATCCAGGAAGTTCTTCCTGTCCTTGAGCAAGTGGTTCAGCAGTCCAAGCCGCTTCTATTGATCTCTGAAGACGTTGAAGGCGAAGCACTTGCTACACTTGTAGTGAACAAGCTGCGCGGTACATTCAACGCGGTAGCTGTTAAGGCTCCAGGCTTCGGTGATCGTCGTAAAGCGATGCTTGAAGACATTGCGACACTTACGGGCGGCCAGGTCATCACAGAAGATCTTGGTCTTGAATTGAAGAATACAACCATCGATCAGCTTGGACGCGCATCCAAAGCGGTCATCACAAAAGAAAACACAACCATCGTCGAAGGTGCCGGAAACCCTGAGCAGATCTCTTCCCGTGTCGCTCAAATCCGTGCCCAGGCAGAAGAAACGACTTCTGAATTCGACAAGGAAAAACTGCAGGAGCGCCTTGCAAAACTTTCCGGCGGCGTAGCTGTCATCAAAGTCGGCGCTGCTACAGAAACAGAATTGAAAGAGCGTAAACTACGCATCGAAGACGCCTTGAACTCTACTCGAGCAGCTGTAGAAGAAGGCATCGTTGCCGGTGGTGGTACAGCGCTTGTCAACATCATCAACTCTGTCGAAGGCCTTGGCCTTGTCGACGACGAAGCGACAGGTGCAAGCATCGTTCTCCGTGCGCTTGAAGAGCCGGTCCGCCAGATCGTTCACAACGCGGGTCTTGAAGGATCCATCATCGTTGAGCGTCTGAAAGGCGAAGAAGTCGGCGTAGGCTTCAACGCAGCCACAGGCGAATGGGTAAACATGGTTGAGCAGGGTATCGTTGACCCAACCAAAGTAACTCGTTCAGCGCTTCAAAACGCAGCATCCGTAGCCGCTATGTTCTTGACGACTGAAGCGGTTGTAGCGGATCACCCAGAAGAAGATAACTCCGGTGGCGGTATGCCGGATATGGGTGGCATGGGCGGTATGGGTGGAATGATGTAATCATGCCCCCATGACCCTTGATATCAAGGGTTTAGCTTCACCCCATAAGTCAAAATGACATACTTTTGACATACCTGGCGGAGAAAACACTATAAATCTAACGAGCCTCTCATAAGTTCACTGAACTTTTGGGAGGCTTTTTCTTCCATGTTTTCAGTAATGTGCGCGTATATATTCATGGTTGTGTTTATATCTCCATGACCTAATCGTTGTTGAATTTCTTTAACTCCTACACCTGCTTCAATTAATAGAGATGTGTGGGTGTGTCGCAAGGAATGTGGGGTAAGTTCCTTATGGATACCACTAATTTTTAATAAACGTCTCATATGGGTGTTTACGGTCTTTAAAAACTCAGGGTATCCAAGGTTCTGAACTTCCTTAGCAAAGACAAAATCCAATTGAGTATATTCGTTCTTCATTTTCTTAATGAGATCATCTTGGTGTTCTTTGTGTCTTTTAAGGACCTCAATAACTCCAGCGTCCATTTTTAGCGTTCTGATCGATCCTTTAGTTTTGGGTGTCAGTAGTTGATACTCTTTTGTTCTATTATTGGGGTTGTAATACGTTTTTGTTACTCTTAAGGTTTTTTTATACATATCTATATCCGACCATTTTAAGGCGATTAACTCACCTACCCTTAACCCACTATAAGCAAGTGTCAAAAACATGGGATAGTCTTTATCAATGCCACTTTCCTTAGCAGCATTAAGAAAACGAATAAGTTCTTCTTTTTCCATAAATTTAATTTCACCTTTACTTCTTTCTACCTCCTCAACGGTTTCCACTTTGCGTGGAATTTTTGCAAAGTCGCAAGGACTCTCCTTAATGATGTTAAACTCCACAGCTTTCCTGAAAACCATTCTACCTGTTGCATGAATACCATCTAGAGTATTAAACGCATAGCCTGCATTATGAAGCGAAGCAAGCATGGCTTGATACTGTTTACGCGTGATATCTTTTATTTTTTTATTTCCGAAGAACCTATTTAAGTGATCCAAGTTATGCTGTCGATTTCTCACAGAACTAATTTTAGCGGTATCACGATAAGTCTTAAGCCACTCTAAAGTAAATTCCTGAAAGGTAATATTTTGTTCTTGAACATATGTGTTTTCAAATACTTCCTTTTCTACTTCAGCTGCGGCCATCTGAGCTTCTTTTTTTGTCTTGAACCCTCCTTTAGATGTAAATTTCTTTTTTCCAGTAGACGAATCTACTCCCGTATATATTTGGAAATACCATTTGTTACCTCTTTTCCGGTAATTAGCCATATTTATCCCTCCTTCCTTAGATTAATCAAATTAGACTTATCCGACGGTACAATTCGACTCTTAATTTTTTCTAAACGCTCAATACAAACTTTTCTTGGAATCATAAAGTCATGTGACAACTGATCAATAATAGCTGGATTTGAAAGGTTATAATCATTAATCATATGAGTGGGGAGCGACGCGTATAGAGTGAAGTGCCTGGCATCCCTTTCCTGAAGTTCATAAAAAGAATAAGGCATGAAAGATTGTCGACCTGCATGCCTCAAAGCATGACAAAGCTCGTGGAAGAATTGCTCTCGTTGGTGTATATAAGGGAGGCGACTATCTAATACGATTTCTTGAAACTTCCCTACCCTCATGTAACTAGCTTGAGTAGGTCTACAAGTCACAAATATTTGGGACTCAGATCCAATGGTGTAAACATTTAAATCGTCCGGATCTGTAAATTTGTGGCTTTTATACCATTGAGTTATTAGGTCTTCTAGAAATGTGGTTGTGTAGTAAGGAAACCTCAAACTAATCACCATCCTTACAAGCATTATACGAACATGTGTTCTATTAATCAATATTTAATTACATTAATTGGATATAAATGCAGGCTTACTGTAAAGGACATTTGGAATTCTTTTTCTGTAAAAGTCTAAAGTATAGTAATTCATCTTCAGAACCATAATGAAATTAAGATTCATAGTTTTGGAGAGTGATAGAAGATGTTCTTATCAGAAGCTTGGGAAAAGTATTATGTCGATAAAAAGATTGAAGGTTATTCGTTGCTAACTTTAAAAACCTATTGCTTACAGTTCAATATGTTGGTGAAATACTTTGGAGACGTTAATACAGAAGAGGTAGTTATTGATCATTTAAAGAGCTACCTGGTTGAGGTGGGTGGACATTTGAAGCCTTCCAGTCTTGGAAACAAGGTTCGGTTCCTTCGATCCTTTTTCAAGTGGCTACATGAAGAGGGTGTTATCAACGAAAATCCAGCTAAAAAATTAAAAGAACCTAAAGTTGGCAAGAGAATCCCAAAATTTCTAACGGAGATGGAAATTGAACAACTTAGAGACTCATGCTTAACTTCCATGGAAAAGGCACTTTTCGAATTTTTTTATTCAACTGGGTGTCGTATCGGAGAGGTAGTGAATCTGAATAGAGAGGATGTCAATTTCTCTGCAAGATCGGTTATTGTAAAAGGAAAAGGAGATAAAGAAAGAGAAGTCTACTTTAGTATTCGTTGTTCTCTATGGCTACAAAGATATATAGAGGAGCGCAAGGATCATGATGAATGTTTATTTATTACCGAGAGAAGACCAAAAAAGAGAATGAGCATTGAAATTATCCGATATATTATTAAACGGATCTCCATTCGCGCTGCTATTAATAAAGAAATACATCCTCATCAATTAAGACACAGTTATGCTACCCACATGCTTAATAATGGAGCGCCAATTGAAGTAATCCAAAGCTTGTTAGGGCATGAGAAAAGTGAAACAACTAAAATATATGCACAATTAAGTGGTAAATTAAGACAGGATTTCTACAGTAAATATTTCTAGAAGGCGTGCCTATTCCAAATGGTGCGCCTTCTAATGTTGTAAGAGAGGCTTGTAGATAAGAGAAGGATTTGAAATAATTGGTATTAAGTAACATCTTGAATATCTCGAAACTGAGTCTTCCAGAAACGGGCAGTTTTCTATAAGACTCAGTTTCGAGATAATACCCAGTTTTGAAACGATTTATATACTCATTCGTATATGGATTAAAACACTTTTTAGGAGTGGTAGTTATCTTAGACCTTGTGGTATTTGTTGCAGTTGCCGTTGGGGGTGGAATAATTGCACTAATTGGGCTTTTGGTCATATTAGGGAGAAAAATTACTGAACCTAATAGAGATTTGAAGCGAAAAGTGGAGCGTCTGGAAAGTGAAGTTAAAAGTCTCAAAGATAAAAGGTAAATTAGAAAGTAGTGGTGAACTAATTGGTAAAAAGCAAATTATTAATTCAAAGTGTATTAGTTCTGCAAATCATATGGTTTGTTATGTTTTTAACTAATTTGCTTGGATACATAGGTTCTAGAAATGAGATAGTACAGGACATCGTATGGTTAGGAATACCGATAATCGGTATTTTTGTTTCATTGAAATTCTTATTTGAGAAACGTTTTACCGTTCTAGGCACACTGACTATAGCTTTATCTTTAATTATTGTTTTCATATGGTTTTTAATATCTGGATTAAGTAAGATGTGAAAATTAATTCCTTTTAAATAACAGGTATCTTTGTTGAAAGTTAGTACGACGACTCAAAATCAAGTCTTTCGGAAACGGGGCAAATCCTAAACCTAATGGTGCACCTTTTATTGAAGGATATTCTTAATTTGGGTCAGCCTCTAATACATATTTTATCAATATTTAGAAACTAATACCTTCCTAAATACGTCTTGATAATAACAAGACTTTTTATAAGTAACTGGAGAAGGGTGGTTTTATTGAAAGAGAACAAAAAGCACATGATTCGGTGGAGAAGCTTTACCGTTTTTTCGTGTACTATAGGATTGCTGGTTGGTATATTTTCAGTTATATCAGATAATTTACCATACTTTGGTGAAAAGATAACGATGATTGAATTTGTCGTATCCTATTTAGCAGTCATGATCAATTCTTTGTCAGTGTGGTTTTCACTAGCGATGGTTGCTGGTTTTTTATTTGCAAGGGAATTGAAAGGATCAGTAATTGTAGGAGTAATCTATACGCTAGCAGCTATAACGTTTTACTTTGTAATTAGCAATTTCTATGGAAGCAACACAGTAACTAGTTCATTTGTAGAAAGAGTACTCATGTATTTGGTGTGGTACATAGTTTCTGCTGTTGGGGGACTGTTAGGTGGAAGTGCAGGATTTTTATTGAAAAAGAACCATTATATCATCCTAATTCTAACTATAGGGTTAATGGTGCAGATAATCATAAATGGGGAAAGTAGTTGGAACAACATGGTTGGGATTGCTCAAAACACAACATATTGTTTAATGCTTGTAAGTACAATTATATATTTAATAATTCAAGGGAAGAGACATAGCTTATACAAGCAAAGCTAAACGGACGAAGTCTACACCTTCTCCAACACACCTTGAATTCGAGTCTTCATGTATAGGGTGCTAAAGTAAAAAAACAGTAAGAAATATCTCGAATCTGAGTCTTACATAAACGGGGGCGCGCGACAAGTTCTGCTATAAGCGTATTTTAGCGTGAAAAGCAGGAAGTTTATTTAACTAAATTTTAACTGTACAACGGAGGATGGGAATGAAGGATCCATGTTTCCCGAAACCATCCCGTCAACACTCCTGCATGCGTTAAGATGGACAGGTCTTAAGGTGTGAAGCACAGGTAGATTAGGCAGAACGAAGGCTGAAGCCATAAAGGTATGCCGACGAATATGCCCCACGGCTGAAAAACTAGATAGGATGAGAATGGTTCTTTGAGATAGGAACTGACGAACTTCCGAAGGTAAGGGTCTATAGTTTCAAACGTAAGGAAACTTACGTGTCATCTTACGATGACGTGAGTGGTGTGGAGTAAAACTGCCCCCTCTGAAAGACGCTATACCGAACCATGGCGGTATCCAGCTCACAGGCTTAAAGGAAGCATCTACGTCTAGTATGGATAGCTATGTTGTATGGTACTTGGAAAGCAAGGAACGTTGAATCAAGGACTGTCACCCGAAACGTTTGCTATAAAGCCATGCTGAAAAGCATTTATCCTTGTGAGGGTAGGGGAATGACTGATGAAACTTCTGTAATGGAAGTGAAGGAATAGCCCCAAGTCTAGAGTATGAAACGATTATTTTCCTAACGTGAATGGCACCGATCGGGTAGGAACGTGGGAACATCACTCCAAAGGAGGGATGCCACAGTGTCAACGCTGCGAAACTGGGATTACTATAATATGACGGGGACCTTTACGGATCTTTATGAAAAAGCGAGCCAGGGAAGTACATTCTCTCATCTATATGAAACCATCATATCGAGAGAAAACATCCTGCTCGCTTTTCGCATGATTAAAACCAATAAAGGTTCTAAAACACCAGGAACTGATGGAAGAACCATCGATGACATGAAAGAGCTAACTGAAAAAGATCTGGTAAATGAAGTCCGAGATAAACTTCAAAACTATCGCCCGAAGAAAGTTCGAAGAGAATGGATTGAAAAAGAGAACGGAAAATGGAGACCTCTTGGGATTCCATGCATCTTGGATCGAGTGATCCAACAATGCTTTAAACAAGTTCTCGAACCGATTGTAGAATCTCAATTCTTCAAACATAGCTACGGATTCAGACCCTTGCGGTCTGCTCATCATGCTATGGCAAGGATACAGTTTTTGATTAACCATAGTCAACTTCATTACGTCGTTGATGTAGACATTAAAAGTTTCTTTGATAATGTGAATCATCGTCTACTGAAGAAGCAACTTTGGAATATCGGCATCCAAGACCGCAAGGTACTAGCTTGTATTTCTAAAATGATTACATCGGAAATTGATGGTGAAGGTGTGCCAGAAAAAGGTTCGCCTCAGGGTGGTATCTTGTCACCATTACTCTCCAATATCGTCTTAAATGATCTAGACCAATGGGTTGCCGACCAGTGGGAAGTATTTCCCCTGACGAAATCCTACAGTTCAGATGATGCAAGAAGGCGAGCGAGAAAACAAACGAACCTGAAAAAGGGGTACTTAGTCCGATATGCGGATGATTTTAAAATTCTATGTCGGGATGGAAAGACAGCGCAAAGGTGGTACCATGCGGTACGTCTTTACCTCAAAGAGCGTTTGAAGCTGGACATCTCTCCAGAGAAATCTCAAATTGTGAACTTAAGAAAACGAGAATCTGAGTTCTTAGGGTTTACCATTCGTGCGAATAAAAAGGGGAAGAAACGAGTGGCCCATACTGGGGTCATTCCTTCAAAAAGCGAGAAAATCAAACAGGAAGCGAAGAAACTCATTCGAAGAATGAAAGCTTCACCTTCTGCTGAGAATATTCATCGTTACAATAGTTTTGTTCTAGGACTTCACCAATACTACAAGCGAGCGACTCATGTAAATCTTGTGTTTTCACGTCTTGCTTACGATCTTAAACCATTTTTAGTGAACCGCCTTCGACCGGTTGGAACGCTAAAACATCCTTTTCAACCACCGCCTTTTTATAAGAGAACCTTTAGTTTAGGAACAAAAACGATCTATATCAATGGTACGTATCTATTTCCCATCGGAAATGTGAAAACATTTCATGCGATGAGCTTCAGTCCAAAACTTTCGCTTTAGACGAAGAAAGGCAGAGAACAGATACACAAAAATCTTCGCCCTGATATCCAGAAAGAGATTGGACATTTAATGAAGTCTTCTTTACCGAATCGAAGTGTTGAATACCTGGATAATCGTATTAGTCGGTATAGTATGAAGATGGGTAAATGCGAAATTACAGGCGAATATCTTCACGCTTCAGATGTTCATTGTCACCACTATGTGCCAAAGAATCTTGGAGGAAGTGATCAATTTCAAAACCTGCGTATTCTTCATAAGGATATTCATCGACTGATTCATGTAAAAGATATAGAGAAGATAAAGGTTTATCTCAACCAATTACCACAGAATCGATTGATCTTAGATAAAATCAATCAATACCGAAAGGTATGTGGGGTGGAAGGGATCGTTGCGTCCAGTCTTGAAGAGTAACATAGGAACTTATAATGTAGTACATACCTTTAGATGGAGCGCCGAATGCTGGGAAACTAGCACGTTCGGTGTGGAGCAGGGGAAAAGCTGGAGATAATCTCAAACGCTTACCTATTGCTAACTTTAGCTTAATAAACTAAATCAGAAAATCGGTTCCTAAACGTTGTAAAGGAACCGATTTTCTAATTTGCTTAACGTTGTATATCTGCATTTTCCTGACGCTACCCCTATTATAGCTAAATATGTAGCCACTTGGTTTGAATTAGAAACGAAGCCAGGGATCACATGACAATGTAAATAGAATCGAGTGAACATTCGCATGAGAATTCTATTCTCAGCTCATAAGAAGGACTATCACGACCATTCCCATTAGTGCCTTTACCCTCAGACTATAGTTCTGGGGGACTTTTAATGTTAAAAGCACACAACTTATGAAGGTTTCTAGACAAAAGCCTCTCAGCAATATCTAGATAGGATTACCCTTGTTTAGGGAGAATCAATACGTTGTAAAAATTAAGTGGAACTATTATAAAAACTGCACATTAATTGCACAAACCATGGGCACATTTTTAAAGGCTATTATTTATGAGGTGATTATAATGAGCGAATATAAAAAAGCCAGCTCATCTCTGACTGATTAGATCCATCTCGGGAGAGAGGAGGGTGTCATGGTTGTAAAAAGGAACCATGCTTTTCCACGAAGAGAGAGTAACAGAAATTCAGAATGAGTAGAAGACACTAAGAGATTGAATCACCTTCTCTGTTTAAGGTAAATATCTTTCAGAAAAATATTAAGGAGGAATATAAAATGAATAACAGATTTACAAAAATAGTCGTTACACTCGCCACCGTTACCGGAATCAGTTTCTCAGCGGGACAAGTCTCGGCAAATTCTATCAATGCAGCTCCCCAAGCCAATGGACAAGCACAAGGGGAAGCAAAAGTTGAAAAGAGACTAGATAAGATTGAAAAGAAAACTAACGCTATCCAAATGGAACTGGAGGCGATCGAAGGATCTATCGAAGGTGCCCCTATAACGGTGGATGAAGTACAGCTCTATAAAGAGTATCTGGACAAGCTGGACTCTTTGTTGAATCGCTTAGACGCTACTGGAAACAATTTGGATGCTGCAGCTAAAAAATCAGAAAGCCAGGATGCATCCATTGAAGAAACTGAAGCAGAAATCAGTGATATCCGCGCCAGTGTTTTAGAGGTGAAGGAAACGATTCATTCCATTTTTGCTGAACAGATGTCCAGTACTGGTGAAGTCCCTGATAGTCTGGAAGAGGCAGAAGATCCAACTTATGAAGTGGGCAGCCAAGCCATTATCGAAGCAAATCATATGCCAGGTATGTATGGTGCCGAAGCAACAATTGCAGGTGCCTTTGATACTGTCGCTTATAGTGTCACTTATAACCCTACAACTGGTGGAGACCCGGTGGAGAATCATAAATGGGTCATCCACGAAGAGTTGGAAGGTTCAGGAAAAGCACCACTGGAGCCCGGAACTGAAGTGACCTTAGATGCGGAGCACATGAAAGGCATGGATGGGGCTACTGCCGAGATAGAATCTGCTGTAGAAACAACTGTATATATGATTGACTTCACAACAACAACTGGTGGAGACTCAGTGGAGAATCATAAATGGGTAATAGAAAGAGAATTGTCACCTGTTGAATAAACTCAGATGATATTATGGTAGAAAATATCACTATCTTTCGTTTAAGAAATCTTTTCTTCACAATTTCTGCACATTTGCTGGGCACTCTACTGCATAAGCGTCCGTTATGATTTTCCACTTATCGTAAGAACTGCACGGACGACATACTATTTTTCAGGAGGTATGAAAGATGGCTCATCAACAACATCAGGAAACATTGAACGTATTGCACGAATGCATGGAGGCTTGTAACCACTGTTTCGATTCCTGTCTGAAAGAAGACGACGTGAAAATGATGGCAGGCTGTATCCGCCTCGACCGTGAATGTGCAGATATCTGTGGGTATCTTGAAGCGGCGATTACACGAGGTAGTGCTTATGTATCTGAACTCGCTTCCGTTTGTGCGAAAATCTGCGATGACTGCGCAGAAGAATGTGCTAAACATGACCATGACCACTGCCAGGAATGTGCAGATGCATGCCGCAAGTGTGCAGATGCATGCCGTAAAATTGCTTAATAAGGAAAAGGTCGGCAAAAGCCGATCTTTTTTCTTTTTTCCACAGATATTCATAATTTCTGCACAATTCGGGGAACAGGAATAGTGCAGAAAAAATTTTAAGGCAATGAAAACCATACCTGGTATGGGTAAAAGGAGATGAAAACCATGGGTGGAATGATGAACGGAAGTGGCATGGGAGGCGGATTCTTCGGAAATTTTTTCGGATTCGGTCTGATTTTTCTGCTACTTATCGCAGCGATTGTCGTCATCGTGATCTGGATGGTGAAACCCGGGGGAGGGAACTCGAACAATAGGAACACGAACACCTCCTCTCCAGAGAATCACGAAGACACACTGAAAAACCGGCTGGCCCGGGGAGAAATTTCTGAAGAAGAGTACGACCGATTAAAAAAGAAACTGAAGGAAAAGTAGTGGAGGCGAAGAATATGAAACGGTATATAACAGGTTCCATCATGATTCTTCTTCTGCTTGGAATCGGGGGATGGGTATTTGTCCAGTCCCCTTTCATGCAGGAGTCCGGAGATGGAGAAATCAATACAGATGAAAATGGGACGAGCATCTTGGATTTGCCGGCTGTCGAAGCGGGCGAGCGTCCGGTGAAGGAATTTGATCTGACGGCAGAAGAGACCTCATGGACGATAGAAGGAGAAGAGTCTGTCCAAGCCTGGACGTACAACGGAACGGTTCCAGGAGAGCCAATCCGAGTAGAAAAAGGGGATTTCGTCCGGGTGGAATTGACGAATGAGCTGGATGTGCCGGTGACGATTCACTGGCACGGAGTGGTTCTTCAGAACAGGATGGATGGAGTCCCGGGTGTGACACAGGACGCGGTGGAACCCGGTGAGTCCTTCACGTATGAATTTGTGGCAGGTAACCCGGGGACGTATTGGTATCACTCCCACCAGCACAGTTCTCTTCAGGTAGACAAAGGTCTGTATGGCCCTCTTGTCGTTGAAGGAGACGGTCCATCGGTTGATGAGGATCAAACGTTCATTCTTGATGAATGGGCCGTGAATCAGGACCGGGAAAACTGGACGAACATGGCCGGAATGATGATGGGCTCCATGAACGGGGACGGAGAAGCGGATACGAAACAGATGTATGACACGTTCACCGTCAATGGAAAAGCTGGATCGGCCATTGATCCCCTCGAGATGAAAGAGGGAGAAACAGCGAGACTGCGTTTTGTGAATGCGGGATATCAGCTGCACCGCCTCGTTTTTCCCGAGGGTTCAATGGAAATGCTTGCGGTAGATGCAGAAAAGGTGGAAAGTTCCTCTGAACGAAACGTGTTGGAAATTGCCTCCGGAGAAAGGATTGATATCTTATTCACGAAAGGAGAGGGGGCAGACCAGATCGCTCATACCACAGACGTGGAACATGCAGCGGATATGAAAATCCCCGTCCTTTCCCCGGGCGGGAAGCAGGCAATATCCTCTACTCCGGAGACGGATACAGAAGCTGTGAAAGGGACATCTTATGCAAGTGAAGAACTGCTTTTTGAAGATGTACCGAAAGCGGACGTTTCCTACGACATGGATTTGAGTATGGGCATGAATATGGGAGAAGGAATGACCTGGCAGATCAATGAAGAAGTTTTCCCGGATACCCCTCCGATTCAGGTGGAAGAAGGAGATGTCGTCAAAGTGGAGATAACGAATGAGGGACGACTCAACCATCCGATGCACCTTCATGGGCACCGATTCCAGGTCCAGTCGGAGTCTGGCGGTGGCGTCGTCAAAGATCTGATCAACGTGAAGCCCGGGGAGTCCTACACTATTTATTTTGAGGCGAACAACCAGGGAGAATGGCTGTTCCATTGTCACGACAACAACCATGCGGATAGAGGAATGGTGACGTTTGTCGACTATCAAGGGGTCTACTCCCCGTTCGAATTAAATGATGTCAATAATCCATAGAAAGGAGTGCAGCTATGGCACATGAACACCATAATCATGAGCATGAAGAACAGGAACATCACGACCATGACGGGCACGAGGGCCACGATCATGGGGGGCATGACCACGGAGCGATGGTAGATGATTTCAAAAAGCGATTTTATATTTCCCTGATCATCACTCTTCCGGTTCTTCTATTGTCACCGATGATCCAGGATCTATTAGCATTCAGTATTACGTTTCCTTTCGATAAATACGTCCTCTTCGGTCTGGCGACACTCATATTCTTCTACGGCGGATGGCCGTTTCTTACAGGAGCCATCGACGAAGGGAAGAACAAAAATCCAGGCATGATGATGCTGATTGGTCTCGCCATCGTCGTTGCGTATGTATATAGTTCCCTGGTCGTGTTCGGCTGGGAAGGCCGTAATTTCTTCTGGGAGCTGGCGACGCTGATCGACATCATGCTACTCGGCCACTGGATCGAAATGCGCTCGGTGATGGGAGCATCCAATGCGCTTGAGGAGCTTGTGAAACTGATGCCGGATAAGGCACATAAAGTAAACGAAGATGGATCGACGGAAGAAGTGAAAGTGGATGATCTGCAAACGGGGGATAAAGTACTCGTGAAGCCCGGGGAAAAGATTCCGGTGGACGGAATAATCACGGAAGGGAAATCTGCCATCGACGAATCGATGCTGACCGGCGAGTCGGTCCCTGTAGAAAAAGGAACGGAAGAAGAAGTGATTGGAGGTTCCATCAACAAAGAAGGAAGCTTGACGATTGAGGTGAAGAAACTCGGGGAAGATTCCTACTTATCTCAAGTCATCACGCTCGTCGAAAAAGCGCAGAATTCCAAATCACGGGCGCAGGATTTTGCGAACCGTGCAGCGAAGTGGCTTTTCTACCTGGCTCTCAGTGCTGGTGTCATTACGTTCATTACTTGGCTTGCACTCGGATATCCGGTGGATATGGCGGTGGAACGGATGGTTACCGTGATGGTCATCACCTGCCCTCACGCACTCGGGCTCGCAGCACCGCTTGTCGTCGCTGTCTCAACCTCTTTATCTGCGAAGCAGGGGCTGCTTATCCGGAATCGTACCCAGTTCGAGAACGCGCGGAATGTCGATGCCGTCATCTTCGATAAAACAGGTACCCTCACCAAAGGAGAATTCGGTGTCACGGATATTGTCCCGGAAAACGTGGAGGAGACGGAAGTTCTTTATTGGGCAGCGAGCCTGGAACAAAAGTCCGAACACCCGTTGGCACACGGGATCCTGGAACAAGCGGAAGAACGAGGGATAACCCTTGGTCAAGTAGAAGATTTCGAATCAGTCACAGGACGTGGCCTGCGCGGCAATGTGGATGAGAAGAACGTTCAGGTCATGAGCCCTGGCTATATGAAAGAAAATGACATCGCGTATGATTCCGAAGCTTTCGGACGTATGTCCGAGGAAGGGAAAACGGTGGTATTCGTACTCGTGAATGATGAATACATCGGAATGATTGCCCTCGCTGACATGATACGTGACTCCGCCAAAGAAGCTGTGGCGGAGTTGAAAGCACAAGGAATCCGATCTGTCATGCTTACCGGTGACAATAAGAAAGTCGCCGACTGGGTGGCCAAACAGATCGGTATCGATGAAGTATATGCAGAAGTTATGCCGGATCACAAGGCGGATCAGGTGAAGAAAGTGCAGGGAGAAGGACTGAAGGTGGGGATGACCGGGGATGGAATCAATGATGCGCCTGCCCTTGCTACTGCAGATGTCGGAATCGCTATCGGGAGCGGAACGGATGTTGCGGTCGAGACGGCTGATATCGTTCTCGTGAAAAGTGATCCGAAAGATATCGTTTCCGTGGTGAAGTTATCCGAGAACACGTACAAAAAAATGGTGCAGAACCTATGGTGGGCGGCTGGCTACAACATCTTCGCCATCCCACTCGCAGCTGGTGTTCTGGCACCTATCGGTATTCTGCTCAGTCCGGCAGTGGGAGCAGTGCTGATGAGTTTAAGTACTGTAGTTGTTGCAGTCAATGCTAAATTATTGAAGGCTTCGTAAGAGAGAGGGGAATCCCTCTCTCTTTTTTTGTCCAGCTCAGCGTATATGGGCACTCATAATGAAAAGACATTAGCTGTTACTGTAAAGGATGACCAGAACCAAGAGACGCATAATTACAAAAGTCGGACTCCCACCACCTCGTATACACAAAATCTGCATAATTCCCTTGTACACTAACAAATAGAGATAGGGGGGAGAGGTATGTATCAATTGTTTAATGAAGTAAGCAGATTTTTTAGTCAACCTTTCATGGAACTGGCAGCCCAACAGGAAGGGGTTCCATTACTGGGAGCTTTTTTTCTGGGACTTGTCGGAGCCGTGGCTCCGTGTCAAATGACGGGGAACGTAGGGGCGATGACCATTTATGGAAATCAGACGTTCAAGGATAAAGTTCCGTGGGGGCATGTCACTTATTTTATGCTTGGAAAGGTGCTTGTCTTCTCTGTTCTTGGCCTGGCCGTATGGCTATTTGGAAAGGAGGTCCAGGGGGAACTATCCTCATGGTTTCCTTATCTCCGCAAAGCTATCGGCCCGATGCTTATTGGAATCGGACTGTTTATGATAGGAGTCTTTTCTATGAAATGGACGCTATCGCTCGGAAGCAAACTCCTTCCGTCTATAAGGAACAGCAAAACAGGAAGTTTTCTTCTCGGCGTTAGCATTACGCTTGCCTTCTGTCCGACGATGTTTGTTCTCTTCTTCATGACATTGATGCCCATGGTGCTCACAACTTCTTATGGGGCAGCGCTACCGCCGATTTTTGCGATAGGTACTTCCATGCCTCTTTTGTTTTTTCTGTTTCTATTTACTTGGTTCGGTATCGATAAGAAGTCATTGATGAAGAATGGAAGAAAAATAGGTGGCCGTATCCAAAAAATAGCCGGAGCACTTCTTTTGCTGATTGGTATCATGGATACGATTACGTATTGGTTGTAACGATAATCTGAAATTAGGAAGGATATCTGCAGAAAATCTCGACAATTATCTGGCAGAGTGGAAGAAGCTCAATGTAGGAGGAATGGATAGTGAAACATAAAAAAACAGCGCTTGCGTTCAGTGGGATGGCCCTATTCTTAGCGGCTTGCAGTGGAGAAGAAACGGAAGGGACCGGGGGAGACAACACAGAAGAAGCTCAAGGAAGCACAGGGAAAGGGAAAGTCCAGCTTGAGGAATTCGAAGGTACAATCGAGCATGTTCATGGCATCGGCTATACCGATGTGGAAGGGATAACATTTGCATCCCATGACGGTCTGAAAGTGTACCAGGATAACGGGTGGATGGAGAGTCCGCACCACAAAAATGATTATATGGGATTCAACGCAACAGAAGAAGGGATGTATGTGTCCGGTCACCCGGGGGAATCTTCAGATTTGCCGAATCCTCTTGGTCTTCAGAAAGGAAAAGTGAAAAAGCAAGAACTCGAATCTCTCGGATTTACAGGAGAGAGTGATTTTCACCTTATGGGTGTCGGATATGAAAATGAAGCCATCTATCTCCTGAATAGCCAGCCGGATGACAATCTCGATACAGGATTCCACCGGAGTTTCGATGGAGGGGACACCTTTGAAGCGATGGCGGCTGAAAATCTTCCGGAAAAATTATTCCAATTAGCTGTACACCCGAGCGATGAGGAGATGGTAGCTGCTGCCGCGGAATCCGGTGTGTTCCTGAGCACCGATGCCGGAGAGACGTTCGAAAGGATTTCTAAAACGGGGCAGGCGTCCGGTCTTACTTTTACAGGTAATCAACTATATTTTGGACTGCTTCAAAACGAAGCATCGTACCAAACCTATGACCTGGAGTCGGAGACGATCACCGATATCCGCCTTCCTGATTTCGGGCAGGACGCCGTCCTGTATTCAGCTGTACATCCGGAGAAGAAAGAACTTACGATTTTTACGATGAACGGAAGCAGCTACATGACGGAAGATGAGGGAGAAACGTGGAAAAGCATACTCACGGAGGGAGAGCCAGGGTAACGATTCCGCGCAGCTTTTGTCTTTATTTTACGTACATCCTAGTGCTAAGTAAGGGGGGAGCAACATGTCAAAAACTAAGAAAAGACGTCTGTGGATGCGATCAGCGGTGCTTCTTTTATTCGTTGGACTCGCAGGTTTTGTTGTTTATCAGAGTATTTCCGGGGAATCTGTGGTTGTCGAAGCTGGAGATAAAGCTCCGGATTTTGAATTAGAGACCCTCGAAGGAGAAACGGTTCGCTTGAGTGACTATAAAGGAGAAGCTCTCCTGAACACGTATGGCATCGGTCCTATTCCTGTCACTTTCCTCATTGATGAGAACGGATACGTCGTGGACAGAATTACTGGAGGCATGACGGAACAGGAGATAAACGGATACATGGAACGTATCGTGCCAGAAGGGGAGGGCGATTAGATGGCTGATGTGAATATCGTGCTTGCATTCGGTGCAGGCTTTCTGTCGTTCATTTCTCCATGCTGCCTTCCTCTTTATCCTGCTTTTCTGTCTTATATTACAGGAATGTCTGTGGACGACCTGAAAGGGAAACGAACCTTTTTTCAAAAACAACCGATGCTTCACACGCTATTCTTTTTAATAGGATTTTCCATCATTTTCATCGCCATCGGTTTTTCGACCTCGTGGATTGGAAGTTGGTTTTTGAAGTATGATGACCTATTACGTCAACTTGGCGCTATTTTCATCGTGCTTTTGGGACTCGTGGTTATCGGTTTTTTCAAGCCGAAACTCTTTTTTCGTCAACGACAGGTGACATTGAAGAACCGGCCGCCGGGATACATAGGATCAAGTGCGGTAGGGATGGCATTCGCTGCAGGATGGACCCCGTGTACAGGACCTATCCTGGCTGCTGTCATTGCTCTGGGGGTTTCATCGCCCGATGAAGCGGTTCTTTATATGGTGAGTTATGTCCTTGGGTTCTCTATTCCGTTTTTTGTGATGGCTTCCTTTATCGGGAAGATGGAATGGCTGAAGAAATATAATCATCGCATTGTCACCTTCGGAGGGTATATGATGATTCTAATGGGAGTATTCTTGTTTTTCGGCTGGATGTCGGATCTTACTTCCTTTCTCACGTATCGATTCTTTAACGGGTGGACCGGCTTTTAAATTCGGAGGGGTGCTATGAGACGGAAACTTTCAGTGAAACTCGGACTTCTGTTTTTCATTCTGATGCTTTTGATTGAACTATCTTTGTTTTTTATTCTTTATACGTCGATTTCCACTCAGCGGATCACAGAAGTGATGGATGGCCTTCTTGCAAGGGGAGCGGGACACAGGGATGTTCTGGAAAATAATTTTGACGCTTCCACGCTTCGACACGTCACTCTCATGGAAGCGGAGGCTTCTACCGATGTGATTATTGCGAATACAGAGGGAGATATCATCCATCGTTCGTCGGAAGGGAAGCCTTTTCAGGAGGAAGTGGTGAGACAAACTACTGCTGCTCCGGAGAACGGGAGTAGAATTATCGAAGACAATTGGAGAGAGAATCCTTATGTAGCCACGGTTTCTCCTATTGTGATTGATGGAGAATATAGAGGGAGTGTATATATGTTTTCGCCTTCCGAGACCATCCGGGATATTTTGTCTCAATTGTCGAAACAATTCCTCCTAGTCATGGGAATGATCACATTTATTACGCTTGTGCTTGTGTTTGCACTCTCTCAAATCATCACCAGACCTCTCATACGTATGCAGCGGGTCACGGAGAAATTGAGCGAGGGAACGGCGGATATGGAACTTGATGAGCGATATAACGATGAACTTGGTACTCTGGCTTTTTCTATTAATCGTTTATCGGAAGATCTGGAGCGGTTGAAGAAGGAACGCAATGATTTTTTGTCTTCCGTGGCTCATGAACTCAGAACTCCTCTCACTTATGTGAAGGGGTATGCGGATGTAGCCTCCAGACCGGGGATATCCGAGGCGGAACGGGAAAAATACCTCACTATTATCCGGGAAGAAGCGGATCAGTTAACCTCGATGGTAAGGCAGCTTTTCCAATTGGCCAAAATGGAAGAGAATGCTTTTGTCCTCGAGCCATCTGTAACCCATCTCTCTTCTTTGCTCGAGGAAGTGGCGACCCAGGTCGAACCGTTCATCGAGGAAAAGCAGGCACAGCTGACCATTCATATGCCGGATGATTTATACGTGACTGCTGATCGAATCCGCATGAAGCAAGTCCTGGTTAACATTATTCAAAACGCGCTGCTTTATGGAGGGGAACCTCCGGCTATTCAAGTCGAAGGAGAGACAACGGAGCAAGGAGTGAGGCTGTATATTTCTGATCAGGGACCGGGAGTACCAGAAGAGTCTCTTCCTCATTTATTTGAACGCTTATATCGGGTAGATAAAGCGAGGTCCCGGGAACAGGGAGGTTCAGGACTAGGTCTGGCCATCGTGAAGGAAATTGTCGAGATGCACGGAGGTACAGTGAAAGCATTAAATGAAAATGGATTGACGATACTTATAACGCTGCCGGAGGAAGATGCTAATGACACACATTCTCATCGTGGATGATGAGCAACGGATGCTCGATTTGATCGAATTGTATTTGCTGCCTCATGGATATCAAACAACGAAGGTGCGGAGTGGAGCAAAGGCCCTGGAAGTAGTGAAGACCACCCCTTTTGACCTTGTCATCCTTGATATTATGATGAAGGAAATGGATGGTTTTGAAACGTGTCAGCGCCTTCGCACGTTCAGCGATGTTCCTGTCCTTATGCTGACGGCGAAAGACCAGAAAAAAGACGTGATCAAAGGCTTGAAGACAGGAGCGGATGATTATGTAACGAAACCATTCGACGAAGACATTCTTCTTGCACGGGTTGAAACGCTCCTCCGCCGCAATGCTCCTTCTGCCATGGAAGTCAATGGATTACAATGGGATGAGAGTACGTATGAGTTATCCTATCAGGACTATGCTATCGCACTTACCCCTAAGGAGTTCCGATTGATTGGGCTTCTCTTGAAGCGACCAAACCATGTGTATGATCGCCATGATATTTTGGATCTTGTGTGGGGGTTCGAATCCGATACAGGGGGGCGTACCGTTGATTCCCATGTGCGTAATATCCGGGAGAAGATCCGGCGCTCCGGATTTCCAGTGGATGACCATTTGAAAACAGTGTGGGGCGTGGGGTATAAGTGGATGAAGTAGTAGAACATAGAGCCAAAACCTCTATTTCACTGAAATTGTTCAGTGAAATAGAGGTTTTTTTGTGAGAAAAAAGTTTGATAGGTAGCAATCATGCATACTTTCTGCATATTTCCGGGGATACTGTTTTACAGACAAAAAGGAGGAAAGAGCGATGAGTGAATATAGAAAGAACAGCTTGACACTGACTGGTGCTGTCGGTCTTGGTACCGGCGTTATGATCAGCGCAGGGATATTTGCCCTGCTTGGTCAAGTCGCGCAACTGGCGGGAATATGGTTTCCACTTATTTTCATCATAGGTGGGGTGGTCACCGGGTTTAGTGCTTATTCCTACGTGAAGATGAGTCAGCAATACCCATCTGCCGGAGGCATTGGAATGTTCCTCGTGAAAGCATATGGAAAAGGGACCATCACTGCTTCAGCTGCCATGCTGATGGCGATTTCGATGGTCATCAACCAAAGTCTCGTGGCACGTACGTTCGGAACCTATACGTTACAGATTTTTGGAAGTGAGTCATCGGGATGGTTAGTAGCTTTACTTGCGGTGGGACTTTTACTATTCGCTTTTATAGTAAATATATCCGGGAATGAGTTCATTCAGACCTTTACATCTATTGTCTCTTTGTTGAAAATTCTTGGTCTTCTTGTGTTTGCCACAGGTGGGTTATGGGTGGCTGGGTTTACACTTGACCCTGCCGGTAATGCAAGAACTAACGCAGCAGATACAGGGGTTGCTTCGATTATTGCAGCGGTCGCCCTTACGATTTTGTCATTCAAAGGATTTACGACTATCACGAACAGTGGATCGGAAATCAAGAACCCGAAGAAAAATGTAGGACGAGCGATTGTCGCCTCCATTTCGATAAGCTTGTTCGTCTACCTGATGATCGCCTGGGCCGTTTCATCCAATCTTCCTATCGATCGTATTATCGAAGCAAAGGATTATTCCCTCGCGGAAGCCGCGAGACCTGCGTTTGGAGAATACGGGGTATGGTTCACCGTTGCACTGGCGATCATTGCGACTATATCAGGAATAATTGCCAGCGTCTTTGCTGTATCACGAATGCTTGCGATGCTGACAGATATGAGTCTTATCCCGCATCGTCATTTCGGAATGCCCGGACGTATTCAGAAGCACACGCTCGTGTATACCGTCGTTCTGGCCATGGCTCTTGCCGTGTTGTTTGATTTAAGCAGAATTGCATCGGTAGGTGCGATACTATACCTGGTCATGGATATGATTGTCCATTGGGGAGTGTGGAAACACCTCAAAAAAGAAACCGGAGCAAACCTAGCAATTGTGGTTACGGCATTGTTGCTGGATGCCATCGTACTTGGAGCCTTTGTTTACGTGAAAATTCAGTCTGATCTATTAATTGTTATTGTGTCTCTTCTATTTATCTTAGCCACTTTCGGTGGGGAACATTGGTTTTTGAAGAGAAATAAAGAAGCAGAGTCTTCCCATTGAATAAAATGAACTTTGCTCATTGTAGAAAAAGAGGTTGAGGGTGCTTTGTACGAACTACAAAACATACTTCGAAAGGGAGGAGAGTCATAATGACAACAGGAGAGGAAAATCAACTTTTTGGCGTGAAGAAAAATGGGAGGAAACATTTTGAACTAATTGCAGAGCCCGTACAGCAGGAAATTTTAGAAGGAGTGTTCATAGAAGGATGGGGGTACAATGGTTCCATACCGGGCCCTACCCTTGTGTTAAACCCGGGGGATGAGGTGAACATCCGTGTATATAACAATCTTCCGGAATCAACGAGCGTGCATTGGCATGGGTTGGATATTCCTGAAAAAGTGGATGGAGGAATCAGTGTGCAACCTTCCCCTCCTATAGAGCCGGGGGACTATTATGATTATCAGTTCACCATTATTAACGCTCCCGGAACTCACCTTTACCATACTCATTATAATTCAATGAAACAGCAAATGATGGGGCTTGCAGGTGGATTGGTCATCAAAGAAGAGAATGATCCAATCGATCATGACTATTTTTTATTGTTGCAAGAATTTGCGTTGAAAGATGTAGAGCATGGCAGTGTGGAAAAAGGAAGCTTTCAAGTGGACCCTCACTCTCATGCTTTCAATTATTTTACGATAAACGGAAGATGCTTCCCTGATATTCCTTCTCTTGAAACAACAAAGGGGGATACGGTAAGGATTCGTCTTGCAAGTATTGGCCATAGTCCTCATCCGATGCATCTTCACGGTCACCAATTTGAAATCGAAAATCAGGATGGAAACCCCCTGCCGGAAGCTATGAAAATGCAAAGAAATAGTGTCACCTTGTCTCCTGGGGAAACATTTGACGTACTAGTCAAAACCAATAACCCAGGGAACTGGCCTCTGCATTGCCACACTCCTCATCATATGGCGAACAATGGGACAGAGGGGCATGGGGGGATGATGATGTCCCTTGATTACAAGTGAAAGAAAGGGGGAGCCTCCCCTGCTTTATAAACGAACGTAGAAAGTCGGTTCCTGAACGTTACAAAGGAACCGATTTTTCTATGTATTTGCCTTGATACATAGTTGACCGTCTTCTACATACATCTTTTCAAGCTGGACTGAATTTTCGCATAATCAACTATGCGTAGTATAATTACCACAAAGAATCTTAGAAACAAAGGAACTATTTATTCGTTTTGAGGAAAGCGTGTATATGTGAAAGAGGGAGGGTCCTGATTATTTTATAAAAGCAACGGTAAGGAGGAATGGGGATATGGCCCACGAACCAAGAAAAAAATCGCGCCGTATAGATATCTCCAACAAACGTCAAATCACCGTCCCGAAAGGATATTACGATTATCTCGAAATGGAGACCGAAGCGAATATCGAGCTGGATGGAAATAAGATCGTTATCACCCCGGTTCGAGAAAATAATGATGACTTTTCGGAGTGTATTCTAAAAGACCTGATCGACGAAGGATACGGAGGGGATGAACTGCTCCAGGAATTCAACCGTCGGAAGAACAACATGCGCCCTGCGGTCGAAGCATGGATCAAGGACGCTCAGGAAAACGCAGAGGACGTAGAATCTGTGTCTGACCTGTTTGACGAGGACGAATAGCCATGGCAAAGCGAAATTGAGGGTCTAGAACCCGGCCCAAAATTTCTTCAAAAAAGTCAAAGACAAACAGCTCAAGGGTAAGTATGAAGATGTGATTGAGACCATACGCTTAGACCCCTACCAGGCGGGCGAACTGAAAGCTTATAAGGAACTGAAGCGGTACCTCCAGCAAGTGGGATACAGAGAAAGATCGAGCGGGAGGTGAGTAAAGCGCCTTCCGTTGATATACGCTTTTATGAGTTTGATTTTTGCGCTCTTATTGAAAAGAAGCAGTAAGAAATTGATTTTATTGATTTGTAGTTCTGCCTTCTTATTGGTGAACTTGGTCTTTTCGTTAGCTGTGATGATCATGCCAACATAAAGGGATTCTCTGATAGGATTAAATTCCGCTCTTAAGAAAGCATAGTGTGATTTGAGGAGTCATAGGAGGGGGGAGTTTTTAAACATAGTAGATGAAGGTACGTGTGAAGTTAGATAACGGTTCTAGAGGTTCCTAGAAGAATCATAAGCACCACCAGGGTTTAAGTATCTTGAATTCGAGTCTTCAACAATTGGGGGCTTTTCTGAAATAAACACAACTCAATGATAAAGACTAATCTTGCCTTAAATTATTCATGGAAATTCAAGTCTATAATAAGTCCCAGTGCTATAAATAGATTGTAATATTCCGAGGACGGGTCTTTAATGTCTAATTTAAATACATCTAAAGAATCAAAAAAGTTTTTAAGGCTTGATGGAATCGTTGTTTTTTTGACTCTCATTAATAATTTTTCATTATTATCCAAAAAATCAAAACTGTAACCACTAAAGTTTCCTGTGCCTTTAATAATTTCTTCATGATCTTTATAGATAGTGATGGATGTTTTTGGGTTCTTTAACCCTGCTTTCGCTTCAATAGAGTAGATTTCTTCATTAAAAGATTTATACGTATATGTATTTGAAAAACCTCTAGTTTTTATTAATTCTCCAATAAGTTTGTTTTTCTTTGTCATTAGATTTAAATTGACCCCAGTGAAAGCATAGAGACTTAAGCTTTTTAGTAGCATATTAATTTTGTCTCTTGAACTAGATAGGTCTTCTTCAATTATACCGACAATCTTCTCGTTACTTGCAAGCCTATAATGTTTGCTTTGGCTTCTAAATCTATTTTCTTGTTTTAAATAAAGTACACTGTAGTTTTCCACCAAGGAGTCTCCTTTATATGAATGAAATTCTAGAGAATTAAATGAACTAACTTCGCATTTTACAAAGTGGTTAGGCGCGTATCAAAAACTCTTTTCTAATATTTACATAAGTGATTATTAAATTCAATATGCCGGGTTTAGAGAAATAAAACAGATTTAGAGCTTTTGCATATGAAAAAAAAGAGCATCTAAAAAACACGTCATTCCGTAATTTATTAGTGGTTAATCGCTATTTTTCTTGATCACACCCATATTGGAGTCGTAGTACTAAACAGGAGCATTCCACCACCGGGATTCAAAATTATCTCGGTTCCGAGTCTTCCTGTATCGGGGGCTTTAGTTTAATAAGCTAAATCAGAAAATCGGTTTCTAAACGTTGTAAAGGAACCGATTTTTCTATGCTCTAATTTGCTCAACGTTGTAAATGCCCATTTTCCTGACGTTACCCCTATAAACACATACTATATCTTTTTAGAATAATGGCAGAGCTTGTATATATATCCAACTAAATACTATATATAGTGGTGTATTAATGATAACTGCGCAATATATTGAATTAATCGTTCTAGATATGGTATAATCATATAAAGAAAGTGAGGTGAAAAATATTGGCGAAAACAACTAAAGGCAACAAAAAAGTTTACGTTCCAGCTCATAAGAGAGGTGGTAAAACTGTTAAGCCACATTACCGTTCTACACCTAATTAATTATTATTGACCTTAGAAAGGTTGATGGTCCTTCGATCATCAGCTCATACATAAATATTAGAGAATTAATATATAGATAATCCTTTCAGGAAAATCGATTTTACGAAATAGGGCACCTCAGTAGAGGCACCCTGTTTTTTTTAGTCTAAAATAAAATTAACTATTTTCTGGTTGTGTTAAATGATTCTGGGTTATGGCCAACTTAACACCTTTTGTCTATAAAACTATCGTATAACGAACTATTTAACCAGACAAACCACGAAAATTTCTGTTTTTAGTAGGCATGCGATACTTCATAGTGGGGATATAAAATACGGAAATGTAGAAAATTCCGTTAAAAGTATTATGCTCTTTGAATTTATGGTAAAGAAGTTAGATGGTTACAAACGATCAAACCCAGGCGTATTCCTAAGTAAAATAAGTAGTTTAACACTGAGACTAGTATAAATAACATCCTACACGGATTGTTTTTGAGGAAAGGATAGTGTTCGCCTCCAGAAATGCGTTATTTCTCATACGACATAAATTATTTTATGTATTGAGCACCTAAAAATAAGCATACCTTTGCGGATTTCTCGATGTTTGATAATTGAAATGAATTAGTTGTAATATCTTCAATGATTTCTTCTCGCACATCAAAGGGATAACGTTAACCAATAATAAATAAGAGTTTTTCTATAAAGGTGAATTGCCTTTAAAAGGAGGAAAATAATTCCTTTAGTCGAATTAATTACTTATATTGACGAAAGGGGCACTAAAATGGAAGATTGGAAAGATGATTTGCAAGAGACTTTAAATACACTTGTGCTTAGCAAAAAAGTATCTAATTACGATAAAACTGTAAACGAATTTAGATGTAAGTTTAATGAATTAACAGATGGTTTCAGAAAATCTGAACCCTCACTCTTCCCTGAAAGAAATCACAAAGGAAATACTTACTTTTATATCAATAAACATGCTTTGTGTTTGATTGATGAAGGCCATTTTATCAGAGTAGTAGCACGGGATGAATCAAAAACTTCAAGTGAGGTACAGAGGACCATCCTTGCTGAAATTCTCTTTAATGATGGGTTTTCTTTTATCCGTTATAAAGATACCCAACGTGATTTATACTTTGGGGAAAAAGATATTGAAAATCTATTCAAGCAGGCATATAAACCAATGATTTAAAAAGCATCTTTTTATGTGTGCTCTTTTACCTCTAGCCAGTATATTAACGCAATACTCACGTAATTTTTTCTACTTTAATTGAAAATAAATTACTTAAAGTGAGTTATGGGGTAAAAAGTTGGTATTAACTCCAAATTGAAGAGAGAAGGTGAACATATGGCCAATAAACTTAAAAAGAAGCATATTGACTTAACCTCACTAATTGACCTAACTTTAAAAGTCCCGACTGTGAAAGTTAACAGAAAAGACTTCTTAACGAAAAGATTTGCAGATCGTGTATCTAAGGAACAGTTGAATCAAATTTTAGCATTAGGACCATACAAAGCTGGGATTAATAGATCTGAGCTCGATAATATTGCAAAAGCTGTAATTCATAAAAGATCATTAAAAAGTGCTGGGCTTGGATTTGCTGCAGGTGTTCCAGGTGGATTGGCAATGGCGGGGACAATTCCGGCAGACTTATATCAATTTTTCGGAAATTCGATGGTTTTAGCGCAAGAATTGGCTTATTTATATGGGCATGATGACTTATGGCTTGATGAACATACCGATATGGAAGAAGCTCGTAATGAAATAATCATGTTTTTAGGAGTTATGTTTAGCGTTGCAGGAACAGCAAATGCCTTAAAGTTTATTTCGAACGGATTATCGAAACAATTGCTAAAGAAGTTACCGCAAAAGGCTCTTACAAAAACGCTTTACTATCCTATAATTAAGAAATCACTTTTATACATTGGGATAAAAGTGAATAAAGATGTATTTGCTAAGGGCGTCGCAAAAGCTGTACCAGTACTAGGAGGAGCAGTTGGTGGAACCTTAACCTATATAAGTATGCGCCCAATGGGAAACAGGCTGTATAAAGCACTATCTGAAGCATTAGTGCTGTCTGAAGAAGGATTATATGATGAATTTAAGGCTATGAAAGAATACTTCCCCGATATAATTGATATAGATTTTACGGACATAAATGATGAAGACGATCCTGAAGGGGTAGCGTCAGGAAAATGAGGATTTACAACGCTAAGTATCAAATTCCTTTACTTTTGTTTTTTCAGGTAAGTAAAAGTACAGTTTTGGACACTCATTAATTTTACATATGGATTTTGTGTTCTAACGCCATCAATTTTTTACTTTATCGCGAAATTGAGTCTTCATGAATAGAGGGCGATTGTTCAATAAGAGCAATCGCTTTTTTATTAATGGGTAGTATTTTTCAGTAAAAAATCACCAAAAAATAAGCATTTACTGTAAAATAATATTAGGCATAGAATTGTGTTAAATAAAAAGCGATTAACTTAATTTTTTTCCTACAAATGTATAATAAGAACAAGTAGGACATGTTAGTTTAATTAGATTTTAATGAATGAAGGTACAGTGCGGAAAAACTATGTAGGAGTGTCCAAAATGAAAAAGAAAATAAACTATTTAACTTTACTTTTGATGATCTTTTTTATGATTGGTTGCACCAATGCTGAAGATACAGCCACTTCAGAAGGAGAGGTGGAAATAGAAACACAAGAAGTGACCACAGATGATGCAACGAAAGATAATGAATCAGACGTAGATACAGATATACAAGAAGGAAATTCATCTGCTGATACCACTACTAGGAGTGAAAAAGAAGAAAGCACTGCGGTTGAGGAGGAACCCAGAGAGGAAGACTCAACCCAAACACAAACAGAGGAAGACCTATTCTCAGGATATGAACGACTGGAAGTAGATGGTGGGGACCTCAGTGGAGATCGAGCCTCTAATGTAGTAGTAGATATAGGTTACGGAGACAGGGAGTACTGGGCCTTTACGAATGAATACGGACAGTTAGTGAAAGTCGTGGCGGAGGAAATCATCCTGCAGGACGACGATACAGAGCCGGTCGTCTCATCCGGAAGATACTACTGGGACGAAGCTCAAGTGCCTGGGGTCGAGAGTGACCAGTTAGATCAAGGACATGTCATTGCGGACTCTCTCGGAGGCGTCTCCAATGCTTATAACATTACGCCTCAGGAAAGTACGCTGAATCGCCACGGGGATCAAGCCTACATGGAAGATGCCATCCGGGACGCCGGGGGCGCTACTAATTTTGAAGCCATTATCACATATCCTGATACGAACACACAGATTCCTTCCCATTATGAATATACTTATACGATACAAGGCAATGAGGTTGTCGATACCTTCGATAATCTCAATCCGGATGACGTCAATGAATCACTTGGACTCACCGGTGACGACTCCTCCGATTCATCCGATTCCAATGGTTCCACCGGGTTCACTGAAGAAGTGGATGTTTCTAGCGTTGATGCAAATGGTAATGGTCAAGTGACGATCCAGGAAGCAAAAGATGCTGGTTTCAGTATGCCGATTACGAGTGATCATTGGTTATATCAATACATGAGAGATAATGATGGAGATGGGATGGTTGGAGAGTAAGTCTCTAGGACTTTAAGACAAAA
The DNA here is from genome assembly GCF_056158945.1 of Halobacillus sp. ABH2_015. Taxonomy (NCBI): domain Bacteria; kingdom Bacillati; phylum Bacillota; class Bacilli; order Caryophanales; family Bacillaceae; genus Halobacillus; species Halobacillus sp. ABH2_015. The sequence goes on from NZ_JBSWUG010000002.1 coordinate 164,281, forward strand.
TTAATAACTGAGAGAACATTTTCTTCGTTGGACGATTTATCACAACTTGCGAATGTGTGTCTTTACAGGAACATTAGAAATTAATGGTTTATACCATCTTAATTTGTATGGTGAAACTATCATTACTTTTACTAACGGAGGCTTATCTATAATAAAGAATATTGGGGTATATGTAAAAGAAATTCTTAAACAAACAAAAAGCAGGTAACTTTTATAAGTTATCTGCTTTTGTTTATATATAAGTGCAACCTACTATGACATGGTTTATTCCTTGTTCTTGTTTTCGAGCTCCTTGGATCTTCTCAGTAAGTATTGAAAGTAACTTTCCAATTCCCGTATTTGCTCGGGGCCCATAGCTTTCCATTTTTCTAAATCAAAAAACGCAGCATCTTCTATGCCGTATTTATCCATGAGCTTATTTATTTCCTTGATGGTATCAAATTCTTTTTCTTCAGATTCTTTTAGCGTAGTATCAGACCTGCCTAATAAGTAATCAACACTTACACCCAACGCATTTGCGAGACTAATAAGCATTTCATTAGAGGGCGTACTATAGCCATTTTCATAGTTGCTAATAGTACCCTTTGTAGTTTTTATTCTATTTGCTAATTCACTTTGTGTTAGTCCTTTGTTTTTTCTGGAGTATTTAAGTCTTTGTGAGAGCATTTTTAGAATCCTTTCACTTTTTTAGGTACAAGATTATTGTACCATCTTTAGAGGTATTTATTGATGTTTTTAGTTAAAGTACAAGAATCTTGTTTTTATCTGTTGACATACAAGTAACTTGTACATATACTTTTAAGTACAAGTTATTCATACAAAGGAGGTGAAATAATGAAAAATACACGTTTGAAAGAAGCGAGGATTAAAGCTAACATGAGTCAAACCCAACTTTCTGAATGTTTGGGGTATAAGGGAAAACAAAGTGTAGCTAATTGGGAAAATGGATATTCAACACCAACTCTTAAAGTAGCTATTTGTTTATCAGAACTTTTGGGAAAAGATATACGTTATTTATTTGGTCAAAAGTACAAGAATCTTATACAATGAAATCTAAGGTATTAAAATCTAATTGAAGAAAGGAAATGGTTTAATTGTTTGAAGCAAAATTACAACCTGAAGCCGATTTTAATAATAAGGTGTATGATATCTTTTATGATATTGCAAAAAAGGCTCAAGAAGATGTTCAAAAAGAAGCAGAGCTGCCGTATTTATTGGATCGCACTAAGTTAGCCGAATATATCTTTAATGTAAGTGTACAGTCATTAGACGCTCATATTCTAAAGCGAGAAGACTTTCCGAAGATTCATGTTGGAGGTAGAACACTTTACCCTAAAGATTTAGTTATGAGCTGGATTAGAGATCATGTTGAGATCTCCGAAAAAACAGCACCAGAAAGAAGTTTTGGTGTGATATAACTCTATAAATCTATCATAAATTAACCAGAATATTGCTGATGGTACAAAACAAGGGGGGAGTTCAATTAATTATAGTAAGTCTGCAAATTATATGAAGAAAGAGAGAAAAAGTATTAATAAAACGCAACAGCAATTGGCAATTGATATGTTTCAATCTAGGGAGTATATCTCTAAGCAAGAAAGGGGAGAACGGAAGATCCCCCCTGTAACCACCAAATACTTTATCGAAAAATATAATAGTCCATGGCTAGCTCTGGAAGCAGTCAATGAATATATCGGATGGGGGATTACACAGTTAGATAATACTCCTAGATCCAATAACGATAAATATTTTCTCCAATTGATAGTAGAGAAAGAGTTAAAGGAAGCACTTAAACTCATTTCTCAAGTGAAATGGACAGAAGACTTATATAGTATTCACTCTATGGACTTGCAAGATATCCATAGATCTGCAGATATAATGGCTAGTGTAGTTCACTTCTCTACTGTGTACCTAGCAACTTTGTGTGAAGAGTACAATATAAGTTGGTTGAAAATATGGGAAAAACACCACAGCTGTTTAAAATCTAAAGGCTATGTCGTCTGATTATTAGATGTATAGGAAGAAGGTGAAATAATGCAAGGGTGGCTAAAGCTTCATCGAAAAATCCTTCACAGTGAGATTTTTGAAAATGAAAAGATGCTAAAAATCTTCATATATTGTCTTACAAAATCAAGTCATAAAAGTACCGAATCAAGGGTGGGGAGGCAAAATGTAAAACTTGAACCTGGCCAGTTTATATTTGGTAGAAAGAAAGCTGCTTCTGAATTGAATATGAATGAGTCAACTGTTCGTGATTACTTGAAAATACTCGAAGAAGATGGAGCGATTTCTATTTACTCCACCAACAAATATAGTGTCATAACCGTTGATAATTGGGCAATTTATCAATCTAACGATGAAGAATACGACAACAAATCTACAGCAGATAACCAGCAAAATATCAGCAATTCACCATCAGAAAGACAGCAGAAAGACACATACAAGAATGGTAGAGAACTTAAAGAAGTTAAGAATGTAAAAGAATTTGTTACTACAACCACTTCAGAACGAACAGACTGTCCCATTCAATTTTATCAAAATAACTTTGGTGCTATACGTCCTAAAATCTCAGAAGAAATAGCAAGCTGGAGTGAAGACCTTGGAGAACCGTTAATCTTGGAAGCCATGAGGCGCTCTCTGGATCGTAATAAACCAACGTGGGGGTATGTGAAGAGTATTCTTCAGTCTTGGATCAATAAAGGAATTCGAACAATCGAACAAGCAGAGGCAGAAGAAGTTGAATATAAAAATAAAAAGATTAGAAATGGACCAGCTACTAAAAGCCCTTCTCAAAAGGAAGTGATTCCTGAATGGTTCAATGACCGCGAAGAACAAGAAAAGCAGGATATAAATAAACAACCTAGCATTGATGATACAGCTCGAACCATTGAGTTAGCGATTAAGCTAAAAAGATCGAGGAAGAATATTCTTGCTTCTATTAATGATCGTTATAACCTTTCTGAAGAAGAAATAGCTTCTATTAAGGAAGGTAAATGCTCAGCTAAAGAGGTTTTATTAGAACAATTAAAGCTTAGAGCAGGCGAGCCATAAACATGGGAGGTGGTAAGTTGAAATCCAATAAAAAGCATTTTGCCTATTATGATATTTCTTCACAAGCTGACAATGTAAAAACCTTTGAAGGAAAAAGGTATAATGTGCATGGCATTTGGGCGGTGGATCGCCATGGTAATGCTGAAAAGCTGTCCAGTATCTATTATCGAATTCGAACGGTAAAGGATGGTCAATTTAGAACCATTGCTAAACGTAAAAATCCTATGAGTGAATTGAAACCTGTTAAGTAAAGATAACGATTTTAATACGTGCTTAAATAGCACACTTAGATCCTTGAAAACTACATAGCTATGCTAGGAAAAGAAAGGTCACAGAATTTTCCTAGCTGTTGATAAGTGTTGGGTGCGTGTTACGCGAAACGCATCTAGTGACCGGATAAGCGTTGTATCAACGATGGTTTTTCTATTTAAAGTGAGGGGACTACTGATGAAACTTTAAATAGTAAGAACTAGATACATAAAGTTCTTCGTATATGCTAGAAACGTTGTGCTTTGCAGTACACTATAATTATTAGTGAATGCTGCATAGGGTTGATTTTATCTTGCCAAAAACAATCATTATACCATTAAGATGATCTACCAAATCATGGATTTATATTTAAGTAGGTGTTAGAATCGTTATACAAATCACTTGAGAGGAGATTGATCTGATGGCAAAGCGTTGGATCGGTGGTTTGACTGGATTTGTTATAGTTTTAATCCTAGTTGGTTGCGGGTCACAAGGAGCCACAGGTCAAGTTGAGTCTTTATCACCAGAGGAACTAAGCGAATATATTGAAGGCAATGATGAAGCTTTTATATTGCTTAATAATACTGAAGATAAAACAGAGCGAACAGATAATATTTCATTAGTAGAGAAAGAAATTGATAAAATTAGTGTAAAAGAAATTAATGCTAAGTCAGATGAAATGTTGGATAAGGATTTGAAACCTAAAGACTTAGGACTCAAGGATATTCAATTTGAGACTCTAGGTTTTTATGAAAATGGAATTTTGAAGAAGTATGTTTCTCTAAGGGATGTTGATTACTCCTCATCTGATGAGAAAGAAGATGCATTAGAAAAATTCATAAAAAATAATCAATCGTGAAAGAAGTGATCTTTTAATAGATCGCTTCTTTTTTTATGGACAAAAACCTTGAAAGGGGGTGAATGGAAATGAGCGTTACCAATCGTGAACTTAAGCAATCCAAAGACTTAGTTCAGACGCTGCTAACCATCCAGGATATTTCTTACAATGAGTGGCTTCATGAAAAACATCAAGAGTACATCCAAGAAAACCAAGATGTCGTTATGAAGTCATTGCTTCATTACAAAGGGGTTGGTGAAGAAAACAAGAACCAAAATATTTAATGAGGAGAGATATTAATGAAATACTTTGCAGATCATTCCATGCTTGCTGCCATTAGTAATTTACAATCTACAGGGGCCTCGATTTTATCGGCCATGCAACTATTAGGTATTGTTTCGGCTGCCATTGCTTTTGGTATCGGAGCCTACCACCTTATTTGGGGTGGAGTGAGAGGTCGTCAGAGCTCTATTGTTTGGTTTATTGGTGGTGCTGTTGGGCTTGTCGTTCTAATGGGAGCTACGGCTATCGCTGAATACATTGACAGTCAGGTGATCTTTTAAAGGAGTGTAGGACCATGAGGGTATTATTCACATCAAAAGTGGAGGGTGAAATTTTCAGCTTTCACCCTTACTCCTTTCAAGAAGTTGTCGTGCTAACCGCAGATTTGGATGCTAAATTAAAAAAGAAAAATGCTGAACCAATGATGCTTGATTTTATGATTTTTAATGAAGAAGGAGATAAGTTGTACAACGGCTCCTATGACGTGGGAGGAGAGGGAACCTCAAATATTTATGACCATGTTTGTCAAAAGCTTTTAGACTTACCTATGAAAAATAAAAATGAAGAAACCAAAAGGGATGTTTTTCTTCAACAATTAACTTCTCACACCCCAACATCTTATCAAATAGATCTGACAGAAGTATGGAAAGAGAAAGAAGGACAAAAGTCGAGTTGGAAGCAGCTTGGTAAGCGTGGCAGAATTTTTGTGAGTGTGATCAGCACCACGTTAATGGTAGCCATCATTACATCCATCACTCTCTTTATACTCTTACACAATCAAGGCAGGGATCTAAAAGCCACATCTCAAGAGATGGAAAAAATGGAGAATGTCAAAATGGCTTACGAAGGGTACTGGATGGGTGAGCAGGAACAAGCTGTTCAACAATTATTAGGAATGGAAAATTTATCGGAATCGGAGCGCCAAGCAGTGCTTCATTTTCTAGTGGACCTTAAAAAATATGATCGAGCTTTGCAGTATGTAGGAAAGGAAAATACTTCGTCTCTAGCTGCCCAAGTCATGGAAGTTCATGGACTGGAAGAATTGAGTTCGTTCAATGAATCTTATCCGAGCCCTTTAGGTGAATTTAAATTAGCTTTTCATCATGGCGAATACAAACAGGCGGTAGATATTCGAGATATGCCGATGTCCCCTCAACTTTATAAACAAAAGGGAATCGCCTATCTGAGACTTGAGGAATTAGAAAATGCCAAAAAAATGGCCAGTGAAGCGAAAGACGTTAAACTGAATAAAAAGATTAATGAATATCAAGAAATTGAGAAGCAGTTGATGAAGATTAACAGTCAAATAGAAGCAGAGAAGAAGTCAGAAGATCAAAATGAATCTAAAATCGATTCGCTTAAAGAACAACAAGAAGATCTGGAGAGTCAAAAGAACAGTATATAAGAGGGTGATTCATTTGAAATCAGTCATTGCTAAGAAACAGGTGCTTATGGTATTAAGCATCTGTTTTTTTATAACCACGATGCTGGTCAGTACTTTTCTATGGAATCTAGGAGAGGCCATGTGGGAAAGCTTAAAGACCTTCCCGGAATTCAGTAAACTCATAGAGTTTAAATTTTCGTATTGGACAGATTTTCATTTCAAGGAGCAATCACTCTACTACGGAATAGCTGCTTTAATTGGTTTTGTCGGTATAGCTCACATGATTTACAAACTTAGAAGTAACTTTAAACCCGTAGGTACGGATGAAAAGGGTTCTCAGAGATTTGCCACAAGAAAAGAAATTCAACAACAGTACAAAGCTATTCCTGATCGAAAGCAATCTTATGAAGGTCAAGGTGGTCCTGTATTATCGAGAAAGGGGGACAAAGCATTTATAGATCCATCTCCTGTCAATAATTTAATTATTGGTACGACAAGAAGTGGTAAGGGTCAAACGTATGTGATTCCAACCATCGATGCCTACTCTCGCGCTGAACACCAGCCTTCTTTAGTCATCAATGACCCTAAAGGAGAGTTATTCGCTTCTAGCCGGGAGACATTAGAGAAAAGAGGATATGAAGTGGAGGTATTAAACTTAATGAATCCGATGCAAAGCATGAGCTTTAATTTGCTGGAGTTGGTTAAACAATCGTATAAGGATGGCGATTATTCTACAGCTCAGACGCTTTGCGAAACCATCACTCATATGCTTTACCATAATCCGAATGCTAAAGAACCTATGTGGGATGATTCAGCTAAATCCCTTGTGAATGCCATGATCCTTGCCATTACAGAGAAGAGCATAACGGAAGAGACAGAAGAAAAAATTACGATGTACACGGTCGCTAATATGCTCTCTGAGTTGGGAACTAGAAATGAGGTAGATGAAGATGGTCAAGAATATAACGCATTGGATCAGTTTTTCCAAGAGTTACCTCAATCCCATGTAGCCAAAGGTCAATATGCCACGAGTAATTTTTCCAAAGGAAATACTCGATCTAGTATTTTTACGACAGCTATGAATGGTTTGACGAAATTTACAATGAGTGAAACGGCAAAGATGACATCTAAAAACTCGTTAGATTTAAAAAGAGTGGGCTTCGGTCAGAGTATTAAGGGGCGAGGTCATCCTTTTTCCAGAATAAAGGTTTTCTTTCCAGATGGAACAACCGAGACCAATCAATCAGGAGAAAGTGGCACATGGACCATTAACTTTAATACCTCCTTAGAGGTCGGAGATCAGCTCGTTGTGTCTCAGGAAGCCACACCTGTCTCTTCGGAAGATGAAGAAGGCCAAAAGGATAGCTCGACCATTCGAATTGACGAAGTTAATGAGGGAAACGGCAATGTTTCCTTCACTTATCTTTCTGAGAGCGTCACTATCGAAGTAAAAGAAATTGTTTACTCAAATAAGCCTATCGCTGTGTTTATGGTTACACCCGATTATGATACCTCTACTCATGCTATCCCGTCGATTTTCGTTAGCCAACTGTATTATGTACTATCCAAAAATGCAGCCATTGCGAAAGGACAAAAATGCTTACGTGAAGTGGTCTTCATGTTAGATGAGTTTGGTAATATGCCCGCGATAGCCGATATGGATAATAAAATCACGGTATGTTTGGGAAGGAACATTCGCTTTCACTTAGTGGTTCAATCGTATGCTCAATTAAAAGATTTGTATGGAGAAGATGGTCAAGCGACCATTCGTGGAAACTGTGGGAATGAAATTTATATTTTGAGTGCTGACTATGATTCAGCTTCCTATTTTTCTTCCAAGTTAGGAAAGAAAACATTGAATACGCAAACACGGTCTGGATCTACTTTTTCCCTGGATAAGTCGAAAACGGAAAGTACGGAAGGAAGAGATCTACTAACGGCTAATGAACTGCAGGAATTAGAGGAAGGGGATACGGTCGTGCGTCGTGTATTATTACGTCGTGATAAAAGAGGGCGAAAGATTCGTGCTTTTCCTATTTATAATACAGGAAAGCACAGTATGAAATATGCCCATACGTATCTCAGTGCAGAATTTCGACCAGGGCGGTCGATTACGGAAGAAGAAATTTTGACTCCGCACCGCCATGTTCATCCATCAGACTTAGTGATCGATTTCCAAATTGACGAATCTTATAAACAAAAGACAGACGAGGTAGCAGAAGAAATGGAAAGTCTCTCACAAAACGGGCCATTCAGTGCTGCAGAACCATCAACGGAATGGTGGCAGAAGGAAAAAGTCGGAGATTTCTTTGATAAAAGTACATTTGCCCTGATTCATCAGCAAATTGCTCCTCATTTAGAACACAGTGAGGAGGAAATGAATGATGAACCTATGGAAGCTTTTCTCTACAACTTAAAGCTTTTAGGCGATCACCAAGAAATTAACCGACAAGTGTATAGTCACATTCGCAAACAAATAGATAAGCTAATTGAAGAACAGGAAACGCCAGTAGAGCAGGGATGATTAAGCGAAAAATCTTAAAGGGGGTGATGGAATGTCCGATGAAGAGTTGTTAGAGATATTATTAAGGTTTTCGGACGTCTTATCGACCAATAACATTTTCACCTCTGGGTTAAGGATCATGGGGTGGGGAACGATCCTATTCTTGAAAATGATTGTCGATGGCCTGGAAGGCATGGTCGATAAGGTTTTAATCTTAACGGATTTCTTTTCGAGCGATCCTGTGATTAACTTTCTCGAAACCATCCAGCCTGTTCTTTATATTCTGTTAGCCATTTCATTGGGAATGATCGGCTTTCGATTAGTTTTTAATAAAGAAAAGAATCGAGCTGATATACCCATGAACCTATTTATATCCATCATGACGATTACTCTATTGTCATTTGGAATGGGGAAAGTGAATGACTTTACTGGCGATGCCATGGATGTAGCAAAGGTACAGACCGATTCTTTTACCACTTCTGACCGAGTAATGGAAAACTATATTACAGATATTTCTGTTTATGATGAATATGGATGGGAAGATCCAGAAGTTGAAAATCGACACTATGTTGCTCCTAGTAACATTGATAAAATTTCTATTAATGAAACGATAACTAAGGAATTTGAAAAAGCAAATGGAGACCAACTGACATCTAAAGGGAAAGAGATCGTAATGAACAAAGTGGGATTAGAATCAAATGGTGAAGAAGGACTTGTGGAGTTAGGAAAAAGTGGTCTGTTTGATTTCCTTCCAGAAAATTATTACCGGTGGCATGTGGATTGGTTTACGGCTATCGTAACCCTTTCTGTTATGGCTTTTACCATGATATTAATATCCATTAAAGTGGCTAAAATCTGTTTTGAGCTTGGCTTTAATCATATCGTAGCCTTAATCATGGCCTATGCGGATATTTCCACGGGTCAGCGCTTGAAAGCGATCATTAAGAATATTGGGAGCATTTTTGCTTCTCTTATCATGATTTTCTTAAGTTTACGGGTGTATATGTATTACACAACCTTTATAGATAATAACCTTGAAGGACTTGGGTACTTGATTGCTTTGATCGCCGGAAGTTTAGCCGTTATTGATGGTCCTAATATTGTACAGAAGCTCTTTGGGATTGATGCTGGATTGAAAAATGCTTGGCATGTTGCGATGGGTGGTTACCTAGCCTCTAAAACCCTCGGACCTCCGGTGAAGAAAGCTGCAGGAGCTATTACAAGTGGTGGAACATCAGCCCTAATGAATACAGGGGCCGGGACAGCTGGTGCGGTCGCTGGTATCTATGGGCGCAAGGATGAGGGAAATTCTAAGACGAATGGAAAAAATGATCCATCTTCAACCCAAGGAAATAGAAGTCAAGGAAACCAGAAAAAACAAGAGCCAAGTCCAATGACATCCAATCAGGAAGGACAAAAAGGTTCATTGGGAGGAAAAGAAACGAGAAGTCCAGAGACAGGAAGTCGTTCAACTCAGGGTCAGTCCCATCCTTCTTATCAGAAAGAGTCCTCTATGAACACTACAAAAGAAGATTCCCCAGGAGGGTTTGACATACCGTCTTCTAACCAAAGCAATGAGCAACCTATATCTACTCAACCTAAGAAAGATAAAAAACAAGAGAAAGATATAGGTAGTAGTGAAACAGGAAGCGAACGTTTAGGTGCGAACGATAATAAACCTAAGGGGGGGACAGACCAAATAGCAACAAGCAGGAAACCAGAAACATCTGAGGTTAAAACGCCAGAAAGTACAGAGGATATTCCTATGCCAAATCAATATAGGACAGAGCAACGAACCATTGGAGGATATATGAAAGATCGATTTAGGGAACGATTTAATCATAATCCGAAGGTTCAAAGTGCAAAGCGGACGTATAACTTATCTCGAAACACCACGGAGAACTGGATAAATAAAATGAAGAAACGCGGACCTAAGGGATAACTTAGTTCGCGTTTTGTTTATGAAGGAGTGATTTTATTGCAATACAAAATTCCCTCTGAAATAGGAAGTGAGTTGAAGATCAACCGTCTCTTCTACCTTACAGATTTACTGGTAGTACTCATTCTGGGAGGCATAGGGTTTACCTTCCGGTATGTCGTCCATTCTTCTTTCGTTTGGTATTATGCGATCTTCTGGACCGTATTGATGGTTGCTTGGTTGATCCGACCCAAAACCAATCCAAAGCTGCGGATGGCCAAAGCATTGTTCTTAGCCGTGACGAGAGACCGAGCGACTTATTGTGCTATCGATAAAAAAGAAAACGAGTATTCAAAAGATGAGGAGTTACGAGGGGAGGACTTTACATGAAAAATAAGAAGAAACACCACCCTTTCTTCAAAGAAAACAGTCCCGAAAAAATGGCTCTTTTTGATGAACGAAAAACTGCTGAGAAAAAGAAGAAACAAATAAGTTTGAAAGCTAATAAGAAAAAAAGAGAGGTGGCCATTCCATCCATAGCGGAGATTCTTCCCATTCAGGACATGACTGAGGAAGGATCCTTTCATCTACAGGGGGAAATGGGCTATATGGACGTGATGCAGCTGCAGAGTAAAGATATATATTCACCATCTACCCAGGAAACCGAATATGACATCATGAAGATGGCCAAGTTCTTCCAATCGTATGCGCCCGATATCAAGATCGTCTCCATGAATTTTCCGGTTAATATGAAAAAGCAACTGGATTCGATTAATTACAAGATTGCTCAAAACAAAGCGCCTCTCTATGAGCGCTTTTTAATTCGAAAACGAGAGGAACTTCAATTTTTGGAGACCTACCGGACGAATAGAGAGTTTTATCTATTTATTTATGCAACTAGCCTTAAACAGCTTGCTGAATACAGAAACAATTGTAGGCGCTATCTCGGACGCGTCGCTCCCACTATGGAGTTAACCGATGAAAAGAAGCTCGATTTGCTCTATAAACTTTATAATCAAAATTCCAAGTTAGAAAAGAGGGGTTAAATATTGTTCTCATTTCTCAAAAAGAAAAGTGATACAGAAGAGACTCAAGAAAAAGGCTATAACCCTTTCTTGCTTGCTCATATCCAACCCCAAGGAGGGGTTAAGTTCCAAGAATCCTTTATTCGTAAAGGAGATGGTTATGAAGTTTGTGTCCATGTGTATGCCTTCCCTAAAAACGTTGCGGACTTTTGGCTAGAACCTATTTTCAATATGGAGAATGTCATTACAACGATGGATATTGTCTCGGACGATCGTTACAAAGTCCGGGATGGTTTAAACAAAGGGATGGCTGAACAAAGTTCCAGAATGATTAATGAAAAAGATAATGCTGGCATTATAGAGGCGCAAAATAACTACGATGATTTGAGGGAGTTATACAACCAGGTCTCTGAGGAAGGAGAAATCATTAAACGTGTTCACTTAAGACATTATGTAAGTGCGCCAACAAGAGAAGAGCTGGAAGATAAAGTGAAAGTCGTCTTATCAACGTTACAGGATGAGAATTTCAGAGGATCTATTTTCTTAAATGAACAGGAATTTGAATGGAAATCACTTCTCACCAATTATACCGAACAATCGACTTATCGAAACAAGAGGGAAGGTCATCCGATACCCGCTTTAGGGTTAGCTGGTGGCTTTCCTTTTCATTTTACTAGCTTAAACGATCCCTTTGGGACCTTCTATGGTACGACACTTACGGGAGGAAATGTGGTCTTTGATCTTTTTCATAGAGATCAGCAGCGTAAGAGTTACAACGGAGTCATGGTCGGAGCAATGGGAGCAGGGAAGTCCACCACGCTTAAGAAAATTATGCTGGATAACGCGATTAAAGGATATAAGGTTCGGACGTTTGATGTAACCGGAGAGTTTGTGGAGTTAACGGAAGCTTTAGGCGGAAAACAAATTGCGTTAGACGGGTCAGATGGGGTCATCAACCCGTTGCAGGTATATCGGACGGCAGAGGATGAATATACCTCCTTTACTCAGCATTTATCCAAGTTGACGACATTCTATAAATTCTTAGCCCCTGAAGCGAATGATAGTGAATTGAAAGAATATGAAAATCTATTAAGAAAGCTGTATGAAAATCTTGGCTTATGGAACGACGATTCAAAATCAAATATAACCGAACTTTCTGTTCATGAGTACCCGATCTTTACCGATTTTCTTACCTTTATCGAAGAACAACTCTATGAAAATATCAAGGAAGGAAAACAAAGAGAGAAGTTGAGTCAGGAAAGGAAACGACGTCTAGAGAGCATCGAGTTAAACATTCGTAACCTTGTAGAGACTTACGCGCATCTATTCAATGGCCTATCCACCATCGAACTTTTTGATGAGCAACAGGTCGTTACGTTTACCTTGAGGGGCCTATCTCAAATGAGAGCCGAGGTTTTTCAGGCTCAATTGTTTAACGTACTCAATCTCTTATGGGACTCCATGCTAACGAATGGTTCTCCCCAATTTGATGCTTATAATCGAGGAGAATTGGCTTTTGAAGATGCTGTACGATATCTCATTTTAATGGATGAAGCTCACCATATTATAAACACAAAGAAAAAGAGTGAGAGTGCTCTCGATTTTCTAACAAAGTTTAGCCGAGAAGCCAGGAAGTATTTTGGTGCTCTTCTCTATGCCAGTCACACGATTCGCGATTTTGTTCCTGAGGGTTCGGATCAAAGTATGGTAGAGGAGATCAAGAAGCTTTTTGAACTGACCCAATACAAAATTATTATGCAGCAGGATAGTAACAACTTAGAGATGATGCAACAAATATTCATGGGGCAATTGAGCCAAAGTGAATTAAAAGATATCCCTTACCTCCAAACAGGAGAGACCATGTTAAGCATTCGTGCGGTGGAAAACATTCGCTTCAAGGTGGAGGTATCGGACGAAGAGTTAGCGTTGTTTGGAGGAGGTGCTTAAGGATGCCTTGGTCCCTTCTCCTTGGGTTAGTTCCTCGGAAAGTCTGGCTATGGTTAATAGGTATTCTGGTAGCTCTTTTCTTTCTACAAATGCTTTTGTATGCATCCGTCATTACAGGAGTGATTGGTTATCAAAATTCTTCCTCTAGTGATGATGTGAGGTCGGTGGATGTAGTGAATGGTACAGCGCAAGTTTCAGCTGCATTAGAAGAGTATCGGCCTTTGTTTGAAGAGTACGCCGAACAGTATGGAGTGTCCAAGTATGTGGAGCTTCTCTTGGCCAAAACCATGCAGGAATCAGGTGGACGTTTAGATGATGTCATGCAAGCAAGTGAGTCTCTTGGTCTACCTCCAAACACGATTGAAGATCCAGAAAGAAGTATCAAGGTGGGTATCCGATACTTCTCGGAGATGCTGGAAAAAGCCGGAGGAGATATTAAGCTAACCCTTCAAGCTTATAACTTTGGTGGAGGCTTTATAGATTATGCCAACGAACACAACAATGGGGAGTACAGCGAAGAGTTAGCCATCGAATTTTCAAGAATGAAATACCAGGAATTGAAGCATACAGGCATGTATTCGTGTATTCGACCAGAGTCGGCAGAAACGGGCGCTTGTTATGGCGATATTGGTTATGTGGAGGCTGTTTTAAGTTACCTTAAAGGCGGAATTATTGAAGCCGATTTACAACCAACGGGAGAATGGGTGATGCCCATTGAAGGAGCACTCACACAAACATCTGATTACGGAATGCGCTCAGATCCCTTTGATGGAACACCGGATATGCATAGAGGAATTGACTTTGCTTGTACCAATGCCGTAACGCCTATTCAAAGCGTCGATAACGGTCAAGTAGTAGAGGTGGTAAGAAAAAATTCTGGTTACGGAAATAACGTTCTCGTGAAACATGAAGAGGGACTTTATAGTCACTACGCTCATTTGTATGCGATAAGTGTACAAAACGGAGAGATGATCCAAAAAGGTTCAGAGGTAGGCAAGTGTGGTACGACAGGAAACTCTACAGGCCCCCATCTTCATTTCGAAGTCATGACCAAAAACCAGTATCGTTCGGACGTGGACCCTGCTCCTTATCTGGGGCTTTAAGAAAGGAGAACATGGATGAAAAGACGGGTTCTTTTTGGTGTGTTTGTCGCTCTGTTAATCATTCTCACATCGATGAATATATATGCTGCACAAACGATAGCGAATGACGATCTACAGAAGGAAGTGCACCAATTAGAAGAGAAAAACGAGACGATTATGGAAGAAAAAAAGGAATTAAAGAAGACGTTACAAAAACAGAAACCTGCGGACATTCAAGCGAGATATAACGCTTTAGTGAAGCAGGTTTCTACGTTTATTGAGGTAGCCTTTCAACAGGATAAAGAAAGCTATCAAGAAATGAAAAAGAAAGCCAAAGAGGTGATGAGCAACGATTTAGCTGCCATCTTTTTTCCTGCATCTACCTATAAAGGAGAGAGGAAAACGGAGGTAGATGAATTAGAAATATTCGTTGGAACAGGTAATCTCACAAACAATCAAGCAAGCGTATTAGTAAAGTTTAAACACACGCTTTTTTCTTTGCAGGGTGACCAAAAACAGGTGTCTCCTGTATTTCTCCATATAAATGTTCATAGGGAAGAAGGTGAGTGGAAGATAACAGATTTCCAAGACGTAGAAGAGGGAGGCTATTCATGAAAAAACAAACGAAACATATCACGGAAGGGACCTCAAAAAAATATCTTATGGGATTAAGCGTCATGGCTATGGCGCTTCTTTTTTTCTTGTCTTCTGGTTTTATCTTTGGTGATGAAGAGCAGAGCAAAGTTCAGCAAACACCCATCAATGAACCTTTAAACTTACAAGGATCAGGCGAACTGACCATTAAGAACTGGGTTTATAATCCAAGGAAAGAGTTGATGGTTGTAACCTTAAATCTCAATAAATCAACCACTTTATTAGATGAAAAATTAAGCTTCACGGCTCAGGAAAAAGAGCATCCAAAACGTGATCTTCCAACGCACGTAGAGTACAGCGATGAAAGTAGATATGTCATTAGTATCCAACAGGTAAGTCCTTCCTTTGATGTCATGGCCTTAGATGTAAATAAGGAAAATACCAATCCGCTTTTAACGAAAGAGAGTACTCAAAATTCCTTGAAAGGGGGTGAGGAAAAGAAAGAGCTGGCACGTATTTATACAGATCAACGGAAAGTGGAAATGGACAAAAAACTAACCATTTTAACGGAGCAGAAATATGAAGTTGCTGCTGTATCTGAAGAGATCGAAGAGGCGAAAGAAACTATAAAAGAGAAGAAGGAAAGCATTCAAACGATCAATGAACGAATCAAAGAAATTGATCAGAAAACCGTTGAATTAGAGTCAGAGCTTCTTTACGAAACAGAGGAGGAGAAAACGCAAACGGAGGCTAGAATTCATCAGCTAGAAAATGAAAATGATCAGATCAATCAAGAGGCAGCTGAACATGAATTAACTATCCAAACCATCGTTGAAAAAGTTGAGATGTTGCAAGAGAAACGGGAGATGATTTCGAACTAAATGGGGTGTAGGTTGTGAAAAAGGTCAACACACGGACCACACATCTTCTGTGCAGGGGCCACACATCAAGGTGAATACACTAATGAACGTTCCTATTTTAGCCGCACAGCGACCGCACATCTGGAGATTTTCTTGTTCCCTCGTTTTGCCCGGCTCTGCCGGGATTCACACGCCAAGTGGGAACAAAAACCCCTTATGCTCTTCTCTTTATTCACTAGTTTTAGGGACTTCATTAAAAGGAGTGATTGTAATGGAAGTAAGAATTCGTTATATGGATCCGAAAACCGTTCAACGAATTGACGAACTTGCGGAAGAAAAAGGGTTAAGTCGGCAAGAGTTTTTACATGCTCAGTTGCATCAGTTGGCGGTCTTTCGAGAAGAGAACAATCGTGAACAAAGACTCCAGCAATTAGTCGATCGTAACATTCAAACAATGGCTCATTGTTATACAGCCATTCGAGAAATGAACGATCTCTTACAGATTGAAGAACCAGGTGAAGAAGCATGAGTGAAACCGTAACACCTGGAGTGGTTTTAAAAACAAAATTCGTGACAGCGAATAAGAAAGGATTTCAAGATTATGTGCAATACGTGGACCGTGAAGAAGCTAAAGGAAAAAGGGAAGCTCATCGGTCCATGTTTAGTTTATATAATCACTATATGGACGATCCAGATAAAACATCTGCCTTGTTTACTCAGCAGTCGGATCGTTTATCGGTGGAAGGAAAAAAGGGTATTAAATCATTATTCGAACAGGCTCAAAAGAAGAACAGTATCATGTGGCAAGATGTCATTACATTTGATAATGATTGGCTTCAAAAACGTGGGGTTTATGATTCCAAGACACACACATTAGATGAAGATGCTTTGAAGCAAGCGACACGGAAATCTATGCAGTCGATGATGAAAAAAGAGGGGTTACAAAAGAGTGCTATTTGGTCGGCGGCCATTCACTATAACACTGATAACATTCATATTCATGTGGCCACAGTTGAACCAAACCCGACTCGTGACCGTGGAAAGCGAAAGCCGAAAACTCTAGACGCGATGAAAAGTGAAGTCGTGAATGGATTGTTAAATCGAACGCAAGAACGAAATCAAATTAACTCGTTGATTCGTGACCATATGGTGAATGAAAAGAAAGAGAATAGCAGCATGAAATGGAGCAATAGAGAAATGAAACCTTTGTTTCTCGAAGTATATAATCACTTGCCTAAGGATAAGCGACAGTGGCACTATGGCTATCAAACGCTGAATCCTATTCGACCCAAGATTGATGAAATAACGACAAGGTATTTAAATAAGTATCATGGCAAAGATATGAAGCAGCTGCATGATAAGTTGGATCAAGAAGTGAACGAACTAAAACAAACCTATGGGGATGGACCTAAGGATAAAAAGCGATACCAACATTACAAACAAAACAAGTTGGATAATCTCTATAAACGAATGGGCAATGCGTTCTTACAAGAAATGAAACGGTACGATAACCAGCAGTATCCTAGACAAACGACCCACACCAATGTTCCTTATAAATCCATGCCTTCAGGAGTTAAATTACAACGTTCCTTGAGAAGCATTCAACGCTCAATGGGACAAACCTATGATCAGTTCATTAATGACTTAGATCACCAGAAGTTAGAACGAGAAATCGAAAGAGAAGGGTAGGGATATATATGGGAAGGCGGCAAAATGTCACGCTTCATGAAGAAACTTTAGCTTTAATTAAAGAGTATCAGGAACAGCATCATATTCGTTATCCTGGTGAAGCCTTAGATAGAATGATTGAAGAGTGGGAAACGCAAAAATCGAAGGACAACTCTCAGGAATATGTAATGAGTTTAATGGCTCAACGTTTTCAAGACATGTTTTCTGAAGAGATGAAACGACTGCGGTTAGCAGCCAATCGAAGCGATAAAAATACGCAGGTACTCCTTGAATTAATGAACGGTTTTGCGATGGATCAAAACTTAGAAAATTGTGTTACGACACCAATCTTTGAAAGTCCAGCGATGAAAGATGCGAGAGAAGCGGTCGATGAAAGAATCAGTCATCAGCGTCAGAAGAGAATAAGTGCCGGAGAGACTCAACCAGCATCAAGCTAATGGTATGCATGAGGAATGATCCAACAAAGGAGTGAAAGGAATGCTTTTGTTTAATAGCAATTATGAAGTAGGCGTGTTTAAGCGTTTAGATGAAAATAATGAGCTTGTGATGGACGTGGGACAGAAGGAATATACCTTAACGTTAAGTGATGAGGAAATGGATGATCTTGAGCAGCATTTAGTGAATCAAGAGAACCTACTCATTCCCTTTCATAAGAAAACAAAGGTGCTAATATTAAATACAGAACCCAATTACGATGAGGAAGAAATGGAAGAACTCATGAACATGGGTGTGGGAGCTGGGGATCATGGCGAAGACTAAGCGATCCTATAAACAGAAATCACCGGAAAAGGTTAAAGAGGAGATCAATCGACTGACAGAGGGGATGGAAGAAAGTATTTCGAATCACTTTCATTCACCTGAACAAATGAAAGAATATCTAGACTTTATGGGAAAGTTTCACCGATATTCTCCGCGGAATACCGCACTCATTGATTCACAGTTTCCAGGAGCTGAAGCTGTAGGTTCCTACGCCTTCTGGAAAGACAAAGGTTTTTCCGTGAACAAAGGAGAGAAAAGTCTAAAGGTTCTCGTGCCCAATCGTTTAGGCCAGCAGTTCCAAGATGAAGAGGGCGAATGGAAGCCTTTGAAATATGCGACGAAAACAGAAAAGCAAAAAGTTAAAGACGGTCAACTCGACAAACGAGATGGCCGTCTTGTTTATTCTACCGGAAGTGTGTTCGATGTCTCGCAGACAACAGCCACTCAAAAAGATCTGCCTCAAATCTTTCCAAACAAATGGATCGATGGGGAGGTTCAAAATTACACTCAGCTTCGACAAGGGATGGAGGCTATAGCTGATAACAATAACATTCAAATTGTAGAGCCTTATGAAGAGTTAGGGGCAGCTAAAGGTGTAAGTTACACAGGAAGAGGAGAAGTCGCTCTGAATCCGCGTAACTCTGAACGACAAGATACAAAGACTCTGTTACATGAACTGACTCATGCCAAGCTTCATACTAAGGAAAACATGAATGACTATACCAAGCCGGAGAAAGAATTTCAGGCGGAAATGACAGCTTATACCGTTGCCTCTTATTTCAATATTGATACTAGTGACTACTCATTAGACTATTTGCATCACTGGACCAAAGATCATGAATTTAAAGAACACGAAAACTTGTTACAAGAAGTTCAGTCAACAGCTAAAGAATTTATTACGACTATTGAGAAATCTATGGGCCAAGAAAAGGAAGGGGAGAAAGATATGAGTGTTAAAGAACCAAAACATGAAATGGAAGAGGAGAAACAAGAAAGAGAGATATTACCTTCAGAAAAGCTTCGAGAGATGTACAGAAGCCAAGTGAGCAAGAGGGAGAAGGATAGCGGGCCTTTTGGTAACGAAGAAAAGGCCGAAAAGGAATGTTCTCATCAAGATTTCAAAGAAGCTTATAAAAAGGAGCTCATGAACTTTATTGAACCGACAGTCGGAAAAGAATTAGATAAAGAAGAAAACAATGACCGACAAGAACGTTTGAATCAGATGCGTGCTTTTCAAGAGACTCACAGTAAAGAAGAGGTGTACCAAATTAAAAAGGAATCTCTTCAAGAATTAAAAGAGCTACCTTTAACAGATCGTGGAGATCAGCGACTATCTCAAATCGAAAGTAAGCTGGATCGAGAATTTCATGGAGAGAAAGAAAAAGAAAGCACCACTTCGGAAATGAAAAATGGAAATGAGGATAAGAAGGCTTTTCAGCAGAAGGAAAAGCAAAAAGAAAAAGTAGAGATTGAACGCTAGGCAGGGAGTTTTCTCCCTGTCTTTTTTCATATCTAATTTTAGAAAGGAGGAAGTGCTGCATGGCCAAACATGTAAGCGCGGATCAAGTGGAGGTTGCTCGTAATGTGGATCTCATAGACTATCTTGAGCGTAAAGGAGAGCCATTGAAGAAAGAGGGAAGATATTACCGACATCAAGTCCATGACAGCCTAGTGATTAAAGATCAAATGTATGCCTGGAACTCCAGAGACGAAAAAGGAGCTGGAGTTATTAACTTTGCCAAAATGTTTTATGGGATGAGCTTTCCAGAAGCTGTCCATGATTTGAATGCGCAAGGTTATAAAGTGAAAGACACTGTTCATGAGCAAAAGCCTAAAGAACCTTATCAATATCCTTCTCATTATGAAGTGAACGATAGGACAAAAGCTAAAGGTTATCTTACGAAAGAGCGAAAGATTCATCCTATGATTGTTGATTGGCTTGATAATAAAGATTTAATCGCACAGGACAAGCTAGGGAATGTAGTGTTTAAGTGGAAACAGCAGGGAAAAATCGTAGGAGCAGATCGACAAGGTACTTCCCCAATGAAAGATGGACGCATATTTAAAGGGATTGATAAGAACAGCCATGGTTCGGGTGGGGTCTCAGTTGATATAGGTAAACCGAATTCAATTTATTTGTTTGAAAGCCCAATTGATGCACTTTCTTATTGGAGTATTAAGAAAGAAAAGCTGCAAAACACTCGATTAGTTTCTATGGGTGGGCTAAAGCGGCAGACAATGATTGATGAAATCAAAAGGATGGGTAAGGAAGGTCATAAAGTGAACCAAATAACTTTCTGTACGGATAATGATAAGCCTGGGAGGGAGTTTTTCTACAAATATCACCGATTAATGGGAGCTAGAACCGATTTTCCAAAATTTAAAGATTGGAATGAGGTGCTTAAAAGAAAATTCGAAATAAAAAGGGGTTATAGAGAAGAAATTAGCAGGTTTAAGTGAATATTTAGGCTTTTCTGATTTTATCCGCACTTCTCAATAGGAAAGCTTTAAGGGTTAGGAAATCTAAGTGCCTAATGTAGTGGGGGAAATCTTCATATGATAAGAGAAGATTAAAAAGTAAACTTGATTATCCGTCTTTGTCAATAATTAAGCTGGAGCTTCAAGAGACTGATTAGATGGCGTAAATATGTATAGGAAATTGATTAATGAATTTTCAATAGGTGATAAGACATTTATTGTGCTAGAAGTTTACAGAACTCTTGGTTAAATTACTACTGAATGTAAATCTTTCTTTTATAAGCCAAGCAATCAATTAGCCAATTTATAAATCTAGTTACATAAAGAAATTTCGCTATAAAACTGGAATGCTTGCATTAAAATGGTAAAATATTTATGATGGATTATACATAAGATAAATATATGGGGTATTTAGATGGACAAAATTGAATTAATTGGATTTCATGGAACCCACAAGCATAATGCTGAAAGAATAAAGAGAACTAATTTCAGCATAAATCGTCAACATATTGGTTGGTTGGGTTCGGGTATTTATTTTTTTGAAGAGGATCAAGATTTGGCTCATAAATATGCCACAAGAAGACACCCAGGGAAAATCATAAAAGTTATAAGAAGTGAACTTCAAATACCTGAAAAAGAGATCTTTGACTGTACCACTGAATTAAATCGATTTACATTTCACGAATATAGAAAAGAATTAAAAAAACAGTTTATTAAAAAAGGAACTTCTGTTTCTGTGCGAAATGGCAGTGATTTCGACGGTAAAGTTTATGATATAATTAGTAGGGAAGAGGGCTATAAACTAATAAGGTCGTATACGTACACACCGGATGAAGACGATATTAAATATGGTTTTAAAGAATCTAGAGTGCCTAACGGCATAGAACTATGTTTAAAAGAAGCTCGTTATGTCCAAACTAAACACGTAAATTAAATTATTTCCCCCAATAGGAGGGTGGATTATGACAGAAGAAATTAGAAAACAAAAAGAGAATATAAAAAAACAAATAAGTGAAAAGTTTGAAAGTATGAGTAGAAATGAATTTATTGATTTGTTAGAAGATGTTGGATTTGAAGTGATGGACGGAGATGGCTCTATTAGCTATACGTCTGAACTTACTAAAAGTAATAATGAAGAGTATGTAATGACAGAAAGCACTAAAGTTTACTTTGAGATGAATGCTAAATATTATACAACCGAAACGAGTGACAAAGGATTAAACAATTTTGATCCTGTTTTAACAGCAGTGTAATCTATTAATTTGTTTTTCAAATCTATTAAAATACTACTATTTTTTATACGGGGCGATATGAATGGAAGATTCCTCCAAAAGTGCTTTGATTTTTAAGCATTATTCGTTAGATTACTTTGATTTTACTAGAAATTATAATTTTGATAGTGAGGAAGAAGATAAAGTTGAGCTGAAGTTTGATTTGGGCGCAGAAGTTTCACTCACTGAAAAAGAAGATAAAGCTAAAGTAACAGTGAAATGTGTTATTTTTGAAGATGAATTTGATAAAGATGAGGCTCCTTTTTATATCTCTACTAGCTTAACGGGTTTTTTTGATTGCGAAGG
Organism: Halobacillus sp. ABH2_015; assembly: GCF_056158945.1. Classification (NCBI taxonomy): domain Bacteria; kingdom Bacillati; phylum Bacillota; class Bacilli; order Caryophanales; family Bacillaceae; genus Halobacillus; species Halobacillus sp. ABH2_015. The sequence goes on from NZ_JBSWUG010000002.1 coordinate 186,517, forward strand.
AGATATTGATTTTGAAAAATATCAATACAATGCTATTGCAATACTATTGCCCTATTTAAGATCAACTATAACAAGCTTCACTTCACAAGCAGGTATTTCACCTGTAATACTCCCTACTATGAATGTTTATAAAGCATTTGAAAAGAAAAACACTGAATAATAATTTTATATCCTGAGTTAAGGGTTATTCACGAATAATATAGACCTGAACCGCTACGGTTCAGGTTTTTTAGTGTGAGGAAATTATAAAAATTCAAGTTTTAGAGGAATTCGCTTGAAATGAAGTGTAATAGCTTTGATACTAACTCAATAATTGAAATTAAATAGTATCATAGGCTATTTTTTAAACGGTCCAATTTCTAGGTTACAGTTCAAATAGTGTACGAATTCCCAAAGCTGATTTTAGTTCAAGGAGGAATCTATAGTTTTGAATAGAACTATATTACTAATTGAGTTATTGGGGGGGAAATTATTGGGTAATTATAAATATCAAATTGAAAACACTGTAGCAATGAGAGGGAAGTTTACAAGATTGCTACAACAACGCGATTTTGATAATCCAGAAATAATGGAAAAAGTAAAAAATGAAGATTGTCACATATATATGATATGTTCAAGGCCGAGTATAACCCTTTCACCTAATAAAATTTGTATTGAAGAAAATGAAATCAAAGGTTGTTTTTTAATTAATAAAGGTACTAATACAGAGGAACATCCATTTAGTGTTTCTAATCCACCGGAACTATCGATAGTAAGCTATGAGCTAGAATATCCCTATAAGTATATTAAATTTTTAAATGAAAGTGGGAAAGTTGTTTCTGAAGGACTAGCTTCTTTTTTATATACAAGTCTCAGAACAGAGTATAATCCATGCCTGGACTTGGAAGTACTGTATGTTGGGCAGGCATTTGGAAAGCAAGGTGAACGACTAGCTTCTGACCGACTTGCTTCCCATGCTACCTTACAGAAGATTTACGCTGATACTATGGAATCTTATCCAAATGAAGAGATCTGGATAATACTCTGTGAATTTGAACCTTATCTTATATCCATGACAGGTAGTGGCTTTCAAAGCGCTTTGTATGATTTAGAAAGTTCTATTGAGCACCTTTATAATGTATTAAATAGTTCAATTACTTTAGATCAACAAATTACTTTTACAGAAGCAGCTCTTATTCGCTATTTTGAGCCTGTTTATAACAGTATTTATAAAACTAACTTTCCATTAAGCTCACATTCTTCTTATAGCCAGTGCTACGCCATTGATGTTAATTCAGTAGCTTTTGAGTTAGATACTAAATCTATTATTACTCGATTATTTTCAAAAAAAATTTCACCTTCCTATTTTCATATAAAAAGTTACCCATTGCATTCGAAAGATAAAAGAAGAGACATGTTCGAGCACCTTAATAATTTGAATGAATGATATAAACTTACATAGAGGGGAGTTTATAAGAGGAGTTATTTGTAAGGTCCCTAGACCCAGGGGGAAATATATACATATTATTAAAAAAGGTAATTTTAGGATGTTTATGATATATTAAATATGGGTGAGGTCTATGAAGAGTGATTTAAATAGTTTGATACAATCCGGGAATTTTGAGAGAGCATGGAGATGGATTAATTCTAGTAGTGACCACCGGTATAAGAATTATTTTAGAGATTTATATCAAGCGTACTCTTTTTCAAAGGAAGAAAATTTAAAGGATCTTCGGGGTAGAGTAAGAAACAATACATTCCAACCTAATAAGCCCGAAAGAGTTTATATTCCTAAGAAAAGTGGGATTTTACGACCTATATCTTTACTCCCTATAGAGGATCAAATTGTGTACCAAGCCTTTACTAATATAGTAGCTGAGTACCATAAAAAACAAAATCGTAAAAACTATAATAAACTTGTTTATGGGAATCTTTATTCTACAAAAAGTAGCAGATTCTTTTATCAAAAATGGATAGAAAGTTATAAGATAATGAATCGTAATATTATAGAAGCATATAATGATGGAAATAAATACATAGCATCTTTTGATATTACAGCTTTTTATGACAGTATTGACCATACTATATTGGCTAATTTTTTGACGGAATATGGAATGGATAAGGAGTTCATTGATAGGTTTCTAAATTATATGTCTATATGGACAGCAGATGGTTCATTTATTCAAGGGACGGGGTTGCCGCAAGGTCCTTTGAGTTCTGGGCTAATATCAGAAGTAGTTATTTCTTATATTGACAATAAGTATAAATACAAAAAATTTGAAACTGGTGTGAAATATTTTCGTTATGTAGACGATATAAAACTAATGGCAAATGATGAAGTTAACTTAAGGAAAAGTTTAGTTAGGTTAGACTATTATTCGAAAAGAGTTGGTTTATTACCTCAGTCTTCAAAGATAAATATACACAAGATTAAAGATATGGATGAAGAAATAAAGAATCTAAGTGATCCATTTGCTAAAGTTAGAAAACATGATGGAATGATTAATCCTTATAAAGCAGAAAAAGAATTAAAAAAGATAATACGAAAAAATGACCTTGCAGACGTAACCTCTTTTAAGATCGTTCTTCCCCATGTTAAACCTAAATTTAATATCTCGAAACAATTAATTGAATTATTATATCACCAACCTTTTTTATATAATGAAATATCTAATTACTTTAGGAATTATAAAAGAAAAATTTCTGATAAAGTCTTTCTAGAAATCCTTAAATATTTGGAAAGCCCCGAAGTATATCAGGTAATTAATGGACGATTACTTGCGTCCGTTCATAACAATATTTCTAAAAAAAACCAAGGGATGTTAGTAGATTTCGCTAAAAAAAGATTGAAAACTGAAGAAATTAAAGATCCTTATTATAGGTACACAATTTTATCAATTCTATTAGAAGACCATTACTTTCAGTATGATGAAATAAAAAAGATATTAAGTACTGAAAAAAGCTGGTGGGTTTTGAAAGCTTTAATAAAGTCAATTAATAAGGATTTCTTGGGTGAACCTTCGTATATTGAGTTACTTAATATACTGTTAGAAAATGATTCAGTAGATGTTGCTTTATCTGCTGCTAGGGAATATATTCTTTTAGATATATCTTCTGAAAATTCTTTTTCATCATCAAATTACATCGCTCAAAAGTCATTGAAGTCAGTGGGGGTAATTAAAAGGTCAGCTTCTACACCAAGTATAATCGGAGAGTACTTAAGCCTTATTTGCAAAGAAAAGCTCCCTGAAATGAATTGGAAAAGATTCTTTGGACCTAAGCAACATACACAAGCTGAAAATAAAATTGCACGTGCATGTGGGTATGTTCAAAATGATATGTCTGCTTTTGTAAATATTTTAGACGTCTTTCACGATATATTATTAAATAGTTTATTTGAAAAAGATGGTGGTATTGGGGGTTACAATCTGGGGAAAATAGGAAGCGTATTAAATCCAAATAATAAAAAATTCAAAAATAAATACCCCTCACTTTGGTCCTTATGTAAGGAAGTACATGAAAAAAGGTTAGAATGTGATATATCACATCCTTTGCATAAGAACACGGGAAATTATACTAAACCAATTGAGTATAGGTATATCTATAGTCTAAGGAAAAAAATGATTAAAGGATATAAAGAGCTAATTCAAGAATTCACATAGGTATAATATTCATATAGCCTGGAATTGGCATACTTTTTGACATACTATTTCTCATAAACATTTGGGTTCCATTGGATAAAGCATTTTAATCAATTCCCTTAATAGCTTTATATCCAAGTTGTTTAGGAGAATAATATACCCTATTTATTAATGAGAAACCATGGGCGGCATGATGTAATAACGCTCCAACCACTTAAGTAATAGGGCTTTTTCTATAAACAGTTTGAAACACACAAAAAGTCTCTGGAACTCTTGAAGTCATGTATAAATAGTTAGGAATAAAAGGACTAAATCCTAAATAAAGGATGTAGTCCTTTTTTGCTTTTTTATTTTCATTTCAGGTTTTTTAGAAGACCGTAAATTCCAGCCAACAGAAAAAAGAGCAGATATTATGAATATCTAAAGTTCTTATTGCCGAATGGTTTATACAGTAAAGAAGCTTAGGTGTAGAAGGGGGCTGATGCACACCTCTTTTCCTTATAGTTTTTTTATTAGTTTTGTTCAAAGTAAAGAATGCACAATACTCCAGCCCTGGGTGATGTGATATTGTACTTGTATGGAGACGAATATTCTTTGATGAACATCCACATTGGGAAGCCGTAAAGAATAATATGGAGCTAAGATCCAGCCATTCTTTCAAAAGAAAGTGAAGAAGTTTCGCGATTGTGGAAATCTTTAGGGTTTTAAGCTTTTAGGATAGGAATAGATACACTAAACATACTGGAATACGAATGGAGGTGACCGAGTGGAGGATACAGAGGACTTGATTGAGTTATGTTTATTAATGGGGAAGATCATGCAGCAAAATGGAGCGGAAACCTATCGTGTGGAAGATACGATGACGCGGATTGCCCAATCTTTCGGACGGGATGAATCCCAAAGTTATGTAACACCTACTGGGATTATGTTTACGATCAGCCCTGGTGCCCATGCAAAATTAGTAAGAGTTTCGGCACGAGAGACAAATCTCGAGAAAGTGAACCTTGCGAATAATGTCTCCAGAAAGATTGCAAGTGGGGAATTGTCTACTCAAGCAGCGTATAAAGAGCTCAGGAAGATTGAAACCAGTCCTACAGACTATTCCATGCGCATGCAAATCATCGCTGCCACGTTAGCAAGTGGTTTCTTTACTATCATGTTTCAGGGGAGCTGGTACGATTTCCTGCCAGCCTGCTTAGCAGGAGGACTAGGGTTTATTGCATTGATTAACTTCATTCGATTATTTGAAATTAAATTCGTTGCTGAATTCGTTGCTTCGTTGTTGATCGGTTTTACAGCCTTCTCCCTTTTTTCATTCGGTATTGGGAAGGAAGTGGATAAGATCGTTATCGGTTCAATCATGCCGTTGGTCCCTGGTCTGCTCATCACCAACGCTGTAAGAGATTTGATGGCAGGCCATCTGATCTCAGGACTCGCCAAGGGGGCAGAGGCTTTTTTAACAGCTTTTGCAATTGGGGCAGGTATTGCTGTGATGTTTGCACTATTTTAGAGATCGTGAGGAATGACTATGTTGATTGAATACGCCATAGCAAGCTTTTTTGCATCAGCTGCCTTTGGGATCATCTATCAGGCGCCAAGAAATACAATCATCAAATGCGGTCTTGTCGGCATGATTGGTTGGGTCATTTACATATCCTTAGTATGGGGAGAAGTCGACAGTGTCCCAGCTACACTCATCGCCTCCTTTGTTATTGCCATGGTCAGCCAGATGCTGGCAAGGATAAACAAAACGCCTATGATTATATTTAGCGTACCAGGGATTATTCCTCTCGTACCAGGAAGTCTCGCTTATGACGCGATGCGGAACTTTGTACAAAATGACTACAGCGCCGCAATCTCTATTGCAGCGAAAGCTTTTATGATATCTGGTGCTATAGCATTTGGGCTCGTGTTCTCGGAAGTGCTTAACCAGATTATAAAAAAGATAAGACAAACAAAAGAGCAAATGAGGTAATGGGTGAGCCTCACTTGCGCTTTTGTTTTCCTTTAAAATCCACTGTATTAATCCTTGTTTTGGCATTCAGCTATAATAGTTTGCAGGCATGTATGACTGCCGAGCAGCGTAAAGGATATTCCATTACTTAAAAGGCGAGAAAACATGGGGACGCATCACTGTATGATCAAATAACATGTGAACAATGATTTACTTAATAGCCTCTAAAATCTCTTCAATCTGCTCAATGTGGCGTCGTTCATGTTCGGCTATGAGAATGAAAATGCTGTTGGCAGGAATATCTCCAAATCGCGGATGGGACACGACATATCGTTCGATGTATTTGTTCTCATTTAAAAAAGCTTCGGTTGCGTTTCTTGAGTTCTGCAGCAATTGGATGCAGTCTTCTGCATTTCTGTGGACAGTGGAAGGCTCCTGCTGTGCCTTCATTTTCACGGAACGATCCCGCAGGATGGAGAAATCTTTTTCCTCAGCATGTCCTATGTGTTTCTGCTTCATAGCGTTCTCCACCAGCCCTAGAAAATTCACCTCAGCCACTGCTAGATGCTCGACCACCTGTGCAACCGTCCAACCTCCCAGTTCCGTAGCAGTATTTATATCGTAATCATTTAAGTGCCTTAGCAAACTGATCAATTCTTCTCTCGTTTGAATGAATGACTGATCCATGATTGCTCCTCCCTTAGGTGTGTATGAAATCACGATTTCTATTTCAATTTTATCATATGAGATGGACGCGAATGTAAAAGAAGCCCGGAGCGGAGCCCGAGCTTTTGGAACTGATCATTTTAGATCTATAAAGAACATGGGGAAGGGGAATCTACATCAGTACCCCTGCTGGTGCACACATGAAGACTTGTGCGCAGCGGGTAAAAGAAAGAGGGTTTACTGCAATGGCACTTATCCCCAGTCCAGCAAAGCTTCAGCCAAATGGGGGGAGAGGCATCGACAAAAATAATGACAGATATCTCTTACTTATAAAGCTTTTCATAAATCGATTGAACGACAACCAAATCAAATATGGCAGCCCCTACAGATTTGTACACGATCGTCTTTTCTTCTAAATCCTGCGGCGGATCATTTTCGGTGATGATTTTTTCGAGGTCCCAGGAGTTTTCTAAGCCCGAACGTAAATGCCCGGCCTGGATCATATCCCCGGATTCATGCAGGGCGGATCTGGCATCTACAAATACTTCATCAGCGATTCTCATAACTTGATCAGAGATTTCCTGCATGGAAGGGCGGAAGGAGCCCACTCCTACGATGAGTTTGCCTTTCCAATCTGAATCGTGTAATTCAGGAAGCACAGGGGTGGTGGAAGTTGTAGTCGTTACGATGATGTCTGACTCTCTGGCTAATTCTTCGACAGAGGAAACGGTAAACGTGACTTGTGGGAAGCGGGTCTCTGCTTTCGCTTTAAACTGATGGGCTTTCTCTTCGGTGCGGTTATAAATATGTACATGCTTGATGTCTCTGGCAGCAAGGGCCGATTCTAAGTGACTCCATCCTTGTGTGCCGGTTCCGATAATGCCTAACGTTTCCGCGTCTGCTTTAGCCAGGTATTTGATTCCGAGTCCTCCCAGAGCACCTGTACGCAGGGCCGTAATAGCAATGGCATCACACAAGAAAAGGGGTTCCATCGTCTTGCGGTCATTCAGAACCATTAAGCCGTGGATCGTGTCTTTTCCAGCATTCCTGTTTTCAGGAGCAACGCCTACAAGTTTCGTGGAGTAATAGTTTCTATAAAAGGCCGGCATCAGCAAAGCGGTATTCTCTCCATCCTCTATGTGCATCCGGTCCGGTGATATGAATTCGCTTTCTTTTTTGGTGTAAAAAGATTCGATGCTGTCCATCGTTTCCTTCATAGAAAAATTCCTCGTAATCTCTTCTTTTGATATGACTTCCATGATTATCCCTCCTTTATGATGTACTACAGATACTATCAAACTTTTCTGAAAAAGTGAAAATGTGTTCGTTGCTCAGTCCTTAATTATTAACACATAAGGAAGACCAATTTTTTGTCAATCAATCGTAATGATTATCATTTACAAATAGTAATCATTACGATAGAATAATTGAGGTACATAAGGAGGAGGAGAAACAATGAAAAAAATGATTGGTGCAGTTAGCATGTTTGCATTCATTTTATTACTTACAGCATGTGTAGAAGAAGAATCAAGCAGTAGTGAAGAAGGGGAACAATCCGATGCTTCTGAAGAGTTGAGTATCTATACGACGGTTTATCCCCTTCAGTATTTTGCGGAGCAGATTACAGGGGAGCAGGCGGATGTGCAATCGATTCTTCCTCCCGGTTCAGACCCTCACACATATGAACCAACATCAAAAGAAATGATTGAAATGGCAGAAGCAGACGCATTTATTTACAACGGTGCCGGATTGGAACCCTATGCAGAAAAAATCTCAGATTCTATTAAATCTGAAGATGTGAAAATTCTGGAAGCATCCACGGGGATTGAATTAAAAGAGCATGCCCATAACCATGAGGAAGAAGAAGGAACTCACGAGGAGGAACATGCTCATGAAGAAGAAGATCATGAGGGCGAACATGCTCATGAGGAGAAAGAAGGAAGCAGCGAAGATGAACACGCTGGACATAACCACGGGGACCAGGACCCGCACGTCTGGCTTGATCCCATCCTTTCTATTCAGGTAGCTGAGAATATTAAAGATACACTGGTTGAACTGAATCCTGAGCAGGAAGATACCTATAATGAAAACTTCGAGGAACTAAAAAGCAACCTTGAAGGGCTGGATCAGGAATTCCACGATCAATTGGAAGCAGCACCAAAGAATAAATTCATCGTGTCTCATGCCGCTTATGGATATTGGGAACAATCCTACGGTGTTGAGCAGGTTTCTGTTTCTGGTTTAAGTCCAACCAATGAACCTTCTCAAAAAGATTTGGAAGCCATAGTTGAAACGGCTGAACAGCATAACATCAATCATGTATTCTTTGAGCAGAATGTTACACCTAAAGTTGCGGATGTCGTTAGAAAAGAAATCGGGGCAGAATCTCTGCGTCTTCATAATTTGTCTGTGTTGACGGAAGAAGATATAGACAATGAAGAAGATTATTTCACCCTCATGAAGCAAAATTTAGAAGTATTAACTGAAGGTTTGGCCGGCGAGCCGTCTGATGCCGGGGACTCTTTTGAATCAGACGAGCACAGCGGCCACGCTCATAATCACAGCCATGCGGATGACGAAGAAGCCCAGCAGATTTATGATGGGTACTTTGAAGATGAGCAGGTGAAGGATCGTAAACTGACAGACTGGGAAGGGGACTGGCAGTCTGTATATCCATACCTTCAGGATGGAACACTTGATGAAGTGTTTGCTCATAAGGCTGAGAATGACGGAGATATGACAGCGGAAGAATATAAAGAGTACTATAAGATCGGTTACGAAACCGATGTGGACCGCATTATTTTTGAGGGAAATGACGTAACGTTCTTCGAAAATGGAGAAAAGTCGTCGGGAACCTATACCTATGATGGGTATGAAATCCTTACCTATGAAGCGGGTAATAGAGGGGTCCGTTATATTTATGAGTTAACGGAAGAGGATGGGGATCTTCCTCAATACATCCAGTTCAGTGATCACAGTATTACTCCGACTGACGCGGATCACTACCACCTTTACTGGGGAGATGACCGTGAAGCACTATTGGACGAAGTGACAAACTGGCCGACGTATTATCCATCAGACATGGATGGTCAGGAGATCGCTCATGAAATGATGGCGCATTGATCATCATTGTTCACGATAAATATATATGCGAGGAAAAGCTGGAGACCATAATAATGGTCTCCAGCTTTTTTGATTGGTGTTCCTCTTGAGTGTGGGGATATGATTCATGTACGAAAATATTGAATTAGACAAGAACGGCGTCTGTCCGTATAATCATGTTTTACGTATAAGATTGAAGCTGAAGTTAAAGCTTCAATCATAAAAGAACACATGGAGGTATATGCATGGCTGACTTAACGGACCAAGTCATTTTGATCACGGGAGCCAATCGCGGACAAGGAAAAGCGATGGCGGAGCACCTTGCCTCTCTTGGGGCAAAGGTGATGGTAGGCGCAAGGAAATGGGAAGATGCTCAAGCAACAGCGAACGAAATCGATGAGGCCTATCCCATAAAACTGGACGTTACGAAAGATTCGGATTGGGACGTGGCTGTAGAAGAAATTGTAGAGAAGTTCGGAGCCATTGACGTTCTCATCAATAACGCAGGTGTCTTGATCCGCAAACCATTTGAAGAGATTACGATGGATGAATACCAGCAAATGATTGATGTGAATCAGCTCGGGGTCTTTCGAGGGATGAAGGCTGTTACGCCTCAAATGGAAAAACAGAGAAAAGGATCCATCATCAACAATTTATCCATCTCCTCGTTTTCTCCGATTGCCAAGTCATCGGCGTATGCCGCGACGAAAGCATCGGTGGTCGCGATGTCCAAAGCGGCAGCGATTGAGCTCGGTAAGAAGGGAATCCGGGTGAATATGATTCATCCCGGCGGTATTGAGACGGAAATGGCTACCCAGGGGCAGGGAGTTCCCTCGTTTTATGATTCGGTCCCCCTTGGGCGTATCGGCCAGCCGGTTGAAATTGCCCGTGTGGCTGCTTTTCTAGCCTCAGATGAAAGTTCCTACTGTACCGGAACGGAAATTGTGGTGGATGGCGGTATGACGCTTGGAGTGAATGAAGAAGAGTAGACGTGGATATCGGTCCTCCTTACTAAAAGCCTTTCAGGAGTTACCGTCCTCTTGAGAGGCATTTTTTTTGGGATAGACAGGACGAGCCTGTTCTGGAGCCGAATATAAAAAGACAGGAGCCTTTGAAGAACAAATCAATGCCTGATTTTCGGCTGCGGATGGTGAAATTCCCTCTATAATTAAAAGCAGGATCCTGTCTTTGATCAATCGTAAAGAGGTGTTCTTATGATAAGTGATGATAAGAGAAAAGAATTCTACCAAGCCTTACTCGAAAGAAATGCAGCCTATGAAGGGGTCTTCTTTGCAGGGGTCACAAGCACGGGAGTATTCTGCCGTCCCACCTGTCCGGCAAGGAAACCGAAGTATGAGAATTGTGAATTCTTCCTTACCCCGCAGGAAGCGCTTCTTGCATCGTTTCGTCCCTGCAGAAGATGTACCCCGCTTTCCCACCCTGACCAAGTCTCTGCGCTTGTGCAGAAACTGGTCCAGGCGGTGGAGGAGAACCCGGAGAAGAAATGGAGAGAAAAGGACTTCCGCGAGCTTTCCGTCGATGAGTCCACCGCCCGCCGTCAGTTTAAAAAACGTTTCGGCATGACCTTTGTGCAGTATGCCCGGGCTCGGAGAATGGGCCTTGCGATGAAGGAAATCCGAGCAGGTAAATCAGTCATTGATGCGCAGTTGAACAGCGGTTACGAATCCAGCAGCGGGTTTAGGGACGCTTTTTCCCGGATCATGGGGGAGTCCCCGGCCTCTGCTCAGGAAAACCAACTGTTGAAAGCATCGTGGCTGGACACCAGGATGGGACCGATGATTGCTGTTGCGGATGAAACGCATCTGTACTTATTGGAGTTTGTGGATCGGCGAGGATTGGAAAAAGAAGTGGAAGTGCTCAGGAGAAAAAAGAAGGCTGTTATCATCCCAGGGAAAACGCCGCCTATGCAAGCCATTGAGGAAGAACTGCATCTGTATTTTGATGGAGAATTAACCGAATTCACAACACCTGTGGCATTCACAGGCACTCCTTTTCAAACGAGGGTATGGGACGAACTAAGGGAAATTCCTGCAGGAGAAACCCGCACATATACAGAAATTGCCCGTGCCATCGGGAAGCCTGCGGCTGTCCGTGCCGTTGCTGGAGCGAACGGGGCTAATCAGCTCGCCCTTATTGTCCCGTGCCACCGAGTCATTCTCAGTGATGGGACGGTCGGCGGATATGGGGGAGGAAGCGCGAGAAAGAAATGGCTTTTAGAATTGGAACGTGGAGGGAATGTGTGGAGGGAAGATAGTAAGAATCTCTAATCATTCAGGAGGCAGTAGTATGGGACAAATCGTCTTATCGACAGAAAGCGGGGCCGATATCCCCTCTGATTTAGCGGACAAGCACAAGATCCAAGTGGTTCCTATGCACATTATTATGGACGGCAGGGATTATTTAGATGGCTCTCTGCCTGTTCAGGAGATTTATGATTATTACACCCGCACGAAACAAATTCCCACGACGACCTCCACCAATGTTTATGAATATGAGCAATTCTTTACAAAGATAAGAGAGCAGTACCCTGGCTGTACGATCATTCATATTGGTTACACATCAAAAGCGTCATCTTCTTTTCAACATGCCGTCATCGCTTCTGAAGAATTCGAGGATCTCTATCTCATTGATGCTCTAAATGTGACTGGCGGATTAGCCGCAATCGTCCTGTATGCCGCAGAGTTATTAGGCCGGAATCCTGACGTGAATGCACAGCAGTTATTGCAGGAAATCGAGGAAGTGGTTCCGAAAACAAGGCTGTCCTTCATTCCCGGCAGCCTTGAATTTTTGAAAGCTGGAGGCCGGGTAAGCAATACCGCTTCTCTTGTAGGCACGTTGTTGAAAATAAAGCCCTGCATAGAGTTGAAAGATGGAAACCTCATGTCCACTAAAAAGTACAGAGGAAGGGTGATGGGAGCGGCTGAAAAGCTCCTGAGAGATTACCTGAGTGTATTCGACTTGGATACTCGTCAGCTTTATATGATCTATTCCATCGGACTTGATGAAAAGGTGAAGCAACGGATGGAGGAAATCGCTGAAGAGTATGGGTTCCACCATACTACATGGATACAGGCGGGGGCCATGATTTCAACACATTCAGGTCCCGGAGGATTTGGCGTGGCTGGATTGGAGAAGTAGGTTTAACGATGATGATCGATACCCGGGCTCATTGAAGGAAACCTATAGATAGGAAGAGGGAAGCTGGCCACAGCTTCCTTTTTTATTGGTATCAATGGTACGTAAGACACGTATGCCATTAATTATTTCCTACCTATAGAGGAAAAAGCATGCGTGTAAATGAAAGCGCTTTTAAAATACAATGGAATTAAGGTAAAACAAACGAATCAAGGGGGACGCACAAATGAAGAACATTTTATTAGCCTGCTCATCAGGCATGTCTACAAGCTTATTGGTTTCAAAAATGGAGAAGGTCGCTGAAGAAAAAGGATTGGACGTGAACATATGGGCGGTCGGTCAGGATAAGGCTTTAACAGAAATGGAGCAGGCCGATATCCTGCTTATCGGTCCGCAGATGCGCTTCATGAAAAAGAAATTTTCCAAAGCTGCTGAGGCAGTGGGCATCCCTGTTGAGGTGATCGATCCAGTCGCCTACGGAAGAGTCGATGGTAAAGTTGTTTTAGAAAACGCGCTTGGTACGATCGAGAACCATTAATATCCATTCAGGGGGCATCCAGCATGAATAAATTTATGGAGTTTTTAGAGGGGTTTTTGCTGCCGATTGCAGATAAGCTGAATAACAACCGCTATTTAACTGCGTTAAGAGACGGCTTCATGGTAGCTCTGCCTTTAATCATTTTCGGTTCGATCTTTGTAGTTATAGCTAACTTTCCATTCCTTGACAAAATGATCAGTGAAGAGGCGTTTGCAGCGTATCAAAATGCACTGGGACCTGCTTCGGCCTCCACCCTGAGTATCATGGGAATGTTCGTCATTGTCGGAATCGGTTATAAATTGACCGAGCATTATGAGTTGGAGTCCATCTATGGAGGCGTCGTAGCCTTGGCCTCCTTTCTCATTTTGACCCCTCAGATTCTGGAGGGCGTCAACGGCGTTATTCCGACCTCCAGTCTAGGTGCAGAAGGAATGTTCCTGGGAATATTCACTGCCTTTATCTCCGCAGAGCTTTACCGCTTCTTCGTTCAGAAGAATTGGATGATTAAGATGCCTTCGGGTGTTCCTGGTGCGGTTTCCAAGTCCTTCAGCGCACTGATTCCAATAACGTTGACATTGTCCGTGTTTTTGCTCGTACGTATTTTATTCAGCTTCACACCATTCGATACGGTTCAGAACTTTATCTATACGTTGATCCAGGAACCATTGACAGCGTTGGGAAGCGGACTGCCGGCTACAATCGTAGCGGTTATTATGATTCAGGTCTTCTGGTTCTTCGGGCTGCATGGTCAGATTATCGTCAACTCTGTATTCGACCCGATCTGGTATGCCTTGAATGAACAGAACCTTGATGCCTTCCAGGCTGGAAATGAACTTCCGAACGTTGTTACAAAGCAATTCATCGATACATTTCTTGTCGGTATGGGTGGAACGGGGATGACGCTTGCCGTTATTATTTTAATCTTTGTTATAGGTAAAAGCCGACAGTTGAAAGAACTGGGTAAATTAGGGGCACCAGCGGGATTGTTTAATGTGAACGAACCGATTATTTTCGGTTTACCAATTGTCATGAATCCATTGATCCTTATCCCATGGTTAGTAGCTCCTGTTGTTATAACACTGGTTACATTTTTTGCAATGTCGACAGGACTGGTGCCAAAACCTGCAGGAATCATTGTGCCATGGACGACACCGCCGCTTCTCAGTGGTTTTCTGGCAACAGGGAATGCGTGGCAGGGCGCAGCGCTTCAAGCATTCAATCTGTTTATCGTCTTCATCATCTGGTGGCCGTTTCTGAAAATATTAGATAAAAAATACTATGAAGATGAAGGTAAGGGAGACATGGTTGAATAAAGGATCAGGGGTAATTTCAGAATGATATAAGGTGGATTGATGAGAAATGAATGAAGAAATGAATCCGGCAACAGAAACAGCCTTCCAGATCATCCTGCACGCAGGGAACGGAAAGTCCAGTGCGATGGAAGCGATCCAAGCCGCTAAGGAAGGAAAGTTCGATGAATCCGACCGGCTGATCGAGGAAGCCAATGATGAACTGGCAAAGGCTCACGGCTTTCAGACAAAGCTGCTTCAAGAAGAAGCGGGCGGAGGGGAAACAAAAATCAATGTGTTTTTAATCCATGGGCAGGATCACTTAATGACTTCCATGACGGTGAGAGATCTAGCTGTGGAAATTATTGAAATTTACCGTTTGAAATAAAGGAGGAGATCATGATGAGTGTAGATTATTCATTTCCAGAAGGGTTTTGGTGGGGGAGTGCCACCTCTGCCACGCAAATCGAAGGTGCAGCAAAGGAAGGCGGGAAAGGAGAAAATATATGGGATCATTGGTATAAAACTGAGCCCCATCGTTTTTTTCAGGATGTAGGACCGCAGACAACTTCAGATTTTTATCACCGCTACAAAGAAGATATCGGGTTAATGAAAGAAATCGGCCATAATACGTTCCGGCTGTCGATTTCCTGGTCAAGACTAATTCCTGAAGGGCGCGGCTCGGTCAATGAGGAAGCAGCTGCTTTTTATAATGATGTCATTGATGAATTGATCGAAAACGATATCGAACCTTTCGTGAACTTATTCCATTTTGATATGCCGATGAAACTGCAGGAGGAAGGGGGCTGGGAGGGTCGTCAGGTTGTCGAAGCATTCAGGGCATATGCAGAAGAAGCCTTCCGTTTGTTCGGAGACCGGGTTTCCAAGTGGTTTACGTTCAATGAGCCGATTGTACCTGTAGAAGGTGGATACTTGTATGACTTCCATTATCCAAACGTCGTGGACGCGAAGCGGGCAGCCCAGGTCGCCTACCACACAGCTTTGGCCAGTGCAAAAGCTGTAGAAGCTTTTAAAAGGAATGAGCACCAGGGGGAAATCGGGATCATCCTGAACCTCACTCCTTCTTATCCGCGTAGCGGAAACCCTGCTGACCTGCGTGCTTCCAGAATCGCTGACTTATTCTTTAACCGCAGTTTTCTGGATCCCGCTGTCCTTGGTGAATACCCTCAGGAATTGATCGAACTTTTATCCGAGCATGGCTGTCTCCCAGATTCGCAGCCGGAAGATCAAGCCCTGTTGAAAGCCAATACGGTCGATATTTTAGGAGTGAACTATTATCAGCCTCGTCGTGTGAAAGCTAAGGAAAATCTGCCAAACCCTTATGCTCCTTTTCTTCCGGAATGGTATTTCGACCATTACGAGATGCCGGGCAGAAGGATGAACATCTATCGCGGGTGGGAGATTTATGAAAAAGGAATCTATGATATTATGATGAATTTGAAGGATCACTATGGAAACATCCCGTCATTTATTTCGGAGAATGGCATGGGGGTACAAAACGAAGAGAGATTCCTGCAAGGCGGAGAAATCCAGGATGATTACCGTATTGAATTTGTATCGGAGCATTTGAAGTGGCTCCATAAAGCTGTTCAGGAAGGGTGCAATGCCAAAGGTTATCATATGTGGACGACGATGGATAACTGGTCCTGGTCCAATGCCTATAAAAACCGTTATGGATTTATTTCCATCGATGTGGAAACGAAGGAACGAAGCTTGAAAAAGAGTGCGCACTGGTTTAAAAATGTGGCGGCTAATAATGGGTTTTAACTCTTCTGCGCGGTGAAGCGTAGTTCAACCGGTTACCGCAGTATGGATCAGTAAGGAGAAGCGATATGCTGAACTCTCGATTGGAAAATATATTGCGTAAATTAATGGCGGTGGATTATCCGCTTTCCAGTTCTTACTTAGCCAGTGTTAATCACGTAACTCCACGTACCACAAGGGAAGATATTAAAGCTCTGAATGGGTGGTTACAAGAGAACGGGGCGGAGATTCATACCATTATGGGAAAGGGATATCAGATGGAGATCCATGATGTTTCCCGTTTCCATGAGTTTTTAAAGAGGACGGATGATCCTGGTGAAACGGCTGGGAATCGACTGCCGGAATCTCCGGAAGGCCGGGCCGCTTATCTTTTGAAAGAGTTGTTATTAAGTGAAGGGTACGTCAAATTGGATGATCTTGCCGAGGAAATGTTCATCAGCAAGTCTACGATTCAAAATGATTTGAAGGAAGTCAAAAAGCAGTTATTCAATTATGATCTTTCATTAGAATCCGTCCCGAATTATGGGCTGAAAATCAAGGGGGAAGAAATGAAGGTCCGATTCTGCCTGAGTGAATATTTATTTAACCAGCAGAATACAGGTATTCCGGACAAGCTGGATTCTTTTTCTAAAGAAGATAAAGAGAAGGTATTCGCTATTCTCATCCGAAAAATCAATGAGCATGACATGACGCTATCCGACATCGCGGTGAACAATCTGCTGATTCATATCCTGATCGCTTACAAACGTGTCCAAAGTGGCAACTACGTAGAGATGTATCAGGATGACCTGATGGAAATTGAAGAACAGGAACAGTATCAGGTAGCCGCAGAAATTTTAAAAGAGGTGGAGGATGCCCTTCATGTCGAGTTTCCGAATATAGAGATCGCTTATATAGGGCTGCACCTTCTTGGAACGAAATTATTGACCACATCCAGTGAGGTTGTAGAACAGGTTATGGATCAGCAGGTCATCGATCTGGTTAAAGCTATTTTGGAAAAGATCGATGGGGAATTCAATTTAGGAATCCGAGGAGATCAGGAATTAATCGTGGCTCTCCGCCTCCATTTGAAACCGGCCATCAACCGCTTCAAGTATGAAATGAACATCCGCAACCCGATGCTGGAGGATATCAAAAAAAATTATCCGTTAGCCTTTGAGACGGGAGTGACAGCCGGCGTGGTCATTGAAGAGCATACAGGGGTCAGTATTGATGAAAACGAAGTAGGCTACCTGGCCCTCCATTTCGGGGCAGCTATAGAAAGAAGGAAATTGGAAACAGGACCAAAGAAATGTCTGATCGTCTGTGCTTCTGGAATGGGGACAGCGAAACTGATTTATTATAAATTGAAATCACATTTCGGCAGTCAGCTGGATATTACCGGAACGACGGAATACTATAAACTGGACGAATATAACTTAGCAGACATTGATTTTGTGGTGAGTTCCATTCCGATTCAAAGGTTGGAGATTCCTGTGATCGAGGTGAATACCATTGTAAGTGAATCCGACCTGCTCAGGATTGAAGAAACCGTGGTGGGAGGAAAAAAGGCATTCGTCGATTATATACGTGAAGATCTCGTCTACTTACAAAAAGAATGTCAGTCAAAACAGGAAGTCCTTGAATTTATGAGCGGCGAACTAATGAATAAGGGTTTGGTAGACGATACTTTCCTCAAGGCCGTTCTTGAAAGAGAAGCAGTCGCACCGACCTCTTTTGGAAACTTAACCGCGATTCCTCATCCTATTACCCCTCAATCATCGGAAACGTTCTTAAGTTTTTGTACGCTGAAGAATCCTGTTTTATGGGAGGGAAAGCCTGTCCAATTGATCTGTTTTCTCTGTGTGAAAAAGGACAGCCAGGAGGATCTGCAAGTATTATATGAAAAACTCGGGCAGATGATTGATCGTCCATCCACTGTACAACCATTTATTAAAGCCGGGACGATGGCGGAGTTTTTCCATGCCTTTAAAACGATGTAGACAGGAATATGGAAACCCCGGGAGCCTCCTCTGCGTCAGGGAGGCTTCCGGGGTTTTCTATATTCCTTTATAATAATCGACCGTCTTCTCCAGCCCCTCATTCAAATCATGCGCTGGAGTCCATGTGAGTTCGCTCCGTGCCTTTGCATTGGAAAGTCGGCTGTGCCGGATGTCACCTTCCCGTTTTTCATAATGAACAGGCTCCGTTGATATCCCACACTTCTCGGAAAGCCGGGAGTATAGATCCTTGATCGACGTTTGTGTATCGCTGCCGATGTTAAGGGTTTGGTTATCTGCCTTCGTCATGGCAAGCAGGTTGGCCCGCGCGACATCATCGACGTAGACAAAGTCGCGGGTCTGGCTGCCATCCCCGAAAATGACCGGGGGTTGGTTCTTTAACAGCTGCTCAACAAAAATGCTGATTACACCACCTTCCCCGTCGGAGCGCTGCCCGGGACCATAGACATTCGCATAGCGGAAGATGGTGTAGGGAAGGCCGTGAAGTGTTTGGAACAATCGGATATACGTTTCGGCTGCTGATTTTGAGGCCCCATAAAAGGACAGGGGGCTGGTTAGGTTTTCCTCGTGGAGGGTGTCACAGCTCTCCCCATAAACGGCGCTGGTGGAGGAGAAGATGAATTTTTTCACGCCATAACGGCTGCTGTATTCCAACAGTTTTACGGTGCCTGAAATGTTAACGGCAGCGTCTTCCGCTGGTTTTTTAAGGGATTCCGTCACATTCACTTGAGCAGCGAGGTGCATCACGATATCGGGCCTCTCCCTTTCGAATATATCCTTCACTTTTTTTGATGAAAGGTGTCTTTTGAAAACCTTCACTCCACATGGAAGGTTTTCTTTCCGTCCGTTGGAGAAATCGTCTAAAACAATGGGAATGTGACCTTCTGACAATAGCAGGTGGACAATTCGGGAGCCAATGAATCCGGCTCCGCCGGTCACTAATACTTTCACTGAAAACCCTCCTTTCTATATAAATGATTCTGGTAAACGGCTTCGATTTTTTTAGTCATGATATCGCTGGTAAGGTGCCTGCGTGCGTAAGACTCGGCGGCCGCGGCAAACCGCCTGCGCTCTTCTTTGCTGGTTATAAAACGCCTGAGCGCCCGGACCAGTTCTTCTACATTCCCCGGTTCGCAGAGAATGCCGGTTTTTTCAGGATGGACCATTTCCGGTATGCCCCCACATGTAGTGGAGATGACCGCCTGCTTCGAATGCATAGCTTCGATGATGGATAAAGGGAAGTTGTCATTGATCGTAGGCAGAACATAGATGTCTGACTGCGAGAGGATGGACGGGATATCGTCTCGTCTGCCCCAGAAGGTGACGTTATCCAGCTCCCGTTCTTCCGCTTGTTTCATCAGGATTTCTTTCATGACACCATCTCCGACAATCCATACGTCCATATGATTTCTATACTCCCGCAGACGTGCCAGCGCTTCTAAAAGGTACCCATGACCTTTCCGTGGGGACAGTCGGGAAACGCAGGTTATGGTGAGTTTTTCGCGGGGGCGGTTCGGGAGTGGTTGAAAATCGATGCCGGTATGAACGGTCACCAGCTTTTCTTCCTCTGCTCCAAAATTCATCAGGTTGGGGCGGAAGGAATCAGCGATCATGATAATTTTCGTACTGGCTGCTATCCCGCTTTTTTCAATACACGTAAAATAGGCTTCTTCAAGGGACCCTTTATGGATTTTGTTGAATGTCAGGCGGCTTTTCGTAAAAAAACCGTGCGGGGTGAAAAATAGTGGTTTTTGGTACGTTTGATTCAGATCGCCAAGAAGGAAAAGGGCAAACAGATCCTGGGCGTGGATAACGTCATACTTCTCAAGGTTCTGGGTTTTGAGAAACGCTGAAAACACATGAAGAAAGCTGAGGTTCTTTATGATTTTTTCGTTTGTTGATCCGTAACGGTCCATCATGAACGCCCCGGCGGCGGCTGCGGCTTCCGGAATCCACTCCTCCAGCTGCACGGAAGACATGTGCCCGGGGGCCAGTACATCAACGTGATGCCCTGCTGCCTCCATGCCGTTTTTTAATGAGGTGATGTAATGGGACAGCCCGCCGGTATTGGGATATCGAAGAAACGTTACATATAAGATGGTCAAAGGCTTCGGCGGCCGGTATTCCATTGGCTGCTGGTGGAAGGAATGGGGGGAGTTGGGAGCGGCGTTTTTATTCTTTAAAAAATACTGATCCATCACAGCAGTAAGAGCGGGATGAATGCGGAAGGATGGCATTTCACTCACGTTTCCTCGTCCTTTCTTATCTATTTGTAAATTCCCAGCTCTTTCCCCCATGCAGCTATTTTCTCCAGATGGTAGGGCAGGAGTTCCCCTCCACGGTTTTCAAGGATGCGCCTCAGCTGGGTGTGCAGTCCTTTTTCAAGGGTCCGCTGGAGATAGGCCATTTTATAAAGCTTCATGGGCGGTGTTTGGAACTCAATGCCATGCTTTTTCATTTCCTTTGTATAAACATCCACGACTCGAGTGCGGATGTTGTCAGCGTCGTTCTGCCAGTCTTTGCGGAAGGCGATCAAAATCTCGACCATGACAATCATATCGAACCAGGACGGGGCGAATTTCGCTGATTCCCAGTCAATGAATTGAATGGGCCAGGCAGTAGGTTTCTGGACATCCTTTGAACAGATATTCTGCATGTGAAGGTCACCGTGGGTGATGGAGAACCCGCTTTCCAGAAGTTCAGGGAAAAAATCAGGGCCCTGCTTATACATGTTTTTCAATGATTTGTAATGAGGCTTGATGACGTCCTTCCACTGCTTTTCCTTTTTGGCCTTCGTCAGCATGGTTAGTGTATTGGACATGAATTTTTCCCGGTCTTTTTTCATTTCGGGAGAGTCGTACATGGGAAACCAAGGCTGCAGAGCCGCGGACTCCCTTCTGAACTTTTCCTCGTACGTGTGGGCGTGCAGCTTGGCAAGGGCAGGGATGATGAGATCGAAATGATCGGGGGTGAACGTCAATTGTCCGCGGATCTGCCGGACAAACTCCATAAACACCCACGTATCGGGCCCGTGTCTCTCGACTAAATAGATGTTGGGGAGGAATTCTTTCAGGAAAGGATAGGCCCTGCTGTAGATATTGATCTCAATTTCATTTTTATATTTGGTCGAGTGATAGATTTTGAAAATGATCGGAAAGGTTTGGTTGTGTGTTTGAAGGTCGAGCTGATAAATGCTGCTTCGCTTCGTGGACTTCAGGTTTTGTACCGAATTCTCTATGAGCGACACTTTTTTTCCAAGAGAGGCAGTGAGCTTCTCTTCAATACGGTTTTTATGAAACATCGACGTCAGTTCGGCGCCGGAATACATGGTTACTCACTCCTTCGGTTCTTCTTCCAGGCATTCTTCAAATGGGACAAGGTGCTGCGTATAAAAGGCATCGGGTCATCGAGGGCAAGGAGAGCAAAAACCTTCTTCCCCCTGAACCCCTCTAGGAAATCTATAACATTCATTTCGCCGTGCTTTCTTTTTTCAAGGAAGGTCAGGAAATAGCGGACAAGATAGATCCACTGAACGCCGTCTGTCTGCTGTAAGGATGGTGCGGGGTGATGCCCTGTCAGGTGCAGGTAGTAAAAATAGGCAAAATCAACGCCCGAAGCGCCGGTTAAGCTGTGTGTGAGCCAAAAACGAGGGTTGATTTCAATGAGCTTGTATCGGCCGTCGCGCGGGTCTTTTTTGTATTCGATCATCCCGATCCCTTTAAGGTTCAACGCTTCCAACAGCGGCAGACCTTCCTCCACGAGTTCGGGAATTCTCCTGCTCACAATATGGGCGCCTGTTCCAAACTGGGCGGGGAACTGGTGATTTTTCTGCAGGGTGAAAAGGGCGAGTAACCGCATGTTCTCATCAAAAAAGGTGGCGATTTTATAGAAGGATTGGTTATCGCCGGGGATGATTTCCTGTATGATCAGCTCTCCGAAGGCCCGGTATGCCGGATAGACCTCCTTCAGCATGTCAGCATCCTCTATGTGAATCGCTTTTTTATTGACGTGTTTCCGGAATTCATGACTGAATACGGGCTTTAAAATACACGGGAACTCCAACTGTGCAATGGCTTCATCCAGCTGCTGTTCATCTTCTATAAAAAAAGTTTTCGCTGTCGGTACGTGATGCTGGACGGCCAATTCATAGGTTCTCTTTTTATCGAGCAGATCCATGATGGTTGAATGATCGGGATATAAGAACAGATAGTAGGAGGACAGTTCACGGCGGTACTTGGAAATGAACACCACATAATCATCCGACCCGGCATAGAGAACGGGTTTATGATCGAGAGAATCGGAGGTTTGGATTAAAAAAGAAAGCAGTTCTTCCTCCTGGGTCAAGGGACTTGGGCAGACAGCGCAGTGGGCGAGCCGTGATTTTCCTTTGGCATAGGGCCCTTCTGTATCGAAGGCGTACACATCAATTCCTTTTCGGGCAAGAGTGTGGATGATTCCGACGCCGTTAGCACTTAAATCAAGCACGACAGCTGGGTGTGTGAACATCATTCTCCCTCCGAATCGAGAAGGTTATAGTAGAGTTGTTCTACGCGGCCGACCATTGCTTCCCGTGTCAGGTGCTTCTTGGCATAGTCATACGCATCGCCGCTAAGCTTTCTTCGTAAGGCTTCGTCTCCAAGCAGTCGTTGGAGCTCGGTGGTTAACTGGCCGACATGTCCCGGTTCCACCACGAGACCGGTTTGATTGTGGTGGACAATTTCCGTGATGCCGCCACAGTCGGTAGTCAAGACAGCTGCCCCGCTGTGCATCGCTTCTATAATGGAAATCGGAAGGTTGTCGTTGACGGTGGGAAGGACGAAAATATCGGTTTTACTCAAAATGGCAGGAATGTCCCCGCGCTTACCTAGAAACTTCACGTTGGAGAGCTTCAACGATTGGACCTCCGCTTCAAGCGTTTCCCGCATTTCCCCGTCCCCGACAATCCACACCTCTGCCTGCTGGCCGATCCGCTTGATCATCGACAGTGCCTTGAAAAGATGCGTATGTCCTTTGCGGGGCCCCAGCCTTGCGATACAGGCGATGACAACTTTCTCATTCCTGTCCCTCCGCTTCAAGTCTTTAAATTCAATGCCGGTATGAATTGTAGTCAGTTTGTTCGGTTTGGCTCCGAGAGCACTCAACGGTTCACGGAAGGAATCACTCAAAATGACCATGTGGGTGGCGTAGTCGATGGCTTTTTCCTCGATTTTTTTGTAATACACTTCTTCGACGGATCCTGCCTCAATGCGGTTGAATTTGACCCTGCTGAAGGTGAACATGCCGTGGGGCGTAAAAAGAAGCGGCTTTCCTATGCCTTCATTCAATCTTCCCAGGATGTTGGCTGTAAATAAATCCTGGGCGTGAAGGATATCGTATTTCTCCACTTTGACGGATGATATCATCTGTTCATAGATATAAAGGAGACGTGAGTTTTGGATGATTTTACTTGTACTGCTGCCATAACGCCGTTCAAAGAAAGTCTTTAATTCAGGGACGATCGCTTCCCGGAGCTTTTGTACCTTTTTAGGTGAAAATTGGCTGGGTGAGATAACATCGACTTTATGTCCCATAGATTCGAGGCCTTCTTTTAATGTGGTGATGTAGTTGGAAAGTCCGCCGGTATGTGGATAATCCCAAAAGGTCGTCAGAAGTATGGATAATTTTTTCTGTCCGGGTTTGTGTTTTGTTTTCTTCTTCCGCCGTGGTTTTTTACTTTTTCCTTCGAGGAAAGCGTGGAGCGGCTTCGATTTGATTCCATAATAATCATCGAGAGCGGCGATCAGGTGGGGGTATGGAAAATAGGATTCCTTCATATCCATATCCTCCTGATTACTTCAAAGGCTTCCGCGTATGGAACACCGATAGTCATCCCGCGGACACTCGCCAGATGTTTGACTCCTTCATAGGAACGCGGATGGGGAAAGGCGCGCATTTCAACTTCGTAATGTTTCAAGGAAGCGATTTTTTCTTCAATCTTTGTAGATATATTCACATAATAGTTGGGCTTGAACTGCTTATCACTGCCCGGGGCATTCCACTCGCTTGAAGATACGGTTTCGAAGGTGATCAGCTCGATCGGCTGTTTACCAGGAAGGGGACGGACGGCTGTGAGTACAGCCTGGAACGTAATCTGATGATCGATATTCACATCCCCGTAGTGGTGGGTGAATACGATCGATGGCTGGTAAATCTCAATCAGTCTTTCAATTTCCTTTGTTAATAGATGGAGAGGCATCATTTCTAATTCCAAGTTCGGGTGTTCTAAAAATACCATTTCCTGAATTCCGATCTCTTGGTTTGCCTTGCGGGCAAGATATTGAATGTGATGAGCCTCTTCTTTTCTTCCGTTTGCTGTAATGATCGATACGACTCTACTTCCCTGGTCCACGAATCTTTTCAGCGTTCCTGCTGTGCCAAGGAGTTCATCGTCCGGATGGGCAGCGATGACCAATACAGTATCTTTCATTTTCATCACCTCATTCTAATCTCTATTACGTTACTATATGTCTTCCGAATGATAGTCGAAACAGACACGAGCACAGGGCGCCTGACTGTTTGTTCCCCTATTGGAATGCAGCCTCAGAATAAAAAAATAGAGAGAGGAGCCGGGGGCTGCCCTGAAAATAGGCTCTACAACCTTTTTCCGGCATCATATATTGATTAGGAACGAAAGCTCTAATGTAAAGAAGGTGAGCCGATGAGAAAAAATCACAGTCCATCGAACGCTGGGAAGGTCCCTGTAGATAAGGGGCGGGAAGATCATGCTCCCAGAAAGCCGCACAACAATGTCCCAGCCATGGATGATGTTTTAACGTCCATGTTTAAACTGGGGGACGATCTAGAAGTCTTCTTCCGGGATCAAGTGCTCGGAGAGGGAGGTACCTATATAACAGCGTTCCACAATGTTCTCGTCTGGGTGGATCGTAAGGGACATATCAATGTAACCAATGTAAGCGGTCCGGTCAGTGTAAGAAAAATCAAAAGGGACAGAAAAAAACGGGAGAAATCCAAAAAGCAGGCTGATCCATGTTCCATGCGGAAGGACAGGGGAAACCACTCCTGTGATAAAAAGGAGACCGAACACGCCGGGAGGAAGAGGCACGACACTTCTTCGGTGGATAAAGAGCTTCTGAACTTCGTCAAAATCGAGCAGAGTCAATCAGAAGGCGGCCTATCCTCTGATACGTACGAGAACGAATACACGTAAACGTGGTCATCTATCTATCAACGTATATCCTGTCCGGCAGCCGAAACGGAAAATCTATCAAGGGCTAATAGGAAAACATTCTCAAATTGAGCGATATGCCTGTACGCATTCCTTGACTCAGCATAGAAATAGAGTAAACAGTGAAAAGGAGGGAAATGATATGTATAAAGATAAAGAAAAAGATAAAGGCCAAAGCATGGCTGGGTTCCTTAACAAGATTTTGTCCATGGGTGATAAAATTGAAGTTCTATCCGGCGATGAAGAGCTGGATGAAGGTTCCTACGTATATGCGGACGATCACTTCTTAGTATGGGCTGATGATAACGGCCACATCAACACAACGAACCTTGATAATGTTACGGTTCGTAAAATCTAATTGAACGGAAAAAAAGACTGGGATAAATCCAGTCTTTTTTTTATGGGGAATCTAGTAGAAAGCACTCGATGCTATAAAAAGATCTCGAGTGCTTTCTTACTTATTTGGCTTTCTTCCAGGCTTGATAGACATCCGGACTCAGCGTTTTTACATGTTTCATGAATTCTCCGGAGAGACCAAACTTCTTCATACCCTTCATCAGCTTCGTTGGATAAGGGGCGTTCGATGTAAAGGCACGTTTGTGGTCGATCACTTTAAAATCGCCGGAGCCATCCATCAGCATGTGGCGGACTTCTGTATCCCAGCGGGTAAACCCCAACCGCTTGAACTCTGCCAAAACGAACAGGATTTTTTCCGTCATTTCATCATCGATGTATCCATGACGTTTCATATGCCGGGCAAGAGAGATGCCCTGAACGAACTCCATGACAATATAATGCTCTCCATATTCATAAAGGCGGGGCATAATGGTCGAGGTCTGTCCGATTTTCATCGCTTCCAGTTCCCGCTGCCACGTTTCCTCTTTAAAGAAGTATTTGACGACTTTGTCGTCGGCGACCTTGTAAATCTCCCCATCTTTTCCATCACCGATCATCTCATAGGGGGCCAGGTCCTTTTTAGTGATTTTCCCATTAAATAGATTCTCCATAGGATCATTCCTTATTATTATAGACTTTGATGCTTCTATTAGTTTATGGAGGTTGTTTTCGTCTCGTAACCGGACCAAGTGCTGAAATTTGGGATGATATAGAAGAGAACTGGCGGGGGGTTCATGACATTTGCCAAATGGCTGATCTTATGATTTAATAGGATTACACAATTTAAAACGTAATCGTTACGTTTTGGTTTTGGGCATCCTTTTTAAAGGAGAGATTTCCAAAAAAATTTACTTTAAATTAAATAGTAATGATTACACTTTTGGACATACGAGCATTTCTATAAAAGATTGGAGATATAAACTATGGCGAAAGCATCAAAGATAGCAAAAGAGAAAAAGAGACAGGCGATGGTAGCGAAATACGCAGACTTGCGGAAAGAGTTGAAAGAGAAGGGCGATTATGAAGCCCTTCGAAAACTGCCGCGTGATTCTTCCCCGACACGTTTGAAAGGCCGCTGCGAAATAACCGGCCGGCCCCGGGGGTATATGAGAAAGTTCCATATGTCCCGTATTGCTTTCAGAGACTACGCCCACAAAGGCCAGATCCCTGGTGTGAAAAAAGCCAGCTGGTAATGGAAGATGCATGGTTTTCTCCCGTTTTATTGAAGCGGAAGAAACCATGCGTTTTTTTATGTCCGAATAAAGTATGGACGCATCATTTCGTAGTCCTCATGCTCTAAAATATGGCAGTGCCACACAAACAAACCAGGGTAGGGGCCAAAGCGCATGATCATCCTTGTTACTTCTCCGGGACGGGAACGAACGGTATCCTTCCAGCCTCTTTCATTCAAATCCGGAGCGACACGCGGTCCTGTAAGGATGACCTTTCCTTCCTGTTTAAAAACATCCACATCGAAAGGCTGGCGGTCAAGGATTTGGAAACGGACCAAGTGAAGGTGGATCGGGTGGATCGCTTCTGTTTCATTGACGATGCTCCACACTTCCGTCTGTCCGAGCTTTGGAACTTCAGTAACGGGATCTGACCATAAGTGGTCATCCAACAAGTGAATATTACGTCCGTAGGAATCTTTCCGCATGTTCAGTTTCAGTGTCCGGGTTCTGTCCACATATGTATATCTTGGAACAGGAGCGAGCCACGCAGGAATAGAGCTGTGATCGATGTAGGAAAGACGCTGATTGACTCGGAACTGCATGATCGTTCCTGTCGTTTCTGGATCCGCTTTTTCACCCTTGGTTTCGAAATCATTCTCCAAGATAATGGTTTTTCCATAACAAGTGGAGAAATCAATGATCACATCCGCTCTTTCGGCAGGTGCTAATACGAGAGCAGGTACGCGGACCGGGGTCTCAAGTAGTCCCTGATCGGTGCCGATTTGGATGAAAGGAGCTCCGTTGGAAAGGGATAAGCGGTAGATCCGGGCATTGGATCCGTTCAGAATCCGGAATCTGTATCTTCTAGGTTCGACATTTAAATGGGGCCAGACTTTCCCATTCACTAAAATGGTGTCTCCGTAAAAATCAGGGATGACCGAAGGAGTGGGTGCCGTTTGAGGCTGGGCTGGCCTCGATGGATAGAAAAGGCTGCCATCCTCCCGGAACGAACGGTCCTGGATGATCAATGGGAGATCGAAGGGACCGCAGGGAAGGTTCAATCGGGCTTCATTTTCATCATGGACGATGTACATGCCTGAAAGACCGGCGTAAATGTTGAGACGGGTAATCCCCATGGCATGGTCATGGTACCAAAGGCTGGCAGCGTCTTGATGATTGGGGTAAGTGTACATTCGATGAGAAAAGTAAGGGCCTACTTTGTTAAAGTGACGGGTGAACCACGCTTCTGGGTAGCCATCACTGGTATCCGGCGTCACTCCTCCATGCAGGTGTACGACCGTCCGTACTTCCGGCTGACTTTTTTCTGCTCCATGAACCGTCGTATCAATGGGGAGAAAATGACGTTCAGGAAGTTCATTTTTCCATAAGACGTGGATCGGCTGATGCTTCCAGACGTGGAATGTAGGTCCGGGATACTGCCCGTTATAGCCCCACACTTTTGTAGGTGGGAAGTCTCGGTGCAGCCTCTGGAATGTTTCCTTCATTGTGACTTCAAAATAGGGGTCACCGTGGAGACAGCCTGCCGGACGCATGGTTTTCATGATGGGAAGGGGATCGACGAACTTTTTTAACATACGAATCGCTCCTAAACGTTGCTTGGTTATTCTAGTTTATTGAACGGGGAAGAGAATTACGCCTCTTGTTCAGACAGCGCCTTTCCATTCATCCCTGTATCCCAAATTGATAAAATGTATGACTACTGATAACATTATGGGAAAATGAACAAAAATGAGGGGACGTATATGCCAAGAGTATCAAAACGGCAGAAACTGCTGGAAGCAGCGGCATTGATTGTGAAGGAGCAGGGAAGCGATGCATTGACATTGGATGCCGTTGCAAAAAAAGCAGAAGTCAGCAAGGGCGGGCTGTTGTATCACTTTTCAACAAAGGAAGCTCTAGTGAAAGCGCTTGTCCAGCACATGAATGACATCTACAAAGAGAACGTGGAAAGCTTTGTGGACGAAGAAGAGGATGAAGTCGGAAAGTGGGCACGGGCATTTATTAAAGTGCTCCACGATAAAAGTATAGAAAACCAGACGATCAGTGGGGGAATGCTGGCCGCTCAAGGCATCAATCCTCAACTCATGAAGCCTTTACAGGAGACCTATGCTGACTGGCAGTATCATATGGAACATGATGGACTCGATCCTGTCGATGCCACCATTCTGCGTCTTGCTGTAGACGGATTATGGCTGTCTGAAATTTTCGGCCTCGGCGTTCTGCCTCAGACGCTTCGAGAGCAGGTGCTGGAGCGGTTGGAAGAACAAAGCCGGCCTAAATAAAAATCACCAGATCCCAACAAGGGACTGGTGATTTTTTTATGCGTGCGTTTTTTGTTTGTTTTTGCGTTCCTTGAACACCTGTTGAGCCTGCGTCAGCGCATTGATTACAGAGGGGAATCCGACATAAGGAATCAACTGCATCATCGCTTCTACGATTTCTTTTTCAGACAGCCCCGCATTGAGAGCCGTATTGATATGAAGTTCGAGCTGGGGGAGGCTGCCGCTGCCCTGAGTGACAAGACTGGATAAGACTGTAAGTGCACGCCCTTTCTTATCCAGGTGATCCCGGTTGTAAATAT
This sequence comes from Halobacillus sp. ABH2_015, assembly GCF_056158945.1. NCBI lineage: Bacteria > Bacillati > Bacillota > Bacilli > Caryophanales > Bacillaceae > Halobacillus > Halobacillus sp. ABH2_015. The sequence goes on from NZ_JBSWUG010000002.1 coordinate 216,022, forward strand.
CCCCGTAAGCAAACTCAATGATATATTTCCCGAGATCCGGGGAAATATCTTCCAATGCTTTCATCAGTTCAAAGTGATTGGTTCCTTTTTCTTCGTCTGTATATCCTCTTAAAATCTCTAATCCTTGTTCATAACGTGATTTCATCGTATTCCTCCGTTAAGATGCCTTCTTGTTTTCTTTTTCTTCCGCTGCCTGGTCTTCATTAACCATTTTGATAAAGGACCATCCAAGAATCGGCAGGATGACAAGCAGTGGGAAGCCTCCGACAATGCTGATGGTCTGTAGTGTCGTCAATCCACCCATATTCATGAAGATCATTGGAAGGATGGACAATGCCAGAGCCCAGAACAGGCGGTTCCATTTAAGTGGTTCTCCTTCGACCCGTTTTTGGACGACGGAAGCAATGACATACGAACCGGAATCATAGGTTGTCGATAAAAAGATCGTCGCAAGTAAAATAAACACAACGATTGCAAATGTGTCTAATGGCAGCTCGGTTAATGTGCCGATGATGGCTGCAGGTGCCCCTTCATTATTTAACGTTTCAATAACAGGGTACTGCCCGCTCAGCTCCAGATACATCGAGTAGTTTCCTAGAATCCCGAAAAAGAGAATCGTTCCAAGGCTTCCGAATAAGACCGTTCCAAAAGCGACCTGACGGATGGTCCGTCCTTTGGAAATCCGGGCGATGAATAAGCCGACGAATGGGGCATAAACGATCCACCAGGCCCAATAGAATACGGTCCAGCCTTCCGGGAAACCGGTCCGTGTAAAGGAGCCAAGGTCATTAAAGGGTTCCGACCACATGCTCATGAGGAAGAAGTTATCCATCATGCGGCCGAGGGCGGTGCCGGTCGTTTCTGTGATGAAGGTGGTCGGTCCAACGATGAAAATGAATAGAAGAAGTAGAAAGGCCAGCCATAAGTTGATGTCACTTAATACCCGGATTCCTTTCTGCAGTCCGGAATAGGCGCTGAGTCCGAAGATCAGTGTACAAATCACCAGCACAACGGATTTCGTCATCATCGTATCCGGCAGGCCGACAAGATGGTTGAGTCCGGATGAAATGATTGGAGCAGACAGAGCGAGACCGGTTCCCCCTCCGCCAAGCAGTCCGAACATGAAGAGAATATCCACGAGTCGGCCGACCCATGTGTCTGTATACTTACCTAAAACGGGACGGCAAGCTTCACTGATTTTGAATACATCGGTTTTTTTGACATAAAACATGTAGCCGATAGGAAGGGCGGGTATGGCAAACATTGCCCATGCGATCGGTCCCCAGTGGAAAAAACCATAGGTCGATGCCCACTGGATCGCTTCGCTGGATCCCGCTTCAATTCCGAATGGGGGTCCCTGATAGTAGTAGGCCCACTCAATGACACCCCAGTAGAGAATCCCTGTTCCAATCCCACTCGTGAACAGCATCGCTGCCCAGGAGCCGGTTTTGAATTCTGTTTTGGTATCCGCATCTCCCAACTTGATATCTCCATAGCGGCTCACCCCTATAAATAAGAGGAAAAGCAGCATGACTAAGCCTACGGATAAGAATAGGAAACCGAGCCGCTGGGTAACAATTTCGTTGGCAACCAGGACGATTTCCTTTCCTTGTTCCGGAAAGATCAGAAGAGGCAGCGAAACGAACAACAGAAGTGCCAGGGCCCCTCCGAATGTTTTCCAATCCATGATTTGTTTTTTCATATAGAAATCCCCCTTAAGAAAAAGTCCGTTATGAATTTGATAATCCGATGTAAACTTTACAATCCAGACGGTTTTGTTTCAATGGATGGATAGGGCCGTATAAAGGAGAATGTCCGTACATATTCAAGGAATGGCGATCTGGGTCCGTTTATTTGATGTTTTTTATTTAGTATGTGCTTTGATAATAGTTTTAAAAGTTTATAAAGAAATTTTTGTACGATTGAATCATTGGTGCAGAAGGGATGGAAGGGGATTTTTGATTCCTGATAGATAAGAGAATTCTTGAAAGGGATTTGAAACTAAACAGTCCGGATGGTATAGTTTCAACTGGATGATCAAACAAACCAATTCAAAGGAGGACCTTTGGAATGAAAAATAAAGTATTGTTAACCTCTGCGGTCACAGGAGCGGGAGATACGATGAAGAAAAACCCCCACGTCCCTGTGACACCGAAGGAAATTGCAGCATCTGCGATTGAATCAGCTAAAGCGGGAGCTACGGTTGCCCACGTGCATGCACGGGATCCGCAGACGGGAGGCATCAGTCATGATGTGGACCACTATCGTGAAATCGTCGATCGGATTCGTGAATCGGAAACGGATGTCATCATTAATATTACGTCCGGTGGAGGCGGGGATTTCATCCCGAGCTTGAGCACACCTGCCGCGGGCGGAGACGGTACAGATATCCAGACGCCGACCGAGCGTCATGCGCCTGTCGGTGAACTGCTTCCTGAAATGTGTACGCTCGACTGCGGCAGCACGAATTTCGGAGACATGATCTATATGAGTCCGACAGATTGGCTTCGAGATCAGGCCGAAATGATCCAGAAGAGTGGTGTGAAGCCGGAACTGGAATGTTTTGATACCGGTCACATTCGTTTTGCCAATCAATTGGTGCAAGAAGGGTTGATCGACGGCGATCCGATGTACCAATTCTGTCTTGGAATTCCATGGGGAGCGGCGGCTGATGCAGAAACGATGATGTATATGAAGAACCGTATTCCGGAGAATGGGCACTGGTCAGCGTTTGGAATCGGGCGCATGCAGATGCCGATGGCTTCTCAATCAGCGATGCTCGGTGGAAACGTCCGTGTCGGCCTGGAAGATAACATTTATCTTTCCAAAGGTGTTCCTGCAACGAATGAACAGCTGGTCGACAAGGCTGTAGGTATGCTCCGCGGCCTGGATCTTGAACCGATGAGCCCGCAGGAAGCGCGTGAATATCTCAATCTAAGAAACCCACATGGAGGGAAATAATGTTGTCTATTAAACAAGCGGCCATTGTCGGAACAGGAGTTATCGGAAACGGCTGGATCGTTCGTATGCTTGCTCAAGGATATGATGTGATCGCAGCAGATCCAGCAGAAGGAGCAGAAGAACGGATGCGCCGGGCTGTTGAGCAGTCCTGGCCTTATGTGGAAGCGCTCGGCCTTGCTGAGGGGGCTTCCAAAGATCGTTTAACATTCGTAAAAGATACAGAGGATGCGGTGAAAAACGCAGACTTCATTCAAGAAAATGTGCCTGAAGTGGAGGAATTGAAGCAGTCTGTGCTGCAGACGATTGACAAACACGCCAAACCGGAGGCGATTATTGGTTCAAGTACGTCGGGCATTATGCCTTCTGAACTTCAAGAGAATCTACAGCATCCGGAACGATTTGTCGTGGCACACCCGTTCCATCCTGTGTATATCCTGCCTCTTGTAGAAGTCGTAGCAGGAAAACAGACAACAGACGAGAATGTAGATAAAGCGAAAGCTTTTTATGAAAGCTTGAATATGAGTGTCCTGCTCGTCCGCCATGAAATTGAAGGTCATATTGCAGACCGCCTGATTGAAGCGATTTGGAGAGAGTCTCTTCATATCGTTAATGAAGGGATTGCGACAACGGAAGAAGTAGACAAAGCCTTCACCCACGGTGCGGGCATGCGCTATGCCCAGTACGGTCCATTCCTGACGTTCCATCTGGCGGGAGGAGAAGGTGGTATGCGTCACATGCTGAAGCAGTTCGGCCCGGCCTTGAAAAAGCCGTGGACAAAGCTTGAGGCACCGGAACTTACGGACGAATTGTATGACAAAGTCGTGTCCGGGTGTGAGCATCAGTCCAATGGCATGTCGATGGCTGAACTTGATCAGAACCGCAACGAATTTTTAGTGAAGCTGTATGATCTTGTACAGGAATACTGGCCGGAAGAACAGACCGCTGTCAAACGGTAAAGGAGGGGGATTCATGGAACAATCCTTTCATTATAAAGACCGCGTGCTGCCGGAGTGGGTGGACTATAACGGGCACATGAACGATGCTGAATACAACCGCGCCTTCAGCTTAGCGACAGATGCGTTTATCGATTATATCGGACTGGACGAAACAGCGCGAGGCCACTACGCGTATACGATCTTCACATTGGAAACGCACATCTGCTATCTGAAGGAAATGCATGAGGACGAGCCATTTGAAATCACCGCCCGCGTTCTGGATTATGATGCCAAACGTATTCATTTATTTCTAACGATGATGAATCAACATGGTGAAATAACTGCCACGCTTGAAGAAATGCTGATGGGTATGGATCAAAATACAGGCCGCCCATCTGTTTTTCCTGATGAAGTGGAGCAGAGGATTCGTTCTGTGTATCAGATGCATGCGGATCAGGAGCATCCGAAGCAGGCCGGTCGTACGATCGGTATTCGGAGGAAATGAATAAAGACCTGGTTATTTTTATAACCGGGTCTTTATGTATGGACTGATTACGAGTAGGGAGCCCCCAACCTGCATTTTCTTCTTGCCAACGTTTTGATCCTGTGATTTAATATCAGTACGCCATTAAATAGTAACCGTTACTATTTAATCAGTGAACGGTTTAAGCATAAGTGCGAATCAAAGAGTGGCTCAAAAAAATTTACCCTTCAATAAATAGTAATCATTACGTTTTGTTCGTGATGCTATTTATATATAGAGGAGAGTTTTAATTTTGGCAAATTAAAGTCAGAAGATGGGCGGCTGTTGTTATTCAACATCAACATCAGCCGTCCTTGGGCATGAAAAATTCCAGCTGGTAAGATAAAGGAGCTTAAAGGTTATGTACAAATGGGTGATTATTGGTGGTGGTGTTCAGGGCTGCTGTGTGGCCCGGCGGCTTCTTGAAGAAAAAGCAGGGAATGAGGAATTGTTAATGATTGATCCATTTCCCGGACCTATGCACGTGTGGCAGACGTTAACGAAAAAGATTGGGATGTCTCATTTAAGATCCCCTTCTGTCCACCACCTGGACACAGATCCATATAGTCTGAGCAAATACTCCAAAGGCCATGACTTTGCCCAGCCTTTCAGAGGGAGGTGTGCGCGACCTCAATTGGACCTGTTTAATCAGCACAGCATGGATGTATTTGATGATGTCCGCCTTAAAGAATGCTGGAAGCAGGGGATGGTCAATGGTATTTCCAAAGAACATCAACATTGGAATGTGTCTCTGGAAGATGGTTCTCTCGTCCAAGGGGAGAAGGTGGTACTGGCTGTGGGCGTCAATCACTCCCCGCATTATCCTGAATGGGCTCATGAAGACGGGATTTCTGTCAGTCACGTGTTTGATATGCAGACCCCTGTGCCTGACGAAGGCCGCGTTGTCGTTGTTGGAGGAGGGATGACGGCGGCTCACCTGGCTAATACATTGTCCAACAAAACCTCGATAGCATCTGTTTCTCTAGTGAAGCGTCACCCCTTCCGGGTAGAGGACTTTGACAGCGACCCTGGGTGGCTTGGTCCGAAGTTTTTAAACGACTATGAGAAACTGACCTGCTATGACCAACGCCGGAGGTTCATTCAACAGGCAAGACATAAAGGTTCTATTACAAGAGATCTCCATGTTCAGTTGAAACGGCAGGTGAACGCTTCCAGATTAAAAATATATACAGGGGAAGTAGAGGAAGTTGTGACGGGGGGCCGTATTTTCGATCTTCGATTGAGGGGTGGAAAGCTTGTGTCAGGTGACTCTATCATTCTGGCTACAGGAGCGGAAGCATGTCTCCCTGGGAAGGAATGGCTGGAGCCTCTCATTGAACAGTGCGGTCTGCCGTGCGCGCCCTGCGGATTCCCTATAGTGTCGACGTCATTGGAATGGAAGGAAGGGTTATATGTTGCAGGGGCTCTTGCAGAACTGGAAATCGGACCGGCCGCGAGGAATATAGCTGGTGCGAGAAAGTCAGCGGAGCGGATTGTAACGTCTGCCTGATATAAAAAGTCACAGCCGTCAGGGGCTGTGACTTTTTGTTATCCGCCAAATTCTAAGTCTTCATAGACGTACGGTTCCGGAGGTGTCTCGATCGGTTTGATCGCTTCCGGTTGAATGAGAGGAAGCTCCCATCCGTTCATCTGTACTTTTTCAAGTGTTCCTGTCACTTCCACCCATGTATCATTTTTGTACTGACCAAGGTTCTCCCCTTGAACAAGAATGCCGTAAATCCCTGCATCAGCTACACAGCAGCTGATTCCGAACCGCCCTACGACGATCTAATCATCCGGAAAGTTGTCATCCCGGAATACGAATCCATGGGTCGTCAGTTTTTTTTCCGCGTAAGGGTCCATATCGTCTTCCATTAATGTAATTGAACCAATGTAGTTGTCGGCAGTCATCTGGAGATGTTCTGTCTCCTGCAGCTCTTTAAATAACTCGGGATATCTTTTCTCAGGCGTCAGAACGGCCGTGTTTTCAGCCTCTCCGCCCGCATCTTCCTGGTTTAAACCCTCTCCTTCGCCAGTATCATTCATAGAAGAAGGATCATTCAGATTGGACTGATCAGAGGCTGCACGCATTTCATATTTGAATCCTTTATTGGAAGCTGCTGAACTTCCGATCACATGGTCGGAAAACATCATTCCTGTCATCACAGGGATGATGAATAATAAGTAAATAACAGTGGAGCGGAGTCTGGATTTGGAGTAATCATGGTCGTGCCCGCATCCGCAGTCATGATCCTGCTCTTCAAACCCACTTTTAAAGAATTGAATACTCCCAAGAACTCCCAGCACAATTAAGGTGAAATACATGTAAGGCATCATACGGGGCGCAATAAACTTTTGGATATCTCCGGAAATCATAAGCTTCACAAGAAATAATACAAATCCGAATAAAATAATGCTTCTCAGAAATTGATGGGAAGGTCGGTTCATGATCCTCCTCCTTTATATAAAGAATGCGTCATACCACAGGCTCACGGCGTATACGACAACCGCTACGATCACTAAAAAGGCAAGGACAAACCTTTTCTTGAAATAAGCCATCATTAAAATGGTGTTTTTCAAGTCCGTCATTGGTCCATAAACGAGAAAAGCAAGAATAGAGGTCGAAGAAAAGAGTCCTTTAAAAGAAGAAGCCACAAAAGCATCAGCTTCTGAACACAAGGATAGAATGTAGGCCAGTCCCATCATCACCGCTGGTCCGGCCAGTGCTCCATTCCCAATATCCATCAATGTTTCCCGTGCAACATAAGTTTGAACGATCCCGGCGAATAAGGCTCCAATAATGAGGAATTTCCCCATATCGAAAAATTCATCACTGGCATGCTGGAATGTTTCGGCAATTTTACCTGACCGATCGTTGTCATGGGTATGCTGGTGCTTCGCAGCTTCTGTTGTTTTTTTATTCAGCTGCCAGCGATTGCCGAAAAATTGATAAATGACAGCTCCCACAAGCAAGGAAACGATGAAGGCCAGTCCCATTCTTGCCCAGGCAATACTAAGGTCCGTCTGAAAGGCATAAAACGTCGACAAAAAGACGATGGGATTAAGGACAGGGGCGGAGACAAGGATGACAATCCCTACATGAAGCGGCATCCCTTTTTGAATCAGTCTTCGTACAATCGGAACAATCGCGCATTCACATACCGGAAAGACAGCGCCAATGGCAACGGCAGGGAACAGAGCCAGATAAGGGTTGGCGGGTATGAATTTTTTAAGCGTTTCTTCTTTTAAAAATGTTTGGATTACTGCAGATATAAATACACCAAGAAGTACGAAGGGGATGGCTTCCAACACAATGCTGATGAACATCGTATTTAAATCTAATAAAGAGGCCGGGATGGAAAACATGTTTTCAAAAGGGATGGTATCCCCAAATAAAAAAAGAGCGAAAGAAATCACTAATAAAAAATAAATCATACTGGATGGTGGAGAATGATCCTGATACAAATAAAGTCCTCCTTTACACTCCGCAAATAAATCGTAATGGTTTCGATTATATACCTATATTATTAACCGGAATTTCATAGACTTTGTCAATACTAGATACAAGAAATGTATATGATAGAAACGTGAGGTTCATTCGTATTGATTACAATTTAAGAGGGTGAATGAAGTGTGAAACAAGAAGATTAAGAAGGGGAAACTTTGTTTAGAGCCGTGAAAAGAAACGTCTGCCTGACATCAATATCAATCATAGAATGGAAAACAACTAATTACAGGGGTTGCTGAGCATGATGGAGAGCTTTGGTTACTGTCCTCATAAGTTATTGAGCTGATTTACTTCACTATTGTAAATTAGAAAATCTTAAGAACCACTCAAGAAACCTGAAGAGTACTTGAACACTTCAGGTACCTTATATTGATCTCCAAAAAAGCTGAAGAGAGAGAAGAATGACAATTACCCAGCACAGGGAAGCAGGGAGGCCAGCTTTAAGCAGATCCCGATCGGTGAAGTATCCATAGGAGTAGCTGATCAAATGGACGGGGGATTGAGTGATTAAGAAAAAACCAGGAATCCCTGTTAAGAATGCGGTCATACCTACAGCTAAAGGAGAAAATCCCTCTAAGTTGTAACCAATTTGAACGGCTAGTGGAATGATAATGGTTAAGAATCCCAGAACATTAACAAAAACGATCCGGATGAGCAGGGTGCCTGCCATCAACAGGAAGATAACAGAAAGTCCTGATTGAGAAGACAGGGAGCTGACAATGAAGGAGGCTGTCCATTTCACAGTCCCTGTTTGAATAAGCATTCCTGAGACCATCAGTGTGCTTGCGAAAAAGAGCATCATTTCCCAGTTGATTGATTTCTTTGCCTGGTCCCATTCCCACACACCTATATAAGGGAGGAGGGTGAGAACAGCACCTAAAAGGCCGACGAGTGGAATGGAGAAGCTGTGGTAGCTTGATGATGCCCATAAGACAAGAGTGAGGCTCATGATAAGAATGACCTTTTTCTCGGACATCTTTACCGGTCCCAATTCTGCTAATCTTTCCTCTATCAACTGTCTTAAATGATGTCTCTGTATATTTTCGGGTGGAAACATACAGATCATGATTCCCCATAAGGTCAGCAGAAACAAAAGAATGGGGAAAGAGAAGTAGACGACCCAGGACATATAGTTGATAGAACTCGAAATATCAGTGAACAAACCAAACGTGTAAAGGGTTGAACTGGCACCTGTAGCGACCATGGCACCAGCAATAGCCGTCAAATAGCTGACGCCTATGAATAGTGATTTTCCGAGGTTCTCTATATTATTGATGCCCTTAATGCTCTTTAATAATCGATCAAGCACGGAAGTGATGAGATTTGCTTTTCCTATATTGGAAGGGATGAGAATGGATAGAACCAGCATGAGCCCATAACAAATAAGAATAAGTCCTCTCCCGGATCCTCTGGAAGCAGACATCAGCTTGAGAGAAAGCCGGCTGGCAAGGCCGGTTTCAATAAAGGCATGGGAAATAATAAACGTAGCAAAAAGGAGCCATACAATTTCAGAACTGATATAGGACAGCGTTTCTTCAAAGCTGAAGAAGTGAAAGGATAGGAGCAGGATAAAGAGGAGAGAACTGAATGCTAAAGGGAAGACCCGGCCAATCCACAGCATCTGGATAATGACCAGGGCAGCAACGGCTTGAACTTTTACATCCCAGTCTATGAAAGGCTGGAAAAAAAGAAGGTATATAATGAATGTGGATAGCAGGATGCCTGTTTGTTTTTTCATACCGATACTCCTTACATAGACTGAAAAAGCCACCGTTGGAATAGGTGGCTTTTTCATGAATAGATCCGAAAAATTCAAGAAGATTTATAGACGTTTTCAGGTTCTTCGTTCTGCTTTTCGCTTCTCTTCTTAATCAGCTTCATAATCAAAGGGTAGAAAAGGGACAATATAGTCAGGATGACGAGTGCAACACTTACCCCTGAGGAGAAGAATATACCCAGGCTTCCGTTCGAGGAAAGAACAGCCATACGGAAATTCTGTTCCATATCGGTTCCAACGATGAGGGCAAGAACTAATGGTGCAATGGGAATGTCCATAATTTTCATCATCAGACCGAGCAGTCCGAAAATAAGCAGCAGGAAGAAATCCATGGTTGAGTAACTTAACGTATACGTTCCGATAAACGCCAGCAGGACAATTATGGGGTAAAGGACTTTCGCCGGTGTGTCCAACACTTTGACTAACAATCCTACTAATAAAATGTTAATGACAACCAGGGCGATGTTTCCAAGAAACATGCTGTTGATCAAGGCCCACGCCGTTTCAGGCTGCTGTTCAAATAACAGTGGTCCGGGGCGTAATCCGAGCATGATTAAGGCACCAAGCATGACAGCGGTTGTTCCTGATCCTGGGATTCCCATTGTAAGTAAAGGAATCATCGCGCCGACAGAAGCGGCGTTGTTGGAAGATTCGGGTGCAGCCAATCCCTCGGGAGCTCCCTCGCCGAATTCTTCAGACCGCTTGGAAATCTGTTTTTCTGTTGTATAACTGATCATGGAAGCAATTGAACCTCCAGCACCGGGAAGAACACCAATTAGGAATCCGAGCGGTCCGCTTCGTAAAATCGGCCATTTGGATCGTTTCCACTGGTCTTTGGTGAACCAGACTTTCCCGACTTTTTTCTTATCTTTCTTTTGTTTATCGATATTCAAAAAGTTGTAGAGCACTTCTCCAATGGCATACACTCCGATGATTACAATGAGGAAATCGATGCCTTCACTGAGGTGTGGAACCCCCATAGTAAAGCGATAGACACCTGTCTGAGTATCGATTCCGAAAGTACTGAGACTGAGGCCGATCATCATAGCAAGAAAACCTTTGACCATTTTTCCAATAGATAAAGCTACAATCGCAGATAACGCGAGCAGCATTAATAAGAAGTATTCGGCCGGGCCGAATTCCAAGGCGAAATTCGCTAAAGGCTCTGCAAGGAAAATGAATCCCACTACGGCAATCAGCCCGCCAATGAACGAGGCTACAGCAGATATGGCGAGGGCTTCTCCGGCCTGTCCTTTCTTCGCCATCGGATACCCGTCGAAGGTGGCGGCAATCGCTGATCCATCCCCCGGGGTATTCAGCAGGATCGAACTTCTGGAGCCTCCGTACATGGCTCCGTAATAAATGGAAGCCATTAAAATAATGGCGCTTACCGGGTTCATTCCGAATGTAATAGGGATCAATACGGCTACTGCTGTCGCTGGACCTAAGCCTGGCAGCATACCAACTATAGTCCCTAGTAAACCGCCAATAAGGATCCATAAAAGGTTGGCGGGATCTACAGCAATAGACAATCCATCTAGAAAACTTCCAACATCCATAGGTACACCTCCTAAGGTAGACTGACTCCGAGTAATTCACTGAATGCATACCAGCTTATAAAAGAAAAGCTTACGGCGACAATTGAGTTCACGAGCCACTTTCTCCAGCCATTGATAAAGAACAGCAGGGCACCTAAAAAGAGGATCGTGGAAGGTAGAAAGCCAAGGGGTATAAACAGCAGGGAGTAGATGATCCCGAGTCCAATCGTTATGCCGATGAGTTTTGGCGTTCTTCCTGACAGCATTTGTATAAGATCGGGATTTTCCTTATGGATATTTTTAAGTTCCTGTATGAGATAAATGATGCTGAAAATGAACATGAGTATACTTATCCCTGCTGGGAAATAGATGGGTCCGTATGGGTTACCCAGGGTGGCTTTCTCTAAGTTGAAGGATGAAATTAATAAAACTATACTAAAAATGGTTGTGAGAATAGGAAGACTGAGTTTCATGATTTTCATTGATGATTCACCTCGCATTAGGGAATACCTGCTGCCAGGATAGGCAGCAGGAAAGGTTTTATTTCATCATGCCGGATTCGTTGACAAGTTCCTGATAAAGTTCATTCTGTTCTTCCATGAAGACTTTTGATTCTTCACTATTCTTATAAAAATCTTCCCAGTCATTGTTCTCGAGGATCTTTTTCCATTGATCGGTTTCGACCATTTCACTTATTTTTTCGTCCCAATAAGCAATTTCTTCTTCTGTCATATCCGGTGGTCCCATAATTCCTCTCCAGTGAGGAAATACCATGTCCACGCCTTCATCCTGCCATGTTGGTACATCTTCAATTCCTTCGACCGGCTTGTCGGAGGATACAGCGAGAATCTTCAATTTACCAGCGATGTGCTGATCTTTCACATCGGACAAGGATGTAGTTACAGCATCTACATGACCGCCAAGCAGGGCGGTTACAATATCACCGCCGCCCTCATAAACAAGGAAATTCAACTCTGAAGGATTGATGCCGTATTCACCTGCCGCCTGTACTAAAGATAAGTGGTCATCGTTCCCTAGTCCCGGACCAACACCGATTTTCACTGAGGTAGAATCTTTTTTCACAGCTTCCAATAATTCTGTAGCTGTTTCATACTTTGAATCCGCTGGAACAGCGAGTACCTGCCACTCGGTGGCAAGGGTAGCAATCGGTGTAAAATCTTTGTAGGACTGTTCACTTTGTCCAAGAAGATTGTTTGTTAAGACAAGGCTGGAGTTTACCGATAACGTATGAGCATCTTTTGACTGTAAATACTTCCAGCCTACTTCACCACCACCCCCGGGCTTGTTGACAACTGTAATATTCTGTTCTACGAGACTTTCATCACTAAGGACTTTTTCAATCGAACGCGCAGTCATATCCCATCCGCCCCCTGGAGAGGCAGGGGCTACAATCTCCATATTCTTGCTGGGAAAACCACCGTTTCCTGAAGCATTACTGGAGCATGCGGCCAGAAGCACTGTAAGGATGAGAATCGAAATTAATCCGAGTTTTCGCATGAAACATACACTCCTTTTGATTTGGGTTATTCACTGAGTTCAACTAAGTGTTATTTAACAGCCTACTCGTGGAGGTGCATTTTTGTAAACGTTTACAAAATATTGTGTTTTTAATACTTAAAAAACATTTTGTTCATTAAATTCACGAAGAAGTTTTAGAATAATATCTACGTTCCGGGCGTCCTACAATTCCATAAACCTGCTCCACCGCCGCTTCTTCCGTTCCTACAAGATATTCCAGGTACCTTCGGGCTGTTGTCCTGGAGGCGCCGATTCTATCACCGGCCTTCTCAGATGTGATTCCAGCCTGTTCCTCTTCTAAAATCGCTTTAATTTTACTTAATGTTCTTCCATCAATACCTGTGGGGAGGGAAGTGGTTTCGGATTTTTTATGTTCTGTTCGAAAGACTTGATGAAGAAGGTTTTCATCCACTTCGTCTATTTCCTTCAACATCTGTTTTTTCTTTTGATATCTGTTCATGGATGTTGTGAATTGCTCAAGCGTGACCGGTTTAATTAGGTAGTCCTGAACCCCATAGTGAATAGCTCTTTCTAGAAAACTTTTCTGCGTAGCAGCTGTAATCATGATGATATCGACAGAAGGCTGGATTTCACGAATCTTATGTAAGAGATCTGTGCCTAGTACATCCGGCATATATACGTCTAATAGAATGAGGTCGACATGGGTTTGATTCAGCAGGGTCAGTGTCTCTTCAGCATTTAAAGCCTTTCCGATCAAAGACATTTCCTCTATTTTATCTATGAAATTCTCGTGGATCTGGGCTACTCGAAAGTCATCTTCAGCAATTAGTACATGTATCATGTGGATGCTCCTTTCATGGTTTTAGGTAAAATGATCGAGATAACGGTCCCTTTATAAGGTTCACTGGTGAGCTCAATAGATCCGCGGAGTTTTTCAAGTTCTTCTTTAACGCTGGCTAAGCCAAGGCCTCGATTCCCCCCTTTAGAGGAGTAGCCTTTTTCAAAGATATGCTCTACTTTTTCTTCAGGTATCCCGCTTCCAGTGTCCTCGATTTCAAAAACAATATCCTTCCCCAAATCTGTAACAAAAAAAGTGACCTGCTTTTCAGGCTCATTGGCTACAGCTTCAAATGCATTGTTTATGATGTTCCCAAGAATCGTAATCATTGGGGACAAAGGGATGTGGGGAGGGAGTACATCCAGGGAGCTTCCTTCTTCAATTTGGAAGTTTATTTTTTTCTCTGATGCCTTCGCAAATTTCCCAAGAAGGATAGCCTGTATCTTTTCGTCTAGAATGTCTTTAAAAAATACGTCGGAGACTTGTTTTTGATCATTAGCTTCTTCTTTAATGAGCTTGATCGCATCTTCGTATTTTTCAAGCTGGATCAGACCCATAATAACGTACAGTCTGCTCGTATATTCATGAGCCTGTGCTCTCAAATCTTCTGAGTATTGACGTACATCAGAGAGGGCATCAACCATTTCCTTAATTTCTGTTTTATCTCTTAAGCTCACCACCGTACCAGTCCGGCGTCCCTCTTCAATGATTGGACTGCTGTTAACGATGACTGTTTTGTTTTTATATTCCAATTCCTCATTGATGAGTCCCTTCTCAGAGCTCAACAGGCGCAGGAGTTCCGGAGACTGAATCATATGCTTGATTGATCGTCCTTTCATTTCCCCCTGTACATTCAGTAAGTTTTTAGCAGATACATTGATCAACGTAATTTTTCCTGCATGGTCAAAGGCAATCAATCCTTCCTTCACCGACTGCACAATTGCATTGCGTTCCCTGAATAACGCAGATATTTCGAACGGTTCGAGGCCGAGAGTGTCTTTACGGATACTTCTGGCCAGTAAAAAACTACCTGCGATTCCTAGTAAAAATACAGAGGCAGAAAGGGATACCATGTTCTTCATATCTGTCTTGATCTCGTTGTAGATGGAATTCATTTGGAACTCTACAGCAACAGCGCCTTCTACTTTTTTGTAGTCCTCATAATCCACCACAATAGGTGCGAAGGCTTTTAGTGTCTGAGTGTCGCCTTGACTAGTAGTTAATAAGTAGCGGCTGCCAAACACGACAGTCTTATAATAGTCTTCCTGTACCACTGTCCTCGTTTCCGTGTTCCCGGCATAGCTGTAAAGACGGCCGTCTCGATCCACGAGTTTAACCGCATCTGCACCTATCTCGTCTTTCATTTGTTCGACTATGTTATTGAGGTTTTCTGACGTTCGATTACGCTTAAATGCTTCTTGAACGACAGGGATAAGAGAAAGCGTCCTGGCTGACTGAAGAGCAAGATCTTCTGCATTCTCCACATCCTCCCGGGATTCCATCGATGTGAATAGGAAAGTGGTTAAACTTAATACCAGGAGAATGAGAACGATAACCAAGCCGAGAATTTTCACTTGCAGGGAAACTCGAAAAAGCTTTTTCATATGTAATCCTCCATATAAAGGGAATATAAGGTCTATTGTAGCAACAATTCAGTGTATTTTAACGAAAGTTTTGAAAATTAAACGGCAACAGTTTTTGTCCATGAAAAAGAATTTTGTGGTAATATCTTACTGTATTAGGAAATGAGGTGTAGCTTTGACCAAACAAAAATGGGGAATCCTATTTGTCGTGGCAAGTGCAGCCACAATGGTAATCAACTTGATCTACTTCAGGTCAGGGAACTATTATGACGTTATCCGTATCCTTTCCTATGCGGTGTTCATCACAGGGACCCTTATGATTCCTACTTATTCGAGAGCTGAAAAAAAGACGGATTCCTAAACAAAAGGGATTCGTTTTTTTGTTATATGTAAACGATCACAACCGTGCGTTCTCCGTAAAGAACTAAACTTTTTATAAATGTTATAAATTTATTATAAATTCTAAAATAGCAACCAATAGTAAATTTTTTCTAAGTATTATATATCCCAGGCGTGCGGGCACATCCAGCGTATAAAAGATTCAATTGTAAACCCTTTCATTTTGCGGGGGATGTTTTAAAAGTTGTGATTCAGAGAAATGTACAGCTAAGAATTCACATTTACCTAATTATAGAAGTTATCAGACTGAAGGAGGGAATAGGAGTATTCGATAGATAATCCATATGGAATGGATTTCATTTTATTCAGGTTCAGACTGTTAGATTAATCGAAATTTTAAGAGAGGATGTTCCAAGCAGATGAAACGAAGTCGGACGTACATTATATTCTTATCTGTGATTGCAGCGTTGGGAGGGCTGCTGTTCGGCTATGATACAGCTGTTATCTCTGGTGCAGAACAGTCTCTGGAAGTCTACTTCATAGATAGTTTAGGATTGAGTAAATTATTTCAAGGGTTGACGGTTTCCAGTGCTTTGATTGGTTGTATTGCTGGTGGATTGATGAGCGGGATGATTTCCGATCGGATTGGACGGAGGAATTCACTGATCGTTGCGGCTGTCCTGTTTTTCTTTTCCGCACTCCTTTCCAGTTCACCGGAGTTTTTATTCTTTACTAAAGGTGAACCGACCATGGGTCTTTTCATTATGTTCAATATTTATAGAATCATTGGTGGTATCGGCGTAGGGCTTGCATCCGGACTGGGGCCGTTGTATATCAGTGAAACGGCACCGGCGAAAATCCGAGGGAAGCTGGTCACTCTGTATAACCTCGCGATTATTTTCGGGATGCTGGTTGTATACATTATTAACTGGAGAATCGTTGCAGGACAAAGTATGAGCTGGATCAATGATATTGGCTGGAGGTATATGTTTGCTTCAGAAGCTATACCGGCTCTGTTGTTCTTCGGATTATTGTTCCTCGTACCGGAGACGCCGCGTTATCTGGTTATGAAAAATAAGGATAAAAAAGCGATGAATATTCTTAAGAAAGTGAACGGCTCTGAAGAAGCGGCTCGGGAGATTTATAAAAATATCAGACAGGCCGTTGACAAGCTTGATAAGACGAAAACGAGCATCTTCTCTTATGGTAAATTGGTCGTCTCTGTAGGACTGCTGCTGGCAATCGCTCAACAATTCGTCGGAATCAACGTTATCCTTTATTACGCGCCGCGTATTTTCGCCAACATGGGTGCATCTTCAGACAGCTCCATGCTGCAGACGATCATGATTGGTGTTGTAAACTTCATCTTCGTCCTGATTGCTCTTATGTTCGTTGAAAAAGTTGGTCGTAAGCGACTGCTTCTTATCGGTTCTGTCGGAATGGCAGTGGGGATGTTCGGCATTGCTGCCCTGTCATTCGCCGGATCGATGGGCATTGGCGCACTGATTTCCATCCTGGTGTTTGTGGCATTTTACAACTTATCTTTCGGTCCGTTGACATGGGTGCTCGCATCAGAACTATTCCCGAACAAAATCCGTGGGCAGGTCATGGCTTTGACCGTTGCGGTGAACTGGGGAAGTAACCTGCTCGTGTCAACGACGTTCCCGACTCTTCTTGAATTGGGTGCAGGCTTCACGTATGGTCTCTACGGCCTGATGTGTGTTCTATCCTTTGCTTTCGTCTGGAAGCTCGTTCCGGAAACGAAAGGGAAGACACTCGAAGAAATCGAGCAGTACTGGCTCAGTAAACAGCAGAAGAAAAAGCAAACCAAAGAAATCGGTGTGAAGAAGCTGAGCGGGAAAAAGGTATCCTGGTAATTTCATAGAAAAAGGACGCTGAACAAACACCTCGGAGGGGCGGTTCAGCGTCCTTTCTTTTGTGGAAAATATCTTGATTCTTCTATTATTGATATTGCGGAACGTGGAGTGAATGACGAACGGATGCCTGAGCTGCTGCCAGCCGGGCGGAAGGGACCCGGAAAGGGGAGCAGCTGACATAATCCATCCCCAGGTTAAAGCAGAACTGGATGGATGTCTTCTCGCCACCGTGTTCTCCGCAGATGCCGGTTTTTAAAGATGGCTTCGTCTGACGGCCCAGCTTCACGCCGCTTTCTACCAATTTCCCGACGCCATCCTGATCCAGTGATACGAACGGATTTTGTGGAAGGACATCGTTTTCGACGTAATGGTGGAGGAATTTCCCTTCTGCGTCATCCCGGCTGAACCCGAATGTGGTCTGGGTCAAGTCGTTCGTTCCAAAGGAGAAAAAGTCGGCTTCCTGTGCGACCTGGTCGGCCGTTAACGCGGCTCTCGGCGTTTCAATCATCGTTCCGATCGAGTATTGAAACGCCTCTCCTTCCTGCTCTTCCACCTGACGGCTGATGTTCAGGACGAGTCGGCGCATGTCTTTCAGTTCGTTGACATGGGTTACTAAAGGGATCATGATTTCGGGGATGACCGTGATTCCTTTTTTCATAACATTGGCCGCGGCTTGGAAGACGGCTCTGACCTGCATTTCATAGATTTCAGGATGGATCATACCGAGACGACAGCCGCGGTGGCCGAGCATCGGATTGGATTCTTCCAGAAGCCGCACTTTACGCAGCATGTCTTTCTTCGTCTGCAGTTCCTGCGAGTCAGGATCCGTGTAGGAAAGTCTTGTTACGTCGACGAGCAGTTCTTCCTTATCAGGGAGGAATTCGTGGAGTGGTGGATCCAACAAGCGGATCGTAATCGGATGTCCCTGCATGACTTCAAAGATTTTCTCGTAATCCTCCTGCTGCATCGGCAGCAGCTTATCCAATGCTTCTTTCCGTTCGATGGTCGTTTCTGACAAAATCATACTCTGTACCGTCGGCAGCCGGGAAGCGTCCATGAACATGTGCTCGGTCCGGCAGAGCCCGATGCCGTCTGCACCGAATTCCAGAGCTTTGGCAGCATCAACGGGGTTGTCGGCGTTGGCCCGCACACCCATCTGAGCTTCCTCATCCGCCCATTGGAGGAGAAGCTGGAATTCATCGGATAGTTCCGGCTCAATCATTGGGATATTTCCTGAGAAAATCTCACCAGTGGCTCCGTCGATGGTCATCAGGTCGCCATAATGGATTGTGACAGATCCTGCTGTAAATTGTCCGGCTTCCAGGTCAATTTTGATGGAGTCGCACCCACAGATACAGGCTTTTCCCATCCCTCTGGCGACAACGGCCGCATGACTTGTCATACCGCCGCGGCTCGTTACGACGGCCTGGGCTGCTACGATGCCGTGAATATCATCCGGTGTCGTGTCCGGGCGGACGAGGATAACCTTCTTTCCGTTTCCGGCCAGTTCTTCGGCTTCATCGGCATCAAAAACGACCTGTCCGGAGGCAGCGCCCGGGGAAGCCGGCAGTCCTTTGGCGATCTGTGTCTTCCCATGCCCCGGGTCAATCCGGTGGTGGAGAAGCTGGTGGAGCTGATCGGGGTCGACACGTAACAGCGCCTCACGCTTATTCATAATCTTTTCCTCTACCATTTCAACAGCCATTCTAATGGCCGCCTGAGCCGTCCGCTTACCCGTCCGGGTCTGAAGGATGAACAGGTTTCCGCGTTCCACCGTGAATTCGATATCCTGCATATCCTTATAATGATTTTCTAACAGATTACACGTGTCCACCAGCTGTTGATAGACTTCCGGCATGTCGTTGTGCAGACTTGCGATGGGCTGAGGGGTGCGGATGCCGGCGACCACATCCTCGCCCTGAGCGTTGATCAAGTATTCTCCATACAACTCAGATTCTCCGGTGGACGGATTGCGGGTGAACGCTACACCTGTACCGGAATCTTCGCCCGTGTTTCCGAACACCATACTCTGCACATTCACGGCTGTGCCCAGGTGACCTGGAATCTGATGGATGCGGCGGTATAAAATGGCGCGTTGATTGTTCCAGGAGTCGAAGACAGCACGGATGGTGAGAAACAACTGTTCCTTCGGGTCCTCCGGAAAGATCCGGTCCGACTGCGTGCGTACGATGGCTTTGAATTCTTCGATCACTCCTTTCCAATCTTCAGCGGTGATTTGTGTATCGGATGTGTATCCTTTTGAAGAACGAACGTTTTCAAGACGCTGCTCAAAATGATAGTGGTCCACTTTTAACACAACATTACTGAACATTTGAATGAAGCGGCGGTAGGAGTCATAGGCGAAACGAGGGTTGCCGGTCAGTTCGGCCATGCCTTTGACCGTGTCATCATTCATTCCCAGGTTCAAAACAGTGTCCATCATCCCGGGCATTGAATGAACTGCGCCTGAACGGACAGAGACGAGGAGGGGATTCGATGGACTGCCCAACTCCTTACCTGTGGTCTCCTCCAGTTTTTTCAGTGCATCCAGAACCTGATCCTCAACTTCTTCTGGAAGCTGCTGTCCGGAGTCGTAGTAGGAGCGGCATGTATCCGTCGTAATCGTAAACCCGTAGGGAACCGGCAGACCGATCTTCGTCATTTCGGCCAGATTGGCTCCTTTTCCACCCAATAATTCTTTCCCTGCATGTTTAAGCTCATCGAACATGAAAACAAACGTCTTATCCATCACGCAAAACTCCCCCTCTTGTTATAAAGATCTAAAATAATATCAGCGGTTTCTTCGATGGCTTTGTTGGACACATCGATAATTGGACAGCCGATACGTTTCATAATATTTTGAGCGTATTCCAGTTCAGTCAGGATCCGGTTCAGAGACGCATAATTAGCAGGACCGGTAAGGCCGAGGTTTTTCAAGCGTTCTTTACGGATGTCGTTCAACTTCTCAGGAGTAATGATCAGGCCGATGCATTTGATTCCCGGAATCGAAAAAAGTTCCGGTGGTGGCGGAATCTCCGGAATCAGCGGGACATTGGCCGTTTTAATTTTCTTATTGGCTAAATACATCGATAGAGGAGTCTTGGATGTCCGGGAAACACCGACGAGAACAAGGTCTGCCTGGTTCAGGCCTCTGGCTTCCTGCCCATCATCGTATTTCACAGCGAATTCAATCGCTTCGATTCTTTTGAAATAGTCTTCGTCCAGTTTTCTGATCTGCCCAGGTTCACAGGTGGGTTCCATTTGAAACTTTTGAGAAAACACATCCATGAGCGGATTCATCAAATCGACAACTGTAAGGCCTTCTTCTTCCCCTCGTTGATCCAAGTACTGCTTGAGAGCAGGGGTCACGATCGTGTAGGCGATGATGGAAGGGTTGTATTTGGCTAATGTGATGACATTATTCATTTCCTGATGATCCTGTACATAGGAAAAATGCTTGATGATGATGTCTTGTCCGGTGAATTGGCTCATAATTGTCTTGATCATAAGATCAGCGGATTCACCTGCGGAGTCCGATACGATGTACACAGTCATTTGTTTAGTCACAAGACCTCTCCCTGTTTGTTTTTGTGATGGCCGCAAAACCCGGGGGTGTACGAGTGATTTCGCCGTTCTTTTCGAGAATGCGACTTATTATGACACACTAATTAAGTATTTAGTGTTAATGTGACATACTATTTATGACTAGTATACTATCACCATTCCTACGGAGTTACAATAGGAAGATTCATAAAACGGAAAGACTCCAATAGGATTGAAAGTCATGACAGATGTGTTTTAGTTAGTCTTATTTGACTATGTGACTCCAGTCAGCCCTCCGTTTTGATAAAAGGATTTCATTCTAAACCAACCCCTTCGCCACATAATGAATGCCGAAGGGGTTTTTCTATGGAAGTTCCTTCTTAACTCAATATTTACTTTCTATATATGTTGAGTTAACATATTTTCATTAACTTATAAGTATATACTTATATAACTATTTTAAGGAGGCTGTATATGGTAACTCAAAAACCTTGTGAGGGTTATGGGGTGGAATTGCAGCAGAGAAGAAAAGGAATGGGCATGAGTGTAGAAGAGTTGGCCTGGGTTCTTGGTACAGATGCTGCTTCTGTTGAACGCCTCGAAAAAGAGGTGCTTTATCCATCATCATCCTTTATCCGGAGAATCGCTGATGGATTGAACATGGATGTCACTGAAGTTGAAGAGCGTATGTGGTGCGATCATCCCGGACAGTGCGGGATGGAAAGATCATGACGATTCCTGTTTATTCCCTCCTGTTTTTATGGTCTGTTCTGATAGGCAGCTATTTGCTGCTGCGCTTTGCCGGTGGGCCCGTCCGGTCGAAATATATGGAGGACATGTGGCACCCATGGAAGCATAATGAAAAGGAGAGGGGTTAATTTTATGTTGCAAATATAAGCATATACTTATACACTGATGGTTGAGGTGATGGTATGGAGAAAACCATAATGACGTTGGAAGAAGCTGCAAAAACGCTGAAGCTTCTTGGAGATAAAACCCGTCTGACAATTGTTGGACTGCTGAAAGATGGAGAGTGTTGTGTCTGCGAATTTGTAGATGTCCTGGAGATGAGTCAGCCTTCGGTCAGCCAGCATCTACGAAAGCTGCGGGATGCCGGCTTAGTCAAGGAGAAGCGCAAAGGGCAGTGGATCTTTTACTCCTTGAACACCAGTCATGAGACCTACCCGATTATTGAGGAAGTTTTGAATCAAATACCTGATCAAAAAGAAAAGTTAATCGCATTGGAGAAAGCGGGCAGACGCATCCAGTGTGACTAGTAGGAGGATTGTTCGGATTTGGCATGGATAGCAACGATTATATTTATACTTACCCTGATCTTTGTCATCTGGCAGCCTAAAAATCTGGGGATTGGATGGTCCGCCTGTGCGGGTGCCATACTTGCTCTGATTTTTGGTGTCGTTGATTTTCAGGATGTTCTCGCTGTGACGGATATCGTCTGGAACGCCACCCTTGCGTTCGTGGCGATTATCATCATTTCGCTGATTTTGGATGAAATCGGCTTTTTCGAATGGGCGGCGCTCCATATGGCGCGTGCTGCTAAAGGAAATGGCCGGCGCATGTTTATTTATGTCACCCTGCTTGGTGCAGTTGTGGCTGCTTTGTTTGCCAACGACGGGGCGGCGTTGATTTTGACGCCGATTGTCCTGGCGATGGTACGAAATTTGAACTTCAAGGAAGCGATGGTTCTTCCGTTTATTATGGCAAGTGGATTTATTGCAGATACGACTTCACTGCCGCTGATTGTCAGTAACCTCGTCAACATTGTTTCTGCGGACTTTTTCGACATTGGTTTTATTGAATACGCCTCCCGTATGGTTGTACCGAACTTGTTTTCCTTAGCGGCCAGTATCCTCGTTTTATTCTTGTTTTTCCGTAAGAGTATTCCGGGGCAGTATGATCTGGCTCAGCTGAAGAAGCCTGTGGATGCAATCCAGGATCATAAAATGTTCCGCTTATCGTGGGCCGTCCTGGTGATTCTGTTAGTTGGATACTTCGCGAGTGAGCCGCTCGGTATTCCAGTATCGATTATTGCCGGCATTGTGGCCATTTTCTTCTTGTTAATGGCGCGCAGAAGTGCCGCTGTAAAAACAGGAGAAGTCATCAAAGGAGCCCCATGGGCCATCGTTTTCTTCTCGGTTGGGATGTATGTCGTTGTCTACGGCCTGCGTAACGCCGGCTTGACGGACGTCCTGGCTGATGTGATTCAGGCCACAGCGGACCAAGGCTTGTTTGTCGGTACTGTATCAATGGGATTCATTGCGGCAATCCTGTCATCCATTATGAATAACATGCCGACAGTGATGATTGATGCCCTGGCGATTGCTGAGACGAATACAACGGGAACGATGAGAGAAGCCTTGATCTATGCCAACGTCATCGGTTCCGACCTTGGACCGAAGATAACCCCGATCGGCTCCCTGGCCACCTTATTATGGCTTCACGTCCTTTCAACAAAAGGTGTGAAAATCTCATGGGGCTATTACTTTAAGATCGGAATCATCCTTACCGTTCCCACCTTATTCATTACATTAGCCGGTCTCTATGTATGGCTGCTCATCTTATAACGACCATTTAAAAAAGGAGAAATGCTTTATGTCTAACAAACCAGTCATTTACTTTCTATGCACAGGAAATTCCTGCCGCAGTCAAATGGCGGAAGGATTCGGAAAAGAATACCTGGGAGAGGAATTTGATGTCCGCTCAGCTGGTATCGAAGCTCATGGCTTGAACCCGAATGCTGTGAAAGCGATGAATGAAGTGGATATTGATATCAGTGGCCAAGAGTCTGAAATCATTGATAACGATGTCCTTACTAACGCAGCTTATGCAATCACCCTCTGTGGTGATGCCAATGATAAATGTCCGATGACACCTCCTCACGTCACACGTTTCCACTGGGGCTTCGATGACCCGGCGAAAGCGGAAGGGACAGAGGAAGAAAAATGGGCGGTATTCCAGCGTGTCCGTGATGAGATTGCTGACCGCATCAAGACATTTGCCGAAGAGAAAAAATAAGAACGAGAAAAGCCGGGACTTCTTTTGAGTCCCGGCTTTTTTATATCCTTTGTTCCAGGTATCGATCGATTACGGCGAGAGCTTCCTGCGGGCCGCCGCAGTGATCAAAACTTTCCTTAATCTTCCGGATGCCTTCCTGGTAGGTTCCATCATTCACGACTTGATCCACTCCTTGGTGCAGGGTTTCTTCCGATACGTCTCCAGGGAAAATCGGATAACCGGCATGCAGCTCCGCAAGCCTCGCTGCCACCATGGGCTGATCTTTATCACGAGGAAGAACAACCATCGGAACTTCCTTATCAATGGCTTCATTCACGCTGTTCATCCCACCATGGGTTAAAAAGACATCCGTGTGTTCCAGCACGTCAAGCTGAGGAACGTAGGACCGGATGATAAAATTTTCCGGAGCCGCATTGATTTTATTAAAATCTGCAAAAGATCCGGCCGCAATGACTACTTTTCCATCAAAGTCGGCAAAAGCGTCGATGCATTGGTTGAAAAACTCTTCCACTTGATCGAGAACGGTCCCCATCGAGATGTACAGCACTTTTTCATTTTTTAAATCTTGTAGAGGGAAGTCATGGGTGCCCTTCCGTTCAGGAAAACTTGGCCCGATAAAGTGGTTTTCCTTACCAAATTCGTCTAATTGAGGCTGAAAGTAAGCACTGGTGTAGACCATCGTCCGCTCTCCTTGATTATGCATGAATTGAAGCATGGGCGATGGCGCTACTCCGAATTCCTGTTTCATTGTTTCCATCAGCTGCCTGTTTTTATCGCTGTACTCCATTGTACCGGTGTTCTCCGGATGAAGAGGAAGACGTTTGCGGTAATCTTCAGGAATCAGGAATGAGGCGGATGATGAGAAGCCTGGAATGTGCAGGTAGTCTCTGACGAGTTCGCCCGCTCCGAAAGAATCATAGTAAACAAAATCGAAGGAGATCTCTTCCGCAAGCTGCTTCGTTATCGATAAAATATCGAGAGACGTCTGCAGCATGATGTTCATGAAAAATTGGATCCCTTCTTCTGAAGTAGGATCAACACCGCCGATGAGCAGGTGGTCCTCATGTAGATAGACGTTAGCCCCTACACCTTCAAGCCGGGATTTATATTTTTCAGTAGTTATGTAGTGGACGTTGTCCCCACGGTCGGCAAAGGCCTTCGCAACACCTAGGCTCGGGTTTACGTGCCCCTCTGCGGGAACATTGATCATCAGGATATCAGCCATTGTTCGTCACCTCTTTATGAATTGTGAGTCAACACTCACGTTTCATGATAAAGGGATGTGAAGCTTTGGGGAACCATCTTGTTTATAAATGGGAGGAAAGTGGGAGAGGGATCCGTGGAGTGAAAATGATTCTTTTTATCAGTAGGGTGGAAAAAAAGAGCAGCCGTGAAGGCCACTGGGAATGGAGAGACCGTTACGCTTCTTTTGCTTCAAATGTCCGGCAGTCGGTTTCTTCCTGAGAGGAAGCGGTACGTCCGGATTCGCTGACGATGGAGATGGCAGGAGCTCCGCATTTTTCCCCACCTTCATTATGGATGCAGTTGTTCACTTCACAAAGGACTTCCAAAGCCATTCGTTTTCACCTCCCTGTAAGTTATAAATCTATACCCTCATTTCTTAACGAGTACACAACATCTTGTCCATAATAGATTTATATGATAGAAAACGACCTCTATGACACAGGAGGCCGCTTTTGATAAACCATAAAGGTTTTTTGTCACGTTTGTTTATGGAGGAAGGCTTCCAGGAGCGTATTGAATCTTCCCGGGTGTTCCCAGAACATCAGGTGACCTCCGAGTACATCAATCCCTGCTTCCGGAGCCAGCTTGTTTAAGTAAGGGCGGGCCGTGGCGCTCCAGTGTTCAGCAATGACATACAAGGTCGGAATCTGTTGACTTCCTGAAGCAGCTTCCTCCCGATAGTCTGAAAACAGGCCGGATGAAAACAGGTTGGCTGCGATGTAATAGGGGGTGGTGAGGGACTGCTCCACCAGCCACGACAGCTCCTCCTCTGTTAAATCTCTCTGGACCATCACCCCGTTCGCATAGGCGGAAATGAAATCCCGCTGTCCCTTAGGGTTATGGAGATAGTTGGTATAGGCAGCCGCCATATCATCAAGTTTTCCTTCCACCCAGTCCTGATTTTCATGGAGAGATAAGGATTTTGGCGGCATATCAATAAAAACCTGCCCTTTTATTCCTTCTGCGCCGAACTGGCGGATGTATTCCCATACGGTGAGACATCCGAACGACCAGCCGATCAGCGTGGGGTTCTCGATTTTTAACGCTTGTAAGACTTTCTTCAGGTCGGTTCCATGCGTGACGTAGTCGTTGCCATGAACCGTCATTGTCGAGCGCCCATGACTTCTCGGATCGATGACAATCGTCCGGTGCGTTTTTGAAAAGTGATCCACCTGCCTGGAGAAAACCTCTGTCGTAAAAGTAAATCCCGGTATAAAAACGAGGACGTCTCCCGCTCCGTGATCTTCAACATACAACTCGACACCCGGCTCCACTTCAATATACGTTTTCATGCTCCACCTCCGAAGGTTGTTAACTTATTCTATTCATATCAACCGATTCCCATTTCTTTGAACCGCCCTACTAAAAAACGACAGGCTGAACGCCTGTCGTCGAATTTTAGAGTAAAAGTGTTTCTCATCTAATGGAGCTGCGATGGTCACGTTTCGCTAATCGGTGAATGCTTGCCGCGGGCACGGCCGCAGCTCCTGAAGGCACTGGGAAAACATCGGGTTTCCCTGCCGCATGAGAACCAGTGGAAGGGCTTATTATAGGAAGAAGAAAACAACAAGCTGTAGATACAGCTGAACCATTAAATAAAAGACGATGGCGTATTTGTAGTTGAACATCAGTCCGTTTTTGACAATGCTTAATTTATTCACAGAGCTTAAGATAATCGACGGGAGGATCAGCGGTGACACCATGATGGAAATCACGCTTCCTGAGGTGATGCCGAGCACGACGATTTCCGGTGGATATGGAAGTTCCACTCCTTGAAGAATCCCGGATACAAGAACAATCACGGTCAGTGGTCCCAGACCGATGAATCCGAGGATGATGACGACGAACGGCAGCACCCATAGGAAATTCAGGAACGGTACAGCGTCTGTAATATAAAACAGTCCATCGATAATGTATTCTCCATATCCTGACTGGTTGACCGCATTGATTAAAAAGCCGGCCGCCAATAGAATGGAAAACTGCTGGGCTTTATTAGGAATGCTTTCCTTCAGATAAACTTTTCCGTTCTCTACAATTGCCCCTGTTCGACCGCGGACGATGAAGTAAAGGATGACCCAAGCGGTAATGACGATCGGAATAATCAACAGCAGGTCGACAGGCCATACAGCGTTCAGGATGAAAATCGATCCAAACAACGTCACAAATAATACAGCAAACTCGACAGCATCTTTATTGCCGCGGGTGTCCTGTTTTTTCTGCTCGGCAATTTCAGCAAGCTGCTCCTGAATGCCTGCGGTTAAATCCACTCCGTAGTGCCGCTCCTGATATTTGGAAAAGAGAACAGACAGAAGGATGCCGGCAAAGGATATAAAAAATCCCTGCAGAATTGATAGACCGAGTGATGCTCCTAGCGCATCGACGGCGAAAATGAAACTTGGAATGCTGACGACCCACATCGTCGTTAAACTGAAAGCACGAAGGAGGGCGGTCCCTTTATAGTTTTCCCATGCTTCGCCTTTCTGTTTGTTGAGAAAATCGTTGATCATCCCGTATACCATCGGAATCGATCCGAACAACAGGAAATAGGAGATGATCTGGGTGATGACCATCATTCCGAAATAAAATTTCCGGCTCGTATTCAAAAGCCTCTGTGCAAAGTTAATGACCGATTCGATGTACGGCTTTTCCTCAAGCACCCAGCTGATCGCAGGGACGATCAGCAGGAGCGCAATCAAACCACTCATCACGGTGAAGCCCTCCACCACGCCCTGAGTGAGGGATGTGCCCGCAATGAGGTGGACAAAGAGGGCAATGATTAACAGGAGTAATGAAATCCATGCCTGTTTTACCGGAAGCAGAACATATCCGATGATGAAGGCGGCCAGACCAAACAACGACATAGCGGTGGACAAGGTCTCTCCGCCTGCAAAGGAAACGATAAAATAAATAAGGACATAAAGGCTGATCAATAAAGTGTAGCCCCGTTTAGCCATTGCTTTCATGTTGAATGCTCCAATCTCTTGCTTTGTATTGACTCACATATCGTATCATATGGCGCCTCAATTATCTTAGGATGTGCACAAAAGCATAGGTTCTACCGTTTTTTTAGTATGATAATGAAGGAGGAATACTTATACATAAAGGGGGAACGTAAGATGAGACGCGTCATTATCGATACAGATACAGCCGGTGACGATACAATTGCCCTGTTAACGACGCTTCATCATTTCAAGGTGGAGGGGGTTACCATTACCGGGGGAAATGTGGCTTTCGATCAGGAAGTTGAAAACGCGCTTTATACGATTCAGGTCGCAGCACCGGAGGAGAAAGTGCCGGTATACAAAGGGGTGGAGCGTCCGTTGAATGCAGTGGGGATGACGGCTCACCGTACCGTTGAAGACGTTCATGGAAAGGATGGCATGGGCGGTGCCTTTTTTGATCCAGCCACCCAGCGTCCGGAAACGACACATGCGGTAGACTTTATAATTGACACGATCAGGAATAATCCCGGGGAAATTGAACTGCTGGCTATCGCTCCGCTGACCAACATTGCGATGGCTTTCCAAAAAGACCCGGGTATTATTCCGCTGATTCCGCATGTGTATGTCATGGGAGGAACGAATAACTCGCTTGGCAATATTACAGCCGCGGCTGAGTACAATTTCTGGGTCGATCCGGAGGCTGCCAATATCGTCCTCCAGTCAGGCGTTCCTGTCACAATGGTCGGATGGGAGATGTGCGTCGCTTATTCGGTGATGGATGAGGAGGACCACCGGGAAATCGAAGGCCTGAATACCACCGGCTCCCGATTTTTCACAGCGGTCAACAAGGTGGTAAGGCAGTTCAATAAAGAAGTACACCGTCTGCCCGGAACCACCCATCCGGACACACTGCTTGCTGCGATAGCCGCGGATGCATCGATCATGACTGCATCTCATTCCTATTACGTCGAAGTCGAGACCCAAGGGAAGCTGACCCGCGGGTACAGCATGGTGGATATCAATAACCGGAGTGGGTGTAAAGCCAATGTCCGCGTCTGTGAAGCGGTGGACCGTGAAAAATTCAAGCAGACGCTCATCCGTGTTTTATCTTCTATTGATTAGGTGGATGCTAATTTTCATGAAAAAGACAGTAAGAACAATCCTTCATGGTAATGGAACATAGAGAAGGAACTTATAGGTCCGGTTTCATTTGGTAGGTCTTCATTCTGCATGTATAGTAGATGTATAAAGAAGAATCGTAAAGGAGTGATGGATATGAAAACCATCGGCATTGATCTGGGCGGCACCAACCTGCGCGCAGGTGTCGTAGATGAAAAGGGAAGCATTCTTGTTGAGAAAAGCATCCGCACCGAAACGGATAAAGAGCCGGCTTATGTGATTCAGCAGATGAACGACATGATCAAGGAATTGATGGACAGCCACGACATTGCATCCATCGGGATTGGATCTCCAGGTCCTCTCAATCCTCACCAAGGAAGAATTCTCAGCCCTCCAAATTTACCGGGGTGGGATGACATTCCGCTTGTTGATGAGGTGCAGGCAGCCGTCGATATTCCGGTGTACCTCGACAATGACGCTAATGCAGCTGCACTCGCTGAAGCGAAATTCGGCGCAGGGCGTGGTCATAGCTCCAGTTACTACATAACGATCAGCACCGGAATCGGCGGTGGTTACGTCCTTGACGGAAAAATCGTTCAAGGGGCCCAGGGGTATGCCGGGGAAATCGGCAATATGATTTTAAAGCCGGACGGCCCAAGCTGGTCCAATCTGAATGCTGGTTCCTTCGAATCCCTGGCTTCTGGTACGTCTATCGGGAGAGAAGGAAAAGCGCGCCTTGGTGTAGACGGCGGTGCGGAAGAGGTTTTCCGGAAGGTGAAGGAAGGGCACGAAGCAGCAGCCCTCATCGTGGATGATACGATTACCTATTTAGCCATGGGCATTGCCAACCTCACTCACATTGTAAATCCGTCTGTGTTTGTGCTTGGAGGAGGAGTGATGCAGTCGGAGGATCTACTGCTTGTCCCTCTGCGGGAACGGTTGAATGATTATTTGTATCCGCAATTGAGGAATCAGGTGAAACTTGAGCCGGCGGAGCTGGGCACGAAAGCAGGATTGATTGGTGCAGCACTGCTTGGTCGGACAGAAGCGCTTTAAGGTTCCGGTTCATAACGTGTATCGAGATGGGCATGAATCTGGTGTATACATTGAATAGTTTGATCTGAAAAAGTAAATAAAACAGGCATCTGATTAATTTCAGATGCCTGTTTTTTATAGATCTCCGGTTAAGAACTGAGCTTTGCCGCCGCCGAAGCTCCAATCTTCGTCTCCGTTTACAGAGATGGAGATCATTAAGTCCTCAGGTGTAATGCCGAACTGTTCTTCAAGAGCATGAGCCAGGTTTTCATAAAAAGAGGTCACCTGTTCCTCTGTCCGCTTTCTTGAAATCATATGGATCAGCAGAAATTTTTCGGATCGTGTAAAACCGAGACCTGTATCCTCCATAATCATCTGGTAAGGTTTATGTTCGTGCACCACTTGATAGCGGTCTCTTTCTGGTACTTCAAAAGCATTGACCATCACTTCATGGGTAACATCCAACAGTTTCTTCACTTCCTGTTCTGTTCTTCCTTCATACATATGAAATTTCAATAATGGCACAACGACCCTCTCCTTTATACGGTAATCAGCGCTTTATTCGCTTTTTGAATCTCTTCGGCATAGGACGTCTCCACGCTGCTGTCGGTAACGATGGTGTTCACACCCTGCAGGTTGCAGTAGGTGAACAAGGAGCTTTTTCCGAATTTCGTAGAATCAATCAGCAGGTATACTTCATTGGCTCGGTCACAGACCTCTTTTTTAATGCGGTTTTCCAGAAGGTCTGAGTTGGAGGCTCCGTTATTGATGGAAAATGCTGTTGCAGACATGAAAGCCTTATTGATGTTGAATTTGGTAATTGTCTGTTCATCAGTAATTCCCGTGAAGGATTTGGTTGAGCGTTTGTACGTTTCCCCGATGATCATAACGTTCACATTAGGGAAAATGACCGCTTTATTGATGACTTCCAGGCTGTTCGTGATCAGAGTGAACTCAATGTCTGATGGCAGTTCATCTAATATGAAGTGGGTGGTCGTCCCGGAATCGATGTAGACGATGTCGTGCTGCTCGATATACTGGGAGCAGTAACGGCCGATCCTTTTCTTCTCGGCAAGCCGGTTGATATTCCTTACTTCATACGTGGTCGTTGTCGAAGTGTTTTTGTTGTAAACGACACCGCCGTAAACTTTTTTGATCTTTCCGGCCTTGGTCAGTTCATTGATATCCCGGCGGATCGTATTGAGGGAAACATCAAAGTAGTCTTTTAATTCCTCTAAAGAGGCTTCTTGTTTCTGCTCTAAATATTCTTCAATCTGGTTGATTCTTTTTACCTTCATCCAATCACCTCCTCGTGTATGTGTGGTCTGATAGGTATTCTTCCACAACTAGTGTATCATGTTTTGTTTTATTTATACATATATTTTGGTTAAGTTACTCAAAAAATAACCAAAATATAATTAAGACTTGACTAATTTTGTGAATATTTATAGAATTGAACCAGAAGTTATCCAAAGTGTTTGAAGACGATTACCAAGGAGGAGAGAAAATGGCAGAAGTAACGACAGTAAAAACTTTGAAGAACTACATTAACGGTGAATGGGTGGAAAGTGAGAGTACGAAAACCCTTGATGTTTATAACCCGGCAACAAAAGAAGTGATGGCAAAAGCACCACTTTCCACACGCAGCGAACTGGATGAAGCGGCAAGAGTGGCTCAGGAAGCTTTTGAGGACTGGAAGGAGACGGCCGTACCGAAACGCGCCCGGATCTTATTTAAGTTTCAGCAGCTGCTGATCGATAACAAACAGGAACTGGCCGAAATCATTACAAAGGAAAACGGCAAAAGCTTGAAGGAGTCCCTTGGTGAAGTTCAGCGCGGTATTGAAAATGTTGAATTTGCTGCAGGAGCTCCGACATTAATGATGGGCGATTCCCTTCCTTCCATTGCGACGGATATTGAAGGAACGAACTACCGATATCCGGTCGGTGTTGTCGGAGGCATTACACCGTTCAACTTCCCGATGATGGTTCCTTGCTGGATGTTCCCGATGGCCATCGCAACAGGAAATACCTTCGTCTTGAAGCCATCAGAAAAAACACCGCTGCTGATTGAGAAGATTGTAACTCTGCTTGAAGAATCCGGACTTCCAAAAGGCGTATTCAATGTTGTCAACGGCGCCCACGATGTCGTGAACGGCATTTTAGAAAACGAACATATTAAAGCGATTTCATTTGTTGGATCCAAACCTGTAGGTGAATACGTCTACAAAAAAGGAACCGATAACCTGAAACGGGTGCAGGCGCTGACTGGTGCGAAGAACCATACCATCGTACTGAACGATGCCAACGTTGATCAGGCGGTTAAGGAAGTCATCGGAGCCGCTTTCGGTTCTGCCGGCGAGCGGTGCATGGCAGCTGCTGTCATTACAGTCGAAGAAGGCATTTACGATACATTTATCCAAAAATTAAAAACAGAAGCTGAAAATATTCAAATGGGGAACGGCCTTGATGATGGTGTCTTCCTGGGACCTGTCATCCGCGAGGAAAACAAGGAACGTACGCTTGAGTATATCAATCAGGGAGAAGAAGAAGGAGCAAAGCTTGCCCTGGATGGTCGTGACCGCTGCTCGGATGATGGCTACTTCGTCGGTCCGACGATCTTCGAAGATGTCACCACAGATATGAAGATTTGGAAGGATGAAATCTTCGCTCCTGTGCTTTCTGTCATGAAAGTGAAGAACTTGAAAGACGGCATCCGCACAGCCAACCAATCGGAATTTGCAAACGGCGCCTGCCTGTTCAGTGACAGTGCTTCAAGCATCCGCTACTTCCGTGAAAATATTGATGCGGGAATGCTTGGAATCAACCTTGGTGTACCGGCTCCAATGGCGATCTTCCCATTCTCCGGATGGAAGTCTTCTTTCTTCGGATCTCTGCACGCCAACGGGAAAGACGGCGTCGAGTTCTATACGCGTAAGAAAGTCGTTACCGCGCGTCACCTGAAACCTCAGTTCGAAGGGGAGGAGTAAGCGATGGCGGACCTGTTGTATAAACGAAGAGAATTGAAGTTATCTGAAGGCGTTACGTTAATTCAAGACTTGAACAAGGAAGCGACAGGTCTTGAGTACGTGCAGTTTAAGGTCATTGAAATGGAGGAGGGCGCCCGCTATGCGGAAACGCTGGAAAGCACCGAGTTGTGCGCCGTCGTCCTGACGGGGGATGTCGATGTAACCGTTGAGGAAGAAGTATACAGCAGCCTGGGCACGCGCGAAACGGTTTTTGAGAAGAAGCCGACGGACAGCATTTATATCCCGTCTTCTAAAAGCTTCCATGTTGAGGCTAATCAGCCGGCAAAGCTTGCGTTATGTTATTCCAACTCCACGAAAATGAAGGACACGAAGGTGATTCGGGCAGCCGATAATGATATTGAACACCGAGGCCGGTATTCCAATAAGCGTCTGGTTCATAACATTCTGCCGGACTACGCCGATATCCCGGAGAACCTGCTCGTCGTTGAAGTCTATACGGACAGTGGAAACTTTTCCAGCTATCCTCCACACAAACACGATCAGGACAATCTTCCCGAAGAGTCTTTCTTAGAGGAAACCTACTACCATGAAATCGATCCTGAGCAGGGGTTTGTCTTCCAACGGGTCTATACCGATGACCGCAGCCTGGATGAAACGATGGCTGTTGAACACCAGGACTGCGTGTCCGTTCCGAAAGGGTACCACCCTGTAGGTGTTCCTGATGGTTATGACTTATATTATTTGAACGTTATGGCTGGACCGAAACGGAAATGGAAGTTTCATAATGATAAAGACCACGAATGGATATTGGAGAGGGATTGATTATGAAAAAACTAGATATTGTCACGTTCGGAAGAGCAGCCGTTGATTTGAATGCCGTTGAGTATAATATGCCGATGGAAGAAACAATGACCTTTAAGAAGTATGTCGGAGGATCACCGGCGAACATTGCGATTGGTACATCGAAGCTCGGTTTAAAGTCCGGCATGATTGCTAAAGTTTCAGATGATCAGCACGGAAATTTTGTTATTGATTATATGAACAAAGTCGGCGTAGAAACGTCTTCGATAAAAAAAGATACCGAAGGCCGTAAAATCGGTCTTACGTTTACAGAAATCAAGAGTCCTGAAGAGTGCAGCATCCTTATGTACCGTGATCAGGTAGCTGATCTGTACTTGAGTGCTGATGATTTTGATGAGGATTACATCAAAAGGGCGGAAACCCTGCTTATCTCGGGAACGGCACTAAGTCAGTCTCCGTCCAGGGAAGCGGCTCTTCATGCCATGGATATCGCGAAAAAGAACGGGGTGGAAGTAATCTTTGAATTGGATTACCGCCCTTATACGTGGAAAAGTGAGGCGGAAACATCCGTCTATATGACTCTTGCTGCCCGCTCCGCAGATATCGTTATTGGAACGCGTGACGAATTCAACGTTCTGGAGAATTCCGAGGGAAACTCTGACAAAGAATCTGTGCAGCAGTTGTTCAACTATTCTCCTCATCTCGTCGTCGTCAAGCACGGAGTCAAGGGTTCCAAGGCCTTTACGAGAGATGGGGAAGTCATTGAAGGAGATATTTATAAGACACAGGTATTGAAGACCTTCGGCGCCGGGGATTCCTTCGCTTCCGGTTTCATTTATGCTCTGAAAAAGGAGAAAGGCATACAGGAAGCGCTGAAATACGGAAGCGCTGCGGCATCCATCGTTGTTTCCAAGCATAGTTCCTCTGATGCTATGCCGACAGTTGAAGAGATTGAACAGTTGATTCATAGTCAGGAAGGGTGAAACGAGCATGACAGAGAAAGTGAAACTTACAACCTCACAGGCACTCGTGAAATTCTTAAATAACCAATACATCCACTTCGACGGTGAAGAAACACCTTTCGTCGAAGGGGTGTTCAATATATTTGGTCACGGAAATGTTTTGGGCATCGGCCAGGCCCTGCAGGAGGATCCTGGACATTTGAATGTGATCCAGGGAAAAAATGAGCAGGGTATGGCGCATGCGGCCGCTGCTTTTTCCAAGGAGCATTTCAGAAGAAAGATTTATGCAGTGACATCATCCGTAGGTCCTGGTTCCGCCAACTTAGTGACAGCCAGTGCGACCGCCCTTGCGAATAACCTTCCTGTTTTATTCCTTCCGGGCGATACGTTCGCAAGCCGTCAGCCTGATCCCGTGCTGCAGCAGATTGAGCAGCTGCACAGTCACAGCATCACGACCAACGATGCTCTGAAGCCTGTATCCCGCTACTGGGATAGAATTGAGCGTCCGGAACAGCTGATGTCTGCTTTACTCCGAGCGTTTGAAGTTCTGACAAATCCGGAAACCGCGGGACCTGTCACATTGTCGATCGCTCAGGATGTTGAAGGGGAGACGTTTGAATACGAAAAAGCCTTCTTTAAAAAGCGGGTCCATTACGTCGATCGTATCCTTCCATCCGAAGCGGCACTCCAGCGTGCGGTGGACGAAATTCAGAAAGCTGAAAAGCCCCTGATCGTCGTAGGTGGAGGAGCGAAATACTCCATTGCAGGTGATGCGATTGCTGCTTTCTCAGAAAAGTACGGCATAGCGCTTGCAGAAACACAGGCAGGAAAATCAACCGTTTCCTCGGATCATCCCTTTAATATGGGAGGACTTGGCGTAACCGGGACGCTGGCAGCCAACAAAGCGGCTAAAGAATCTGATTTGATTATCGGGATCGGAACGCGCTACACCGACTTTACATCGTCTTCAAAAACCGCGTTTAATTTTGAAGAATCTACGTTCATTAATATTAACGTCAGTCGGATGCAGACCTATAAAATGGATGCCCACCAGCTTGTCGGCGATGCAAAAGCGACTGTAGAAAAGCTCGACAGCATGCTCGAGGGTTATGAGAGCGGTTTTTCCGGATTACTCGAGCAGTATAAAAAGGAATGGAAAGAGGAACGTCAACGTCTGGCAGACATTCAAGTGAAGCTGGATGATGACAGTTATCAGCCTGAAATCCAGGACGAATTCGGCCGTGAAAAATTGAAATCGTATGCAGAAGCTCTGGATACGACGTATGCGCAGACGTCTGCCTTGATTAAAGTCAATGAACTGGTGGATCCGTCCAGTTATGTTGTTACTTCCGCAGGTTCCCTGCCTGGAGATATGCACCGGTTGTGGAATCCATCTGTAGCGAATACGTATCACGTAGAGTACGGGTATTCAGCCATGGGATATGAGATTGCCGGCAGCCTCGGTGTGAAATTAGCGCACCCAGATAAGGAAGTTTACAGCTTTGTGGGAGATGGCAGCTTTCTAATGCTGCACACGGAAATGGTAACAGCCCTTCAATACGGACAGAAGTTGAACATCGTGCTGTTTGATAATTCCGGTTACGGCTGTATTAACAATCTGCAGATGGGGCACGGAAGTGACAGTTACTGCACGGAATTCACAAAGTCTGACGGCACCGTGCTTGCGGTTGATTATGCGAAAGTAGCTGAAGGATATGGCTTTGATACATTTACAGCTTCCAATGAGGCAGAGCTTGAAGAAGCCGTGAGAAAATCTAAGGAAACGGACAACTCTACGCTTATTCATATCCGGGTACTTCCTAAAACAATGACGGATGGATATGAGAGCTTTTGGAACGTCGGTATTTCTGAGCATTCCTCAAATGAGCGGGTAAACGAAAAAGCCGAGGAAGTGATCGGTATTCGAACGACCGCAAGGCAGTATTAGAAGACGAGGGCTTTGTGCATCAATCTTATGCATATGAGTGTCGCTGGATTAAGCCGTCAAGGCTTGATCCCAGACGACAACATGTAACTTATGGGGATATGAATGGCTCTCTTTTAACTTAGAGGCTACATAGATGAAAGACGGCTTTCGACTGAGGTTCCAGCCATATGATGAGGCAGGGGAGGACCAGCGGTTTTCGAAGAGAGTGTGAACTTTAAACTTTTATATTAAGGAGATCGGAAAATGGAAAATCAAATCAAACTGGGGTGTGCACCAATTGCCTGGACGAATGATGACATGCCTGAGCTTGGGAGAAACAATTCCTTTGAGCAGTGTATCAGCGAAATGGCACTTGCCGGATATACAGGTACAGAAATTGGCAACAAATATCCCCGTGACCCTGAAGTGTTGAAGCATTATTTGGATATCCGAGGCCTTGAGGTAGCCAGTGCCTGGTTCAGTGCTTTTTTAACGACGCAGCCGTTGGAAGAAGTGAAGGCTGATTTCATTGACCACCGGGATTTTCTCTATGCCATGGGGGCTGAAGTTATCGTCGTGTCTGAGCAGGGAAACAGTATTCAAGGTCAGATGGATACGCCGCTTTTTGCAGAAAAGCCTGTTTTTAATGAAGAAGAATGGAAGCGTTTTACTGATGGGTTGGAAGCACTTGGCGAACTGGCAGCAGAGAAGGGAATGTCAATCGTTTACCATCACCACATGGGGACCGGGGTGCAGACGACAGAGGAAATTGACCAGCTGATGTCCTCTACGGATCCGGACAAGGTCAGCCTTTTGTTTGATACCGGCCATCTCGTTTTTTCAGGCGAGGATCCTCTTGAAATTCTTGAGAAGTATTTTGACCGCATTAAACACGTCCACTTCAAAGATATACGGAGAGATATCGCTGCAGAAGTGCAAAGGGAACGGGACAGCTTTCTGACAGGAGTGAAAAAGGGGGCCTTCACGGTACCAGGAGATGGGATGATCGATTTCGCACCCATCATGAATTACCTGACCCGTCACGAGTACAATGGCTGGGTTGTTGTGGAAGCGGAACAGGACCCGGATGTATGCAATGCTTTTGAATATGCTTTAAAAGCGAAGCGGTACATTGACGAATTACTTCAAAAGGATAAGGTTCGTTGACTGGTATGTCTTTTTTATAAGCCGGCAGTCTTAGCATCTTCAATTGAAGGGGAGTACACGATGAAAAAAATAACAGTTGGTGTCATCGGTGCAGGTCGTATTGGTAAGCTGCACATTGATAACCTGAACAGGAATCCAAATGTCCGTTTAAAAAAAGTTTCGGACCTTTTTGCGGAACAGCTGATGGAATGGTTTGAAACAAGCGGGGTGGAAGAAATCACAACGGATTACCATGATATTTTTCAAGATCAGGAGATTGACGCGGTCTTTATCTGTTCTCCAACAAGTACACATGCGGACCTGATTAAACTGGCTGCTCAGCATAACAAACATATTTTCTGTGAAAAGCCTGTGAGTTTCAGTGACCAGGAAACGTTGGAAGCGTATGATCAAGTCCGAAAGGCGGGCGTTCAATTTCAAGTCGGATTCAACCGACGCTTTGACAGCAACTTCGCTGAGATGAAGGATCGTATCAAGCGCAGCGATATTGGTGATGTCCATGTTCTTAAAATCACGTCCAGGGACCCTAACCCTCCGCACCTTGATTATATTACATCTTCCGGAGGTTTGTTTATGGATATGACGATTCACGATTTTGATATGGCCAGACATCTGGTTGGGGATGAAGTGGTGGAGGTTTACGCTAAAGGCGGAAACCTTGTTGATCAGGCTATCGGTGAAAAAGGGGATATCGACACGGCCATTGTTACTTTGACCTTTGCAAACGGCGCTTTAGGTGTCATTGATAACAGCAGGGAAGCGGTATACGGCTATGATCAGCGGATTGAAATCTTCGGGAACGGCGGCGCTCTAGTTGCGGACAACCAGACATCGACGAATTTAAAATATTACAACGCTGGTACAGTAGAGTCTGATAAGCCGCTGCCGTTCTTTTTGGAAAGGTATAATGATTCGTTCATCCATGAAACGGAACAATTTATAGAAAGTATTCTTCAGGACCGTCCGACAGGCGTTCAATTCGAGGACGGCATTATGGCGCAGCGCATCGCGCGGGCAGCGCAGGAATCCTATGAGACGGGAAAACCGGTTCAAGTCAATTATGAGATTGGGCGATCCTATGTATAACATTTTAGATGATGCTTTAGAAAATAAGTACGCCGTTCCCCAGTTCAACATGAATGGCTGGATCTGGCTTGAGGCCATTTTAAAAACTGCAGAAGCCTGCCGCGCTCCGGTTATTGTAGGGACGACAGATAAAATCGTCGATCAAATAGGAGGATTCCGTCTGTTGTCTGAATCCTTTTCGATTATGAAAGAAGAAATCGGCCTGACGGTTCCGGCTGTTCTTCATCTCGATCACGGGCAGACCATTGAGCGCTGCATGGAAGCTGTAGATGCCGGGTATGATTCTGTCATGTATGACGGTTCCAAACTTTCCATTGAGGAAAACGTGAAGAATACGAAAAAGGTCGTCGCCTACGCCCATAAGCATGGAGTGACGGTTGAAGCGGAAGTCGGAAGCGTCGGAGGTACAGAAGATGGCATTTACAGCGATCTACTGTACGCCGATTTGAATGAATGCCGTACATTAATAGAAGAAACGGGTGTCGACAGCCTCGCTCCGGCTCTCGGTTCTGTGCACGGAAAGTACAAAGGTGAACCAAATCTTGGATTCAAGGAAATGGCCGCTCTTCGTGAATCGACCCCTGTGCCTTTCGTCCTTCACGGAGCCTCGGGTATCAATAATGAAGATCTGAGCAGGGCCATCAGCTACGGCCATGCGAAAATCAACTATAACACAGAGCTGAACATTGCCTGGTCGCAGGCGACGAGGCAGGTGCTGGAAGAGAACGAAGATCTTTATGCACCGATGGAAGTTTTGAAACCTGGAAAAGAAGCGTTGAAGAAAGCTGTGGAAACTGTCATCAAGCGGACAGGTGCATACCAGCAGATGAAATAACATAGAGTGGATGCTGTAAGGCTGTCGGAAAATTTTTCGACAGCCTGTTTTTTACTGGCAGATTTTACTGACAAATGATTTGTACAGGGTACTGTACCGGACGAGGGGCGTGTGGGAAAGTCCCGTTTATGGCAGGCATCCACCACCAAGCGGCCTTTGACCATCATCAGGCCATCGCCTATAGATATAATGTCTTTTTATATTTTCCATGATCCATATATCTTCCCTTGCTTTCCGGCCTGTCTCATAGTACTCTTGTGGTCTATTGAAGGGAGTGGAAGACCATGGAAAAGGTGGTCATCTTAGCCGAAAAACCCTCGCAGGCAAAAGCCTATGCCGAGGCCTTTACCGTTCAAAATAAAACGAAAACCTATATACAATTGAAACCTGACCATACGTTCCCGGACGGAGCAGTCATTACGTGGGGTGTCGGCCATTTAGTGGAGCTGAAGGAACCACACGATTATAAACCCGAATGGAAAAAGTGGAAGCTGGATCAGCTGCCGATCGTTCCGGAACGGTACCTTGAAAAAGTGTCCAAAGGCAAGTGGGATCAGTTTCAAGCTGTTAAAAAACTGTTCCAAAGTGCTGATGTCATCATCAATGCTGCGGACGTCGACCGCGAAGGCTCCAACATTTTCTACAGCATCCTCCGCCTGACCGGTGTAAAAAACAAGCCTGTCAAAAGGCTTTGGATCAACTCCCTCGAGCGGGATGAAGTGCGCAAAGGATTTCAGAACCTGCAGGCCAATGATAAAGACTTGCGTATGTTCGAGGAAGCCAAAGCCCGCCAGATCAGTGACTGGCTTGTCGGTATCAACGCCAGTCGTCTGTTTACTCTGCTGCTGCAGAAAAAAGGGTTCGGCAGCTACTTATCGATTGGACGCGTCCAGTCGCCCACGGTGTATTTAATTTATCAGCGTCATAAAGAAATCGAAACCTTCGTCTCTGAACCTTTTTATCAGATCGAAGGACAGTTCCAAGCAGAGAAAGGGTCTTACAAAGGCCTGGCCAAAATCAAGGAAAAGGATAAGGCAAAAGTACAAGCCTTGATGGATGAATACGGTTTAAAAGAAAATGAACCGCTGGCCGGTATTGTGGGGAACGTCGATAAGAAGACAAAGTACATCAAATCACCGAAGCTTCATTCGCTTTCCACACTTCAGAGTGTCGCAAACAGGCGTTGGAAGTACACGCCGTCCCAAGTGTTGAAAACGATGCAGAAGCTGTATGAGAAAAAACTCGTCACCTATCCACGGACGGACTGTAACTTTATAACGGAAAGTGAATTTTCCTACCTGGTGAAAAATCTGGATGGGTACCAGAAAACGCTGAACGTGTCGTTTACACCGGTTTCCACGAAGCCGAAGAAGCGCTACGTGGACAGCAGCAAAGTGCAGGAGCACTATGCCATCATACCGACAAAATCCGTACCTACAGAGAAAAAGCTGAGCGGGCTGAGCCGTGATGAGCAGAACATTTATAATGAAGTACTCGCTACGACGCTTGCGATGTTCCATACCGACTACATTTATGAAGAAACGACCCTGCACACCCATGTCAAGGAGCTGCCGTTTAAGACAACCGGTAAGCGCGACGTCAGTCAAGGGTGGAAGGAGCTGTTTCCGAAGCCCGCTAAAGCGAAGGAAAAGGAACCTCTGCTTCCTGAAGTCCATCAGGGAGAGGAAGTGGGCGCGAAGCTTCATATTAAAGAAAGCATGACGCAGCCTCCGAAGCCGTACACCGAAGGCCAGCTGATCAACATGATGAAGACGTGCGGGAAATGGATGGATGATGAAGAAGACGTTGAGATTCTGAAAGAAGTTGAAGGTCTTGGTACGGAAGCGACGCGTTCAAGCATCATCGAAACCATCAAAGCACAGAATTATATTGAAGTGAAGAAGAATAACGTCTATGTGACGGAAAAAGGGATGATGCTCTGCGAAGCCATCGAAGGCACCCTGCTGTCGAGTCCATCCCTCACGGCCAGATGGGAGACGTATTTGAAGAAGATCGGCAGCGGAGAAGGATCCCGTCAGGTGTTTCTGAAGCAGACCGGGCAGTTTATCGAAAAGCTCATTCAGGAAACGCCGGGCGCTCTGCAGCAGGTGGAAGTGCGGAGCACCGGAGAAAAGACATCATGGGGAAGCGGCAAAGAACCGATTGCCAAATGTCCCTCCTGCCAGACTGGGGAGATCATGGATCGTTATAAGTTTTACGGCTGCTCCAATTATAAGGAAGGCTGTAAGGTGACTTTTCCGAAGAAGCTTGCCGGCAAGACTCTGACAAGAAATATGATCAAGACGCTTTGTGAGAAAAAGAAAACGAGAGTCCTCAAAGGCTTTAAGGGCAAGAAGCCGTTCAGCACCGCCTTGAAGCTGGATGAGAACTACAGCATCAAGTTTGATTTTGAAAGTAGAAATAAGCAGACCACATAAAAAAGAGTCCTGCCCCAGGACTCTTTTTTTATGGTATTGTGGAAACTCAACCTTCATTTGTCCCTCCTGCAT
Organism: Halobacillus sp. ABH2_015; assembly: GCF_056158945.1. Classification (NCBI taxonomy): domain Bacteria; kingdom Bacillati; phylum Bacillota; class Bacilli; order Caryophanales; family Bacillaceae; genus Halobacillus; species Halobacillus sp. ABH2_015. Next base: position 258,598 of record NZ_JBSWUG010000002.1, read on the forward strand.
AGGTTTTTGTTTCAATGGTTGTGGTCATGATTTGCGTATACCTTTGAGCTGGAGTATATTTGTTGAACTTTTGTAAAATAAACAGGAGAATGATGAGTAGGGATTTCTCGATGTAGTGATGGGGAAGAAAGAGAATCGGGAAGCTTAAGGACGAAACGGCGAAGCATCACACCGGCATTTCCAAGTGCCGGGGACGGATTCCTAGTGGAAAGTGAGTGGTCATGATGAAAAGATTCGGTGTATTAACAAGTGGAGCAGATGCTCCGGGAATGAATGCAGCCATCCGGGCTGTTGTCCGTTCCGGTATTTACTACGATGTGGAAATGATAGGAATACAATATGGTTTCCAGGGCCTTATAGATGGAAAAATGGATCAGATGGATGCTGCATCTGTCGGATCGATCATGCAGCGGGGCGGAACGATTTTACAGTCCTCCCCTTCCGATGTAATTCTTACTGAAGAAGGTAAAGGAAAGGCTCTTCAAAGGATCAAGGAGCATGGAATCGATTCCCTTATCGTCATCGGCGGGAAAGAATCGCTGCAGGCGGCGGCTGTCCTGGAAGAAGCGGGCGTACCCACTGCTGCGATTCCGGCGACGATTGATTCTGATATCCCTGGTGTTTCTGAAGTCATTGGTTTTGATACGGCTCTGAATACGGTAATGGACTACATTGACCGGATCCGGGATACGGCTTCCTCCCATGAAAAGTCTTCCATTATTGAAGTGATGGGCCGGGACACCGGTAATCTTGCTCTTTGGTCCGGACTCGCCGGCGGTGCGGAAAACATTTTGATCCCTGAGAAAAAAGAGGACCTGGACTCCATTGTTGAGCAGATCAAGCAGGGGCCGTCGCGCAGCAAACGCTACAGTATCGTTGTTGTTGCAGAGGGAACCGTGAGTGGGATCGATCTCAACGAACGACTGAAGCAGGAGGCAGGCATCGAGTCACGTGTGACGGTTCTCGGCCATACCCAGCGCGGAGGTGCCCCGACAGCGGCAGACCGGATTCTTGCCAGCCGCCTTGGTGCCTATGCGGTCGATCTGTTGATCAAGGATCAATCAGGTGTGATCGTCACGATAAAGGATCATCAGCCTGAAGCCCTTACCTATGGATTTGTCCATACGAAAACAGTACAAGTGGACGAAGACGTGTACAACCTATCCTCTCGTTTATCCATATAAAAAACTTCCCATCTTCAGGGTGGGAAGTTTCAGCTTGTAGAGAAACCTCTGTTTCTTTACAAGCTTTTTTCTTTCTTACCGCCAGGAGCGAAAGGGGCACCGCTCCTTGGGAGTTTTTTAACATCGACAATGACTCTCCTTCACCCCGCTCACCCTTGCTGGATGACAATCTTTTTCATATTCCGGCAGGCAGCGGTCATCAGCGCCAGTTCTTTCCCTATTTTTCCACGCAAACGGCAATAACGCAGCCCATGCCGTTCTTTTGAATCTGCGAACCTGCTTCGTACACATTCTCTCTCCTCTATATTCTAACGTCGGAATGAGGAGCGTTCGGTGGTGATGCCCGCGGATTCCATCCACCGATAAGAGGAATGTGACCCTTCCCACGACAAATGGACAACTCTACCTGGTTATCACAGGCTTTTCGTAGATGGAGAAGTCCTCGGTTTCCATATGAAATAATGGAAACGGGAGGGGCGGAAGGGATACAATAGGAATAACCGGACTTCTATACAGGTATGATAATCGGTTCAATTTACTTTTTAAGGAGTTAATGATGAAACAAGTTGTGAAGATTCTGCTGATCATTGTCGGAAGCGTTTCGCTTGGTCTGGGTATTCTGGGCATCATCCTGCCGTTGATTCCGACGACTCCGTTTCTACTATTAACAGCCGCTTGCTACGTACGGAGTTCTGATCGTCTGTACAACTGGCTGATGACGAATAAATGGTTTGGCAGTTATATACAAAATTATAAATCAGGCCGGGGGCTCCCCCTGAAAGCGAAAATATCGATCCTTGTAATGATTTGGTCTTCATTTTTATTCTCGGCTTTTTATATTGCACCAAATCTTCTTATGAAAGCCGGATTCATCTTCGGCGGGTGCTTTTTCACAGTGGTCATCTATCTGACGAAAACGTACAGGCCGGAAGAAGATCATTCCTGATTTTTTCTATTCAGCCTTATAGAATACGGAGAAACGTGGTAGGATGAGGACTGGTGTGAAAAAGCGGGAAAAGAACGTACAACAGGAGGTTGTGTAATGGATAATAACGATATATTGATTCGTCTGCGTTATGCTCTTGATTTGAGGGACAGCGAAATGAAGGAAATCTTTGAGCTCGGCGGCGAGGATCTGGCTGTGGAAGAGGTCAAGCTGGTGCTGACGAAAATAGAGGAAGACGATGAGGAAGCCATGGACGGCATGGATTATATCAAGTGTACGAACAGTATGCTGGAATCTTTCCTGAATGGATTCATCATTTATAAGCGCGGTCCTCAGAAAACGAAGGACGGCGAGCCCGTCAAGCCTGACCGCTCCATCAAAAACCGTTCCAGTGTGAACAATGTCATGATGAAGAAGGTGAAAATCGCCCTGCAGCTGAAAAATGAGGATGTGCTTGATATCCTTGATGAAGCGGGCGTAGCTATCAGCAAAGGCGAACTTAGTGCGATCCTAAGAAAAGAAGGGCATAAAAACTATAAGCCCTGCCTGGATAAGTTTGCCCGGAACTTCCTGAAAGGTCTGGCCATTAAGTATCGTACTTGAATTGAAAAAAAGCGTCCGGATCAAACGAGGCCACTGAAAACCTCCTTCCTATCAAGAGAAGGGGGTAAAGGTGGTTGTTGCTTTTCACGAATCGCTTGTCGATGGATGCTTGCTGCGGGCACGGCCTCAGCTGACTTGGTCAAGAAAATCATTGGACCAAGTCGATCTTCGGCTCGCGCTGTTCCCGCAGGCGTCACCATCGAACGCTCATCGTGGAATCAACGGTAAGAACATCGCTCTTTTTTTGTACAATGAAAAGAATACATAAAGACACGGATATGGGGCTGCCTCATCTTCGGTCTGAAGGCATCCGCCTTTTTTAACTTGATCCTTCATTCAGTGGCCTCGATCAAACCGGATGCTTTTTTTATATGGAAGACACGTGGACGGGATCAATAGTGCTTGTGAGAGGATATTTCACCCGGAATTTACGATTGACAGCATGGATCAGCGCTTGTTTAGCTTCCTCAGATTTTATGGCACCTTCCTCAATATCCTCATGTTCCATCCTCACCTCAAAATCAATTTGATGATGTTTGTATTGGATTTTCCCTGAAACGATCATAGGAAAGAACCCCTCCTTATGCAGATCTTTTTAAGGAGAAGTTCCCTCCAGGCCTATTGGTAAAACTTTCTTATTAAAAGCCTAAAAATCGTTTAAGGGGAATCTGGCTCATCAGGTTGACGTTCGCTTCTTTGCTTTCTGTTTTCACTTTTTTCACGAACGATTTCATGAATTCTTCCCAGATATCTAAATACATCTGCTTATCCTGCTCATTTTCTTTTACGCCTTCAACAGATAAGGAAAGGGCGGTGTTTAAGTGCTGCATGGACTGCTTCAATTCCTGGACGACTTCCTTCTGTTTATCTGAAATATCAAGGTTGGAGGCTTTCGATTCTTCAGTCAATCTTCATACACCTCGCATTCAATTGTGTCCATGTTGTCCATCGCTCGTTTCATCCGCTCAAATTTCACATCATCGACCATGTCCTGCATACGCTCACCTGAACTGACGAGCAGAAACTTCATTTCATGCGATACTTCCCTCATGATCGGTCTGATGGTTCGTTTGATCACTGGAAAGACAGCGGATCCGGCAATGAGAACGACAGATCCTACTGCTGCTGTCTGGATTAATCGTAAGAACATCGGTTGCACCTCCGTAATGATCGGTCTTGTCTTAAGGTTTGCCCCTGGGTGTCAGCTTTATACCAGGGGATTATCCGGCAAAGGCCTGTACTGAGGCTTTTCGTGCTGGGCTGGAGCCGGGGGCACGATGGAATAAGGCATACACAGGTCCCGCAGCTAGCGCGGACCCGCAGGCCGCTGCAAGGACGAGCGCCCAGCTGCTGAAGGATAAGGGGGCTGTATGGAACATCCCGGCAAGCGGTGGAACATAAATAGCTGCCAGAAGGGCCAGTGTGGACCCTCCGATAGCTCCGAGCAGGAACTTATCCTGTTTCCAGTTGATGGATCGTTCTTTTGCGTGCTGTTTACTCCAAATGAACGTCTGGATGAGCTGTCCGGCTACAAGCGTAGCAAAAGCGGTCGTCTGTGCCTGCACGAGAGAAGCTCCAGCTCCCAGGCTTATTCCAAACAGGGCAAGGGTTCCGGCTCCAAGGAGGATGCCGCGGGTGATCACCTGGGTGTATAACGGCTTATCGGCAATCCGCTCCCGGTAAGGCTCCTCTTTCTGCTCTCCTGGATTAATGGCGAATACCATAGCCGGAAGCGCATCGGTTAATAAATTCATCAATAGGATTTGAATCGGTACAATCGGAAGCGGCATACCCGCCAGAACAGCAGTGGATGTGACTAAGATTTCTGCAATGTTCCCGGATAATAAACAACCGAGGGCCCTGCGGATGTTGCCGATGATGGAACGGCCTTCTTTCACGGCATCAAGAATCGTCTGGAAACCATCTTCTGTGAGGACGATATCGGCCGATTCTTTCGTGACAGCCGTGCCTGTCTGTCCCATGGCAATGCCGACGTCTGCCTTCTTAATGGCAGGAGAGTCATTGACGCCGTCACCGGACATGGCAACGACGTGACCCAGTCGTTGATAAGCTGCGACAATGCGAAGCTTATGATCAGGGGTGACGCGTGCAAAAATGTGGACATCCCGTACTTTTTCTTCGAGTTCTTCCTCTGTCATCTGATCGATGTCTGTACCCGTTAAGACCTGTTCCGGTCCGCTGTTCAGACCGATCTGTCCTCCGATAGCTGCGGCGGTTTTTGGATGGTCTCCTGTGATCATGACCGTTTGTATACCCAGCCGTCTGCTTTCTTGGATGCTTTGCTGGATTTCCGGTTTCGGCGGATCCATCATGCCGACGATGCCGACAAAAATCAAATGGTTTTCCACTTCTTCTACCGTGTCGGATTCCGGTTCATCGGTAATGGGAGCATAAGCAAAGGCCAGGACACGCAGGGCTTGGTCGGCGAATCGGGTGTTCTTCTCCAGCCACTTCTTCTTGAAAGACGCCGTTATTTTTTTCTTTGTGCCATTCATTTGGTAATGCGTACAGCGGTCGAGAACTTTTTCCAGCGATCCTTTCGTCATCACATAGCATTGCTTGTCCTGAACAGATTCGCGGCAGACGACAGACATCATCCCTCTATGGGAATCGAACGGAATTTCATGGGTGCGGTGCCAGTGGGCAAAGCTGCCTTCCGTCAATCCGTACTTTCTTCCGAGCGTCAAAATGGCCGCTTCGGTCGGGTCGCCTTTGACTTTCCATTCTTCTTCATGCTGGTGAAGCTCTGTATTATGACAAAGCCAACCGATGCGGAGCAGGTCTTGGAAGTCCTGATTGTTTTCTGGACCGTGGATCGCTCCTGACGGATGATAGCCGGTGCCTTCAACTTTAAAGGAGGCAGAAGGTGTGGCGGCATTCGTCACAGTCATTTCGTTCTTCGTCAGCGTACCGGTTTTATCCGTGCAGATCACAGTAACGCGCCCCATCGCTTCGAGAGCATTCAGTTTACGTGTGACGGTTTTTTTCTTGGACAAGCGAAGGACGCCGGCACTTAAGGCTATCGTAATGGTAACAGGCAGTCCTTCCGGGATGGCTGAAGCAGCAAGGGCGACAGATGTAGTAAGCATCTGGCTGATGGTGCTCCCACGTAGAAGGCCCGTAATAAATACGAGTGATCCAGTAACGAGAGCGACTTTTAAAAACATGCGGCTCACTTTGTCCACTTGCTGCTGGAGCATCGTTTTTTCATTCGGTTCCTCTGTCAATAATGTGACGAGGTGTCCCATTTCTGTGTGAAGGCCGGTACCAACGACAACGGCTTTCGCCCGGCCGCGGGTGACATCGGTTCCCATGAACAGCATATTGCTGCGGTCGTTGATGGACGTCTGCGCCTGAATCGTAAGGGTTGATTTGGCGACAGGGAGAGATTCTCCTGTGAGCGCCGATTCGTTCACCTCCAGGTTGTTGGCCTGCAGCAGCTTCAAATCAGCCGGCACTCGTTCGCCTGCATCGATTTCTACAATATCGCCCGGGACGAGAAGATCGGCCTCCAACTTTGTTCGGCGGCCGTTCCGTATAACTGTACAGGCCGGCGCCTGAAACTCACTCACGCTATTGAGAAGGTTGGCTGCTTTCTGCTCCTGATAGGCGCCGATCCCTGCATTGGCCAGCAGAATAGCCCCCATGACGATGCCTTCAAACAGGGCCCCTTGGAAGGCGCTGATGACAGCTGTTCCTGCCAGAATCAGCGTGGTGAATTCCTTCAACTTATTGAAGTAGACCGTAATCCAATGTGGGCGGGCCTTTACCTGCCACTCATTCTTCCCATACTGTAACCGCTTCTTTTTGACTTGAAGGGAGGAAAGCCCTTCGGCAGGATGGGTCTTCAATTGCTCGACAATGTCCTCATTGGCAAGAGAATGCCAGTTGGAAAAGGACTGCTGTTGTTCAAGCGCAGCCGCCAGCTCCAGCTTCTGTTTTTCTGCAGGCTTTTGAACTGCCTTTGTGTTGTATTTCTGCTTTTCAATGGAGGAGAGAAAGAGCAGAAGCAGGGTATCTGCCATCAAATTAATGACAGGCGGGCTGTATCGTCCCATAAAGGCAAGGGCGGTTCCGGCAGCATTCCACGTACCGGAAATGCCGAGCTGCCATCGGTTTTTCCTGCGAAGTTTCAGAGCCGTTTGTAATGTTTCGGTTATCCCTGATAATTCACTGGAAGTGATAGAAGGATAGTGGCTGAAACTCGAAGGAGCACCAGCTTCCTCAACGACTAGAACATTTCTGGAATCAGCGGGCCACTCGCTCGTACCCTGAATGACCATCAAATGAGGGAACTGGTGGTGAATCAGTTCAGCAGTCTCCCCGGATCCTTCCACATGAATGTTGGTCTGTTCCGGGAGGGCAGCTAAAAAGGCCATCGCATCTTCTGTCAGCGACCGGTCATTTTCCATCAAGCGGTCAGGGTGGTTCAAGATAACGGTATCCAGTGCGGCGAGTTGGAACAACGAACCTTTATCGGGGAGCACGGCTCCGCTTTCCTTCGAATCAAGTTCGGCTTTTTTCCATGTGATTTCAGCAGCGACTCGTGCCGGCCGCGGGTTGGCAGCGAGCAGAATACCGATCGTAGACACCACATTTCTGGTCAGCAGGAGGTTGGCACCTGCAGCAAGGAATCCGAGGCGTCCTGTCTGTTTTGCATACGACTCTACTTCAGGCAGAACATAGGACCCTTCCAGATAACTGTCTGTATCAAAGGCTTTCTGGCGCTGCCAGTTTAAAGCTGTGAGAATCGTTAGTCCGGCGAGAACGACGACATTTTCCCGGATGAGGGCAAGAGCCAGGGAGGCGGTCCCCAGCAGCCAGTCGATCTTCCATTCCGGAAAACGCTTGTTCACCTGCTGAATCCCCCGTTTAAAGTAAGGGTAGCCGGTCATGATGGCTATGCCTGCCCCCATATAAAAAGGAAGAGGATGGGACGCCAGAGCGGATGGACCCCGGATCCAGCGTTTCAGGCTGAGCACGAGCAGACCTCCTGCGCTCACCAGCCAGGCGAAGGGCAGAGAGCGGAGGTGTTTTTTCATTTTCGGGATGAGAGAAAGGTCTGGAGATCCTGGACAGGACACGGCTGCGGCCGCCTCCTGAACCATTTCAGGGCTTTCACAGCATCTGTGCTTCTGCTTATAATACGCTTGCTCAAACTCGGCGATCAGCTTCGTCAACTGCTTCAACTGAATGCGCGTTTCTTCAAATAAAAGAAGGACGTTTCCTGTCGTCGTGCTGGCTTTTACTTTAGTGACGCCTGGGATCGACTGGAAAATCCGTTCGAATTTCTGCTGAATCTCTGGATTTCTTTCAAGGTCATACAATTCAAAGCGAAGCTTTCCGGAGGATGCGTGAAACGCTCGCGTCCGTAGCTCTAAACTTTCATACATGCCCATCTTCCTTTACTGCCGATTTGTAAAATTCCTGTTAAATAACATAGTCGTTATTGTAAACTTCACAGCGTTATTTATTCATGAACAGAAGGATCTTTGATGAATGAAAGCGGGCGGGGCTGGAAACAATGAAAAGATAGAAGGAGGGTATTGCCATGTGGAAAAAAGTATTGGGCTTGAATAATCCCCTCGGCTGGGTCGTAGCAGGGGCAACCGTGCTCGTTTTTTCGGAGGACGCAAGAAAAGGTACACGTAAGGCCGTCGTTAAAAGCGTTGGTGCCGCCATGTATTTGGGAGATCGGGTAAAAGGTTTTGCTGTCGGTAACGGATTCGGCATCCAGCACCTCCTTGAGGATGCCCGCAAGGAGAAACAGCAGATGCGTTTGTCGGACGGAGGACTGACCCATTCCGTCAAAGAAGGGGTAAGCCAGGCAACGGATGCGACGATGGATACGTACTCCAAAACGAAAGAGAAAATTGGACAGCTTTTTGATCAGCCGCACGAGCAGACACAGCCGGCTTTCGCAGCGAATGTCATGAATGATGAAGCCATGCAGGCAAAGCTCAGTGAAATAGCTGAGGAATTCCATATGAAACCGCCGAATGATCAATAAAGGCGTGAAAAGCCGGCAGGGAACCCGGCTTTTTTTATGGGCTGGAGGGTTCCTAGGTTTCTTTTTCTTGAAAAAGGGATACATATAAGGGAGATACTTATCGATGAAAGGATGGATTTTTCCATGAAGGTACTTGTCGTAGGAGCCAATGGTCAGGTAGGAAAACACCTTGTACAAAACATACAAAACCATGATGATATAGAAGCCGTAGCTATGATCCGTAAAGAGGAGCAGGCCTCCTATTTCAAAGATCTTGGCGCAGAAACTGTCATTGTTGATCTTGAGGATGAGACCGAAAAAATGGCGGAAGCCTTTGAAGGCGTGGATGCTGTCGTGTTTACGGCGGGGTCAGGTCCGAACACAGGACCGGATAAAACGGTAATGATCGACCTTGATGGAGCTGTGAAAACGATGGAGGCCGCCAAACAAAAAGGGGTCAGCCGCTATGTGATGGTCAGTTCCTTTGATACGACACGTGAGGCGATTCAGGGAGCCCCGGCGTCTTTCGCTCCGTATGTCATTGCGAAGCATTATGCCGATGACTGGCTCCGTCGTACGAACTTGAATTATACGATCGTCCATCCAGGTATTCTGACAAATGAAAATGGGACCGGTCAGGTAGAGGCAGCGGAGACCGTTGAACGGGGAGAGATTTCCCGGGAAGATGTTGCAGGTGTTCTGCTTTCGGTGCTTGAAAACGAATCAACGATTGGAAAAGAGTTTCAAGTCGTTGGTGGATCCACCTCCATCAAAGATGCTGTGAACAAACTCTAAGCTTTCGAACAGGGACAGCCTGCTGATTCAGCAGGTTGTTTTTTTATGTTTTCAGGTGCTGCTTCTTCTTTGATTACGTGGGTGTTACAGAATTAAAAGAACATAACAGATTATTTAAAACAAGGGGTTTTTCTTTAAAATATGTTATGATCAGTTTTGTCGTAGAAAAAAACGGCACCCATGATGCAGCGAATGTGCTGTCGGTATTTCAATTGATTTAGGTTTAATAAAACGGAGGTTATTTCATGATTTCTAAATGGAAAGCTAAATTGGAAGACCCCGCCAATAAGAAGAAAGTAATGATTTATGGAGCGGTGATGGCTGTCTTCTGGCTGAAGATGTATATCATCCAGAGCGGCATTTTCAACCTTGACGTTGAAAACTTCAATGAAGCCTTAATTCTGGCCTTCAACCCACTCAGCAGTATTTTTCTTCTATTTGGTGTAGGGATTCTGCTTGCCGGCCGTAAAGGTATGCTGGCCATGTATATTGTCGGATCGCTTTTATTATATTTTAACGTCTTATTTTACAGAGAATACTCTGATTTCTTGACCATTCCTATGCTTGGGCAGGCCGCAAACCTTGCCGGGCTCGGAGGGAGTATTACAGATATCCTTTCTTGGACAGACATTTTCTTGTTTGTCGATATTTTTGCAGCGGCCTTTCTTTTGTTCTATTTGAACGGGAAGCGCCTGACGTCTTTCCAGCCGAAGCGTAAAGAAGGTTTCATCCTTGCGGCGCTGGCCATCCCCTTGTTCATCGTGAATATCGGATGGGCGCAGACGGAACGTACTGAACTATTGCAGCGGGCCTTTGACCGCAATATGCTGGTGAAATATATCGGCGTTCTGAACTTCCACGCTTATGACGTCGTGCTTCAAGGACAGACCGAAGCGAAGAAAACGTTCGCAGACAGCAACGAACTCGTTCCGGTTCTCAATTATTTGAACGAAACGAAGTCCGGTGCAGGTGAAGAAATGGAAGGGGCAGCGGAAGGAAAGAACGTCATCCTACTTTCGCTTGAGAGTACGCAGACGTTTGTTGTGGATAACACATTGAACGGGGAAGAACTGACTCCTTATTTCAATGACTTGAAAGAAGAGGGAGCTTATTTCAGTAACTTCTACCATCAAGTGAAACAGGGACGTACGTCCGATTCTGAGTTTCTGCTCGATAACTCTCTCTATGGACTGAACCGTGGAGCAGCTTTCTTTACCCATTCAGGTAATGAGTATGAGGCCACTCCGGAAGTTCTTGATCAGGAAGGCTATACGTCATCAGTCATGCACGCTAATGATGCGACTTTTTGGAACCGGAACGTCATGTACGATTCTCTCGGGTATGATCGTTTCTATTCGAAGAAAGACTATGATGTAACGGAAGAGAAGTCCCACAGCTGGGGTTACTTGGATGAATATTTCTTTGAAGATTCCTTAGCGAAAATGGAAGAGATGGAAGAGCCGTTCTACAACAAGATGATCACGCTCACCAACCACCATCCCTTTACTCTTCCAGAAGATAAACAGCTGATTGAAAAAGGAGAAACATCCAGTCAGACGCTGAACAACTACTTCCAGACAATCCGATACCAGGATGAGGCATTGAAGCAGTTTGTGGAGGAATTCAAGCAGTCAGACCTCTATGACGACACGGTACTCGTCATATACGGGGACCACTTCGGGATTTCTGAAAACCACCAGCAGGCGATGGGGGAATATCTCGATAAAGATATTAACGATTACGAGCAGTTCCAACTTCAGCGAGTGCCGCTTCTAATGATTGGAGAAGGCATTGAAGGTAAGGAATATGACACCGTAGGCGGACAGATTGACCTGCGTCCGACCTTGATGAATATGCTCGGTGTAGAAGATGACAACCCGATCCAGTTCGGTCAGGACCTGTTCAACGAGGACCGTCAGGAGCTGATGGTCACACGTGACGGAAACTTCGCCAACGAAGAATATGTCGGCGTCAACGGCACCTGCTATGACCGGGAAACGGGTGAAGAGGTCGAAGACGCGGCCTGCGGAGAAGGCTTTGAACAGGCAGAAGAAGAACTGGCCTTGTCTGATTCCGTTGTATACGGAGACCTGCTTCGTTATCTGGATGAAACAGAGATGATTGAAGAAGAAGAGACGACTGATCAATAAAAATAGAGAAAAAAGAGTCTGCATATAGGTGCGGGCTCTTTTTTTTAGTGCTGTGTTTTTCTTGATGGTCCCTTTACGAATATGCCTCAATACGCTTGAAGCTCTGCCAGAAGGGTATCGTACAATAGGTTGCGTTATACAAAAGTACGTAAAAGGAAGGGGCACAGAATCATGTCTTCCGTTATTGAAACAGAAGTGATCGTCATCGGTGCGGGTCCTACCGGTTTGATGGCGGCCAATGAACTGAAAAAACAGGGCATCGACTTCATCTGTCTGGAGAAACGCGAGGCACCATCCGATCTCTCCAAGGCACTCGGCATTCAAGCGCGGACGATGGAAATGTTCGAGCTTCTTGGTGTGCACAAGGAATTTCTCGAAAAAGGTTATCCAGGCCCCGGGGCTAAGCTTCATCTTGGTGGAGAGAATGCCTCCGTTGTGGAACTGTACCATATTGAAAGCCGTTATCCTTACCTCTTAATCCTCCCTCAGAGTGAAACAGAAAAAATCCTGGAAAACCATCTCGACTCGCTCGGTGGTACAGTCGAACGGGAGCACGAGGTGATGGATGTTCATCAGGATGAAACAGGCGTATACGTCAAGGCTTCCTGTAACGGGAAAGTGAAGGAATATAAAGCGGACTATTTAATTGCAGCAGATGGCGCACACAGTAAAGTCCGTGAGGCGCTGCACGTCGATTTTGAAGGCGAAGATGAAGGGTACACCTTTTTCCTTGGTGATGTCGATGTTCCCGGTCTTGAAGAAATTTTTATTCATATGCACTTGAATGACCGCGGGGCAGTCGCCTTCTTTCCATACAAAGACGGCAGTTACCGGGTGGTCGGTTTTGACCGCGCCAGGCAGGGGCTTCCTCACAAAGATGAGTTGACGATGGAAGAACTGCAGGATAGCGTCAATACGGTTCTGAAATATTCCTACCGCCTTGAAAATCCGACATGGCTTTCCTATTTTGGTACTGCTCACCGTCAGGTCCCCGATTATCGGAAGAACCGGGTGTTTTTTGTTGGAGATGCGGCTCATATCCACAACCCGTTCGGAGGCCAGGGAATGAATCTAGGCCTGCAGGACGCTTCCAATCTGGGTTGGAAGCTGGCTTCAGTATTGAAAGGCTATGCTGCAGATTCGTTCCTGGATAGTTATCAGGATGAACGCTTTCCTATTGGGAAGGATGTTTTGAAAGAAACGTCCCGGATGTTGAAAGTCGTGAATCTTGAGGGAACTCAGGGAAAAGTCCGCAACTGGGCTGGAAAAGCAGCGCTGACTCAGGACTGGGTGCAGCAGAGAATCGCCAATCATCTATCCAATATCCATAATGAATATGAAAAGGTGAAACGGAATAAAGAGCTGAAGGATTCCACCCTGCCGCGTAAAGCGGTCCAAGCCGGCCATCGTGTACCTGATCATCTTTTGTTTTTCGATGGGGCGAAGGATGAGAGGTTGTATCCGTTCATCTGCGAATATGGTTTTGTCTGTCTGATCTATATTGATGCCCAGCATCAGGATGTCATAGATTATGCTTACACATTTGCGGAAAAAGTGAATGACCAGTACCAAGGGCTGATGAAGATATTCCTTGTGGCTAAAGGTGGGACTGTCCATACGGATGGTGATGATTTACCGATCATTTATGATGTCCACCGGCACATGGAACGGAAGCTCGGCATGGAAAAAGGAAGTGCGCTTTTGATCCGGCCCGATGGCCATGTTGCCTTTCATGATACATCGATGGATGAAGAGAGGACGCTTGAGAAACTGCACCAGCTTTTTCAATAAACGAGAGAGGAAACCCGCTTCTATTAGAAGCGGGTTTCCTCTCGTGGAATCACCTTTTCATAATGAACGAAAATTCATTTTTGTCCTCTGCTGTGTGGATTGGTGAGGCTTACATGGAGCTGCCACCCTTTTCACTTTTAAAACATTCCTATATAATTTCTTCTCGTAGATAAAACTAACGTAAACTCATGTACTCCCATTCAAAACCATGACGAACGTATAGGAGCATCTGAAATGAAGAACATATGGAAAATATTCAGCAGAGATTGGAAAAACACGGCAACGAACTGGGTAGCGTTAATCCTGATTCTTGGACTCGCTGTCCTCCCTTCCCTGTATGCCTGGTTCAATATTAAAGCATCGTGGGACCCTTACAGTCAGACGGACCAGCTGCCTGTGGCCGTAGTCAATGAAGACCAAGGGGCTGTTGTCCGGGATAAGGATATCGATGTCGGTCAGGAATTGGTGGATAACTTAAAGGATGAAGACAGTTTCGACTGGCAGTTTACCGATCGCGGTGAGGCGATGGATAAACTGGAGTACGGAGACTACTATGCCGTCATTGTCATTCCAGAGACTTTTTCTGAACACTTAGGAACGGTCGTAGAAGGGAATCCGGAAAAGTCGGAAGTGCAGTACTATGTCAACGAAAAGATTAATGCCATTGCCCCTAAAATTACTGAAAAAGGAGCCACGGTGCTGGTCGATCAAATTACCAGTCAGTTCATCTCGGAAGTGAACGGTACCGTTGCTGATCTGTTCAACGATCTTGGACTTGAACTGGAAAACGATCTGCCGGATATCAAGCGCTTTGAAGAATATATTTTCAAGCTGGAAGAGAATCTGCCAGAAATTTATCAATTGATTTCCGATGCGTATGATGATTCCCAGAATGCTTCCTCCATCATCAACGATGTGCAGGGGTTAATTCCGCAGGCTGAGCAGGCGGCAGGGGATGGATTAAACACAATTGATGAAACGACGGCGTTTATTGATGATGCCGAGCAGCGGTTGAACGAACTCTCTCCGCAGGTAAAGGAAGATTTGAACGCAGCCCAACAGACGGCTGAGGACGTGAACGCCTTCTTGAAGGATGTCCAGTCGGTCGATGTCAATGTGGATTCGATTGGTGAAATCCGTAGTCAAATCAATGATCAGACAAGTCAGTCCTTGGAAGAAATCGCGGCGGTCGAGCAGCTTCTCCAACAAGTGAAGGAACAGCAGCAGGCCAATCAAGGGAATGAAGAAAATCAGGAAGACAATGGGGAAGAGAGCAGTGAAGAAAATAGTGAAGAAAACACGCCGCAGCCATCCCCGCAGATTCCTGAGGAAACCATTGATCAGGCGATTGCTGATGTCCAGGCAATAGAAGAAGCGCTCACGTCCATCCAGGAGGACAGCAGTCAGATTGGTGATCGATTGTCAGAAGCCCAGCAGAACATCGATCAAACCTTTGCCTCCCTTGAAGAAAAGTCAGGGGAAACGGCGGATCAGATTGATGCGTTCCTGCAAGAATACAACGAAAACATTGAGCCGCAGGTCCTGTCCGAAATCGACAAAGCTCAAAGCACGCTGGCGGACGCCCGATCCATTTTGGTGGATGTCCAATCGACCGTTCCTGAAGTCGAGCGGATTTTGAACAGTACGGAAGGCAATATTGCTGAAGGTCAGGATATCCTGGAATATATGATGAACGAATATCCGTACGTCAATCAAAAAGTGAATGAAATGGCGGAGCGGATACGTGAGATCCAGGGAGAAACAGATATCAATGAAATCATCGATCTTCTGAAAAATGACCCGGCCGCAGAGGAAAACTTTTTTGAAGAACCGGTCACCTTAAGTAAGAACGCCCTGTTCCCGATTGAAAACTATGGAACAGGTATGACGCCTTTTTATACGGTCCTGTCCCTGTGGGTCGGTGCACTGCTTCTGGTGTCGTTACTGTCTACGGACCCGGTCAACCTCCAGGAATACCGGAGCTATGAGCAGTACTTCGGAAAACTTGCGACGTTTGTAAGTATCGGCTTCCTGCAGACACTTGTCGTCACGCTCGGAAACGTATTCCTTCTTGATATCGGTGTGGCTGAAGTTGTTCCATTTGTCTTGTTCGGTCTGCTGATCAGCTTTGTCTTTATGACGGTTGTCTTTACTCTTGTATCTGTTCTGGGGGACGTCGGAAAAGCCGGAGCGATTGTCATGCTCGTCCTGCAGATTGCCGGGTCGGGAGGAACATATCCTGTTGCGCTTCTTCCGGAGTTTTTCCAGACGATTCATCCATTCCTTCCGTTTTCCTACGCCATCGATCTGATGCGGGAAGCCGTCGGAGGTATTGTGCCGGAACGAGTGGAAACAGACTTGGTGTTTCTCAGTTTATTCGGCGGGGTATTTCTGTTAATCGGCGTCTTCCTGAAAGGACCGCTGCATAAGCGGACAAGACAGGTGAAGGCTAAATCCAGGGAATCCGGACTGTTCCATTAACACAAAAGGAGAGATTGTATGAAACTTGTAGATATCTACCGAGTGAAAACATATGTGATTCCTGAGTATGTCGATAGTGTCATTCAAAGTGTGTTGAATGTGGATGATCTGCAGGTCGGTCAGTATAAGAATGTGATGTGGCAGACGAAAGATGGGATGGAGCAGTTTGTTCCCTCCGGCACAGCAGTCCCTGCAGAAGGGAAAAAAGGAGAAAAAGAACGGGTGACCTCGTTTCGAATTGAATTTTCCATACCGAGAGATGAAGATCTGCTCACCAAAGTGATTGAGCAGGGCATTTACGCCGCTCACCCATGGGATGAGCCGGTCGTGCAGGTAACGGAAGAACGAGAAGCCAGAAAACACGAATCATGATTGAAAAAGCCGCTTACGTCATCAGACGTAAGCGGCTTTCAGTTTGTAAACAAGTCCAGTGTTTTTCTAGTACCTGCACCGTTGCTGGGTAGAGGGTAAACTTTTTTATCTTCTTATAATCAGCTGTCATCAGCGTTTGTTTCGGACCATTGTCATTTCCACGCGAACGACAATTACGCCGTAAGTGCAGCTCTTTTGAATCTGCGAAGCTAAGCTCAAATTGTCCTTCTCTCATAAGATACCCATTTTCCTTCGTATGTGCTGTACTTTTGGCGCGAGGAGCGTGCGGTGGTGACGCCTGCGGGAAAAGTGCGAGCCGAAGATCCACCTGGGCAGGTGGTTTTCCTGCCCAAGTTAGCTGAGGCCGTGCCCGCGGCAAGCATCCACCGATAAGCGGAACGTGACCACTACCCGGACATACAGACAACTCTACTGGATGACATGTATGATTTCTACAGCGTGAAAGCCGCTCACGTTATGGAACGTAAGCGGCTTTTTTAATCGAAATGGGAAAGGCCATGGAGGATGAAATGATTGACCATAACCGCCATTTCCTCGGGCGGCTGGTCCATGTCGTTCTGGATCCAGTCTTTAATCACGTGGATGACGCCGCTGATGACAAACGTACTGACGTACTCGGATTCCTGTTTGGAAATGACTTTATCAGACGTTAAGTTATCCAGCATGAACCCTCTGGTCAGGTTCATCATCCGTTTTTCAAAGGATGGCGCCGCTTCCCCCTTCAGCAGAGTCTGAAAGATCAGCTTATTTTCAAGCACGTACGAGAGAATCTTCTCCGTCATCTGAATCGATTCTTCTTCAAGCTCATGATCATATTGACTGAGATAGGTGTTCATATCCGCTGTAATTTCCTCTTCAATCCGCCTGAGCAGGTCATACTGATCGGAATAGTGGGTGTAGAACGTGGAACGATTGATGTCTGCCCGCGCACAGATCTCTTTTACGGTAATGTCAGCGATGGGCTTCTCATTCAGCAGGTGGATCAGACTTTCCTTCAGTACATGGCGGGTATACTTTTTGCGACGGTCCATTTTTTCACTCATAGCGGGGCTCCTTTTTTTACATTTTTATGACAATCCAACATTTGCGTACCGGTATGTTGGATAAATGACGAAAATTACAAAACTGTTTGTTGAATATCCAACACGGTGTCAATAAAATAGTATAGTGTACGAATGGGAGATGCAAGAGAGGGTGACGTTTTATCGGATGGACAGCACGAATCATAAAGCATAAAAAGAGTATTGTTCTTATCTTTGTCATACTTACGCTGTTAAGTGCGGCGGCTCAGTTCGCCGTGTCCGTCAACTACAATATGATTGACTACCTGCCGGAGGACGCCCCTTCGATTGAAGCGGTGGACATCATGGAGCAGGAATTCGATGAACCGGTGGAAAACGCCCGGGTCATGATTGAAGGTGTTTCGATCACTGAAGCACTCAGCTATAAACAGCAGCTGGAGGACGTGGATGGAGTCGGAAGTGTCACATGGCTCGATGATATCATCGATGTGAAAGTACCGTTGGAGATGGCTTCTGCGGATACAGTTGAATCCTATTACCAGGATGAAAAAGCGCTCTATTCCCTTCACATTGAAGAAGGGGAAGAAGTCGCAGCCACAGATTCAATTTATGAATTGATTGGAGAAGAAAACGCGGTGGCTGGTGAAGCCGTCAACACAGCTGTGTCTCAGAAAATGACAGGCAGCGAGTCGATGTATGCAGCCGCACTGCTCGTTCCGATCATCATTTTGATTTTAATTTTATCAACGACATCATGGATGGAACCGGTCTTCTTCTTGGTGGCCATAGGTGTATCTGTCCTGATTAATTTAGGCACGAACATTTTCATTGGAGAAATATCCTTTGTCACGCAGTCGGTCGCTCCGATTTTACAGCTGGCCGTTTCGCTCGACTATGCGATATTCCTTCTCCACAGCTTTTCGGATTACCGCAGGGAAGTCGAAGATCCGAAGGAAGCGATGCAGCTGGCGATGAAGCGTTCTTTTCCGGCGATTGTCGCAAGTGCTTCCACAACTTTCTTTGGGTTTACCGCTTTAACCTTTATGGACTTTGGTATCGGGGCCGATCTCGGATTGAACCTGCTGAAAGGGATTCTTCTCAGCTTTATCAGTGTCATGGTCTTCCTGCCGGCGCTGACGATGATGTTTTATCACTGGATTGATAAAACCAAGCACCGTCCGTTTGTTCCTGATTTCAAAGGGATCGGCCGTCACGTCATGAAGCTGCGGCTGCCGAGCTTTATCCTGTTGTTAATCATCATTGTGCCTGCTTTTCTGGCTCAAAATGAAACGAGCTTTATTTACGGAACAGGAGAGCAGCCGGAAAACACAAGGGCCGGCCAGGATGTAGCCGCCATCCAGGATTCTTTTGGCAAAAACATCCCGATGGTTCTCCTCGTACCTGAAGGAGACCGGGCGAAAGAGGAAGAATTGGTGCAGGATCTGGAGCAGCTTACAGATGTCTCCAGCGTTGTTTCTTATGTCAACATCGTCAGTCCCGCGATTCCGCCTGAATACTTGGAAAAATCGGTGACCGAGACGTTTTATTCAGAACACTACGCTAGAATTACGCTCTATACGGAGACCGATGCGGAGGGGGAAAGAGCCTTTTCCCTTATTGAAGAAGTGAGGGAAACTGCAGATGGGTACTATGATGAGACACACCTGCTGGGGGAAAGCGTCACGTTGTATGATATGAAAAATATTGTGCAGAAGGATAATACCCTTGTGAACTGGCTGACAATCGCTGCGGTTGCGGCGGTATTGATTCTGACGTTCCGGTCGGTTTCCATCCCGGTGGTCCTGCTCATTACGATTCAGGCTTCGGTATGGGTGAACCTCGCTTTTCCATATTTCATGGATACGCCGCTCGTCTACGTGGGGTATCTATTGATCAGCACGATTCAATTGGCAGCAACCGTCGACTATGCCATTTTATTTACGGAGAATTACAATCATCTCCGTAAAGATATGTCAGCTCTTGAGGCGATTAAGAAAACGATTGATGATAAGGTCTTCGCTATTTTTGTATCGGCTTCGATTTTGTCCAGTGTCGGCTTTATTTTATGGATGACCTCCACGAACCCCATTGTTTCGTCGATTGGTCTGCTGCTGGGGAGAGGAGCGCTGCTTGCGTTTCTGATGGTCGTCCTCGTCCTGCCTGCACTGCTTGTGATTTTGGACCGTGTGATTGAAAAAACGACATGGAAAGCAAACTTTTATAAGGGGAAATGATAATGATAGGGAAACGTTCATCTCTGCTGATCATGGCTTTTCTTCTTGCCGTGCCAGCCGCTCCTGCTTCTGCTGAAGAAGATGGAAAAGCGGAGGAAGGCCGTTACTCTGAAAAGCGTGAAGTCGTCTATGCCACCTTGAATGCTGACGGCAGCCAGAAGGACATGTATGTGGTCAATAACTTTGATATCGAAGAGCCGGGAACGATTGTTGATTTCGGCCCCTACTCAAGCGTAGAAAACTTAACGAATACGAATGAAGTCACACAGAGAAATTCGCGGATTGAAGTGAAAGCCGGAGAAGAGGAGTTTTATTACCAGGGAAATCTTGAAGATCAAAATCTTCCTTGGAATATCAACTTTTCCTATAAGCTGGACGGAAAAGAAATCAATCCGGAGGAACTCCTTGGAAAAGATGGACAACTGGAAATCGGTATCGAGACGTCAGAAAAAGAAGGGGCCGATCCTGTCTTTTTCAACAACTATACCCTGCAGATTACGGTTCCTTTAGATGCAGAAATCTTCGAGAATATTGAGGCATCTGAGGGGACGGTTGCCAGTTCCGGGAAAGACAGACAGGTCACGTTCACAGTTCTTCCTGAGAAAGAAGAAAGCTACAAGGTGACAGCTGATGCAGAGAATATTGAAATGGACAGCATTGAAATTGCTGCAGTTCCTGCCTCCATATCTATGGAAGAGCCTGATATTGATGGCGTCAAGAATGATATGAGTTCACTCGCGGATGCGACAGCCGCCATCCATGATGGAGCTTCCGGCCTAGCCGACGGGATCGCTGAACTGAATAACGGAACAGCTCAGGTTTATAGTGGTTCAGAACAGTATCTGAACGGCATCCAGGAGTTGCACAGTGGTTCGGGTTCTCTGGTCGAAGGATCCGCATCGATCAAAAGTGCGCTTGCGGAAATGAGCCGTCTGGCTTCACAGGGACCTGGAGAATTGAACCTTGGGGACCTGTCGCAGATGCAGACGAACTTGAGAGAGCTCTCTTCCGGTCTTCAGAAAGCGGAAGACGGCCTAGAGGATTTGAGAAGCCAATATACCAATGCCCACGATCAACTGGATGAGGCGATGGCTTCCATTCCCGGGTATGAAGTGACCGAGGAGGATATCCAGGCGCTTCGTGAGTCAGGAGTCGATCAGGAAGTGGTCGATCATCTGATTGAAACGTATCACGCAGCCCAGGAGGCTAAGGTGGTTTACGGAGATGCAGAAGGCGCATTTGATGCAGCCGGGCCTGCCCTTGATCAGGCAGTGGCTTCATTGAGTGAGATCAACGGCCAGCTCGCAGCGGCGGCTGATACAATTGAAACAAATCTCGGCAGTGTGAATGTGGATGAATCCATCAAGGAGCTGCAGCAGGGGATTCAGAATTTCTCCTCGCAGTATAATGACTTTCATGCCGGACTTGTCGAGTATACGGACGGCGTGGGACAGCTGGCCGGTTCGTACGAGGAAGTGCATTCCGGGATCGGCGGGCTGACAAGCGGGACAGCCGGCTTGGAATCCGGTGCTTCTGATCTTCAGAACGGAACGGCAGAACTCGCTGCCTCTACCAGCGATCTGCCGGACGAAATGCAGTCGGAAATCGATCAATTGATGAGTGAGTATGACTATTCCGATTTCGAACCGGTGTCCTTTGTTTCCGAAGAAAATGAGAACGTTGAATCGGTTCAGTTCGTTATAAAAACAGAAAGTATCAAAAAAGCAGAACAGGAAGAAGAGCAGAAGGAGCAGGACGAGAAAAGTCTCTGGGACCGCTTTTTGGATTTGTTCCGCTAGATGAAAAAGCCTTCTCCCTTTCATGCGGGAGAAGGCTTTTTTTGTATGAAGTTAATTAGTTTCGAAACTCGAAATGGTATAGTATACTCTTTATTGGAATAACACAGTGATGTAAACTCAAAATAAAAATGGTGTAAATGTTTATCAAGATGAAAAGTAAAACATAGGCTCCATTTGAATTCTTACGTACGGGAGAGATCAAGATGAGCATGAAGCTGTTTACGCTTAACTCCAACGAACCGTTGGCAGAGGAAATCTCAGAGATATTGGATGTTCCTTTAGGAGAGAGTTCTGTAGTGAGGTTCAGTGACGGTGAAATTCAAATTACGATCGAAGAAAGTGTCCGTGGAGACGACATTTACTTGATTCAATCGACGGCTCAGCCGGTCAATGAACATTTAATGGAGCTTTTGATTATGGTGGATGCTTTGAAGAGAGCTTCCGCCAAGACCATTAACGTGGTCATTCCTTATTATGGGTATGCCCGTCAGGATCGGAAAGCACGTCCGCGTGAACCGATTACGGCTAAATTGATTGCCAACCTGTTGGAAAAAGCAGGCGTATCAAGAGTCGTCGCTCTTGATCTGCATGCGCCGCAGATTCAGGGATTCTTCAATATCCCGGTCGATCAGCTGCTCGGCATTCCGATTATTGCTCAGTATTACAAGGAGAAAAACATCGAGGATGTTGTCGTGGTAGCTCCTGATACAAGCGGTCTGCGCCGGGCGCGCCGCATGGCAGATATTCTGGATGCGCCTATAGCATTTGTGGATAGACGCCGCCCCGAACCGCACATGGAGGAAGATTTGAATGTGGTCGGTAATATTGAAGGAAAGAACGTCATTATCGTGGATGATATGATTGATACTGCCGGAACGATCGATCAAGCGGCTGCTGCACTCCTCGAGAATGGAGCCAATGAAATTTATGCGTGCGGCACCCATGCCGTGTTGTCCGATCCTTCCGTGAAGATCATCGAGGATTCACCGGTCAAGGAATTGGTCGTGACGAATTCTGTTTATCTTCCTGAGGAAAAGCGGATTGATAAGATCGTATCGCTATCTGTTGCCCCGTTGTTTGCAGATGCGTTGACACGTGTACAGAAAGAGCAGTCCGTCAGTGTCCTGTTCGATTAATAAGGAAAACCCCCCGCTTTTCAAAAGCGGGGGTTTTCTACTTGCAGAGACATCGGCTGCTTTCGAATTCCTCCAGGAGCTCAGCCCATTCCCTTTCCGCGGACGAACGTCCGAGCCTCCTCGGGAAAACCGTCCTCCGGGGTCTCGGCCGTCCGTTTTTCCGCAGGAGTGGAATGGGCTGAGCTCCTTCCGGAACCGGAGAAGACTCTTAACAGCCATGGGAAGGTGAGCTTCTTCGGCAATTTTATATTTTGCTGTCAAAAGAAGTAGTTCACAACATGATCTGTCCCACATGAAGACGATAACGGATCTATTCCGCTGATGAGGATAAATGGGATGTTAGTAAGGTTCTTTATAGTCTCCACATGTGCGGTCACGTGGAGTGTTCGGTGGTGACGCCTGCGGGAACAGCACGAGCTGAAGATCCACTTGGTCAAGTGTTCTTCTTGACCAAGTTAGCTGAGGCCGTGCCCGCGGCAAGCATCCACCGATAAGCGGAACGTGACCAACAGCATAAAAACGTTCCAACTCTATTTAAAGGTTAGGACTAAAAAACCTCCGCTTGAATCAGCGGAGGTTTTTGTCTGTTTATTTATTTACGGAAGCGTCATAAATGGAGCTTACGGAATGATTCAGGGACTGGTCGAATTCTTCCTGCGACTGGTCGACATGAAGATCGCCGACAAGGGCTCTGGAGAAGCTTGCGATCAGACCTTCATTATCCTTCAGTTTTTCGTTGGCTTCTTCACGGGAGTATCCACCGGAAAGAGCGACAACGCGGACGACACGTGGATGGTTGATGATTTCCTGATAAGCATTCGGCTTCGTAGGAATCGTCAGTTTCAGCATCACGTTTTGATCTTCATGCAGCTGATTGAGCTGATTGAGGATCTCACCGCGCAGGATATCCTCACATTTCTCTTTTTCCTCACTGTTGATGTCGACTTCCGGCTCTATGATTGGGACGAGACCGGCTGCAAGGATTTCTTTAGCGACTTCAAACTGTTGGTCTACAACAGCTTTGATGCCATCGTAATTCGCTTCATGAATGACAGAACGCATTTTCGTACCAAAGATGTTTCGTTCGTTGGCACGGCGCAGCATATCATCCAGATCAGGGATCGGCTTCATCATCTGTACGCCGTTTTCCTGTTCGGCAAGTCCCTTGTCAACTTTAAGAAAAGGGACGATACCTTTGGAAGAAAGGTAGTCTGCTGTAAATTTCCCTTCCACTTCGCGGTCCATCGTCTGTTCAAACAAGATGGCGCCAAGAATCTGCTCAGCATTGAAGGAAGGGGAGGTGAGAATTCTCGTTCTCATCTCATGGACCTGGTTGAACATTTCCTCCTCATTGGCATAAGCGTCTTCGTGTACGCCGTATGCGGCAAGTGCCTTAGGTGTGCTGCCTCCGCTCTGGTCGAGTGCAGCAATAAAACCTTCTTCGTTTTTCATTCGTTCAAAATGACGGGTGTTCATGATATCCGCTCCTTTTACGAAATTTAAAAACTCCATGGATCCTTTTCCCTCTCTCACCTATTCTTTAACATCCAACAAACTCCTTCTATAATTTTTAGTTTTCCCCATTTTTCAACAGGGGGAGGAAGATACTCTTCCATATCGGTTCAAATATGAGGAACGAGGAGAAGCGTCCATACTCCGCTTTAGAGCGCAGTTTTTGTTGACCCTCCAGTTACTGGAGGGTTTAGCATGGAAAGAAGAATGAGAGGACCCGTGTAGAAATTGATCGAAAATTATGTTGATAATGATAATCGTTATCATTATAATGGGGTGTATAAGGAAGGAAAGAAAGAGGGGAGGTCCAGCCTTTTTAATTGAGAATGATTATCTTTGTCGTGTTGGAGATTGAAGCATTCCATTAAGAAGTACGTGTATGAGAGTTTTATACTTAGCCATAACTTTAATCGTTTTATCCATAGCATCTATTTTCATCGGCGTATCGGAGCTCTCTGTGATGGATATTGGCGGGTTGACCTCCCAGCAGCAGGAAATTCTGCTTGTCAGCCGGATCCCGAGACTGCTTAGTATTCTGATCGCCGGGATGAGCATGAGTGTCATCGGCTTTATTATGCAGCAGCTGAGCCGGAATAAATTCGTGTCGCCGACAACGGCCGGGACGATGGACTCTGCAAGACTCGGCATTCTTGCGGCACTCATTCTTTTCCCGACAGCTAGTATGCTGATGAAGGTTTCCATCGCTTTTGTGTTTGCTCTGGCCGGGACGTTTCTATTCATGAAGATTCTCGACCGGATCAAATTCAAAGATACGATTTTCATCCCGCTTGTTGGTCTGATGTTCGGGAATATCGTTGGATCTCTGACGACGTTCATCGCCTACCGTTTTGATATGATCCAGAGCATCGGCTCCTGGCTGCAGGGAGATTTCTCGATGATATTAAAAGGAAGGTACGAGCTGTTGTATTTGAGTATTCCGGCTTTGATTCTGGCTTACTTCTATGCCAACCGTTTTACCATCGCCGGGATGGGAAAGGATTTTGCGAGCAACCTGGGCCTTCAGTACAAACAAATTGTAAACATCGGTCTTGTCATTGTCGCGTTCGTTTCGTCCATTGTACTGTTGACGGTCGGTTCTCTGCCGTTCCTCGGCTTGATCATTCCGAACATCGTATCGATTTACCAAGGGGACCATCTGCAGAAGAACCTGCTCCATACAGCTCTTCTGGGCGCCCTGTTTGTGCTCGTATGTGACATGCTCGGCCGGGTGTTGATCTTCCCTTATGAAATATCCATTGGTTTGACGGTCGGCGTTCTTGGAAGCGGCATCTTCCTGTTTCTGCTGTTAAGGAGGAATGCTTATGCTTCTTAAAAGAAAAATGCTCCTGCTCGGTCTGCTGGCCACCGCGTTTTCGGTTCTCTTTTTGTTCTGGGATATCGGAACAGCTTTTGGTTATGTGTTTCCGCGCAGGCTGATGAAAGTCGCCGCTATTGTTTTGACAGGAAGCTGTATCGCTTTCTCTACGGTCATTTTTCAAACGATCACGAACAACCGGATTTTGACGCCGAGCTTAATCGGACTCGATTCTCTGTATATGCTGATCCAGACGGCCATCGTATTTGTTTTCGGAGGTCAGCAGCTGGCGATGATGGAGAATCGCTTCCACTTTGTATTGTCTGTAGGTTTAATGGTGCTGTTCGCTCTGCTTCTGTTCAGGCTTGTATTCAGAATGGAGCAGCGCAATATTTATTTCCTTCTGTTGATTGGAATTATATGCGGGACCTTTTTCAGCAGCATCTCTTCCTTCATGCAGATGCTGATTGACCCGAATGAATTTTCGATTGTTCAGGATTCCATGTTTGCCAGTTTTAACAATGTCAATGATGACCTGCTTGGTATTTCCGTCATCATTATAATCCTGGCCGGGGTTTATGCGTTTCCGATGTTGAAATATTTGAATGTCATGGCCCTCGGACAGGATCAGGCCGTGAACCTCGGGATTCCTTATAACAAAATTGTCCGGCGCTGGCTGATCATTATTGCTGTCCTTGTTTCTGTATCGACAGCATTGGTGGGTCCGATTACATTCCTCGGACTGCTCGTCGCCAACGTCGCTCATCAGTTGTTTCAAACCTACCGCCACAGCTATTTGATTATTGGAGCCGTTTTGATCAGCATCATCACACTTGCAGGTGGACAGTTTATCGTCGAGCATCTGTTCACATTCTCAATTCCAATCAGTGTCATCGTAAACTTTGTCGGCGGTGTTTACTTTCTTTACTTATTGTTGAAGGAGAATCGTTCATGGTAGAAGTGAAACACGTATCAAAAACGTATGGTTCGAAAAAAGTCATAGAAAATTTGTCCGTGGACATTCAGCCCGGAAAGATCACATCATTCATAGGATCGAATGGGGCGGGGAAAAGCACCCTGCTTTCCATGCTCAGCCGGCTGATTTCCAAGGATGAGGGCCAGGTGCTTCTGCACGGCCGGGACATTCATTCAATTAAACCGAACGATCTGGCTAAAGAGCTTTCCATCCTGAAACAGTCCAATCATATAGATCTGAGAATCCAGGTCCGTGATTTGATCAGTTTTGGACGCTTCCCTTACTCACAGGGGCGTTTAACAAAAGAGGACTGGGAGGAAATCAACAAAGCCATTCATTACATGGAGCTTGAGGAGATCCAGGAGCGTTATATCGATGAATTGAGTGGTGGTCAGCTCCAGCGTGCTTACATTGCCATGATTATTGCGCAGGATACGGACTACGTCATGCTCGATGAACCTTTGAACAACCTGGATATGAAGCATTCCGTACAAATTATGAAATCGTTGAGGAAAATGGTTGAGGAAATGGGGAAAACGGTGGTCATCGTGATTCACGACATCAACTTTGCCTCGTGCTATTCCGACCGGATTGTTGCCTTGAAGGATGGGGAGATTGCCCGGGAAGGCCCGACGGAGGAAATGATCAACAGTGAGATGCTGAAGGAAGTCTACGACATGGATATTCCTGTGCAGCTCATTAACGGTGAACGAATTTGTCTACATTTTAAATAATAGAAAAAAGGATGAGTCGATGATGAAAAAAGTATGGTTGTTTGGTTTGTTTATTGCTGCTGTTATGTTTTTGGCGGCCTGTTCTTCTCAAGGAGAAGGGAACAGTGCGGAAGCTGAGACAAATAATGAATCTGAAGAAACGAAAGAGACTTTTACTATTGAACATGAACTAGGTACAACAGAAGTGCCGGAAAATCCTGAGAAAGTAGCTGTTTTCAACTATGGTACACTATCTGCGCTGGATCAGCTTGGAGTTGAAGCGTCAGGTGTGGCAAAATCAAGTAACATCCCTTCGTACCTTTCCAAGTATGAAGGAGAAGACTATACGAATCTCGGGAGTTTGAAAGAGCCGGATTTTGAAACGATTTATGAAATGCAGCCGGATCTGATCATTATTGCCGGACGCCAGGGTGAAGCTTACGAGGAACTGAAGGACATTGCTCCAACGTTGTATTTATCGGCTGATCCTGCTGATTTTATGGCATCCTATAAAGAAGGTATGGAAACACTGGGGCAGATTTTCGATAAAGAAGATGAAGTGCAGACCAAGCTTGATGAACTAGATGAAACGGTCGCTGCTATGAAAGAAACAGCAGAAAGCAATGGACAGGATGGTCTTGTTGTTCTGTCCAACGGTGGGAAAGTGAGTGCTTATGGACCGGGATCACGCTTCGGCATGCTTCATGATGTGTTTGGTGTACAGCCAACGGCCGATGATATCGAATCTTCAACGCACGGCATGGATATTTCTTTTGAGTATATTGCTGAAAAAGATCCGTCCTACCTGTTCGTTGTCGACCGCGACCAAGTGGTAAATGGAGAGTCCGCCGCTGCTGAAACGTTGAACAACGATTTGGTAAACGGTACGACGGCAGTTCAAAATGACCAGATTGTTTACCTGGATCCTGAACTGTGGTATCTATCCAGTGGACTTCCTCCGATCGACCTTATGGCTGATGAAGTGAAACGTGCTCTGGAGGAATAAACAACAGGTAGAAGCGAGGGGGAAAGATGAAGAGAACGTTTACGATCGGCCAAATGGCCAAACTGAATAACATTCCGGTCAAAACCCTTCGTTATTATGATGATATCGGCTTGTTCGTCCCCTATGAAGTGGATCCGCAGACAGGGTACCGATATTATGCAATTGAACAGTTCAAGAAGTTGGACATGATCACTTTTTTGAAAAATATGGGTGTGCCGCTCCGGGAAATCAAAAGAAAAGTCGAGCACAGTACAGTCGATGAATTCATGGAAGTGCTGGCGGAGTACAAACAGAAAAACGAAGATCTCATTGAAGATCTGACCCGTATGAACCGCCTGCTGCATCAAAAAATATCGGAACTCGAATCCTCCAAGGATCATCGGATCAGAAATCAGACGAATATAGACTTCTTTCCGGAACGTTCGATCATTGAAGTGCGGGGACACTTTGGCAAGCTGGATGATGTGGAAGAAGTTCTCCGTGCGTTGAAAAAACAGGTGAGTGCCAAATCCCCGATCATGGTCGGGACGGTCGGGATGGTTGTCGAACAGGCGGAGGTTTTCAAAACGGAGGCCGTTGATTACAGGGCTGTTTTCATTACCGTGGATGAAAAACAGGAAGAATCGCATGATAAGCGGAAGATTCTCGAAGAGGGCTTCTATGCGACAACTTATGTGAAAGCGCAGGAAAGCCGCAGCCCTGCCGTTTACCAGAACATTCTGGAGAACATAACGAACGCGGGTTGGCAGACTGATGGTCCGTTTTTCGTCCGTACCATCGTAGAATCGTTCATTTCCCATAAAGAAGAAGAGCATACGCGGGAAATTCAAATCAAAGTGAAACAGTAAAAGACTGTCAGGGGATTCCCGGCAGTCTTTTTTTTGTGTTTGACCCTCCAGTGGGTGGACCCCGTACAATAGCCGGGTATGCATAAAGGAGGAACGAATGGATGAATTACACAGAAGTTTATCAGGAAAGGGCGGGTAGACGAAGTCCCGTTGCTGTATTTATATTTATTTTAGGATCATTAAGTGCTTTCGGTCCATTGACCATAGATATGTATCTTCCAGCGCTTCCCACAATTGCGGATGAGCTTGGAACAACTACATCGATGACCCAGCTCAGTTTGACGGCCTGCTTGATCGGTCTTGCTGTCGGTCAGCTGGTTATGGGACCGTTGAGTGATGTCAGAGGCCGTAAAAAGCCGTTGATCATTGCGCTCGGAGTTTATATGCTGGCATCGTTTTTGTGTTTGTTTACAGGTTCCATCTGGAGCTTTGTGGCATTGCGGCTCCTGCAGGGGTTGTCCGGTGCGGCCGGGCTGGTCATTTCAAGGGCAACTGCCAGAGATTTGTTTTCAGGAGCTGAGCTCACAAAGTTTTTTGCACTGCTCATGCTTGTGAACGGACTTGCGCCGATTCTTGCTCCAGTAGCGGGAGGGCAGCTGCTGCAGGTGATGCCGTGGCGTGGTATTTTTGGGGTGCTTACGGGTCTCGGCCTTCTCATGCTTCTTGCATCAGCCATGTTTTTAGAAGAAACACTTCCGGAGAAGAATCGTAAAACAGGCGGGCTGAAGGAGACCATTGAGACGTTTGGTTCATTAGTCAAAGACCGGACCTTTATGGGCTATGTATTAAGTAAAGGATTCATTATGAGTGGGATGTTCGCTTATATTTCCGGTTCGACCTTTGTCCTTCAGGAAGTCTATGCCTTATCCGCCCAGCAGTTCAGTCTGGTATTTGCGGTGAATGGTCTCGGACTTGTGGCAGCCACCCAGGTGACCGGCTTGCTCAGCCGGAAGGTCAGCGGGACCGCTTTGTTCCGTTATGGATTGATTCAGGCGTTTACCGGGGGGGTGCTGCTCGTTGGTGCGGCTCTGGCGGAAGCCCATGTGGTGCTGTTATGTTTCACGCTCTTCCTTGCTGTTACGAGTGTAGGAATCGTCAATACGACCGTTTTCTCTCTGGCTATGGAAGATCAGGCCGAGCAGGCAGGGAGCGCCTCAGCGCTGCTTGGTCTGCTGCCTTTCCTGCTCGGTGCCATCGTTTCACCACTTGTCGGTCTTGGCGGTGGTGCCCTTCCGATGGCACTCGTAATGGCTGTATGTTCCACGTCGGCAGTGGTCTTTTACATCCTCTTGAACCGTCCGGAGCGCACATGATTCATGCTGGGAATCCCGGACAGGCATGGGGGTGTCTGCATAGAATGATAGAAGGCATAAGTGCCGGATATCAGCGGTTCTATTCGTTCAGATAAACCGCGTGGAGGTAGAGAAGAGTTGAATCAAGATCATGCTGTAATTGTTACGGATTTCACCGGCAGCGACTCACAGAAAGTGCAGCAGGCGATTGATTATGCGGCAATCAATGGAAATCCAAGTGTTGTGTATGTCCCGGATGGAGATTATGTGATCAATGAGACGCTGGTACTTCGTGAAGGAGTGAACCTTGTTTTTGCTTATGACGCCCGCTTTGTTGTATATGGCAATCAGGATGTGCTGCATATTGAGAAGGACGCGGGAATAACAGGCGCCTATATAGCGATAGACGACAGCCGTTTTAGTCGTAGAATTCTTGTTTTTGATGGGAAGTACAAGTATTATAACTCCTGGAACCGCTCCAGGTTTCAACAGATTAACATGGTGAACTGGTCGGGATCTCATAAGGGTACAGGAATCCACCTGTCTTCCAGTCAGCCTTCAGATGAAATATCCTTTTTGCAGTTTGATGATATTAAAGCAGTGGGGCTTCATACAGCTTTAGAAGTAAGGGTAACGAAACCTTCCTCCGGTTACAGCTGGGTGAATGCCAATAATTTCATGAACGTGACGATCGATGACTGTGTCAGGGGGATATGGATGAATTCTTCCAAGACTATCCCTAACGAAGCAAGCGGCAATAACTTTACGAATCTGCAGATCCAGCTCTCCAGTATAAGCAGGAGTGCTGTCCGTGTAACAGGGGATTATAATTACCTGCGGGGAATGATCTGGGATGCTGATCTCGCTTCCCAGATGGGATCTCTTGTGCATCTGACCTCCAACAGCAGTCATACGGAGTGCAGACTCCGTGGAAATCACAGCGTCCTTGACCAAGGAACCGATAATACCTACTAAGGTCGCACCTAATGAAGAAAGACCATCCTGCACTCAGGATGGTCTTTGGCTGTAGAAAAAGCCTGTGTTAGCCAGTTAGAGTTGTCCGCATCTCGTGTTGAGAGGGCACGTTCCGCTTATCGGCGGATGCTTGCCGCGGGCACGGCCTCAGCTTACTTGGTCAAGAAACCATTTGACCAAGTGGATCTTCGGCTCGCGCTGTTCCCGCAGGCGTCACCACCGAACGCTCTTCGTGCCGGTGCCTGTGTAAAACTACGCTGCGATAAAATGAAAGAACGTGGATATACCGTATGAGAAAAGAGAAAGTCGAGCGTAGCTTCGCAGATTCAAAAGAACGGCATAGGCTGCGCGATTGAAGATTGCGTGTAAAAGAAAAAGGGAAAGAACTGGTGCTGATGACGGCTGCCTGCCGGAATATGACAAAGACTCTCCTCCATCCAGCAAAGGTGAGCTGGGTGAAGGAGAGTCTTTGTCGATGTTAAAGAAATCCCAAGGAGCGGTGCCCCTTCCACTCCTGCGGAAGAACGAGTGGGCCGAGATCGCCGAGCGTGGGTGTTGCGAGGAAGCTCGGGCGCTCGTCCGCGGAAAGGGAAGGGGCTTTTGCTCCTGGTGGTAAGAAAAAAAAGCTTGTAAAGAAACAGGGGTTTCTCTACAAGCTGAGACCATCCTTAGTGCAGGATCGTCTTTTCCTTATTTTCCGAGAAGGCTGGAAGTAACCATGGCGGTCTGCTTCAAACCGGTTGGATCGGCAGAGGTTTTCAACTTCGTGAATTCCTCAGACCATTCCGAAGTTCTCATGCGGAGAGGAAGGGTGTCTTTCTCTAATTCCACCATCATGCGCTCTGCAATTTCTTCAGGCGTCTGGAACACTCCTGAATCATGATTTCCCCGCTGTCCCATAAAGTCATTGAGGACCTGTTCATACTCGTCCTTTGGAAATCCACCTGTCTTTTCAATGTCTGCAAGAACGGAATTGGCAAATTCGGATTCAATACCACCGGGTTCGACAATCATAAATTCAACGCCGAAATAAGGGGTTACATAGGTGGCAAGACTTTCATAATACCCCTCCAGTGCAAATTTAGACGCACAGTAGATTTCATGCATGGGTTGTCCGACGAGCCCGCCGACCGAAGAGATGGATACGATACGCCCTGTTTTCTGTGCTCTCATGTGAGGGAGTATGGCTTTTGTGCAGCGGATGGGTCCATATGTGTTGATATCAAAGATCCGTGTGTAATCCTCTTCTGAGGATTGTTCGGTGCTTCGGATGTAGCCTATGCCTGCATTGTTAATAAATAAGTCAATGCGGCCTTCTTCGTCAATGACGGTTTGGACAGCCTGATCGACAGACACTTGTGACTGTACGTCCAGCTGGAGAAGTTCGATATCCAGTCCGTTCTGCTGCAGTTCCTTCACCGGTGCTCCTTTATCGAGGTTCCGCATCGTTGCATAAACCTTCCATCCTGCTTCTGCTAAGACTTTACTAATTCCAAGGCCAAGACCTGAGGAAGTTCCCGTAACAACGGCAATACTTTTGTTCATTGTCATCCCATCCTTTAATGTTTTGATTTTCTCTATCCATGTGGCATCGTTTTATCATCATCAATCCGGATTGTTCAACGTAACTATAATGGTTGGAGTTCACTCTAACGCAAGAGGGAAATATAAAATCGTTTGGGTTTAATTTTCTGGTTGGTATGGAAATGTTTTATTCCGGGGTCAAAAGGAATAATAATGAAACATGAATGTTTTATAAAAGGGGTGTTTATTATGGGGAAATTCCTGATGAATCTGGCTGCGTTCCTTCTCGTCGTAGTAGTGAACGGGCTGGCGAATGCCTTGCCGTTGAATGGTCAGACAACAGGGGAAATATCGAACAGGCTGGATGTGCTGTTCACGCCAGCCGGCTATGTGTTCAGCATTTGGGGACTTATCTATTTATTACTCGGCATCTGGGTGCTCAGCATGTTCCCGGAAAGTCGCAGAAATCTTCCTGTTTACCAGAATACGAGCGGTTTGTTTGTGTTAAGCTCGCTGTTGAATAGTTTATGGATTTTTATGTGGCATTACGAGTTCTTCGGGCTGTCCGTCCTTGTTATGCTTTCGCTTCTGCTCACGCTCATCCGCCTTTATCTTAAGCTTCAGGAAGCAGGAGCTTCGTTTTGGGAACGGCTTCCTTTTTCCGTTTACTTAGGCTGGATCAGTGTTGCGACGATTGCCAATATCAGTTATTTCTTGACCTATATCGGATGGGACGGCTTTGGGATTTCTGCCTCTGCCTGGACGATCCTTCTCCTGATCGTCGGCTTCCTGCTTGCTTTAGTCTTTATGACCAGCCAGAACGACTGGATTTATCCACTTGTTTTTGTCTGGGCGTTTATTGGAATCGCTGTAAAAAATGAAGATGCAGGAGTTCCGGGCGTAGTGTATACAGCCTATATCCTTGCCGGTTTATTATTGGTTCTTACCGTTTTTTATGCCCTGCGTCAGCGAAAGACATAAATGGCTGATGGAAAGACATCTCCTTGAGGCGTCTTTTTGTATGGTCACTTTTTTGATCCGGGGCTCTTTCAAGTAGAGCAGAGATAAAACCAGGCCCGCTGAAATGATGCGGACCTGGTTTTATTATTTTCTTCAAGAAAGCTGGACAGGGAGAGACTGAAGGCCCCTGAGCAGGAAGACGGGACGCCATTCCGGACGCTCACGTTCGGGGTCCAGGTGGATATCTGGAAAGGTATGCAGCAGTTTTTCGACAGCGGCTTTTCCTTCCATGCGGGCAAGTGGAGCACCAAGACAGAAGTGAATGCCGAAACCAAAAGCCACGTGGGCATTTTTCTGCCGGGTGATATCAAAACAATCGGCGTTGGTGAATTTCGCTTCATCCCGGTTCGCTGAGCTGATCGAGGCCATGATGAAGTCCCCTTTTCTAATCGTTTCTCCGTGAAAATCCATATCCTCCGCGGCCCAGCGTGCTGTGGAGAAATCGACGGGACTATAGAAACGCAGTCCTTCCTCCAAGGTTTGGGGCACGAGCGATAGGGCCTTTTTTACCTGCTCGAGTTGATCGGGATGTTCAAAGAGCGCATACATCGTATTGCCGATCAAATTGACGGTGGTTTCATGCCCGGCAATGATGAGCAGGACGACCATGGAATACAACTCATTCTTACTCAGCTGATCGCCCTCATCCTCCGTTTGAAGCAGATAGGAAATCAAGTCTTCCCTGGGATGAGCCCGGCGTTTCTCAAAAAGATCGGTTAAGTAAAGAGTGAATGCTTCGACATCCTCTACGAAATCACCAGCCATGTTATCAGAGGCGGCTACGATGGTGTTGGACCATTTGCGGAACTTCTCACGATCTTCGACAGGCACACCAAGCATTTCACTGATCACAATAATCGGAAGCGGAAAAGCGAAATCATCAATTAAATCGACCGGCGCTGTCTTACTTTCCATTTCAGCGAGCAGTTCATCCGTAATCTCATGAATACGTGGTTCTAAAAGTTTGATTGTCTTTGGATTGAAATAAGGCTGGACGAGCTTTCGCAGCCTTGTATGATCAGGAGGGTCAGCATCAAGCATCATATTTTCGAAAATATTCAACCCTTCCTCCGGGGAGGGTTTGTCTCTGGTGGCGTATAGGCGGCTTTGATCTTTAATGAAGCTCGATGATTTCAAGAGTTCTTTGACATCATCGTATTTCGTGACAAGCCAGGAAGTATACCCGTTGTCTTCTGACATCGGGAAGACGGGCTTTGATGTTCGTTTATCTTCATAAAACGGATAAGCCCCTGTTTTAAACTGTGAGGAATACAATGTTTCCATTTCTCCCATTTCCAAATTCCTCCTTCTCATCCTTATATATGAAGTATAAAGGATGAGAAGACGCCTCACAAACGAACCGTTTGACGCATATCAGGAAATCAGCGGCGTACATTGTAATCAAACGCTGTGAGAAGAGGAGTGGGGGCACTGAAGACAGCTGTTCCGGTAAAAGATCTCATTTGTTTGGTTGAAAAACAGCTGGACCATTTGTTCTTATACGATGTCAAAAGGGAAAGAAACCTCCTGGCATCTGCTGTAGGGAAAGCGATTGGAAAAACGGCCGTGAACTTTTCCCGCAGCCGGAACAAGTACTACAGAAAAGATGGCGAGGTATACTTCAACCCTTTTCATTCAGGACAGTATACGGTCTTTCTTTATTATTTATCGAGAGTACTACGTGAATATGAGGGGTTTTCACTGGCGGACCGCATCTATTATTTAAATAAGGTTTTGAATGCCGTCGACCTTTATTATGAGGTGGAGCTGCCGGACTACTTTTTCCTTGATCATCCAGTAGGCACTGTTCTTGGAAAGGCGGTGTATGCCGACGATTTCGTGTTTTCCCAGCACATTACGGTTGGAAATAACCATAATATTTTCCCGGTGTTCGAGGAAAGGGTGTCTCTGCTCGCGGGAGCGGTCGTCATTGGAAACTGCCGGATCGGAAGGAACACGATCGTTAGTGCCGGCTCCTATATTAAGGATGAAGATATTCCGGCCAATAGTCTTGTGTTCGGGAGGTCTCCGCATCTGGTTATTAAAACAAAGCCCAGCAGTTATTTCGATGATTACTTCCATGCGAAATTTTATTAGGTTTTTACGTAGAGGGACAAGTATAAAAATGGCGTTCATCGACGACAATGATGGTAATTGACTCATTGGAGTGGATAAACGATGTACTTACTGCTTGTCATTATCGTCTGGGTTTTGTTTGCGTGGAGGTTCATTGACTGGACTCAGTGGCGGCGGCAGTACCCGACGGTGTTATTCTTTATGCTTTCTAACTTTCTCTATAACTATTTTTACTACAATCATACGCTGTGGGCTTTCCGGGGGATTACACTGGAGTGGCTGAACCATTCGATCATCAACGCTGCATTCACGTTCATCATCTGCCCGGCTGGTCTTGTCATTTTTCTGCAGCGGATGCCGGATTCGAAGACCGCCCGCGTCTATTACTTTGCCGTCTGGATTGGTTTTTACACAGCGCTGGAGTGGCTGTTTTCCATGAAAGGGATGTATGTTTATGATCATGGGTGGAACAACTGGCTTAATATCCCGCTGAATACTCTGTTATTCCTCATCCTTGCGGTTCATTACAAACGCCCGTCTCTCGCTATGATTCTGGCTGTTCCGATTGCTGTGTTGTTTTACGTATGCTTCCCGTTTCCTCTGGACAGTTTAAAATAAAAAGGGGATGGGATCTATGGTCATCCGGGATCTTTTGTCCGTGCCGCTGTTTCTGATTCTTCTTTTCCTTACCTATGGATCGATGTGGATGTACATCGGCAGACATACCATCAACAAAAGGAAATAGATGTAGGGAGGCTGTTGAGTTCATTCTCAGCAGCCTTTTTTATGTGCATCCACGCACGTGACACCACGGCGGAATATAGTAGGAAAAAAGGCAGAGGAGTTTCACGTGTTGGACATGAAGATGAAGGAAATCAGTTTCAGAGATGTTCTGCCCTTGAAAGAAGCATTTGAAAAGGAGTCTCTGACATTAAGGAAGACAAGAGCGACGACCTGGCTTGGAGCCTACTGTGAAGGAAAACTCGCCGGCGTATGTGCTTTCCGTCGGACTAAATACGGGATCAAATGTAAAAGCGATCTCGTTCTGGAAGAGTTCCGCGGGCGTGGCGTGTACCGCCGTCTTTTTGAAGAGCGGCTGAAGCGTGTCCGCTCCTTGCAAGCGGAAAAACTGTATGCATACTGCAATACAAACAGCCGGCCCATGTATGAAACGTATGGATTCAAGCGGAAAGGAAGGCTGAAAAGGTACACCTATATGGAAATGAAACACCCCTGATCAAATCAGGGGTGTTTCATTTGATCGTATAAAAATCGAGCGTATCCGATGGGATTGGTATGTTTGGCCTTCCATTCCTCCAGGCGTTTTCCTTTATAGCGGACATTTCCGTAACGACCGCGGAAGTTGCATTCGATGAAATACACCCGCCCGGAAGTATCCAGAGCCAGATCGAAAGCGATATCTGCAATGTGCTTGGCATACCTGTCGATGTGGCGGGCCAGCTGGACAGCCCTTTGTTCAATACCATCTCTTGTTGGAATCAGTGGGAAGTCAGGATGGTGGGTGAAAACTTCTTCAAAGCTGAGCGACTGCCCTCCTTGACTAAGATTCGTGATGAATTGATCCTTACTCGGTGACACCTTGCATAAAATACCGGCGACCACCCAGTTTCCGGTGTGATTGCGCTGGACAACGACGCGCAGGTCGAAGGGCCTTCCTTCACAGGCAGCAAGCTGAATCTTTTCCTGAATGAGATAAGGCCTGGCATCGAAGGCTTTCAAGATCACTTCAGGCATTTCCTCCTGGAACGTTTCAAGTTTCCACTGCTTTCGTTTCACCTGGTATTCCAACCGCCAGCTGTTCTTTGAGATCTTCTCTATATGCATAATTCCAGCACCCAGGCTGCCGTTGACAGGCTTCAAGAGGACAGAATCATAAGAGGCCATCATGGTTTTTAAAACGGCTGGGTCTGCTTTTGCTGTCCGCGGCAGACAGTGGCGAAGCTCAGGGTCTTTTTTGATCATCGTATGCATCCGGTATTTATCGTGTTTAAAGCCTTTGTGATTGTAGAAGATGATGCCTGATTCAGTTAGGAACCTCTGCTGCTTCCTGGACAAAAAGCCACGGGAATACAAGATCTGTGGAAGAGGAATCGTCCGCTGTTCATATCGATGTTCACTGCTGATCCATGCTTTTACTGTCGACCTGCCGGGTTGGACATCTTTCACCTTGAAAAAGGCGGCCGTCAACTTGAACTGGTCCGCCGCCTCCTGATATGCACGGACATTGATTTGACTTCCCTCCTCTGCCAGCCGGTCGCAGGTGCTGTCAGGCAGGATGATGCCGATGGTCTCTTTTTTTACGATATGTCTCACCTCCCGGGTTTCCATTTATCCTATGTATACAGAAGGAAGAAAAGATATGTTCTTTCCTGTTGTTCATACATATAAAAGAAGACGGAAAATGAACAGGGGGGACACGTATGTATCACGTGAATAAAGGAGAGGGGATGGGAACAGCCATCACGCTTCACCCATCATCCGCCTTGAAAGAGGGGCTGGAGGACGGCCGGGTATACACCTGGGAGTTCGGACTGCAGTCCTGTCAGGGGGTGCTGCAGACATCCGAACGGATAGACCCAGGTCAGATGGTTTTGTCAGAGGATGCGCTCGGTATCCTGATGATTCCCACGCAGCCCCATTATGAAGTGAAATGTGTGGGAAACACCATTCATATTGGACCTATTATAGGAATCGTTGCCTCCAGCCGCCTGGAAGGTTTGCAGGATATGCTGCACAAGCTGCGTCGTTATGTGAAGAACTACGAATCCTTTGGTGGAGCTGTCATTGCTTTTTCCAATGAAGCGGTGGACGTGGATAAACGGTTGGTGGCTGGGTATCTCTTTGATCCTGTGAAAAGGGAGTGGACGGCAGGAATCTATCCGTTTCCACAGGTCATTTTCAAGCGTGTTCCACTAAAGAAGAAATGGCAGAAGCAATTTCACCAATTCATCGGAGACCGTATTTTTCACTCCGGAACGTTTACCAAGTGGGAAATGTATACGTGGTTTCAGTCCTCCTCGTTTTTGAAGCCGTACCTTCCCGAAACGAAGATTTTCCAGCATTCAGTAGATTTTCTTGAGATGCTGGAGGCTCATTCTTGTGTTTATATAAAGCCCGTAAAAGGGATGCAGGGAAAACGTGTGGCGAAGGTGCTGCGTACAGAGAAAGGGATAAAGGTGATCTATATTCATTCCGAAGATAAAAAAGAGTTTTTATTCCCTCGATCTGAAGACGGGCTGACTTTCTTAAAGGACGTCTTTGCGGGCAGTGAGGTGATCGTTCAGCAGGGCCTCGACCTTCAATATGAGGGGAGGGTCAATGATTTCCGGGCGGTTATGGTGAAAAACGGGGAAGGAAGCTGGGAGAACTTTGCTCTGATGGGAAGGATCAGCCAGGAAGGTCAGATTGTCAGTAACCGTCATCAAGGGGGGGAGATTGAACCTGCGGTCGTCCTGCTGGAGCGGATGTTTAAGGATAAGGAAAAAGTGTCTTCTCTAATCCGTGAGATCGAGGAGCTGGCTCTAAGAGCGTCGGAGGTCATCGAGAACTGCGGTTTCCACTATTGTAAATTGGGCATCGATATCGGTGTGGATCGACACGGGCGTGTGTGGTTGATCGAAATCAATCATCGGAATCCGAATGATTTTGTCGCTTCTTTTACGGGAGATAAAGAACTTGCCAACCGTATTCGTACAGCCAATATGCTGTATGCGAAACGAGTGGCGGGCTTTCAATAAGAGCAGCAAAGGAAAAAGGGGCCCTTCCACGAATGGAAGGGCTGATCAGCTTGTAGAGAGACCCCTGTTTCTTTACGAGATTTTTTCTTTCTTGCCGCCAGGAGCGAAGGCCCCTTCCCTTTCCGCGGACGAGCGCCCGAGCTTCCTCGCAAAAACCACGCTCGGTGATCTCGGACCACTCGTTCTTCCGCAGGAGTGGAAGGGGCACCGCTCCTTGGGAGTTCTTTAACATTGAAAAAGACTCTCCTTCACCCAACTCACCTTTGCTGGATGGAGGACAATCTTTTTCATATTCCGGCAGGCAGCCTTCATCAGCGCCTGTTCCTCCCCTTTTTCTTTTCCACGCAAGCAGCAATAGCGCAGCCCATGCCGTTCTTTTGAATCTGCGAACCTGCTTAGGGCAACATCTCTCTCCTCTATATTCTAATATCGGCACGAGGAGCGTTCGGTGGTGATGCCTGCGGGAACAGCACAGGCCGAAGATCCACTTGGGCAGGCGACCTTCCTGACCAAGTTAGCTGAGGGCGTGCCCGCGGCATTCATCCACCGATAAGCGGAAAGTGACCTTTCACACGACAAATGGGCAACTCTAACTGGTTAACACAGGCTTTTTCTACAGCCAAAGCAGCCCTTCCATAAAGGGAAGGGCTGCTTTTTTAGGTTTCGTCTTTGAGGACGCGGATGAAATGACTATAGGAGTCCCGCATCGATGTTTTAATTAAACACACGGTCTGGTCATCTGCAAATTTTTGAATCAGCTCAAGCGCTCGTTCTGGTGTGCCGCACATATATACGTGACGCGCTCTCATCCCGCATTTCACAGCTTCTCTGGCCATGACGGCCGCTCGTTCTCCGATAGTAATGAGCCGTCCGGGCTGGTTGTTGTAAATGAGGCGTCCGATTTTCTTATGCTCTTGAATTTCTTCAGGGCCCAGCTCATTGATCTGTCCGAGCACAGCTACACTGTTTTTCCCGCGTGCTTTTTCCTGTAATACGGCAAGGGCAGCTTCGATGGAACCGGAGTTGGAGTTCCAGGAGTCATCAATTAATATGGATCCGTTCAGGCCGTTGGTGATTTCTAAATGGCGTTTCAAAGGTGGAAAGGTTCGGAGCCGCTGCAGCAGGGTTTCGATATCCACCCCGAAGGTATGGGCGGCAGCTATGGCGCCGAGGGCATTGCGGACCATATGAAGTCCAAAAGCAGGCACGAAGGCTTCATAGTTTTCTTCAGCATGGGTGAGGGTGAACGTCATTCCTTCCTCCGAATATCTGATGTGGGATCCTCTGAAATCCGCCTGTTCACCGGTCCCGAACCAGATGATCTGCCCGGGAGGAAGGGATCGAGCGAAGCGCTTGGAATGGTCACATTCTGAATTCAGGAAAATAGGTTGATCCACTCCCGCACCTTTGAGTAGTTCAGCTTTTTCCTCAGCATACAGGTGCTGTGACCCATAGCGTTCAATATGATCCGTTCCGATCCCGGTTATCAACACGGAAAAGGGGCTGAAACAGCGGACACATTTCTCCAGATGCCCTTTCTTTCCAACGCCGAATTCGAAGATGCCGAAATCGGTATGCTCGTTCATCCTTGTGAAAACCCCGGCGTTCGAACGGAAGAGATTGTAGTTTCCTTTCGTTGCTTTTACGTGGTGATGCTCTGATAACAGATACTTGACCATCTCTTTCGTCGTCGTTTTTCCATAACTGCCGGTGATGGCAAGGAGAGGAATGGAAAGAAGGTGGCGGTACCAGGCGAGGAAGCGATGGTAGGCTTCCCTTGTTTTTTTCACTTGAATAACCGTAATATTCCCGCGGAGGGATGGAAGTCTTTTCGGGCGGCTTGTGATTATCACACACGATGGCAGCTGCTCTGTCTCCTGGGCCGCCGGTGCTTTTGCATCCAGGCAGAAGTATAGGCAGCCTGGCTTTACTTTCTTCACACGGGTGACGACACTTTTTACAACGGACAGGGAGCCCTCACGTACAACCACACCATCCAATTCTTTCACAAGGTCACGTACTGATAGTTTTCTCACAGGATTCTCCTTTGCACAGGAGCCGGAATTCTACCATTTCGGCTCCACGATAATGTCCCGTTTCAGTAAATCGATATTCAAACAGGAGAGGGAGGAAATAGATTGAACAGGCCGGGTTATCAGACAATCCGTCCTCTTTAAGGCATAGATTTCTTCCATCCATCCTGCAGGTTCCCCGTAAATCGTAAAAGGCTGAAGAAGGGATAGAAGGACGTTTTTTTCTTGTTTATCAATGGCTTCAATGCGGAAACACCACGTTTGAAACGTTTCTCCACGCGTGGTTCCCTCTGCGGAGAACGGGATGGAGGAGTGCTGTCCATAGAAGCAGAAGGGGATGGTGTCGATACGCATGAGTTTAGCCAGGAGTGGGCTGCATGGATCTGAGGGATCTCCCTGAAGTTCCCGCTGCTGTTGATAAAGTATTTCAAAGCTTTTCAATAGACTCGTATGATCCTTCAACCTTTCCATCCCCTTTCGATCAGTTTTCAGCTCTTATACTGCTGAGCCATGTAACAAGCATAAGGAATCATATGCCGGGCAATGGAAAACTCCCTGTGACGGCTTCCAGGGCGCCAGTTCACTTCATAAATCCACAGTTTATGATGGCGGTCAACGGCTGCATCAATCCCGAGTTCATCAAAAGAACGTCCGGGGTATAACGTTTCGAAATGCGTGGCGAACTGCACGGCAAAGTACTCAAGGAGCTGTTTGATATTGTAATATTCACGGCCGAATTCTTCCTTAAGGAAGGGCACAAGCTCTCCACGGTAGCCGCCACGGCTGACATTGCTTGTTAATCGCTTGGTTCCACTGATTCGTGGATAGATCAAGGCCGTCTGCCACCGGCCTTCTTTATTTTTATGGACATGCAGGCGGAAGTCATAGCTGAATCCCGCATTCGTCCGACTGTCGATATACGGCTGAATCAAATATTTTTTGTTTTGAAGAAGGTCGGTGACTTTCTTTTCCCAAACCTCCCGCGGACAGGTCTGCTTCTCTAATCCGGTCTGCCAGGTCACCGATCCATCCTCAAGCTTTGTAATGAAGTGGATGGATTCTCCTTTCCGGCCTGAGTGAGGCTTGATGACGGCCTCCGGGTGAGCTTGAAGAAACAAATGGACATCTTCCGTTGATTGAAGCGGGTGGCTGGGAACCAGGTGGCCCGCAAACGTCTTTCCTCGTTTGATTTTGTTATAGACAGTCAGCTTGCTGCCAATCGATCGGCTGATAAACGGGATCTGTCTGCGGAGAGCACGGCTGACGGCCTTGTGCTTTGAGGATCTGGGCGCACTGATATTGATGATGACTTCAGGGAAGGGGAGATCCTTTTCGTGCCAGGATCCTTCCTGGTAAATCCACCCTTTGATGCGTCTGTGGTCAAAATCAATCCCTGAATAAGAGAAGTAGAAAAAATCTGATCCATACATTTTTGCGGCAGCTGCATAAGCAAAAGCTTTCGTGACGTGATGCGGTTTTTGGCGGTAATGAAGCATTCCGATCCGTGTCATATTCCACACCCTATATCGGTTCTAAATGAAATTTGATTTTCTCCGCTGCTGATTTAGCTGCGCTGACAGCTTCGTCCTGGTCCGGTGAAGCAGCGATGACATACGCATAACGGTGTCCCATGGATACGGGAGCGGACAAAATCGATCCTCTGCGCGGCTTTACGTAGACTTTTTTTATAGACTCCATCGTTTTGGCTTTCTGTTTTCCCGTTACTTTCATCAACTTTCCCCTGCCTTGGATGGTGATGAAGTGAGCATAGGCGGAGAGCTGTTTCTTCGGGGTGCAGTCAATCCTGTCTCCCAGGTTCAACTTCAACGTTTCCTTTACTAAAGAAATGCCGGTGGATTCATAAATGAGCTGGTTGACAGCACTCCCGGATATCCGGGGGTTGATTTCAATCAGTTTCCACCCGGAGGGCGTCTTCCTCATTTCCGCGTGGCATGTGCCATGCGTGAGCCCCAGATGGTGAACGATACTTTCGATGGTCGTCTGCAGTTCTTCGGTACATGAATCAGAGAGCGGCGCCGGCATAAGATAGCCGGTGATGATGAAGCGGGCTTCTTTTGAGATGATCTGTTCAATGACAGCGGCCAGCTGAACCGTTCCATGGTCGACAATGATCTCGATCAGATACTGGGGACCTTCCACATATTCTTCTAGAAGGAGGGAGGACAGACCGGACTGCCTTTTGAAATAGGTGCAGGCATCCAGAAAAGCCTCCTGGTCTTTGATTAAGAGAACGTCTTTGGAGCCATTGGAAACCGGGGACTTCAAAAT
This sequence comes from Halobacillus sp. ABH2_015, assembly GCF_056158945.1. Taxonomy (NCBI): domain Bacteria; kingdom Bacillati; phylum Bacillota; class Bacilli; order Caryophanales; family Bacillaceae; genus Halobacillus; species Halobacillus sp. ABH2_015. The sequence continues at coordinate 302,479 of NZ_JBSWUG010000002.1, forward strand.
AAAGGGCAGTTGATCGGCGTAAGTATGAAACGATGGATCAGCATCTTTCTCCAAAGGTAGAACCGCATGCTTCGGAGCCGCGGGGTGTCCGTTTAAAATTTCCCTGAACCTTGTTTTATCTTCCATATGATACAACGCGGAAACAGACAGGGAAGTTAAACCAAGTTCAGCTGCCATTTCTGCAGCCAGACGAACAAAAGGGTCGACGAAACTAACGAAGGCTTTGATATGTTTTTCTTGTTTATTTATAATCGCCAGCTGCTCGTAAATGACGTTTTTATCCTGTAAATCTTTGACGAAAATCATTTGATGCACATCGGGATACTCTTCGCGCTGGTACATCTTCTTCAGCTGCTGAGTGAGGAGGATGGTGAAATACCCCATCTGCACGGCTGCCTCGATGGCATCTCTGCTGGATCCGGATTTGTGTGTTTCTAAAAAGACGATGCAGTCCATAACCTTCCATGTCCCTTTCTTTACCGGGGGCCCGGGAGATGTTCCTGTGGAAAACCACACATACCTTTCAATGCATCTACGTAGGATTTTTGTATGTGCCAATACAACGCATGATCTCCTGCATAAAGGGGGAGCCGGTCATCCACATACCGGTGATTCATTTCAATCAGCCAGATCTTTCTTTTTTGATCCAAAGCAATATCCACACCAAAATAGCCAAAAGCGGTGCCGGACTCCTGCTCTAAGCGTTCAGCTGCCCGGCAGCACACGGAAAAGATCTCTTCACGGAGATGGTCGATCTCTTCTTTGGAAAGGGAAAAGCAAGACCTCACCACATCCTCTGCGGAAGAGACATGACCACCGCCGGCGTGATTGCTGATGATGCTTTGTGGAGCACCTGTTTTAGCGACCCATCCAGCAGCTTTCCACTGAGCCTGCCTATCCTTATGCAGGTAGACCCGGTAATCGATCACTTGGTGATTGAACGCAATGTCCAGACATTTCTGTGCAAGGTAGGGTTTTCGACCGATGATTTTATCCAGATGGTTGGCTGCTTCTTCCGGAGGCAGGCATTTCTCCAAGTTCATTCCATTTTCCCTCGTCCGTACATGCCATGTCCGGCTCCCGGCAGAAGGGGAAATGTGAATGGTTTTACGGCCGAATGACCCTTTGACAGGTTTTAAAAATAAGGATCCCCACTGATTCATCCAATCGACGGCCTCGGGACCTCCTGTATAAAGAGCGGTAGGAGGCAGGTGCGAAAGGAGGATTGGATCTTTCTTTAAGTACTGATAGACCTGCCATTTCGAATAAACCGCTTGATTGAAGACGGCACCGCTTACGTGACGTTCGAAGCTCAACTTCAGCTCTTTCTTCAACGACATGCGCTTATACACAACATCGGGGTAGGGGAGAAGTCTTTTCTCCCAGCTTTCATCAAGGGGGTTATACATGTATCCGCTCAACTGCGTGTGCCTGGATTGAATACTGTCCATAGAAAAAATGGTGAGGATGCCGTTTTGGAGCGGATCATTCTGCAGCACATGGTTGAACCGTTTTCTTTTACCGGGCAGGTATTTTTCCCTGCCTGCCGCTAATATTCCTAAATGAGGACCGATCCTGAGATGACCCTCATCATGACGCAGTTGAAAACGTCCCTGGTCAGGGAAAAGCAGTTCATCGGCAATCCGTGAGAAAAGGCGTGCGTGTCGTTCCTTCGTTCCTTTTATCGTGACAGCCGCAGCTTTTGAACCGAACTCGACGATCATCGGAGTTTCCTCCTGAATAGACAGCTGTTGAAGGATGGGGTGTGGGAGGTGGAACTCCCGCCCTTCCCCATGTTCTTTTTGAATGTGAATGGCGCCGTGCATCCTGTATCCCCTCTCATTGGATTGAGGTACAGCATATGGTATTCGTGGACAATAGAAGCGTGTGACTAACTTTTACTACGATGGTTTTTACAAGTTGGAGGGAGCCCTTTGTTTATAAAAAAAAATGCAGAGCTGAGCCGGGCGTCCGTTGCTTTCCATCCTTCTATGAAAGAAGTGCTGGGCCGGGAGGGGGGGACTTCTTTGGATGTTCACCTTGGTCTTTGGAAGCGGAGCACCTCTGTCTTTTACCACAACCATGTGAACGAAGATGTGGTGGAGTTTTCCCATGACCTGCTTCATGGTCTGACCATTCCTGAGGATATTGACTTTGAATGGATGTCTGAAAAAGATGGCTTTCATCTTGGTCCGGTCCTTGGGATTTTAAGAGGGGCTTCTCTGGAAAACATCCGTCCGAGTGTTTTAAGGATTATGCGCCGCTGGGTGGTGGATTACAAAAACTTAAAAGGCCTTGTCATTGTTTTTCCGAGGAATGGAGTTCGATCGAAGGGGGAGTCGGTGACCGGATATGGCTTTGCCGGTGTGGAAAAGGGCTTCTGTATGGGGACTTTTCCTTTTCCAAGTGCTGTGTTCAGCCGTCCGAGTGCCGGTGGAGAGCGGACCTATCGATTGCTGGATGATTTGACCTCCGGACGTTTTTTTAATCGAAGAGGTGCCGGAAAGTGGGGGTTTTACTGTGCGCTCAGACAGGACCCGGCGACAGAAAAGCTTGTACCCCATACAGAAAAATATTCCACAGACGAACGGCTGATGATGTTGATGGATCAATATTCCATCGTTTATTGGAAACGGAAGTTCGGTGCCAAAGGGTATGGCATGATTCAAATGAAAAAGAAAGACAACCGCTATATCGTCACAAGGGTTCTGAAAGGAGAGCAGAAGCAGGAAGTATTTTCCAGCGGGGGGCAGTTGAAAGCGTATCTCTCGGATATTCCCGACAGGAAAAGAGGACTGATTCAACAAGGAGTTCCTTATGCAATGGATGGAAAACAAGTGGACTTCAGAGCCTATGTCCAAAAAGATCCTGATTCTTCGTGGAAGATGCGCGGATTTGTGGGACGAATCGCCCGGACGGGAAGTGTCATCACCAATTTGAGGTATACCGAAAAAGTGATGAAAGGGCCGGACGCTCTCCAACAGTTTTACGGAATTGGAAAAAAAGAACGCGCACGACTGGAGAAAAAAGTGGAAGCCGACTGTCTGCTGGCTGCCGCCCGTCTGGATGAGTCCGTCGGTCACTTTGGGGATATCGCCCTCGATTTCATCATTAGTGACAAGGGAGATCTTTATTTTCTCGAAGTGAATGCCAACTATGGCCACGCAAGCCTTGTGAGGATCGGGGATGAATCTTTGAAGCACAGCATCTACCGTTCCCCGCTCGCCTACGCCAAATCGTTGACCGGATTTTCGGGTAAAGCTTAACCCTTTTTGTAGGAACGGATCGTCTTATAGGCAGTAAGGTCCGGTAAATTTCTGAACATCCCAATATCCGGTTTCGTATTGGCTTCAATGATCCATAAATGACCGTCCTTATCTATGGCTATATCGAGACCGAAAAGCCGGTGCTCCACATAATAAGGAGCGATGTGGTGGGCAGCATGTAAACCGAGCTGATCCATCCGCTGCATAAGGTCCACGGCCGCTGCTTTTCCAATGACCGCAGATGCGGCTTGTTCCGCAGGCAGCATTTGTTTTGTATAGTTGGTGGCGATAAAAGGGGCGGCTGCGACCCTGGCGAGCTTTCCTGTTACATGCCAGTCGGTCTGCGCTGATTTCCTCTGGACCATAACCCGGAAATCGAACGGACATCCGTCGATTTCAGCGAGGGAGATTTTCTGCTGGATCAAGTAACGTCCGGTGCTGTACGTGTTGGTAAAATGCTCATAAAGTCCGGATAAACGGGAGGACCGGATTTTTTTATGATTCACGTGCCATTCAAAGGAATCGTTCCCTAAATCGGACAGCTGGATGACCCCCCGGCCTTTATATCCGCGCGCAGGCTTTAAAATGACCTGTTTATGTCTCTTCACCATATTCACCATTGTATCGGGGGTGAGTCGTTTCGTTTCCGGCAGAAAAGGGCGGAGGTCATCGGACTGCTTCATCCATTGATATTTTCTCCACTTGCTCGTCTTCATGTGATACGTTCCTTTCCCGGACCCGCATGATAAAAAAACCCCTGAAACTCAGGGGATGGGTCCAAACTGTTGGTTTATGACAATGGACAGTAGAGGTTGTTGTAGGCAGCGAACAGGCTGATGGCTTCTTCATAGCTTTCTGTTTCAACAGCTTCCTGGAAAATCGCAATGACTTCATCTTCGGTAAGTGGATAGTTCACGAGTGGATGTGCGGCATTGAGAAGAGCGGCTGTTCCTTCCAGAGCCAGTTCCTGTGTCGGGGTGGAAGGGATGGGAAGATTGAGAGCGAATAAAAGGTTGAGGTTATCTTTGTAAATGCAGACATCGAAAACGGTATTCACACGGTCGCATATGGAATAGGCTTCCGGCCATTGAGGGATATTTTGAAGTGCCCCCCAGAATTCTGCGCTGCATCCTGTATTGACCCCCATGATCAACACCTCCTTATTTTTCTACTATATGTGAAGGAAAGGGAAGTGTCTGTGTGGGGGGAGAATTCATGAAGAAAGCCTGAAGGGGATACCTTCAGGCTTTCTTTGTTTTAAAATCGCTGATAGCTTTTTTCCTGATCGTTGTATTCAGGTAAAGGCTCACGGAATGCGGCGGCATCCTCAGGGCGTGCGAATTCTGAAGGGGCTTTAGGAGCGGATGATTTATACCGGATATGAAACTCCTCTTCATACTCTGCAGCGGATATTCCTGCTTTCGGCTGCCTCATTCCGATGATCCACGTTTCGAAATTGTACATGCCGCGGTCGATGATGACACCAAGATCTTCCAGAGACTGGGTCAATTCATTCAGACAGTCCAGGCCATTTCTTAAGATAATCCCGCGTTCCTTAGCTTTGTCCACCGAATGTTCCAGTCTGTACACTTCTCCTTGGTAGGAAAACTCAATAAAACAGCTGTTCCGATCCCAGTTGAAATGAAAATCTTCAATTTTCAAGCGCTTGATCGCCTTGACGAGTTTACGCTCGCAAACACTCTGTTCCTTATGCGGCATCCATTGGAATAGAATATTCTTGAATATACGATTCTTGAACAAACCATCCACCATCCTTTTTATAAGCCTAATCAATGAGAGCAGTGACAGTCAAAGTATTATAGTTTACTATTTCTCCAAAAAAAGTAAAAATCCTCTAAAAAGATGAGAAAAATAGGAAAAGAACTTTATTCCGACACGATGATTTTATTATAATCCTTAAAAACGGCTGAAAGAATAGTTCCAATGGATGGATTCAATCAAAGTCCCCGGAGGAGCTGTTCGTTCTGCCGGCGGAGCTGATCGTACGCCTCCTTCAATGACTCAGGCACGAGCGTCCGTCCGTAATCCCAGGCGTTCGTTTCAATCGTCGCTTTCAATGCGGCAATTTCTTCGTCTTCCCCGTACATGAGTGTGCGGAGGTCGTGCTTATGCTTTTTGAACGTAAGGTAATACCCCAGTTCATGACAAACCATCAGCTGTACATAAGATTCCTTTGCGATGCCCAGATGGGCTTTGCTCATGAAGCCGTTTACCTCAAGGTAATTAAAGGTCAGTGTATTGTTGGAGACGTTAAAGCTCATCGGAGCCTTCAATTGATTGTCCGCGGCCCAGTTGATATCGAGCTGATGGTCGCTGATCGTCTGCTGGATGATTTCTTCGATTTTCCATATGTATAACATCAATAGCTTCCTATCCTTTCTTTCTGTACTTCCTCTAAGTATAAAAGAAAAGATCAGGAGGTTTGAAGCTAAAACTACATTCTTCTCCTTAAAAAGAGGCAGAGTCCGCCGGAAGACGGACTTTTTGACTAAAGTGGCCGGTCGTCACATTAATGGACCGGTCCGGGAGGAAACCCCGTTTCTTTTTTAAAGGCTTTGTTATTGCTTGGTCTTGTTATTTAACATGTGAGCTCCAATCACCCCTTTCTCTCATGGGGTTTGTATGAGGCGGCCTTGGGAATGACTCCCTTTCCGTGGGGTACCGTGAGCCTCCTCAGGCTGCGCCTTCCGGGGTCTCACGATGTACCTTCATCCCACAGGAGTCTCGCCATTCCCAAGGCCGCCTCTTCAAAGAAGGGTAGTTAGAAAGGATATAACCGAAGTCCGTTACACCACTACGAAAGGGATGGCAGGGAAAACAGGTAGACTCCTGCGGGAAAAAGGAACAAGGTGAGACCCCGGAGAACGAAGTTCGAGGAGGCTCATCGTTCCCCGCGGAAAGCGGACGGTTTTCCCTGCCATCCCATTCTCTGAGTAAACAACGGACCGGACCCTAATTCCAGACGGAGACGATTTAGTAATCATTTAAATTAACAACAACAGACTTTAACAGAGCTTTTTTAAAAGGAAATGTTCATGATAACCAGCTTAAAGTGGTGGATGCGGTTAAGGGGTGAATGTAAAACCTGTCCCCGGGTCAAATGTTCAACACCGGACAGGTCTTACATGATATGGAACACTTGTTTAAATCCATGGATGAGTTATTTGTTTCTGCTGTCGATTTCCGGGAGGATGGTTTTCGCTACTTTTTCATCTAAGGCTTCGTAGTCATAATAATCAATGGTTTCATAGAGTTCCTGTCTCGTCTGCATATCCTGAAGCTTCTCCTCCTGCGTACCTTTTTCCATAATTTCAGAGAAGACCCGTTCATAGGCTTTCGCTGCCGCGCGCAGGGAAGTAACTGGATAAATGACCATGTCCGCACCGAAGGAGGCAAACTGCTCATCTGTGTAGTAGGGGGTCCGTCCGAACTCCGTCATATTGGCGAGAATAGGAGCATTCAGATTAGAAGAGGCCCGTTTGAAATCCTCTTCGCTTATGAAAGCTTCCGGGAAGATGGCGTCTGCTCCGGCTTCTATATAAGACTGGGCCCGGTTGATTGCTTGATCGATTCCTTCGACCGCTTTGGCATCCGTCCTGGCCACAACAATTAAATCGGGAGCGGCTTCTTTGATGGCCTGGATTTTCTGCATCATTTCTTCCTGGGGGATCAATTGCTTTCCGTTTAGGTGGCCGCACTTTTTAGGCATGAGCTGATCTTCAATCTGGACAGCGGCGGCTCCAGATTCCACCATCTCCTTCGCTGCTCTTGCCACGTTCAGCACGCCTCCATACCCCGTATCGATATCAACAAGAAGTGGAAGGTCGGAAGCCCGGACGATTTCCCGGGCTTTCTCAGCCATTTCATTGGAATAAATAAGACCGAGATCCGGAAGCGCCTGACTGGCTGTATAAGCGGCTCCGGATAAGTAGAGGGCCTGGAAACCAAGGTCCTTCGCGATTTTGGCACTCATTCCATCATGGGCGCCGGGGATTTTCAACAGGTTCCCGCTTTTCATTAAATGTTTAAATACTTGAGCACGTTCTTTCTGTGTTGAGGCGGTCTGTACGAGCCATGTCATCGGTCATTCCTCCTTCATCACAATTGGAATTCGTCCATAAACTGCGGGACCGTCGTCCTGGTCAGAGCTTCGTAATCTTCGCACAGGTTCAATATTTTATTCGTCTGTTTGAATGAAAAACGGGTTTTTACATTGTTTTGAAACTTGTTCAATAATAATGGAAGGCCTTCGTCCCGGCGTCTGCGGTGACCTATCGGGTATTCCACAGCAACCGGGTCTGTGGAAGTCCCATCTGAGAAAAATACTTGGACGGCATTGGCGATGGAACGTTTGTCAGGATCAAGGTAGTCCCGGGTATAGGCCTCCTCCTCGATGGTTTCCATCAAATCTCTCAGTTTATCGATCGCCGGGTTCCGGGCGGTCTCATCTTCGTAATGATCGGCGTTCAATTCGCCGTACAGGAGTCCGATGGCGGTAATGTACTGGAGGCAGTGATCCCGGTCCGCCGGATTGTGGAGCGGCCCCTTTTTATCAATGATCCGGATGGCTGACTCATGGGTGGTAATTGTAATTTTTTCTATTTCGTCCAGTTTATCCTTTACCTGACTGTGCAGATGGATCGCGGCTTCCGCTGCCGTCTGAGCGTGAAATTCAGCAGGGAAGGAGATTTTAAATAGGATATTCTCCATAACGTAAGAACCGAAGGAACGTGAAAGAGTCAATTCTTTTCCGCTGAACAGAACGTCTTGAAATCCCCATCCGTCAGCAGAAAGGGCGGTAGGATAACCCATTTCACCTTTCATCGTCATCAATGCCAGGCGCACACCGCGGCTTGTGGCGTCTCCGGCGGCCCATGATTTTCTTGACCCGGTGTTCGGGGCATGCCGGTAAGTACGTAAACTGGAGTTATCAATCCACGCCTGGGATACAGCGTTTGTAACGTCTTCCTTTTTTCCGCCGAGCATAGCGGTCACGACAGCTGTTGTCGCTACTTTTACGAAGAGCACATGGTCAAGCCCCTCCCGGTTCAGGCTGTTATCGAGGGCAAGAATTCCCTGAATTTCATGCGCCTTCACGATGTATTCGAGGACTTCATGCATCGTCATCGGTTCCTGTCCCGAACGGAGGCGTGTCCGGCTGATATAATCGGCCGCAGCAAGGATGCCTCCGATGTTATCGGAAGGGTGTCCCCATTCTGCTGCAAGCCATGTGTCGTTGTAGTCGAGCCACCGGATCATGCAGCCGATGTTAAACGCGGCATGGACAGGGTCGAGGACATAGGATGTCCCCGGAACCCGTGCCCCGTCAGGCACAATCGTTCCAGGAACGATCGGTCCCAGATGTTTCGTGCATTCCGGATAACGGAGCGCTAAAAATCCGCACCCGAGCGTATCCATTAAAACGTATTGAGCCGTTTCCATCGCCTCTTCACTTGTAATTTCCCCGTGCACCGCATAGGAAGCAATTTCTCTTAGCACTGGATCGGCCCCAGTCTGCTGCACTTGCGTTTCATTCATCTTCCATCTCCACCTTTGCTTGAAATATTTGATGAGGGAGGGGGCTGCTCTTTAAGGGTGCAGTCCCCGTGGTCCTGTGTAATGAACCCGTGGGCGGAACAATTTGTTATCCGTATATTGTTCGGCCACGTGAGCACAGATGCCGAGCGTGCGTGCGGAAAAGAAAATCGGTGTATACAAATCAATCGGGATGCCGAGCAGATAATAGACAGGAGCGGCATAATAATCCAGATTCGGATACAATCCTTTTTCTTCCTTCATTAACTCTTCTCCTGCTTCACAGCACTCAAGAAGGTCTTCTCTGTTTTTTACAGCTGCCAGCTTCCGCAGAGCTTCTTTCATCAAGGAGGCGCGGGGATCCATTTTTTTCATATACACCCGGTGGCCGAAGCCCATCACTTTCTCCTTGCAGGCGAGCTTTTCCAACAGCAGCCGCCGAAAACCTTCGACAGATCCACCTTCAAGCAGCATGTGCATGACGGCTTCATTGGCTCCGCCGTGAAGGTTCCCCTTAAGAGAAGCGACAGCTCCTGTGAGGGCTCCATATACATCCGAATTGGTGGAAGCAATGACACGGGCGGTGAACGTGGAATTCGGCATTTCATGTTCGCTGTACACCATTAAGGATTGGTCGAAAATCGACGCTTCCTGCTCATCCGGAACCCGGCCAGTCAGCATATACAAAAAGTTCGCACTGTAGGAAAGGTCCGGGTCAGGTTCCAGGATGCTTTTCTCCTGTAGGAGGCGGTAGCTGCCGGCTGTCATCACTGGAATTTTCGCCAGCAGACGCAGGATCGTCTGTTCCAGGTTTTTTCGCTCACCGAGGTTTTTATCGTACCCGGCCAGAGCTGAGATTCCCGTCCGTAAGGCGTCCATAGGATGAGTGTCTTTAGGGAGCTTAGCTAATAGTTGAACCAAACTGCCGGAAAGAGGGGCTTCTAATTTTAAGGTTTTCTCAAGTTCCTGCTGTTCCGGTCGGGCAGGGAGACGGCCTTTCAGAAGAAGTTGAATCAAGTCGATGTACTGCTGTTTTTCAGCCAGCTCAATCAGATCATAGCCGCGGATGACGATTTCCTCCGCTTCTACATCCAGGTAGGAAAGTTTCGTTTCCGCAGCAATCACCCCGTTCAATCCGGGGTGAAACGTCGTCGTTTTATCCATGTGGTTCCTCCTTTAATTGAGTAAACGCTTACAAAAAACGTGAGATCAGCCGGTCATTTCCTGAAGTACCTGTTGGTAAGCTTCCTCCAAATGCACAAGATCGTTGTCCTTATCCGTCAGGCCATCCTGAAGAGCTTCATACATATCCTCCAGTGTGTGTGGCGTGCCACTACAAACATAAAGCATGATACCGGATCTCAAGTGGTTCAAAAAATCTTCTTTTAGCGACGCCAACAGGCATGCACCTCATCCCTTACAAAATATTGACCATAAAAAAACAACTTCCTTTTAGAAGTTGTTAAGTATACGTATTGAAAAGTAAACAAACAGGCAGAAAACTGCCCATATGGAAACCATCTGACCGCACTTAACACCTCCTATCCTCGTAGGTTTTGATGTCTGCTGATACAGGCAGGTCTCCTGGCTCATGGTCATCGCAGTCCGAAACCTTCCCATCTTCGTTTGTGAAGACAGTGGTATGTACGGAACACTCCCATTTACAGTTGCGGGACAGCACCGGATTTTCACCGGTTTCCCTATTAATCCTCTTCTGTGAAAGAAAAGGAACCTGTATCTACAACGCTATTCAATTTTCTCTTTCAATATAGCAAACATTTGGAAAATAAACAATTTTATTTAAAATTCCGGAGAAAGTTATTCAGGACAGCATGGGCGCACATATCAAACAGAATGGGATGTGCGGCGTATACTATCAGGACTGAATGAATAAGGAGTGAAAACGATGAGTTATGATTATGAAAGCTCAAGTTACAGTTATGACCATAAACATAAGGACCCCTGTGGAAAATCCAAAAAAATAAAGCATTACAAAAGCTGTGTGGAAGATGTACTGGAGGCGATTGTTTATGCTCAGGACAGAGTGGAAGAAGACAGCTGCCACACGTCATGCCAGCAGTCCATTGATTCTCTGCTCGGGGATCATAAAGTAAAGAAAAAGAATACCGTGCCGGTCATTCTTTACTGCGGCTGTGATCCCTTCAAGGGAACAGGCGTGGCAACGTATTCGTGTCATGCAAAAAAAGAAACCTTCAAGTGTGTCCATACGTACCTCTTCAAAGTGAAAGATGTCCATGATGGGTGTGCGGTCCTGGAACTGCTTGTATTTAAGTCGGATTGGAAGAATGATTCAAAACAGAAACACTCGGCATGCAGCCAGATTGATGGAAAAGAAGTTCGTGATCTGGCAGGTACGGGCATCTGCATCACTGTGGATTTATCCTGCTTTTGTGCGGTGACCTGTCTCCCGGCTGTCCGCCTTCATTAAGCTGAAAAAAAGATTCCTACAGAGTGTCGCTTTGAATCGACTCCATCAAAAAAGCCGGCCGCAGCCGGCTTTTCTGATTCAGCCTCCGAAAGCTTCCAACATGTCTTCGATTTCTTTTTGATCGATGAAAGCAGAACCAGCAAGGGGCGGGACGCTTGTTATGCTTGATGCGCCGGATGGGAAGGCGCCTTTGGTGAGCATTTCTTTGATGGTGCGGAGCTCTTCGAGTACAGGGTCTCCTCCAGAGGTGCGTCCTGCTGCCGGTGCGGATAAGTACTGGTGCAGGGCAGAAAGAAGGAAGTGCTGGAGCGTATTGTTTTCCGCGTGGTAGGCCAGTTCTTTCATCACATCCGCGTCGACAGCCTGCGCGTGTCCGGTCCTGACGTCTATATATTTCTCAGGTATGGTGACAACGGTTTCGTTGAAGTAATCACGGTAGGTGTGTGGCATCGTTTCACCTTCTCGCCCTTATGACCTGTCAGCGGTCTGTTTTTTACTGAAGAGCTGCATTTTAGCAAGAATCATCAGCCCCCGTACGTTCAATTTGGCCATTTCCTCCGGGAATGTCAATTCGATCGGACGTCCTTTTTCACTCCAGGACACAGCAGCTTCACGAATCTGACGCTCGGCAATCTGCGCTGCGCCTCCGACGGCGATGTAGCGGGCCGCTCCCTTGATTTCGTGTGAACTTGAACGGACGCGGTCGAAATGCTCCAAGTATTTTCCAGCCATCAATCGCAGCTGCGGGAGAATGTAGCGGCTGATATCCTTTTTCACGCCTGCAAAAGGTTCTACATACCATTCCGACTGGCCGCGTGCCAGTTTTTCTTCCAGTTCTGATCTGGAGTTGAAGCTGTACAGCTCATTCTGGCTTACTTTTTGTATGATGGTATCGAGAAAAGGGTTGATGCCGAACGGCTCCCCCTCCACAGAAGCTACCGGTTTATTATGTTTGATACCGACAAAGTCGACGGAATCTCCTCCGAGGTCTCCAATGATGACGCCCCGCTCCGATTCTTTCACGAGTGATTCATCGGAGACGGCGAGCGTTTCGGGATCACGGGTAAGAGCCAGATAGGCGAGGGCGCCTTCCGCGCCGACGATGACATCCTCAATATGAAGGGTTACCACGGCTTCTTTCGGTTCGCGGATCCCGGGCACTTTATGGAAAATGATTGTATGCGTACCGGTGAGGCGGTTTTTCAACGTATCTTTCCGCCGCTTGTACTGGGTGGTCGGCAGGGAAACCGCCAGTTGATCGATCGTGTACTCGACATCCTTTTCTGAACCACTGCCGAGCAGGGCGTGGTAAGCAGCAGCAGCAAAAAGAAGAATGTACGTCCGTTCTTCATCAACCTTTTGATTGTTAAAAGAAGTCAGGCTGACATTTCTCTGTTTCACCGCTGACTTGCCGATGTAGTAAATGTTCCGTCGGTCCTGGATAGCCGGGCTCTTGATTTCCACAATCATGTTTTCTTCATAATCCACATCTTCCTCGTCATACGGCATTTCATAAAACTCTTCATCAAACAAAGCGACGGCGTTCGGGATTTGATAATCCATGAAACCACCGTCATCTGATGCGAGAATCTTATACCAGCTGTTCCCGATATCTACAGAGAAAATATGCTCGTTTTTCATTTTCTACCTCCTGACGTTAAAGCATATGCGCAGCTTTCCAGGCTGTGCCAGTACTCCCCCAGGTGCCTCTGGTAGATTTGGGCGGACCGTTTCTATAAATCTTTTACAGGAACTTGTCTTAAAAGTTCCACGATTATACTAATGCAAGTGACCATGCCTTCGAAATCATAGAGCATAGACTACAGTGAGGTTACTATAAAGGAGGAAAACATCATGAGAAAAAATGACCGTCACTGTGTCAACCTGAATGAATCAGCTTCTATTGAACAGTGTACAAATTCAAGTGCGGATACTGCGATCACTCCAAGCGGAGAGCGTATCGTCCGAATTCCGGTTGAACTGGGAGCCTACAATGTTACGACTAACCTCGTCGCTAACATTTCCTTCCCACACCCGGTACTTGAAATCAAAGATATTAAAAAGCGTGTCATCATTACCCAGTGCCGTCTGCTTACGCGTACGTCCGCAGGAGATGATGATCAGTTTTCAGCAGGTCCGTTCCCATTGTTCCTGAAAGGGTATGTCCGTAAAAACATTCAATACGCGACACCTTGTCATGATACAGAGGGTGAATGTGTATCATCTGAAATCAAGTCCCTTACTGTGAAAGTGCCGTTTGAGTGCATGACTACCATCGAATTGGATTCACCAGCTCAACTGCCTGTTCGCAACCGTAGAGACGAATATGACTTCTTCAGAGCGCAGGACCTTGGTAAGGGATATCCGGAAAAAGACCAGTATCTGTCCAGTGACCTTTCCCAGTTCCATCAGGAAAGTTTCCAAGGTTACAACCAGCTGCCATTCTGTGAGCTTGTTTCCAGTCAGATTCTTGAGTGGGACGAAGCAACAGATCGTGGATCGTTTGGCGACAGCCCGGTTGATGAAGCGTACTTCCGCCATATTGTAGAAAAAATGCAGGTGCGATTCACCATTAAAGTGCTTCAAAACCAACAGGTGCGCGTAGACGCTCTATAATTGAAAAAGATGACAGTCCATCAGGGCTGTCATCTTTTTTTGCTGTGCCGCCAATGTCTTGAAACCATGATAAGAGCCCAGACACAGGAAGGGCAGCTACATACGATGTGGGTATATTTTGATTAGGGGGCAGACAAATGACAGGTGTGTTTAACGAAGAGGACGGATTGGAGCTTCACTGTGAAAGGAAACCGCATGTAAGTATCGGCAAGATTGTGACGAAGGTTCCTGTCGTACTCGCAGAACTGAAGCTTCAGATTCATGTCAGTGAAACCATCACTTTTCCAGAGCCGGTGCTTGAGATCAAAGATATTAAGAAGCGCGTGCACTTAACCCAATGCCGCCTGCTGCTTCCATCTAAAAAACTGTTTATTAAAGGATTCGTACGAAAAAATATCCAATATGCCAGCCCGTGCAGTGAAATTGAAATGCCGACGGATAAGAGTGTTGCTTCCGACCTTCATTCTTTTACAGTGGATGTTCCGTTCGAACAGGTGACGGAAATTCACGAATTTCTTTCCATGCCGGTGATGCCGAAGAACAATACACGGGAGGAATTTGATTTTGTCCGCTCAAAGTCTTTACCGGAGGGATTTCCGGAAAAAGACCAGCATATCAGCAGTGATATCTCCCAGTATCATCAGGAAAGCAGTCAATTTTATAATGAACTGCCTTACTGTGAACTGTTGTCGAGCCGGATTGTGGAGTGGGATGAAGCAGTGGACCGCATGCCTCTTCCAGGGAAAGCCCCTTTTCATGAAGGATATTTCACAAAGATAGAGGAGAAGATGGTGCTGGATATCTGCGTGAACGTCCTGCAGAAACAGCAGATTCGTGTCGCATCGACAAGCAACGATGATTGATTCATAGGAACAGAGGGAGGAAGGGAGGCGTCCATTCATATCTATGAAACGTGATGTCATTACTTTTCAACAGACACACTGGGTCAATCCTAAGGATCGTGGAAGTTTCCTGGGCGGTCATCTGTCGGAGTGGGAAGAGGAAACGAGGGACGGCGGCCCGTTGTTTATGCCTTCCTCTGCCATTGAAGAGGAGGAAATGGCCTTGTTTAAACCGGAGGAAGAGGAGAAGGCTGTGGAAAACAATACCCGCACACCGATGAATGAAGGTGAAATAAGAAAACGAAAGTCGTCCCTTGCCGCTGAAATTTCTTCGATGCTTGATGAATCCAGCGGAGGGTTCTTTGATGATAGGCCAGAGCCGGTAGAGGAGGAAGGTGTGCTTTCTGAAATAGCTGCGCTTCTGGAAGAGTCGGAGGATTCTGCAGAAGCGTCCTTCGTTTCTAAAGCTGAAGATGACTACCTCATTCTCGGAGATATTGCCTCTGCCATGGCTGAATCCTCCAATGAGTTCAAGAGTCATTACTTTTCTCAAAAAGCCATGTCGCAGCTCACAGAATCTTCTGATGCCGATGAAAGGGAGAAGGCTGTAGAACGGCGTTCTGTGGAAGACCACCGTTCTGGTTCCTCTGTTATAGAGGACGAAAGCTGCGAAGATCCCTTTTCAGGCAGTGGGATCGATGATTTATTTGCCTGTGAATCCTCTTCCAGTTCTTCTTCATCCTCTTCTTCAAGCTGTCCAGTCTGTCATGATGGTTCGTCGGATTCATGGAAAGACCAGAGCATAGAAAAAACGGTGAAAATGCCTGTTCTTCTGGCTCATGTCCCATTGGAATGGGAAATCCGGGAAAGTGTTCCTGTTCCTTGCCATCCCGGGGACATTATAAAGACGGAATGGTCCGTCCATGATATGCGCATCTCAGTTCCTATGTACCCGTTTCTCTTTTTGCGCGGGTGTTTTACTGTATCCGTGGATTATCAGGAACAGGGGGATTTGAAGCGGATCTGTAAGCGGATTCCCTTTGAGGAAACGGTGGAAGTGGGGGGGATGATCACTCCTGAACTCCCTTCCCATTCGGAAAAGGAATACACAGCGAAAAGCGCGGAAATGCATAAGGAAATCTATCAAACGTATCCATCTCCGGTGGAAAAGGAGCTGGAGAACGTATCCTTCCTGGTTCACCAGGAAGATTCAGGAAAAGGTGACCTTCACGTTCAAGGGGTTTTTCATGGGGGGCTGTTTCTTTACCAGCAGCAGTTCAAACGTCTGGATGTCTGGGAATATTGACTGGATAAACAAAAAGAAAGAGGGTTCCGCAGGAAGGAACCCTCTTTTCAATGGTCACGTTCAAGGTGCTCTCTACAATGATGGAAGGTGGAGGAATGACGCCTGTTCGTATCGAACGGTGGTGGGGAAATGTCCGGGATTCAGGCCGCCGCCCTGGAGGAAATTTCTCTCTGATACCAAGGCATATGTCATCTTTGAGAGTCCGAGTCAAAAAGGGTGTCTATGAGACAGGTTCTTCTGACTCCCTACTACTATATGTCCTCCAGGGATGGTTCGCATGGACAGATGCCGGCAGACTAAAAAAATAGGTTAGCAGCGGTCAGGGAAAAGTAGATTGCTATACTGATATAGAACGTTCTTTTCCAACGGCCTGTACATATACTAGAGAACAATGGATGGAAGGAGGCGGAGCTGTTGGAGGGGACGCTGATGATTATGATCCTGTCAGCTATGGCTACGGGAGCGGGAGCCCTCCCGGTCCTGCTGATCCGCCGGGTATCCCATCGGAAAATGGACAGCATTCTCGCCTATACCGCTGGTGTGATGATGGCAGCATCCACCTATGGCCTTATTCCGGCCTCTTTGAAGCTGACCAATGTAACGGTGCTTTGTATTGGTGTACTCGGAGGCGCGCTCATTTTGAACCTGCTTGAGTATCTACTTCCACATGTAGATATGGATCATACGAGAAAATCTCCCGGGCTGCCGCACCAGTCACTGATGCTTGTCGCGGCGATGACTCTCCATAACATTCCGGAAGGCTTGTCGGTCGGTGCCAGCCTGGCCAGTCAAGTCGAGCATCTCGGAATGGTCGTCGCTTTTTCCATGGGCATGCAGAACGCACCGGAGGGTTTCCTTGTGGCTTTGTTTCTGCTTCATCAACACGTTCCCAAAAGAACAGCCATCTTCATGGCGCTCCTTACTGGTGGGATCGAATGCGTCTCCAGTTTTATCGGGTTTTACGTGGTTCATATCTCTTTGTTCCTCGTTCCTTACGGGCTCGCCTTTGCTGCTGGTGCGATGTTGTTCATCGTTTATAAGGAGTTGATTCCGGAAACCCACGGTCATGGTTATGAGCGTCTAGCTACATTCTCATTTCTCCTTGGACTGCTCAGCATGATCGGAATTGTGGAATGGTTCCGCTGAAGCCTGCCGGATGATCCGGCGGGTTTTTTTGTTCTTCCATACCTATCCTGTAAACGGAACAGCGAAGAAAGAAAAGGGGGAATGATTCGTTGGAAATATTTTATTAGAAAAATATCGTTATAATTCGTTTTTCAGCGGGTATGCAGAAATTGGGAGGAGATAGCATGAATAAAAACATGATTGATTACAAAATATTCATTCCATCACTTTTGCTGATGGCGGCCATCAGTATCCCTTTCGCTCTGTATGAATCACAGTCGTTGGAACTTATGAATACGGTCTTTGATTCGATTGTGGCATCATTCAGCTGGGGATACTTATGGTATGGCATTTTACTGGTCGCCGCAGGTCTTTACCTGGCATTTTCCAAATACGGAAAAGTGGTTCTTGGGAATCCGGAGGAGAAGCCGAGGTTCACCCTTTTTGAGTACGCGTCCATTCTGGTCGCGATGGGTGTCGGATCGACGATCATGCGGACGGGGATGCTCCAGTGGACGTCTGTCGCCAACGACCCGCCGGCCGGAGTAGAGGCTGGTTCTGTGGAAGCCCTGCTGTGGGGGAACGCCTACAGTATGTTTTTATGGGGGTTTCAAGTGTTCGCTATTTTTGTCATGATAGCACCAGCCATGGGATACATACTGCACGTAAAAAAACGTCCGCTGATGAGAATTTCAGAGGCCTGCCGGATTTTGTTCGGAGATAAGTTCACAGACGGTATCGGAGGCCGGCTGCTGGATGTGTTGTTTTTAATCAGTATTCTTTCCGGAGCAGCTGTCACGCTTGGACTGGGGGCGCCGATCATTACGCAGAACCTTTCTCATCTGCTCGGCATCCAGGTGAATTTCACGCTGACGATCATCGTTACCATCGTCTGGGTCTTTTTATTTTCCCTCAGTGCGTATCTCGGCATCGAAAAAGGGATCAAACGGTTAAGTACATGGAACATGTATATTGCCGGGTTCTTAGCGCTGTTTATTCTCGTCGGGGGCCCCGGTGTTTTCATCCTGAACTACTTCACAGATAGTGTATCAGTGCTCTTGAGCAACTACCTGGACTTTTCCTTGAACACAGAATCGGTCTATCAGGGGGAAACCTCGCATATTCAAAGCAACACGATTTTCTGGTTCGCCTACAGTGCGACCTGGGCCATGCTGCACAGTGTGTTTGCAGCAAAAATTTCACAGGGTCGGACGATCAAGGAGATGATTCTCACGTACCTGCTCGCTCCAACGCTGCTTTCCTGGCTGGCGACAGGGGTGCTTGGCGGTCTTGGTGTCCACCGCTACCTGACTGGAAATCTTGATATTTTGAACTTCGTGGAAGAAGAAGCACGTATGGCAGCGATACCGGAGATTTTAAATACGCTTCCTTTCGGGGAAATCGCCATTGTCATCTTTATGATTGTCGCCCTGATTTTCTTGACGACGACCCTCGATTCCACGACTTATACAATTGCCGCCTATACAAGTACGCGGGATATGAGCCGTTTTGAGCCGCCGAAGATGCTTCGTATTATCATTGCGGCTGTGATTACTGCTTTTGCCCTGATTCTAATGAGGATCGGCGGTCTGGCCCCATTGAATGTCGTATCAGGTCTTATGGGTCTGCCGATTATCGTCATCCAGTTCATTCTGATTTACGCAGCGAAGAAAATGATCGACGCCGATCAAGCCTGGCTGACCAACGTCCGTCAGAAAGATAAGCCTATAGAAGCTTATGAAGCGAAGCGTAAAGTGGAATAGTCTGGTCGATTGGATTACACTGATATCAGAGTAACTTTTGAAAGGGGACCTGTACATGTATGAATCACTGCACCACGTATCTGTCATTGTGTCGGATATAGAACAAGCCAAACATTTTTATGGCGGAGTGCTCGGATTTGAAGAAAGCCCCGACCGTCCCGATTTCGATTTTCCAGGCGCGTGGTATCAGGTAGGAGCGACACAGATTCACTTGATTGCTTATGAAGAAGGGAAAACGCTCCGTGGTACAACAGAGATTGATTCCAGAGACGGACATTTTGCGGTCAGAGTCCGTGATGTTGAGGCGTTTATCGAAAGAATGGAAAAGCACGGAGTGGAGATGCTGAACAAGCCGGTCAATAAAACGGAATGGCATCAAGTGTACATCACGGATCCCGATGGAAACATCATTGAATTTAATAGGTGAAGCTGGAGACGATCGATTCAATCGGTCGTCTTTTTTTGTTTTTTAATGGTGGAGCTGCTTCGTCGTTCTGGTAATCACGTTCCGCTTGTCGGTGGGTGCTGTTCCCACAGCCCTCACCACCGAACGCTCCTTTACTGGTGAACTGAACACCGGGCGTTTTTCTTTTTCCAAGGCTTGTCTCTGGTATAATGGAAAATAGAAAAATTTGTCTGATTACAGAAAAATAAGGGGAGATTTGATGAAGAAATGGATGATCCTGTTCGTCCTCCTGATCACGGCCGCGCTTTCTGCCTGCAGCAGTCAGCCGGAGCCGCAGGATACGTTTTCCGCGTACATGGACGCATGGGAAAAGAAAGAGTATGAGACGATGTACAGTCACTTAAGTGAATCATCGAAGGAATCCATCACGAAAGAGGATTTTATCAGCCGGTATGAAGATATTTATGAAGGGATCGGCGCGGAGGAGATATCGATTACATACGATCTTCCCGAAGAGGGGGAAAGCTATGATCAAGAGGATCCACCTGCCTATGAATATACGGCTTCGGTAGATTCAAGAGCCGGTGCGATTGAATTCAGCCATCAGGCGGGACTTGTCTATGAGGAAAACGACGAGGAAGATCGCTGGGCGGTGGAATGGCACCCGGACCTTATTTTCCCTCAGATGGTGGAAGGCGATACAGTGAGGATCACCCGGCTGGATTCTGAACGCGGAGAGATTTTCGACCGCGACGGTCAAGGTCTGGCTGTCAAAGGTCCGGTGAAGGAAGTTGGTATCGTACCAGGGAAGATGGAAGAGGAAGAAGAGTTGAAGGAAGGGCTTGCGGACATTCTCAAACTCTCCGTTGAACAAATCGATCAGAAACTGGAGCAGTCCTGGGTGAAGGACGATGTATTCGTGCCGCTTGCGATGATTCCGGAAGATGATGAGGAGAGGCTGACAGCATTTGAAGATCTGCCAGCTGGCTACATGATCAATGATGGAAAAGAAGCACGTGTTTATCCTTTAGGGGAAGCGGCCGCGCATTTGACCGGCTATATGGGTAGTATCACGGCTGAAGAGCTTGAAGAGCGCGAAGGAAAAGGCTACAGTACGAGCGATAACATCGGGAAATCCGGTTTAGAGCTTGTCATGGAGGAGCAGCTTCGGGGCGAACCGGGCTGGCGTGTGTATATTGCCGATGAGGAAAATGAAACAAAAGAAGTGCTCGCAGAACAGAAAGCGAAGGACGGGGAAGACGTCACGCTGACCATTTCATCGGATGTCCAGACGGAAGTATATGAACAATTGAAAGACGAATCCGGAACAGCGGCCGCGATTCATCCTGAGACCGGAAGTGTGGAGGCCCTTGTCAGTACGCCTTCCTACAACCCGACAGCTCTTTCTTTAGGGCTTGGAGGGGAAGAAGTGACCTTGAACAAGTTTTCGAGAACGTATTCTCCGGGATCCACGTTTAAGCCGATCACCGCAGCGGTTGGATTGGAAACAGGAACGATTAATCCGGAAGAGGAGCTGTCGATATCCGGAGAAACGTATGAGGCGGATGCCGGCTATTCCGTTACCCGTGTATCCGGGGCAGCAGCAGACAGTCAGGTGAATCTCCGCGATGCACTGATGCGGTCGGATAACATTTATTTCGCCCGTCAGATCGTGGATATCGGCGGAGATTCTTTCCTGGAGGAAGCAGCAGGATTTGGTTTTGGTGAGGATCTGCCGTTTGCGTATCCGATAGAAGCTTCCCAGTTGATGAACGAAGATACAGTTGAAAGTGAATCGCTGCTTGCGGCAACCGCCTATGGGCAGGGGCAGGTGCAGATGAGCGCTGTCCATCTGGCTGCTGCCTACACGCCGTTCATTACCGATGGGACACTGATCAAACCGCAGCTTCTGGTGAATGAGGAAGAATCTGAGGTCTGGAAAGAAGAGGTCATCAGCGGAGAAACAGCGGCTTTGATCCGTGATGATCTGACAGCGGTCGTACAGAACAAAAACGGAACAGCCTACGAGCCGGTTGTGGAAGGAATCTCCCTCGCAGGGAAAACAGGATCAGCGGAATTAAAGAAATCCCAGGATGAAGAGGGACCTGTGAATGGATGGTTCGTCGCCTGGGATACCCAGGATCAGGATTTGCTTGTGGCGATGATGATGGAAGATACAGAAGAAGGCAGTCACGATGTGGTGCCTAAAGTGAAAAATGTCTTCGGAAATTTGAAATAGAACATGCACTTCCAGCAGACATGGTGTGTAGATGATTACGTTACGCTTATCCGTGGCTGCCTGTCAGGGGACGGTTTTGGCCCCGCAGGTGTCACCAATGAACATGCTGCGCACCCCCATCTAATGAGGAATTGAAAAAAGGGACGATCTTCTGCTAAACAGAAGATCGTCCCTTCCTATGACAAGCGGAAAACCACGTCTGACCGGAAGACGTGGTTTATTTTGTTCCTGTTGTATTGGAAGGCTTCGATTCTGTACCTTCTTCATTGACGGTCGTTACGTAGTAGGAGTAATCGGATGCTTCGGGATCGGTATAGGATTTCCGTTCATGCTTGGAGATACTGGCGACCTTTTCGAATGTTTCCCCGTCCTTGCTGCGGTAAACACGGTACCCTGCCACATAATCTTCGCGTACCGCATGCCAGGTAACCATCGTACCCTGGATCTGCACGTTGGAAGGGGGCTGGATATCCTCCTGATTCTGTGTTGGTTCCTTCAGTTTTGAATACACAACGAGACGATCAGCGTGACCGCCGATACTGCTGAGAAATTCACCTGTACATGTGATAAGGTTGAGACGCTTTTCATCAGAAGATCCGAAAATCGTTTCAATGGGGGAATCATCCATCGGATAACTTTCAAGCTTTTCGACTACATAGGTCTTTTCTTCCCCGTTTTCATCAGAGACGGTAATTTCGTCTCCTTTTTCCAGTTGATCCAAATCATAAAAAACAGCAGGTCCTGTCCGGCTGTCCACGTGTCCGGCGATGACAGAATTTCCTGTGCTGCCGGGCTCTGTACCTGGTTCAAACCAACCGGCTTTCTGCGGATCCTCCGGTACACCCATCTGTCCATTATCCAGAATGCCGACTGATTCTACAGGTGCTTCTACGTCAATGGCAGGGATGGAAATGGTGGCAGGAGTGATCCCTGTTTCTTCCTGCTTTTGGTTTTTCACAACGTCAGCGGACCTCATATTTCCGTTTTTATTAATCACTGTAAATTCGCCGTCCAAAATCTCTTCTTTTTGCTCCTCCGGCACATCCGCCTCTTGGTAGGACGCCTGTGTAGCATTTTCAATCCGGACAACATCCGAATCGTCCTTCCAAAAAGTGAACGCATTGAATTCATAGGCGACCATAACAAGCGCGGTCAGGCCAAGTATTGTGAAATACATTTTCCAATCGAGCTTCATGGACTGTCACCTCTCTATCATAAGGAAAGAAGAAGAGCAGAAGCTCTTCTTCCATGTTAAGCATTACTGTTTGGCTTTGCGGATGGAGATGAAGCCGGCAGAAGCTGCGGCGATGACTCCGAAGGCGACCCACATCCATGTGTTGATCCCTTGATCACTTGTTCCACCAAAGCCTGTTTTAGGCATTTCTTCCGGCATAACTTCTCCGCCGAATTGATCCGGCATCTGTGTCACAACAGCGCTGCTTAGTGTTTCGCCAATTCCGAACATGAAGGCATATCCTTCACGGAAAGAGTCATAAGTGGCTGCATAATCTTCATTCACGTAATGATCGAAGGTCTGAAGGATATCTTCCTCGTGAGTCCAGACCGCTTCAACAGCATCCTCCTGTGGAAGGTTTCCTTCAGTTGCTGTACCAAGGAAGGCACCGAAGTCCTCAGAGAAGGCCATCAGGCTTTGTTCAGCCATTTTTCTTGCTTCTTCATCTTCTTCAAGAGCTGCTGTAATCACATCAGACTGCGCGTTGATATGATCCTGCTGCCATACCTTTTCAAACTGGGCTGCACCTTCTTCACCATAAATAGAACCGATAGCAGCTTTGAAATCAGCGGTGTGCTGGTTCTCAGCCCAAGTTACGAAATCGTAGTCTTCCGCCTGGTCATAGCCTTTCTGCATTTCAAGAACGGCTAAAGCGAAGTGTTCAGAAGCAAGAGCATTCATGTTGGAACGCAGATCTGCTGCTGGTGTATCTGCTTTGGTTCCATTAAAGGAATCCGGCATCTGCGTTACAATGGCAGAAGAAAGGGCCTTACTGATGTCGAACATACGGTTGAAGCCCTCGCGGAAAGCCGTATAGGATTTCTGATACTCTTCGTTTACATAGTGGTCAAAAACATTCAAAACATCTTGTTCGTGCGCGTTCAGGACTTCTTTGGCTGTTTCTTTGGAAAGGTTTCCTTCAGTTGCAGATGCAAGGAACGTACTGAATTCTTCCGTGAATTCTTCAACTTCCTCTTCCGCCATCTTACGGGCTTCTGGATCATCGTTTTTCGCAGCTTTTACAAAACCATCGGAATAATCGTTATGTCCGCGGAAGATTTCTTCAAACTGTGCAGCTGCTTCATCTCCATAAATGGATGCGATCGCCGGGGTCATATCCTGTGCGTTCTGATCAAGCTTGTTCCATACTTCATCAGTGTCTGGTGCGTCTTCATACGATTTCATCATAAACGTTGTAGCAAGGACGAAGTGCTCGGACAATAGTTGATCAAGCGTCGACCTTAGATCGGCCGCCTCCGTCTGTGCTGATTTGTGGTGATCGGCCATAGCTACGGATGGGACAAGGAGCATCAAAGCCATTAATGTGATCAAGATTCTTTTCATTTGTTTCATGTGTACACTCTCCTTTAATTGATTTCTTACACAGCTAACGAAGGAGGGTGGACATTGGATCACAATTTCCCGGAAAAAATATAGAAATTCGTGAAAGGAGTCTGTAAAGAATCAGCTGAGTTGTCATTTTTTTTGCCCTGACGCTGGGGCGGAACTTCGTATTTTCTTCCGTGCATGAGGGGATGAGGCGTGTTCGAAAAAGGAAGAAAAGATGAAAATTGTGTTGACGTAAGCGCTTTCTGAGTATATAGTCTAGTTAAGGTAAACGATTACGTAAACGATTACTTGCCCGCGGGGAGAAGGAGTCAGCCATGGTTTCGATTAAAGATGTAGCCAGTAAAGCAAAGGTTTCTACAGCGACTGTATCCCATGTGATCAATGAGACACGGTATGTCGCAGAAGCAACAAAGCAGAAAGTATATGCAGCTATGAAGGATTTAAACTATCAGCCAAACCGGATTGCGCGCAGCTTAAGAAGTCAAAAGTCCAGTACGATCGGACTTCTTGTTCCTCTGGTGGCAGAGGATACGTCAAACTTTTTCTTCATGTCTGTAGCCAATGGTATTGAGCAGGTTTTAAAGGAAAACGGCTATAATCTTATTCTTAGTAATTCTAATGAACAGGCGGAAACGGAAAGAGATCAGATTCGGGTTTTCAATACCCAGTTGATTGATGGGCTTGTCATTGCCCCGGTCAACGGCAGGGAGTATGACTACAAGGAGGAATTCTCCGGTAACTATCCTGTCGTTTTTATTGATCGTCATCCAAGTACAGGTGAAGGAGACAGGGTTCTCGTAAACAACCGTCGTGGAGCGTATGAAGCCGTAACGGCTTTAATTGAAAAAGGTCACGAAAGAATTGGATTTGTGACAGGAAGTCTTGGTATTACGACGAGTGATGAGCGTCTGGAAGGATATAAAGAGGCACTGCGGGAGCGGGGGCTGACTATTGAAGAAGGGTATATGCAGGAAGGTCCTGCTACATTCAAGGAAGGGTATTCGCTGGCCGGGAAGCTTCACCGCGCTGGTGTAACGGCTTTGTTTATCGCCAACAACGTGATGACGATGGGGGCGGTCTCTTACCTTCAGGAGCAGAACATAGCTATTCCTGATGACATGGCGGTCATTGGCTATGATGACTACGATTGGATGAAAGTGACTTCTCCACCACTGTCCGTGGTCAGACAGCCGGCTTTTGAATTAGGGAAGACTGCCGTAGAGCAGTTGTTAAAAAGAATTGATGGATATAAAGGAGAGCACCAGGAAATCATCTTGGACTCAGAGTTGGTACAGAGAGGTTCTTATTAAGAGCCTTCTCTTTTTCACCATAAAGTAAACGATTACGTAAACGTTTGCGAAGGCATTTAATCTTTTAGGGAGGAATGTTGGGATGAAAAGGTTCGGATACGTAGTTTTTGGGCTGATCCTGTTGTTTATGGCCGCATGTTCAAGTGACAGCACAGCGAATAGTGAGGGGGACGGCGGAGCAGGTTCTGGTGAAAATGCATCCAGTGATACAGTCGAAACCGGTTCTGTTGAAACGACTGTCGAAGCGTCGGGTGACGAAGATGTCGTGATGGACTTCTGGATTCACCAGACCGGGGAGGAAGAAACGAAAGCGTATATCGATTTGATTGATGGCTTTAATGAGGCACACGAAGATATTCACGTAAACGCAGAGGTGATCATTGATGATGGAGCCAGTGCGTACAGCGACAGTATAAACGCAGCCCTCGTAGCCGGAAATCTTCCGGATGTGATGGCTGTGGACGGTCCATATGTCGCAAGTTTTGCGGATGCGGGCGTTATTCAGCCGATTGATGATTACATCGATGAGGAAACGAAGAACCAATATGTAGATTCAATCATCCAGCAGGGGACGTACGATGACCAGCTATATTCTCTTGGAGCCATGGAAGCGTCCGTTATGCTCTACTACAACAAAGACCTTTTAGAGGAAGCCGGGATTGAGCCGGCGGAATCGCTTGAAGAAGCATGGACGTGGGATGAATTGATGGATCATGCGAAGACGTTGACGAACGATGATCAATACGGGTTGAATCTGTTCATGAATTATGGAGTCGGGGAGTGGCTGACATTTATGGGGGCTCCTTTAGCCTGGTCCAACGGAGGTGCCTTGATTTCTGAAGATGGCACAGAAGTGGATGGTTACTTGAATAGTCCCGAAACCCTTGAATCGCTTCAATACGTGAAGTCGTTGTTTGAAGAAGGCGTTGTGACGGAAAGTCCTGGTGAAATGCAGTTTGAAGAAGGGAAGGCTGCCCTTGCTCTCGGTGGTCCGTGGATTGCTGTATCTGCAGAGGACGCCGGCTTGAACTGGGGAATGATGCCTTATCCGTATAAAGATGAAAGGGTTTCCCCATCGGGAAGTATGGCTTACGCGGTTACGAACAATACAGAACATCCTGAGCAGGCGGCTGAACTTATGAAGTGGATGACTAATGAAGAAGCAGCGATCAAGATTTCCGAAGCAACCGGTATGCCTCCTGCGCAAAAATCCGCTTTCGAAAGTATGGATAAATTTAATGAGAGGCCATGGAGTGTGATGAAAGAGCAGGTCATTGAAACCGCTCATGCCCGACCATCGACACCGGCGTATCCGGTTCTTACCGATGCTTTTGCCCAGTCTTTCCATGCCGCTGCCCTCGGTGAGGACGTAGAAAGCGTTGTGGAACAACAGGTCCAGCGTGTAAAGCGGGAATTGAAACGTTTTGAAGAATAACCCTCATATTCAGAGCCTGATCAGGCTCTGAATCCTTTTTAATCGAGTTTCAGCTTTTATTAAGAAAGGAGAACCATCCATGAGTGGGAACAGTTCCTCAGCGAAATCCCTGACCAGTGATCGTACGACGTCTCACACCCGCAGGCCATTGCAGAAAGTACCATCCCCGAAGAAACAGAAACGAAGGAAGTCTCAAGCTTTTCAGGAAGCCGTTACAGGATATTTCTTTCTTGCTCCGGCTTTGATCCTTCTGGGCGTCTTTCTCCTGTACCCGATGGGGGCAGCCTTTTATTACAGCTTCACAGACTTTTATATTTTAAAGCCGGACGATATCTCGTGGATCGGCCTGGAAAATTTCACATACATTCTGCAGGATGCAGAGTTCAGGCAGGCCTTTTGGAATACAGTCTATTTTTCGGTGATTGTTGTACCGGTTCAACTGGCCGTAGCGCTGGGCCTTGCGCTGCTGATTAACAAAAAAATCCGTTTCCGGGTATTTTTTCGAACCGCTTTTTTCTCACCAGTCGTCATGTCTTTAGTTGTTGTATCGATTTTGTGGACCTTTATGTACAACCCGAATGAAGGGCTGATCAACCAGCTCCTTGGTTTAGTCGGAATCCAGCCGCAGCCATTCCTAACCAGTCCGGATCAAGCGATGAATTCGATTATTGTCATGTCTGTGTGGCAGGGCGCTGGTTTTCAAATGATGATTTTTCTGGCCGGCCTTCAAAATATCCCCAATCATTTGTATGAAGCAGCTGATATTGACGGAGCAAGCAGCTGGCAGAAGTTTCTGCATGTGACCCTGCCCGGTCTGAAAAACATTGCCTTATTCATTTTCATAACCATCAGTATTGCTGCTTTTAAGCTCCTTGTCCAGCCGATGATCATGACACAGGGAGGACCGCTCGGCTCTACGAAGTCTCTCGTCTACCATATCTATGAAACTGGCTTTAACTATCGTGATGTCGGTTATGCTTCGGCGATGGCTGTCGTCTTTACCGTTATTGTCCTTGTGATCACCATTGTTCAGCGGATCCTTGTCCGTGAAGAGAGGGGGGTAGGGAAATGAAAAGGAAAAAACAGATGCAGACCGTAGTTTTGTATACGTCTTTAATTCTACTGACCTTTATCTTCTTATTTCCGCTTATTTGGATGCTGGTTTCATCTTTGAAAAACGAGTTTCAGATTTTCAAGGATATGAAGTCTCTGCAGGCTTTTCTGCCTCCAGCACCAGGTGAAGTGGAAGGCGGCTATTTTCAAAACTATATCGCAGCTTTCCAACGTGTGGATCTGCTTCGGTATATCATCAATAGTCTAATTTATACGACAGGCATTATCGTGTTCGGACTGGTCGTAAATTCGATGGCAGGGTACGCTCTTGCAAGGTTCCGGTTTCCTCTGGCTGGTTTTTGGCTGGGGGTGATCATCGCTACTTTAATCATCCCGCCGGAGAGCATTTTCCTTCCATTGTATGTTCTTGTGTATGATCTTGGATGGGTGAATACCTACACAGGATTAATCGTGCCGTTTATCGCGAACGCCTTTGCCATTTTTCTCTTCCGACAGTTCTTTCTTGATTTCCCTAAAGAACTGGAAGAGGCAGCTAAAATTGATGGATGCTCACAGATCGGCATTTTCTTCCGGATTATCGTTCCGCTGTCGAAGCCGGTTTTTGCAACCGTAGCGATTGTACTGTTCATCAATCATTGGAACGACTTCCTGTGGCCGCTTGTTGTAGCATCGGATGAAAGCATGCGGACCATTCAGATCGGTCTTCAGTACTTCATGAACGAACCGCCGATTAAATGGGGGCAGGTCATGGCGGCTCTTACGATTGCAACGGTTCCTATGCTTTTAATTTTCACGTTTTTACAGCGTTACTATGTTCAGGGCCTGACTCATACAGGTTCGAAGAATTAACAGGAAGGAGTGTGCAGCCGTTATGACACATTATGAAACGATGCCTGCCCATGGCTATTATAAAGAAAAGTACCGCCCTCACCTCCATTTTACACCCGAGCAGATGTGGATGAATGACCCGAACGGACTCGTCTACTTTGAGGGTGAGTACCATTTGTTTTATCAATACCATCCGTACAGTACACAGTGGGGGCCGATGCACTGGGGACATGCGGTAAGCCGGGACCTGGTGACTTGGGAGCACCTGCCTGTCGCTCTGCATCCGGATGAGCAGGGGATGATTTTTTCAGGGAGTGCAGTGGTTGATCATGAGGATACCACCGGTTTTTTTGACGGAGGTAAAGGACTGGTCGCTGTTTATACAAGTGCTGATGGTGACCTCCAGCGGCAGAGTATTGCCTACAGTAAAGACCGTGGACGGACGTGGGTGAAATATGACGGAAATCCTGTACTGGAGAATCCCGGCATTGCAGACTTTCGTGATCCGAAAGTGTTCTGGCATTCGTCCTCTTCCCGCTGGGTGATGGTATTAGCTGCTGGAAAACAGGTGCAGCTGTTTACATCGGAAAATCTAAAGCAGTGGACCTTTGCCAGTTCTTTTGGGGAAGGGTGGGGAGAACAGAAAGGGACATGGGAGTGCCCTGATTTGTTTCCTATGGTCAATGAAAAGACTGGAGTTGAAGAATGGGTCCTGATGATCGGCATTGATGCCGGAGGACCATCCGGGGGTTCAGGGACACAGTATTTTACGGGAGTTTTTGACGGGTCGGCCTTTTTCCCTGACCAGCAGCAGGATGAAGTCAAATGGCTTGATTTCGGGAAAGACTTTTATGCTGCCCAGTCTTTTTCAGACCTTCGTGACCGGCGTGTGATTATCGCTTGGATGAGTAACTGGCAGTATGCCAACGACGTACCGACAGATCCTTGGAGAAGTGCGATGACCCTCCCGAGAGAACTGATACTTACAAAGGTTTCCGGGGAAAGTGTGCTGAAGCAGATGCCGGTGGCTGATTTGATTCATTCTGTGGCCAACAGCGCTCCAGGCAGCGGGGTTCAACTGCTTCCTGGATCCCCGCACATTCAATCACAGCCTGATGCCCCCTTTGTATGGAAAATCACCTTGGAGCTCCAGGCAGATTCCCATGTGGAAGGTACGGTTTTTCATACGGGTGAAGGCGGATATCGCTTTGGTGTCGAAAATGGGAGGGCGTATGTGGTCCGGGATGAATGTGTGCCTGCTTTTTCCGACCATTACGCTGCCGTATGTACAGCTGACATAGCTGGCAGTTTCGATGAGGTTACCTTGACGGTCGTTTGTGATTTTTCTTCGGTGGAGATGTTTGTAAATACTGGAGAGATCGGTATGACAAATCTGTACTTTCCTCAAACAGGCCTGTCCCAACTCATGAAGCTGGAAAGTATAAAAGGGTATGCGGCCGTGAAGGACATGGTCATTGATCAACGGCCCTCCATCTGGGCAGAAAACCATTCCTGAAAGGAGAGAATATTCATGAAAGGAACCGGCTCTGTTATTTATCAATGCTGTGACTGGCTGATGCGGCTGGCTGTTCTCAATATATTATGGCTGACATTCAGCATGGCAGGGCTGCTCGTTTTCGGGGTGTTTCCAGCTTCAGCTGCTGCTTCAGCTTTATTGAAGGAGTGGGTGGCAGGGGAGCGGCCGGCGTCGTTTTCCTATTTCCGGCGTATCTATCGGCAGTCTTTCTTTTCTTCCAATACGGTTTTTACAGGAGGATCCGTCGTTTTTATTCTCCTTGGTCTGAACTTATATACAAGTCTGCAGTTTCAGGGAATTCTATTTTACCTGTTTGTCAGCGGCACCATTTTTCTTATGTCCGGCCTTTTTCTTCTGCTTATGCTGACGCTTCTCCCGCTGGGCAGCGGTGAAAAGACAATACCTTCGCTTCGACGCGCCTTTCATCTGCTCATGTGCTATCCGGGCCGGCTTGTTTCATTGTCCGCCGGGATCGTGCTGCTGTTGGTGTGCATCCGGTATGTCCCAGGGATTTTACCTCTCTATTCTGTGAACCTTATTCTCTTCTTGGTAGTGGCTTTGTTTACGAATCAACTCCGTTTGGATGCTGTTTCATAATCAGAAAGAGGCGGTGGTGAGCCGTCTCCTTTTGTATATGTGTAATGTGATGATAAATGAAAAAAATTTATAACAAAATGATAGCGCTTACAATGTAAAGGAGGAATTCGATTGACTTGGAGGTTCCCGAAGACTGTATTTGTCTTGTTCTTTTTTTTCGTAATGGCTGTGCTGTTGCCGGCGGTGGTGACAGCGGAAACGTCTGCCTACCGCTCTGCTTTTCATTATTCCCCGGATGAGAACTGGATGAACGATCCCAATGGCCTCGTCTATTACGATGGGGAATACCATTTGTTTTATCAGCACAACCCTGCTGGTAATGTGTGGGGGCCTATGTATTGGGGGCATGCCGTCAGTGAAGACCTCATCAACTGGAAGGAGCTTTCTCCAGCTCTTTTTCCAGATGAGAAAGGATTCATCTGGTCGGGGAGTGTTGTTGTAGATGAACAAAATACCTCGGGCTTTAAGAACGGGTCAACGGCACCGATGGTCGCTCTTTTTACGCAGGAGAAAAAGGGCGGTCAGATCCAGAGTCTTGCCTACAGTCATGACAAAGGAATGTCATGGACCATGTATGAGGGCAATCCTGTGATTGACAGGCCTGAGGGGAAGGATGTGTACCGGGATCCAAAAGTATTCTGGCATGAAGCAACTGAACAATGGGTGATGCTTCTTTCCGGAGGGCAGTCCATTGAATTCTATCAGTCGAAAGATTTAAAGACGTGGGATCATGTCGATACGTTCGAGCGCCCAAGCGGTGGAGAAGGGGTCTGGGAGTGCCCGGACCTTGTCCGGCTCCCAGTGGAAGGAAAGGAAAATGAGTATAAATGGGCTTTGATCGTCAGCATCAGTGAAGGTGCCGAAGCAGGCGGCTCAGGGATGGAATATTATATCGGTGAATTCAACGGTTCACAGTTTCAGGCCGAACAAGGACCTGTTCCTTTCGATTATGGGGGAGATATGTATGCCGGGGTCACATGGAACAATCTACCTGAAGAACAGGACAGAACCGTGCTGATCGGATGGATGAACAATTGGCAGTATGGACAGGAAATTCCCTCCGACGGTTCCAGGGGTACTATGTCCCTTCCACGTGAGTTGACTCTCCTGGACGAGGGAGGAGGAAAGTACAGCATCCAGCAGCAGCCGGCAGAGGAGTTTGGTCAGTTGAAGGAGGAAGGAAAGGAGTGGGAACAACAAACGTTGAGCGGGGAGAAATCGTTTGGTGAAGTGGAGGATCTCATCCAAATTGAAGCATCCTTTGATATGGAAAAGACAACAGCTTCAGAACTTGGACTGAAGCTTACGAATGAAAGTGGAGAGGAAACGGTGATCTCCATATTTCCAGAAGAGGAAAAAGTGGCTCTTGACCGAACAGCTTCAGGGGAAAGTGATTTTTCTGGGCATTTCGCAGCTGTTCATAACGGACCGATAAAAAGCGGGGATGGAACGGTGGATCTGTCTATCATCGTTGACCGGAATTCGATTGAAATGTTCGCAGATAACGGAAGGTCGGTATGGACCGATCAGATTTTCAGAGATACATCCCAGTCAGAACTCCATGCTTACAGCCGGGACGGAGAAGCAGCGGTGACCATGCTGCGTGTAACTCCTCTGAAATCAGCTCCTCCCGAAAAAGCTTTGGACGAAGTGCCGGCCTCTTCTCCGGAAACTTTGGAAAACGGGGGGTTTGAAACAGGGGATCTGACCGGGTGGACAGCGGCCGGAAGCGCGTTTTCCTCAGGTGTATCCGAAGTAGAGACGTATTGGGAGGGAAACTCCTTCGATCATGAAGGGGACTACCATTTGTGGGGATTTTCGGAGGATGTTCCGGATTCCGACTTTCGTACAGGTACGCTTCAGTCCGCTCCCTTTACGCTGTCCGGACAGGGGAAAGTGGACTTCTTAGTCGGCGGTGGTGAGGATCTTGACCGGCTGTATGTCTCCCTTGTCCGTGCTGAAGATGGGAAGGAATTGTTTAAAGCTACAGGAGCAGATGATGAAAAGTATCGGCGTGTTTCCTGGGATGCTGCCGATTATATAGGGGAAACCCTTTATATTAAAGTGGTGGATTTTCATACAGAAGGGTTCGGTCATCTGAATGTGGATGACTTCCAGGTTTACCATGAAGGAAGTCCGGAAACCAACACGCTGATTAATGGAGACTTTGAAACTGGTGATCTTACGGGTTGGACTGCAGTGGAAGGAGAGGCCTTTACTGATCAAAGTATCACCGACCATACGGATTGGGGTTGGGGAGGCCCTTTTAATCATAACGGGGATTACCATCTGTGGGGGGCTTTGGGAAATGGGGACGACCAGACAGGTGTGCTGCATTCCAATGTCTTCACTTTGTCAGGCACAGGAGAAATCTCCTTTTTAATCGGTGGTGGAAACAATCCTGATGAACTGTATGTGGCCTTAGTGAGAGCTTCGGATGATAAGGAATTGATTAAAGCTTCCAATGAAAAATGGGAAGACAGCGAGGCCTATCACGAAGTTATGTGGGATGCTTCCGATTATAGAGGAGAAGAAGTATACCTGAAAATTGTGGACCGCGCCACCGGCGGGTGGGGACATATTAATGTCGATCATTTCCAGGTCAACCAGACCGGCACACTCGTCCACTATCCGTTTGATGAGGAGCAGGGGGCTGTCACTAAAGAAGCTGTCAGCAGCGAAGTAGATCCCGTCCATTATGTATTTAATGAGGCTGAATATAAAGCAGATTCCGACCCATTGTGGCGGAAAGGGTTAAAGGACAATGCGCTGTTGTTTGATGGGTACTCCACATGGGTGACGCAGAAGGCAGAGGATGTAATTCAGCCCGAAGATGCTTTAACGGTTGAGGGCTGGGTGGCCCCGAGATCCTATGAATGGGGGGACCTGAATCAGGTGTCGGCCATCGTCAATCAGCACGATCCAGGGAAAAAGGAAGGATATGTGCTCGGGATGGGTCGTCACGGAGTTCTGGCTTTCAAGGCAGGCATTGGAGGCGAATGGGTGGAAGTGGATTCCGGTGACCATATGATTGAAAAAGATCAATGGTCTCATGTCGCTGGTGTATTTGACCGTCGTGAGCAGAAGCTGCGCGTCTATATCAATGGTGAACTTGTCGGAGAATCATCGACGCCATCCGGTTCTCTTGCCTCATCAGAAGAAGATTTACTCATAGGAAAGCATAACAAGGCCGCTCTCTTAAACGGGGTTTTTGAAGCCAACATGTTTCACGGATTGATGGATGACGTGAAGATTTCCAATGGAGCTAAAACGACCGAACAACTGAAAAAATCTTTTGATGATACGATCAGCGGTATGGAGGGAGGGGAACTTCCTAAACCAGAGCTGTACTGGGATCGTACCCGTTATGCCGGAGATCAGCATCGTCCGCAGTATCATTTCATGCCGCCTGAGCATTGGATGAATGAACCGCATGCCCCGCTCTATTTTGGTGGAAAATACCACATCTTTTATCAGAAGAACCCTCAAGGACCGTATTGGCATCAGATTCACTGGGGGCACGCGGTGAGTGAGGATCTCGTCCATTGGGAAGAAATGCCGGAGGCTCTGGCACCGGAGAAAGGATCGGTGGCCCCGGACGGGGTTTGGTCCGGAAGTGCTGTCGTGGATAACGGTGAACCTTACTTATTCTTCACGGCCGGTGATGACAGCAGATTCCCGAACCAGATGACTGGTCTTGCCTTCAGTGAGAATCCAGAGGATCCCTTATTGAAAGACTGGCGGATGCTGGATGAGCCTGTCACTGTACAGGAGGAAAACCTGCCCGCAGAAGACGGGGAGGTCATGTATGGGCAGTTCCGCGATCCGTTCGTCTTCAAAGACGGCGATACATGGTATCAATTAATGGGATCCGGAATTGATCAAGTCGGGGGGACGGCTTTGTTGTATTCGTCCAAGGATTTAAAGAATTGGACGTATGAAAAACCGTTTTTCACAGGAGACTCGGAGACGTATCCGAAAACCGGGGATGTGTGGGAACTTCCGGTCTTCCTTCCGATCGGTAAAGATGACACAGGAAAAGAAAAGTATGCTTTCTTTATCAATCCATGGTTTGACGGCTACAGCCCTCACAATGTGAAATATACGTTCTACTGGGTGGGGACATGGGATGCGGCCAAACTGGAATTTGTACCGGATCATGAAGAACCGAGGCAGTTTGATTATGGAGAGCACTTCACAGGTCCAAGCGGCATGATTGATGAGGATGGCACACCGCTTTTATTCAGCATCGCCCAGGATAAGCGAAGCGAGCAGGAACATTATGATGCTGGATGGGCTCATAATGCCGGCCTTCCCGTTGAACTTTCTCTAAGTCGTGGGGGGGATCTTGGATTGAAACCGATCGAAGAGCTGGAAACGCTGCGTGGCAGCCAGCTTGTCTCCATGAAGAATCAGTCGATGGAGCAGGCAAATGAACAGATAGAGGATGTAGAAGGAGATTTGTTGGAGGTTGTTCTCGAGATCGATATGAAAGAGGCGGATAAAGCAGGACTGAAGGTTCGGCAGAGTAAGGAAAGCGGGGAAGAAACCCTGCTGTTCTATGATCAATCAGAAGAGCACTTTGCGATTGACCGGAACGACTCCAGTTTGAATCCTGATGTCAGCAAGGGAATCCAAGGTGGAGAGCTATTGTTGGAGGACGGGAACTGGAATCTCCACGTTTATCTGGATCGTTCCATGGTTGAAGCCTATGCCAATGAGCAGAAGAGTATAACGTCCCGTGTTTATCCAACGAGTTATGACGCCCTCGGCATTGAACTTTGGAGTGAAGGGGGAGAAGTGGAAGTTGTATCTATGGACGTATGGGAATTGAACGGAGCATTTGGTGAAGTCGAACCGGTGTATGAGAAGGAGCAGCCGACGGTACCTCCTCATGGGGAACTGCCGAACCATGACTTTCAAAATGGTGATTTATCGGGATGGAATGTTGTGGAGGGGGACGCTTTCTCCGATGCCCATATTACAGCAAAACAGGACTGGGGATGGGGCGGTCCGTTTGATCAGGCGGAGGATTCCACAGATCTCGAACGCTTCCACTTGTGGGGATTCCTGGATGCTGCCGGCGGAGATGCAGCTACTGGTGTGATGGAGTCCGAAGTATTTGAACTCTCCGGGAGCGGACAAATTGATTTTCTAATCGGTGGAGGAAAAAATGTCGAAGAACTGTCCGTCGCACTCGTCAGGGCTTCCGACGATCAAGTGCTGAAAGAGGCCACTGGAAGAAATGCAGAAACCTACCGCCGTGTCGAATGGGATGCCTCCGAGTTTATCGGAGAGCAGCTGTTGATCCGCGTAACTGACCGGGCCACAGGTGGATGGGGACATATCAACGTGGATGATGTGAATGTGCCCACAGCCTTAAGTGAGGAGGCTCAACTTTTTCAACAGTTGAAAGATATGCCGTTAACCACCAGTAAAGATTTAGATAAGAAAATCGATCTTTATGAAAAAGTAAAGAAACGACAGGCAGCCGGCAAAGGAGATCTGGACTTGATCAGGGCGGACATGCTGGGTTTCCTTCTGGATCAACTTCGTTTGAAAAAGAAAGACTATACCTTGACTGATCAACAGCTTCCGTTCCTTGTTCAGTATGCGATTGAAGAAACCGGAGCGGAAGATGAGTCTGACTATGGGGAAGTCCAGGGGTTTGTCATGAAGAGGGTAAATAAACATGCGACTGGAAAACAGGTGCGGGATGTGATTGAACACCATTTGTCCTAGATCCTGAAACCGTTGGTTGATAAGAAAAAGGTTCTGCTCCCTTGGGAGCAGAACCTTTTTTGGTTTAAACAGCAATATCTTTTTCAACGGCTTCCTTATCGTTGAAGCGTTTGACGTTCAACTTTTTCAAGACACGTGAAGTCAATGTCCCTGATGTCATAGCGCCGTTGACATTGAGTGCTGTCCGGCCCATGTCGATCAGCGGCTCTACAGAAATGAGCAGTCCCGCAAGTGCGACAGGCAGGTTCATGGAAGAAAGAACAATCAAAGCAGCAAAGGTCGCTCCGCCTCCGACACCTGCAACACCAAAGGAGCTGATGGCGACAATCAGCACAAGCTGCACGAGGAATCCAGGACTGAGCGGATCAATTCCGACAGAAGGAGCAATCATAACAGCAAGCATCGCAGGATAGATGCCGGCACAGCCGTTCTGCCCGATCGTCGCTCCAAAGGATGCCGACATGTTGGCGACTCCTTCATCAACACCAAGACTGTTTTTCTGGGCTGATATATTTAATGGAATCGTTCCGGCACTGGATCTGGACGTGAAAGCAAAGGTGAGGACCGGCAGCACTTTTTTCAAGTACGTGAACGGGTTCAATCCAAACGCTCCAATCAGAACAAGATGAATGATAAACATGACAGCAAGGGCGGCATAGGAGGCAAGGACGAATTTACCAAGCTCTAAAATACCGGCGATATTGGTCTGGGCGACCGTTGTCGCCATTAAACCAAGAATACCAATGGGTGTCAGGCGTAGAACGAGGGTAACAATCCGCATGACGACCGCATAAAAAGCGTTGATGATGTTAATGAATGTTTTGGCATGTTCGGGCTGCTTGCGGCGTACGCCGAGAACAGCGATACCAACAATCGCAGAGAAAATCACGACGGCGATGGTGGACGTGGCACGGTCACCGGTCATATCGAGGAAGGGATTGGCCGGGATGAATTCGAGAATTTTTTCCGGTGTGGACAAGTCCTGGACCTCTGTGAGCGTTTCTTCCAAGTATATTCCCCGGTCGGACTCGGCCTGGCCGGCCTCAATTTCACTGGCGTTCAAATCGAAGACAAAGGAGCTGCCGATCCCGACAAGTGCGGCGATGGCTGTTGTTCCGACTAATATTCCGATAATCCAGAGAGAAATGCGTCCGAGCTCCGATGTTTTCTCCAAATTGATAATGGACTGGATGATCGAAACCATAATCAATGGGATGACTATCATCATCAGGAGACGCACATAGCCGCGTCCGGCGATGTTATACCAGTCTGTCGTCTGGGCGGTTATGGCAGAGTCTGCGCCGAATACGGTCTGCAGATAAACCCCAAGCAGCACGCCGAGACCAAGACCGGTGAACACACGCTTACTGAAAGAGACGTGTTTCTGCTGCATGCGGATCAATACGAATATAAGAGTTGAAATAAGTACAATGTTCAAAAGAACAAGAAATGTTTCCATAAAAAAAGACCTCCTTTAATTGTTTATCCTATAAAACTGATAAAATTACTAAGGTTTATAAAATATCCAATTTTTCACTAAAAGTCAATGCTTTTTCCGTAACTTTCTACATCTAACTTATGAGAGGTTGAGATTGGTTGAGAACAGTGGATTTGACATTTGTTCATCTGCAAGGTATATTTATCTTGAAACTGAGATAATATCAAAAGGATGAACAAATAAATGGAGGAATGGACATGAACGAACTGAAAGGGATTCACCATGTCACCGCGATTACGAGCAGTGCGGAAAAAAACTACGAATTCTTCACTTATGTACTTGGGATGCGCCTCGTGAAAAAGACCGTCAACCAGGATGATATTGAAACGTACCACTTGTTCTTTGCAGACGATCGGGGGAATCCCGGTACGGATATGACGTTTTTCGATTTCCCAGGCATTCCGAAAGGGTCCCACGGGACGAATGAAATTTCCACAACGTCGTTCCGGGTACCGAATGATGAGGCTCTGGACTACTGGGTTAAACGCTTTGACCGGCTGGATGTGAAGCACAAGGGCATTAAGGAACGTTTTGGGAACAAGGTTCTTCCGTTTGTCGACTTTGACGACCAGTCGTATGAATTGATTTCTGATGAAAAAGACAATGGTGTGTCTGCCGGAATTCCTTGGCAGGCCGGGCCTGTACCGAACGAATATGCCATCACTGGATTAGGGCCGTTGTATGTCCGCGTAGATAAGGCGGATTACTTCAAGGACATGCTGCAGAAAGTGATGAATTTCCGTCAAACCGCTGAAGAAGGAGCCTTTACGAGGTTCGAAGTCGGAGAAGGTGGAAACGGAGCTGCGGTCATTGTTGAATACAACGCTGTCCTTCCAGATGCGCGTCAGGGGTATGGTACGGTACACCACGCTGCTTTCCGCGTCCATGACCGTGGGGCCCTCCAGGAATGGATTGATCACCTTCCGAAATTCGGTTTCCGCACGTCCGGTTTTGTCGACCGCCATTATTTCGGTTCTCTCTATGCGAAAGTAGCGCCTCAGATTTTGTTTGAGTTTGCGACCGACGGACCTGGATTTATGGGGGATGAGCCGTATGAAACCCTCGGTGAAATGCTCTCCCTCCCGCCGAAGCTGGTGCCGAAGCGTGAGGAGATCGAAAATTACGTGCGCCCGATTGATACCGTCAGAAGTACGAAAACGATTGAAAAAGAATATGAATAAATCACGGACCCTGGAGAGACGCTTTCCGGGGTCTTTTTTTTCAGCATAGGAATCGAACGGGTCACATACGTATGTTTTATTCGCAGGTCTTGCAGGAGGTCAACGAAATGAAAAGCGGAAGTCGTAAGTGGCTGTATCTTCCGATTGAAACGAAAGTGAGAGAGCTGGATGCGAAGTTACTGCTTGCGTTTCATGCCATAAGTCAGGGGTATCATGTCGTGATTGGAGAGCATCGGATGGTGGAACAGGCAGCAGAGAAGCTGCCGCTTGGTATTTTCCTGGCCAAGGGTTATTCGAAAGGGTACGGCAGAAGAGTAGTGGAAAACATAGGGAGATGTCATCATAAGATTGTAGAACTGGATGAAGAGGGTTTTTTCATTCCCGACGCTCCGAAATACATCAGCCGGCGGATGAGGAAGGAGCATATTCGCGGACTCTCCCACGTGTGCTGCTGGGGGGAGCATCAAAAAAACATCCTGACAAAAGCTTATCCTCATATGGAAAAGAACTGTACCATTACCGGAAATCCCAGATTCGACCTGCTGAATGACATCTATAAAGAGCTGTACGCCTCGGATGTAGAAGTCATACAGGCAGATTTCGGCTCTTATATCCTCATGAATACCCGGTTTACGTTTTATAATCCGATCGGCGGGGTGAGAGATAACGTCCATCTGCCGGAAATGGAGAAAATAAAAAGGCTCTGCCATGCTTTTATCCAGCTCGCTCAGACGCTGAGCCGGGTCTATCCGGGAAAAAACATCATATTCCGTCCGCATCCCGGGGAAAGCCTCGACGTTTATAAGGAGGCGTTTAAAGGGTTCCGTAACATCCACATCCATAGGGAGCGTAGTGTGATTCATTGGATTCTCGGGGCGGATGCTGTCATTCATAACGGCTGTACAACCGGAATTGAAGGGGTTGTGCTGAGAAAACCGGTCATCGCCTACCAGCCTGTGATTCACTCCTCCGGCATGATGGACTTTCCCGACAGGCTGAGTATCCAAGCGTTCACCGAGAACGAAGTCGTTCAAATCCTGCAGCATGCTGAAAAGCCTGAACTTCCTGATCAGTTCTTTCATTATTACAGTCATCCGGCCATCCCGTCCGCCTGCACGGCCATTCTGAACGTGTTGAACAACCAACAGGTCCCCCATGCCCCTGTCCCCTCTTTAAAAAGGCTGCGTTTCGTAAAAGACCGGCGGGAAAAAATGAAACGGTTCTTTCCATCTTTATCGACAGAAGAAATCGTACACTTTTATTCCCTTCTGAATAAGATTTCCAATAAAAACCTTCCTTATCGTATCCACCCTTTATCGGATCGGTTATATCTGCTTGAAAGCCTGTAACCAGGGACCGGAGCCGGCTCCTGGCTGGGTTTCTATCTATTATTTTCACCTTTCTATAAAAATAGCATATACATAAGCATGATCAGGTAGAAAGATATGAGGGAAGGAGAAAGAGAGTGTTTTATAAAAATAAGGGCATTCTGGTAATTGGTGGGACGGGCACAATTGGAAAGCGGATTGTGGCTGCCCTTTTGAATGAATCCCCCAAGTATATCAAGGTGTTGAGCCGTGATGAATATAAGCAGTATCAATTGGAAAAAGAATTGAAGTCCGATCCGCGGGTGCATTTTATTCTAGGAGACATCCGTCATTACGAAACAGTCTATGA
Organism: Halobacillus sp. ABH2_015; assembly: GCF_056158945.1. Lineage (NCBI taxonomy): Bacteria > Bacillati > Bacillota > Bacilli > Caryophanales > Bacillaceae > Halobacillus > Halobacillus sp. ABH2_015. The sequence goes on from NZ_JBSWUG010000002.1 coordinate 343,510, forward strand.
TGCAATGGAAAACGTAGATTACGTGTTTCACCTGGCCGCTATGAAGCATGTTCCTTTTTGTGAAAACAACCCGTATGAAGCGGTGCTTACCAACATAGCAGGAACACGGCACGTGGTGCGGGCAGCAAAGGCCCGCGGTGTCAAAAAGGTTGTGTTCACGAGTACAGATAAAGCGATTTCTCCGACGAATACGTATGGAGCCTCCAAGCTGATTGCTGAACGACTTCTTTTATCCTCCGAACAGCACAAATCAGAAGAAGGTACAATTTTTGCCAGTGTGCGTTTCGGAAATGTCATGGGGTCCAGAGGGTCTGTCATTCCTCTGTTTGTTAAGCAGATGGTAGAGAAGAAGCGGATTACCGTGACGGATGATCGGATGTCGCGGTTCATGATGACGATTGACGAAGCCGCTTCCTTAACGATCCGCTCACTGACGAGAGCACAGGGGGGAGAAATTTTCGTCTTGAAAATGCCGGTCATTTCCCTGCAGGACCTCATTGAAGTGGTCCGGGAGGAAGTATGTCTTGCTTATGGCTTGGACACACATGAAATCACAGTTCAGGAGATAGGGTTAAGAGTTGGAGAAAAAATGTACGAAGAACTGATGACCTTTGAAGAATCGACGACAGCCTGGGAATTTGAAGATATGTACGTCATCCCGGGGGATAAACGGACCTCCTATCCGGATGCTGTCAGAACTCAAGTGGGAACGTACAGCTCAAGCGATCAGAAACCGGTCTCCAAAGAAGAGCTGCGCCGGATTGTGCAGAAGCAGAATTTAATTTAGGAAGGAAAGCGGCCATGGATATCATTGAACAAAAATACTGGTCCGTGTACCTGGACTTTCTGGATGATTTTCAATCCCTCCATTATAAAGGGCACAGCATCTCCTACCTTTGTTACTACAGAGGGCTGATCCAGAGCAATAAAGGACTGATGGAAATCTACCAGCAGAAGGGGTGGGTTTCTTTTGTTCGTAACCATGTCACGGATGTACGAGTCGTTCAGCGGCGTTTTGACGGGTACAAATCGAGGTTTCAAAAGAAAAGGAATCAGGCAGTGAAAAAGAAGCTCGTGTTGTATGACGGGTACGGGCTTCTCAGGCTTCCAACTGCCACTTTATTGAGGCTGAACCGGACCTTTGAAACGCTGTACATCGTCGATCGGGAAAACGGCCGGAAGAAAGGGGAGAAAAAGCCGAAGGTTAGGTCGCTGGGTGAAACGGTGTTAGTGAAGAGGCCGTCCGGTATGAAAAAAAGAGCAGCGAGCGTCCTTCCTCCTCGTTACTTTGACGAATATAAGGTGAATGTCCATAAAGAAGTGCTGCGTCTTCAAAAAGAAGCGAAAGTGATCCTTGCCCGTAAGAAAGCGGCCGGCCACCCGGTGTATGCCGTTCCTTACTTTGAAAAAGCATTGATGAATCAGATTGACCAGGTCGTTCATCGAGTGGAACAGATCGGAGCATTACTGCAGCGGGAAGGGGTAGGGTGTGTCATCGTCCCGTATTCGCAATATATGGAGTCGCGGATCTTTTCCATTTTAGGAGCTGTTTATCAGATACCCGTAGCCGCCCTGCAGCACGGCATCATTTCCGATGCATTCGGCTATCTTCCGTGCGTCACTGATTATAAGCTTGTCTTTGGACATTATGAGAAGCAATGGTTCCTATCCCGGGGGGTTCCGGAGAAGAAGATCGTTGTGATGGGACACCCGCGTTTTGATGAAGTGTACAAGGCGGCTCAGATCAACAAAGCAGGAATCAAACAGAATATAGGGCTTCCCATTCATAAGAAAAACCTTCTCATTGTTGTACGGAGCAACTATCAAATGAAAAAATGGGAGTCATTTTTGAAATCCCTTCCCCTGTCAAATCCGGTGAATCTCATCATCAAAGATTTCCCTGACCACACGCCCCATTACTTAACAAAAAAATTCCCGTCCACCTTCCATTCCAGGAACCAGCCGTTAAGTGACTTGATCCAGCTGTCTGATGCGGTGGTCAGTTACCATTCAACCGCCGGGCTTGAAGGCTTGATGGCCGGTAAGCCTGTATTTATCCTGAATAATAATTTTTATGGATACAGCGGATATTTTGATTCATTGGGACGTTTGAAACAGGATGACCCTGTCCGGCTTGCGGGCTTGGTCAATACTTTCCTTAAAGACGGCAGAGTATCTGCACACGATCAGTCCTTGATGCAGTCATTCACACAACGTACCTATCCGCTTGGGAACGGGGCGGAGGGGAGGCTTTCATCCTTTATCACAGGGCTTCTGAAGAAGTGATGCCCTGTGATTTTTTTACATACATAACGGCACCTAGCAATATATGTATATAGGAATGCCGTTTTTAAAAGAGGAGGGAGCTTTCTGAACGTACTTGTTACAGGTGGAGCAGGGTTTATTGGTCGATGGGTCGTGAAGAAATTACTGGAAGACCAGCATAACGTCTGCGTCGTTGATAATTTGTCGAATGGGGACGTCGGAAACATCGAGGAGTTTCTTTCGCATAAACGTTTTAAAGCTTTTTATCATGATGATATACGTAAAGAAGATGTCATCGAACAGGTCGTCAACGATTCTGTGGATATCTGCTACCATCTAGCGGCAAGTATCAATGTCCAGGACAGCATTGATGATCCGCAGACCACATTCTATAACGATACGGTTGCGGCCTTTCATTTGCTGGAAAGCTGCAGAAAGAACAAGGTAAGACTTGTGTTCATGAGCACGTGTATGGTTTATGATCAAGCATACAATCCCCAGGGGATTACCGAAAAGGACCCTGTCAAACCAGCTTCTCCCTATGCCGGTTCAAAAATTGCAGCAGAAAATATGGTGCTGTCCTACTTTCATGCCTATCAGATGCCTGTCACGATCGTACGCCCTTTCAACACGTATGGTCCTTTTCAAAAGACAGGAGGAGAGGGTGGTGTGGTTCCTATTTTCATAAAGAAAAAGCTGAATAAAGATCCGATCCAGATTTATGGAAACGGGGAGCAGACCCGTGATCTTTTATATGCAGAGGACTGTGCGCGGTTCGTTGTGGAGGCGGGTCTCCATGAAGAGGCGTTTGGGGAAATTTTGAATGCGGGTCTGGGCCGCGATGTGTCGATCAATCAGCTGGCTGAGCTGATTGCGGACGGCCGGACGTCCATTACTCATATCGAGCACATTCACCCGCAAAGTGAGATTTCCAAACTGTTGTGCGATTATTCCAAAGCCAAAAAGATCCTCGGCTGGGAACCTGAAGTAGATTTAGAGGAGGGAATCCGGCGGACAGAGGAATGGATCAAATCCAACCGTATGTAAAGGAGCTGGGCAGGTGGGAGGCAAGCTTGCTGTATTTGGAGGAAAGCCTGTACGTGATTCGTTTCTCCCTTATGGAAGACAGTGGATTTCCAAGGAAGATAAAGCAGCCGTTGAACGGGTTTTGAACAGTCCCTATTTAACGACAGGACCTGCCGTAGCCAGTTTTGAGAGAAAAACAGCTGCTTATACAGGGGCGGCGTATGCTGTTTCCTTTTCAAGTGGAACGGCAGCGCTGCATGCCGCCTGTTTTACTGCCGGCATCGGGAAGGGGGACGAAGTCATCACCTCCCCTCTCACCTTTGCCGCCAGCGCCAACTGTGTCTTGTACTGCGGAGGCACGCCGGTTTTTGCAGATGTAGACCCCCGCACGTATTTAATTACACCGGAAAGTATCGAAGCCGCTGTTACCGAGCGGACGAAAGCGGTCATTCCTGTAGATTTCACCGGACAGCCGGCTGATTATGAGGCCATCAGAAAAGTGGCGGACAAATACAATCTGCTCATCATCGAAGACGCCGCTCATGCTCTCGGGGCTTCCTATCACACACAGAAAGTCGGTGCTCTCAGTGATATGACGATGTTCAGCTTTCATCCCGTGAAACCAGTGACCACCGGAGAAGGCGGCATCATTACGACGAATGAGGAAAGCTGGTACAAAACGCTTCTTCAATTCCGTACCCATGGCATTACGAAGCATGCACCTGATTTTATACAAACACGCGATCCGTGGGAATATGAGATGCAGTTTCTCGGATTCAACTATCGGATGACCGATCTGCAGGCCGCTCTTGGGGAAAGCCAGCTGGACCGGCTGGATACGTTCACATCCATGAGGGAAGCTTATGCGGATTATTACAACAACGCCTTCAGGACCGTGAAGGGTGTAACGATCCCTTACCAGGAACAGGACCGGCGTTCGAGCTGGCATTTGTATATTCTTAAGCTTGATGAGGAGATGATCGGCCTTCGGAAAGAGATTTTTGAGGCATTGACAGCGGAGAACATCGGGGTAAACGTCCATTACATGCCTGTATATGAACAGCCGTACTATCAGGAAAACGGCTTTGATCAGGTCAGCTGCCCAACCGCAGAAAAGCTGTATCAGCAATTCCTCACCCTCCCGCTTTTTCCTGCCATGGACCAACAGGACCTGGATGATGTGATCGAAGCAGTCCGGAAGGTTTTGAATTATTACCGGGATGGGGCCGGCTCATGAGAGCAGCCATCCGTGTCGACGCATCGGTCCAGTGGGGGACCGGGCATATGATGCGCTGTCTGACTTTGGCCCAAGATCTTCGTGACCTTGGAGCCCATGTATTTTTTATATGCCGAAGCTGTCCGGAAAGTCTTGTGCAGGTGGCTGTGAACCAGTCTTTTTCTGTGTATAGGCTTGAGGACAGCGAGGAATTTTCTTATAAAAAGGATGCGGACCAGACGAAAGAGCTGCTTCAATCATGGGGACCCATCGACTGGCTGATTGTGGACCATTATCAACTGGACGCCGGATGGGAGGAAGAGGTGCGGCCGTTGGTGAAAGGACTGATGGTCATTGATGATCTGGCTGACCGGTGTCATGCCTGTGACGTGCTGCTGGACCAAAATATCTGCAGCAATCTTCATGAACGGTATACCCATTTGATCCCTTCGTCAGCTGTCCGTCTTCTGGGACCGGACTATCTTCTTTTAAGAAAGGAATTTCTCCAGGCAGGTAAGGAGCAGAGTGGAAACATCCATCATCTTCTCATCAGCTTCGGAGGCAGCGATCCTTCCGGTCAGACGTTGAAAGCGATTGAAGCTGTCCATCATATAACAGATCTGACTGTGACCATTGTTGTCGGTGGAGCGAACGAGAAGGTGGAGGTCATTCGGAGGTACGTGTCCCGGTTTCCACACATGACCCTGCACGTACAGACCAGTCAAATGGCACGGCTGATGGAAGAGGCTGACCTCGTCATAGGAGCTGGTGGCTCATCCATCTGGGAGTGCTGCTATATGAATCTTCCAGTGATTGTCATTCAAACAGCTGCCAATCAGGCCGCCACCATCGCTGCTCTGAAAGAGAGAAAAGCCGTCTTCTATGTGGGAAAGGCTGTGGATGTGCCGGTGGACCGGTTGAAAAGGGCTGTTGAAAAGCTTGTCTGCAACCCAGCCGCCGCCCGGGAAATGGCCGGTCGATTTTCTCAAATCATGGATGGGTACCGCCCAGGACGTGTGGCGGCTTGTTTAATGAACTGGAATAACTCTCCTGACATACCGGGGAGGAAGAAGGGATAAGGTTCCCCCATGGAATTCAGCATTCAAGGCCGTCGCATCGGGAGCGGCCATCCACCGTTCATCATTGCGGAGATGTCAGGCAATCATAATCAATCGCTGGCAAAAGCCCTTACCATGGTCGACCATGCCGCCGCATGCGGGGTGGATGCTTTGAAAATACAAACGTATAAACCGGAGACGATGACGCTCTCCAGCAGCCGGCCGGATTTTACGATTAAGGACAAACAAAGCCAATGGGATGGAAAAAAGCTTTATGACTTGTATGAGGAAGCGAAAACCCCGTGGGAATGGCATGAGAAGGTGTTCAGCAGATGCCGGAAAGCGGGGATTATTGGTTTCAGCACTCCTTTTGATGAATCGGCAGTCGATTTCCTGGAAGCGTGTCACGTTCCGTTATATAAGATATCCTCCTTTGAAAATACAGATCTCTCTTTAATTGAAAAAGTCGTGAAAACAGGGAAACCGGTCATCATCTCGACCGGAATGGCGTCCTTAAGTGAGGTGGAGGATATAGTGAAAACGGTGAGGGGCAGTGGAGGCAGCCAGTTTGTCCTGCTGAAGTGCACAAGTACTTATCCGGCACCTCCCGGTCACTCGAACATCAGCACGATTCCGCATATGGCGCAGACATTTTCCTGCCCTGTCGGCCTCTCCGACCACACGCTCGGCATCGGTGCGGCCGTTGGAAGTGTGGCCCTGGGGGCGGCCGTCATTGAAAAGCATTTCGTGCTGAATCGGTCTGAAGGAGGCGTGGATGCTTCTTTTTCTCTGGAGCCCTCAGAAATGAAACAGCTGGTACTAGAATCGAAAAACGTGTGGCGGGCGATGGGGAGGATTTCGTACGGGGATACGCTGGAAGACGAAAGAGCGAGAAATTACCGGAGGTCTCTTTACATTTCGAAGGATGTAAAGGAAGGGGAGACTTTTACAGACGAGAATATTCGAGCGGTCCGTCCGGGCTACGGCCTGCTCCCGAAGTACAAAAGCGTCTTCCTTGGGAAGCAGGCGCCGTTTGCCATCTCCAAAGGCACTCCGTTGAGCTGGGATATGCTTACGGGAAGGCGGAATGATGTATGAACGTTGTAGCGGTCATCCAAGCAAGAATGGGCTCCACACGACTGCCTGGGAAAGTGCTGAAAATGGCAGCAGGAAAACCTCTCCTGCAGTACCAGATTGAACGTGTCCAACGGGCATCCTCTATCGATCAGCTCGTCGTGAGTACGACGGTTCAACCTGGTGATGACCCGATTGAACACTTGTGCAGCCAGCTTGGAACGGCCTGTTTCAGAGGATCGGAAAAGGATGTATTGGAACGCTTTTATTTGACGGCCTCCCACTATCAGGCAGACGTCGTGATCCGGCTTACCGGGGACTGTCCGCTGATGGACCCTGCCGTTGTTGATGAGGTTACCGCTCTCTTCCTCCATCACTATCCGAAGTATCCGTATGTATCCAATACAAAATTCCGGACGTATCCAAGAGGGATGGATATCGAAGTATTTACATTCGAAGCTCTCTATCATTCTCACTTGATCGCAGATGACAGCTGCACACGCGAGCATGTGACAACAAAAATGATCCGCGATACCCGCCCGTTCAAACACAATCACCTCTTGTATAAGAGAGATGAAAGCAGACACCGATGGACGGTGGACACCATAGAAGATTTTCAGCTGGTTGCAAAGATCCTTGAACATCTCTACCCAAAGAATCCCCGTTTTACTTTGGAGGATGCGCTCGCCTTGTTGGACGCCCACCCCGAATGGGCGGAAATCAACCATCATATCCAGCAGAAAAAGGAGGAGACGGATGATTGAATTCGAGAGATTGAAAGAATCCCATCTCGATCTGGTGTTACAGTGGAGAACCTCCTCCTTTGTCACACGGTACATGTATACAGATATAGAGGCGGACCGAAGCAGACATCAGGCCTGGTTCGAATCGGTCTCCCAATCCGACACGGACCTCTACTGGGTGGCTGTGATCGATGCGGTGCCTGTCGGTGTGCTTTCTCTAAGTGACATCCACCCTGTCCATAAACGGGCCGTTTTCGGTTATTACATAGGTGAGGAAAAATACCGGATTTATGGTGGAATCCTTCCTCTCTATCTATATAACCACGTTTTCAGCAATCTTTCTTTGAATAAGCTGACAGCAGAGGTGATGGAGGGGAACGACAAGGTGGTGAAGCTCAATACCTTCCATGGATTTCGTATGGTCGGCACTCGTAAAAATCACGTGATCAAGCATGGGAAAAGCCATGACGTCCACCTGATGGAGCTTCATAAATCCGACTGGGAGAAGAAGAGCCGTCTATTTAAGAAATATACCGCACCCTTTTGACAAGGAGGAGGAGGAAACGTGGAGGATCAATTGATTGTGATTGTTAATGACATGCGTAAAGATAATGGCCTGCCACCGTTGAAACGACTGGATGCCGGTCAGCATCTCAGGGATGATTTGAACATGGACTCCTTGATGCTCGCTGAATTGACAGTCCGGGTGGAGAGTGAATTCGACGTAGATATCTTTGAGGATGGCCTTGTTGAAACGGTTGGAGACGTCATCAGGAAAATCGAAGGGCACCAGCGTCCATGAAGCATCTTTTTCTCGCTTCCAAAGGACATCAGTATACGTACGAGGAGCTCCTTAAGGATGTGGGCAGCAGGAAAATGGCGTGTTCCAGAATTTTTGTGAAAGGGAACGAACCGTATCAGATTTTCGCAGCGATTGTCCATAGTCTGTGGCTCGATTATCCGGTAGAGCTGTTGGACGGAGATTTTTCTGATGAAGAATTGAAAAAAATGGGAATCCAAACCTCTGACCTCCAGCCTGCTTTAATGGAAAGTCTTCCTGAGCATCCTCCGTCTCATGAGGACGTAACGACCCGTCTTCACCCAAAAAACTGGACCTTGTCCTTGTATACATCAGGAACAACCGGCCGGCCGAAAAAAGTCACTCATCGGTATGAGTCGTTAACACGGCAGGTGAAAACCGGCAGTCACTGGGAGGACCATGTGTGGGGGTTTGCCTATAACCCTACACACATGGCCGGTCTGCAGGTCTTTTTTCAAGCCTTCTGCAATAAAAATCCGATGATCTATGTGTTCAATGAAGAGCAGAAACGGCTGCCTGATTTGATTGAGCCATATCAAATGACGCATCTGTCCGCCACAGCTTCCTACTATCGCAATATATTCCCCAGGCTTCAGTCGAAGACCTATCCGTCCGTCAGGCGGATCACATTTGGCGGCGAAGGGTTTGATGAACGATTGTCGGAGAGGATGAAGCAGGTTTTCCCGCATGCCCGGATCAGGAATGTGTATGCCTCGACAGAAGCAGGAAGTGTATTTGCTGGAAACGGCCGCACCTTTACTATATCCTCCTCCATAAAAGACTTAGTGAAAATCAATGAAAACCAGGAACTGCTCATCCATCAGTCGCTGGTCGGTACATTGGAAAACGCAGAAGTCGGCGGCGAATGGCTGAATACCGGAGATGTTGTACAGGAGGTCGGGGCAGATCAATTTGTTTTTGTATCCAGGAATTCTGATTTTATTAATGTCGGGGGGTATAGGGTGAATCCGTTGGAAGTCGAAGCTGTGCTGACAGCGGTCCCGGGAGTAGAGGATGCATTGGTGAAAGGGAAGAAAAATAGTGTAACAGGAAACCTGCTTACCGCTGATATCGTAAAGGCGGCAGACGCCGAAGAGGATCAAGTGAAGAAAGCGGTCCGGGAGCACGCCTCACGCATCCTGCAGCCGTGGAAAGTACCGAGGATTCTTGCGTTTGTCGAAGCCATTCCGAAAACGCGCACAGGAAAGAAGGTCAGAGAATGAAGTGGGTCATTGTCACCGGTGAATCCAGAGGCGTGGGAAAGGCTGTTGCCAGAGAAATTTTAATGGAAGGAACGTATGGGGTCATCGGCATCTGCCGGTCGAAAGGGGCCGAAGTCGAAGATCTGAAACAGCTGGGAGGGGAGCGTTTTGTCCACCTTACCTACGATTTAGAAAACGTGGAAGGGATCAAATCGTTATACCTGCAGCAGCTGAAACCGCTCGGGGTCATTCATGGGTTTGTGAACAATTCCGCCACTGCCTATGATGACATTATTTCCAATCTCCGTGTCGATCCGCTTGAGAAGATGTTCCGAATCAACGTACTGAGTCCCATGCACCTGACCAAATATGTGATACGGGATATGCTGTTGAACAAAACGGAAGGATCGATCGTTCACATCTCCTCCATCAGTGCCCACACCGGATACAAAGGATTAAGCATGTACGCATCTACAAAAGGGGCCATCGAAGCGTTCTCGAAAAATACGGCGCGGGAATGGGGGGCACGGGGCATCCGTTCCAACTGTGTGATCCCTGGATTTATGGATACAGCCATGAGTGCGACCTTAACGGAGGAACAGAAGGAGAGAATTTACAAACGAAATGCGATGAAGAAGGAAACCGGGATTGCCAGTGTCGTACACACCATTCTTTTTCTTTTATCCGACCAGTCCTCTTCGATCACGGGAACAGGTATACATGTAGATAATGGAACGATATAAAAAACCGCAGATCCCCTGGATCTGCGGTTTTTTGGCTGGGGCTGCTAAACCCATAAGTAAGCCCCAGCTGAATGCTGGAGCCTCCGCCACCTATACCTATACAAACGTTCGTCTCTTATGTTCTTTTATATCTCTACTTCAGATGGCTCAAACTAAAGATACCATATTAAGGATGATAAGTTAACTAAATTGTCGGAAAAAATCATAGGTCTTTAGATTCATTTTATTACTTATATAACTTTTTTTAACTTTTGTTAAAAAGGGTGAAGAACCCTTTAATGCCTGATATACCCATCAGCTTCTTTCCTTTGTTCCATAGATAGGGATATAGTATAGTGGAAATGAGCGTGATAATTCTGAAAAATAGTGCGTCAGGGAGGAAGGGGTCCATCAAATGTCTCAACAAACGTTTCTCTATCAGCCGAAAGTAACCGAGGTACTTAACAATATTAGAAAAGTGATGATTGGAAAGGAAGAAGCAGCGCTTTTAAGCGTTGTGGCCCTGCTGGCAAAGGGGCATGTTCTGCTTGAGGATGTTCCTGGAGTAGGGAAGACGATGCTTGTCAAAACGCTTGCGAAATCCTTGGATTGTGATTTTAAGAGAATTCAATTCACACCGGATCTGCTGCCGTCAGATGTGACCGGTGTTTCCATTTATAACCCGAAGACATTGGAGTTCGAGTTCCGTCCAGGCCCTATTCTCGGAAACATCGTCCTGGCCGATGAAATCAACCGGACGTCTCCGAAGACGCAGTCCGCGCTGTTGGAAGGGATGGAGGAGACGAGCATTACCGTGGATGGGAGTACCGTCCAGCTTGGGGAGCCCTTCTTTGTCATGGCAACCCAGAATCCTATCGAGTATGAAGGAACCTATCCGCTGCCGGAAGCGCAGCTGGACCGTTTTCTTTTGAAAATGGAGATGGGCTACCCTACAGCGAAGCAGGAAATGGAAATGCTTGCCCGTACGTCGAACAGTCATCCGATCGAAGAAATCTCGGCTGTAATAACAAGGGAAGAACTGGTGGAGCTTCAAAAGGAAACCGCCCAGGTCTATGTGGACCGTTCTGTTCACCGTTATATCGTAGAACTTGTCACAGGCACACGTGACCATGAAGGAGTCTACTTAGGCGTGAGTCCGAGGGGATCAATTTCTTTGATGAAAGCGGCCAAAGCCTATGCGTTCGTCCATGATCGCGATTATGTGCTCCCGGACGATGTGCAGTTCATGGCTCCGTATGTGCTCGGCCACCGGATGATTTTAACGTCTGAAGCGAGGTTTGAAGGGAAGACGTCCGCCTCTATCATTGAGGAGCTCCTAACGGCTACTTCCATCCCGGTGAAAAGGACGACCGGGGAATGAAGCAGACGTTCAGCCTTGCCGGCAAAGGGGCTGTCGTCGTTCTGTTGTTTGCGGCCCTGTTCTCGTATGCGATGTTTCAAGGCGGATTTGTCAGCTGGTTTCTTTTTTATGCGTTTCTCCCGTTCCTTCTTTATATGCTCGGTGTGCTCGTGTATCCGATCCGTAAGTGGGAGGTTGAGCACCAGTTGTCCAGGCGTTATGCCCTTGGGGGGGAAACCGTGGAAGTGGAGGTGACGCTGAAGCGGCGGTTCCCATTCCCTGTTTATTACTGTGTCATTGAAGAATATCTTCCGGCATCCTTGAAAAAGGTGGATGAACACTTGGAGAAATACAAGGATATGACGAAAACAGAAACGTATCATGAACAGCGGAATATCAAGAAAGTCGTCTTTCCGTGGTTCAGCCGGAGGATTTCGTACCGCTACGAACTTCAAAAAGTCCCGCGCGGTGCCCATGCCTTCAAGGCGATCCGTGTGAAAACGGGCGACTTCTTCGGATTTGTAAAAAAAGAACAGGTGTACAAGCATACGAATGAACTTCTCGTGTTTCCATACGTCCGTCCGGTAAAAATGAAGGACCGGGTCTACAGCTTTGAGCAGGGGACAAGTCCTTCCTTTAAACTCAATGAGAAAAATACCAATATCGTCACGGGTGTCCGGGAATACATGCCGGGTGACCGCTTTGCCTGGGTGGATTGGAAAACGACGGCGAAGAAAAACGAAATGATGACAAAAGAATTCGAACAGGAAAAAAGCGTGGAAATGCTGATGATCTTAAATACAGGCGCCCATTCGGATATGGACATTTTGAGCTTTGAAGGAGCGGTCGAATTTTCAGCGTCGCTTGTGAAGGAGTTTCACCAGCAGTCTTCCCCGCTGTCATTCATGACGCTTGGGGAAGACCGCCGGTATTTCCCCTATCACCAGGACCCGGCCCGCCAGCAGCAGATCCAGGGGCATCTGGCCCGGGTAAGGCCGGTGGGGCGGCAGCCGTTTGCCAGTCAGCTTGAGCGCGAACGCCCGTCTGTGCCGAGCGGTGTTCTCTTGATGGTGGTCAGCCATCAGCTGGACCAGGATGTTCAGGCGGCGCTTTCGAAATTGGCGAAGAAAAGCAAGCGGCTCGTCTTTTTTTATGTCCGCCCGCATGAACGGCTGACCTTTCAGGACCACCAGCTGATCAAGCAGCTGAAAAGCCGTGGTGTGGTGGTCAATCTCTTATCCGAAGAGCAGATGACACAAAAGGAATTCGAGGTGAACACGTAATGCAGGACCGTCATTCAACCATTTACCGGATGATCCTCTACGGCATCGGTTTTCTTTTGTTCTGTGAATGGCTCCGGCCGCTTGAAATGATTTCCCAGACGGATGACGTCCGGATTTTCTTTATTTTTGCGGCGTTTTGTTTTTTTGTTTCCTTTTTACAAGTCCCCTGGTATCTATCCATGCCGTTAAAAGGACTGGGTGTGGCCTTTATTCTGGACGGACTGTACATCGGGGAACTGATTTTTTCCCCGGGGTGGTTCGCCGTTCTTATCGAGCAGGTCACCTTCAATATTCAGATGATCAGTAGTCAGGAATGGTGGCAGATGACGCCGCTTTTCCGCAGCCTGCTGTTCCTGATTTTACTGTGGCTTATGAGCTACCTTCTTTACTACTGGTTCGTAGTTGCGCGCCGCATGTTCTTTTTCGTGCTTTTGACGATTCTTTTCGTTGCCATTGTTGATACATTCACGGTTTATGATGGCAGCTGGGCGATTATCCGGACCTTTATGATCGGTATGGCGGCGCTCGGACTGTCGAGTTTTGCGAAAGAAATGGATAAGGAGTCCATTGTATTCAAAGGGCTTCATAAAGCCAATGTCTGGCTGTTTCCCTTGATTGGAGTCATTTTGTTTTCTTCCGCAGCCGCTTATGCGTCTCCCAAGTTTGCTCCACAGTGGCCGGATCCGGTTCCATACTTGGAAAGTGCCGCAGGAGGGACAGGGGCCGGAGGAGGACGGACAATCCAGAAGGTCGGGTATGGCGAGGATGACAGCCAGCTTGGCGGATCGTTTGTGCAGGATGATACGCCGATCTTCACAGCGACCGTGGATGGGGACCGCTACTGGCGGATTGAATCGAAGGATACGTATACAGGAAAAGGCTGGACAGATACGCTGGAGCAGCCGGTCATGACGACGGACCCTTATGATATTCCATTCTCCACGTTCACTGAAGAAGTGGAAACGGAAACGCAGACAGCGCAGATTGAAATGACGAGGTTCGCTTCGTTTAGAAAACTGGTTTATCCCTACGGTCTTACATCCGTCGGGAATTTAGATGGGGAGTACAACCTCCGCGTTCACAATAACACGGGGGAGATGGATACGTACCAGGGGGATGCTCCTGCGAAAATCAGTACAGCTGAATTGACGTATGAGTTTCCTTCTTTTGAATACAGCCAGCTTCGTGAATCCGGGAATAATGATCCAGAGGAAATCAGGGATCAATACCTGCAGCTCCCGGAGAATCTGCCGGAGCGCGTCCGCAATCTGGCTTCCCAGATTGTCGAGGGAGAGGACAACCGGTATGATCAGGCAAAGGCCGTGGAGCGTTACTTTTCAGCCAACGGCTTTGAATATTCAACGACGGATGTTCCGGTTCCGGGCGATGACGAAGACTATGTCGATCAATTTTTGTTTGAATCCCAGATTGGATACTGTGACAACTACTCGACATCCATGGTTGTCCTTCTCCGCTCAGAAGGGATCCCGGCGCGCTGGGTCAAAGGCTTTACAGGCGGTGAGCGGATCGATTCTGTGGAAAATGAAGAAGGAGACGGCGTCCAGAACGTGTACGAAGTCACGAGTGGAAATGCGCACTCCTGGGTGGAAGTGTATTTTCCTGACGTTGGCTGGGTTCCTTTTGAACCGACACAGGGCTTCAGTAACAATGCTGATTTTTACACCGATGTCGATGTGGAAGAGACCGAAGAAGATCCGGCAGCAGGTGCTGAAGACGATACGCAGGATGAAACGATGGGGAATCCTCAGCAGGTGGAGGAGGAAGATGAAGCCTCCGGAAATGCGGATGCAGCCTCTTCTTCTGGATCGACGACCTTTACGGCAGTCCTCACAGGTACCGTCCTTTTGGCGGCTGGTATTTTGCTTTATGTCACCCGCTACCGCTGGATGGCCGCGCTTCTGATCCGCCGCTACCGCCGTAGTGAAGACGAAGAGACGTATGAGAAGGCTTACCACTTCCTTTTGAAAGTGCTGAATCATAAAGGGTTGAAACGGAAGCCTGATCAAACACTCCGTGATTACGCCTTGAAAGTGGACCAGCATTTTCAATCCAATGAAATGCAGCGGTTGACGAATAATTATGAGCGTGTGATCTATGGAAATGAATCCGAGAAGGACCAGTGGCAGAAAGTAACGGAATTATGGGAAAATTTAATTAAAAAGACATTGTCTTGATTCCTTGGAAGACGGTTGATAGAATAAGTGAAAATTATCAGATAGAATTCTTCCTTCGTATATCCTCGGGAATAAGGCCCGAAAGTCTCTACCGGGGCACCGTAAATGCCCTGACTATGAAGGTGGGAGTCACAGACGTGTCTTGACATGGATGGATTTCTGCCTTCGTTGTATGCAGCATACAAGAGGCAGGAGTCCATTTTTTTATGGCACGGGAAGTGAAAGAAACAGGCAGGACCAATTTTGGTACAGGGAGTGGAACGTATATGGAAAACGTACAAGGAATGATTCTCGTACTCGACTTTGGAAGTCAGTACAACCAGTTGATCACACGAAGAATCCGCGAATTTGGCGTGTACAGTGAGCTGCATTCACACAAGATGAGCATAGAGAAAATCAAGGAGCTGAATCCGAGCGGCATTATCCTTTCTGGTGGGCCGAACAGCGTATATGGAGAAAACAGCTTCCGTTGTGATGAGCAGATTTTTGAACTGGGTATTCCGGTGCTCGGCATCTGTTACGGCATGCAGTTGATGACCCACCATTTTAATGGAAAAGTAGAACGGGCCAAGGAACGCGAATACGGCAAAGCCGACATTCACATTACAGAAGACCCGGTCCTGTTCCGCAAGACACCAAAAGAACAGGCCGTATGGATGAGTCACAGTGACAAAGTAATCGAAGCTCCTGAAGGTTTCCGTGTGGATGCGACGAGCCATTCCTGTCCTGTAGCTGCCATCAGCCACGAGGATGCAAAGATGTACGGCGTCCAGTTCCACCCGGAGGTCCGCCATTCAGAATATGGGAATGATCTTCTTCGCAGCTTCGTTTTCGATGTCTGTGAAGCGAAGGACGACTGGACGATGGAACACGTGGTAGAAATGGAAGTGGAAAAAATCCGTGAGCAGGTGGGCGGTCGTAAAGTGCTGTGTGCGTTGAGCGGCGGTGTGGATTCCTCTGTTGTAGCAGCATTGATTCATAAGGCGATCGGCGATCAGTTGACGTGTATTTTCGTCGACCACGGGCTGCTGCGTAAAAACGAAGCCGATGACGTCATGCGTACGCTGGGTGACGGCTTCAATATGAACATTATTAAAATAGATGCCAAGGAGCGGTTCATGAGCAAACTTGACGGTGTATCCGATCCGGAAAGAAAGCGGAAGATCATCGGCAATGAGTTCATTTATGTGTTTGATGATGAAGCAGAAAAGCTGAAGGACATTGACTTCCTTGCCCAAGGTACACTGTATACCGACATTATCGAAAGTGGAACAGAAACCGCTCAGACGATCAAATCCCACCATAATGTCGGCGGTCTCCCGGAGGATATGGAATTCCAATTGATCGAACCTTTGAATACGCTGTTCAAGGATGAAGTACGTGCGCTGGGTACGGAGCTTGGTGTACCAGAACACATCGTCTGGCGTCAGCCGTTCCCCGGTCCAGGTCTTGCCATCCGTGTTCTAGGAGAAGTGACAGAGGAGAAACTGGAAATCGTTCGTGAATCTGACTTCGTCCTTCGCGATGAAATTAAAAAGGCCGGGCTGGATCGTGACATCTGGCAGTATTTCACTGTGCTTCCTGATATCCGATCGGTCGGAGTCATGGGAGATGAGCGTACCTACGACTATACGATCGGGATCCGTGCGGTTACCTCCATTGATGGTATGACTTCAGACTGGGCCCGCATTCCATGGGACGTGCTGGAGAAAATATCGACGCGTATCGTGAATGAGGTCGATCACATCAACCGCGTCGTGTATGACGTGACGAGTAAGCCGCCTGCAACGATTGAATGGGAATAATCGAACATTAAAGGGTTTTTATTCAATAATGTTCGGAAATAGTATTGACAGTTCTTGTCGAACGATGTAAGCTGAAGACAATTCAATAACGCATCACCTTCGTATAATTTTGGGGATAAGGCCCATGAGTTTCTACCAGACCGCCGTAAATTGGTCTGACTACGCTGGTGAATGGACGACTGCCTGTACGCATGTGCAGACGTCCGTTTATCCTCGTATCTACAGACACTCCTGGATTTTATCCAGGGGTGTCTTTTTTTGTGGGAGATGGGTCAACATAAAAATAAAGAGACCCGATAAGAAAGGCGACGGAAAACAAAAAGGGGAGGATTTACAAATGAGTAAGTTTTTTAAGTTTAAGGAAATGGGAACGAGCTATCGGATTGAATTCATGGCGGGGCTCACAACGTTTCTCGCGATGGCCTACATTTTGTTCGTCAACCCGTCCACGCTCGCACTGGACGGCATTGAGGCTCTGCCTGAAGGGGTCACTCGTATTGATAAGGGAGCCGTATTCACCGCTACAGCCGTAGCAGCCGCAGTGGGTACATTGATTATGGGATTGTTTGCGAAGTATCCGATCGCTCTTGCTCCCGGTATGGGACTGAACGCATTCTTTGCGTATACGGTTGTGCTCGGGTTTGGTATTCCGTGGGAAACAGCGCTTGCCGGCGTACTTGCTTCTGGACTTATTTTTATTGTGTTAACGGTAACCGGCCTGCGGACGATGATCATTGATGCTATCCCTGGAAACCTTAAGCTGGCTGTCGGAGCGGGGATCGGGCTGTTCATCGCGTTTATCGGCTTTCAAAACGCCGGGATCGTACAGAACAGTGACGCGACACTGGTGCAGCTTGGTGATTTGACCGCCGGACCGACGCTTCTCGCTGTTTTCGGGATCATTGTCAGTGTCATTCTGCTTGCTGTCGGATTGAAGGGCGGCATTTTCTACGGAATGGTGCTGACGTCATTGATGGGAATTCTCACGGGCTTGATTGATCCACCATCTGGCCTTGGCGGCATTGTCAGTCCGGCGCCGAGTGTGGCACCGACGTTCGGTGCAGCGTTGACACACTTTGGGGATATTTTCACGATCCAGATGCTCGTAGTCATCCTGACGTTCCTTTTCGTCGATTTCTTTGATACGGCCGGTACACTTGTGGCTGTAGCCACCCAGGCCGGGTTTATGAAGGATAACAAACTGCCGCGGGCCAACCGTGCGCTGTTCTCCGATTCCGCCGCTACGGTCGTCGGGGCCGTCGTTGGAACTTCGACGACGACGTCCTACATTGAATCCACCGCGGGTGTCGGAGCAGGTGGACGAACAGGCTTTGCTTCTGTCGTGACGGCAGGATTTTTCCTGCTTGCCCTGTTCTTCTCTCCACTTCTCGCTGTTGTAACTGCTGAAGTTACCGCACCTGCTTTGATCATTGTCGGAGTGCTGATGGCGTCCACCTTGAAGAGCATTGACTGGGATGAGTTTGAAATTGCCGTCCCTGCCTTCTTTACGATTGCTGCGATGCCGTTGACGTACAGCATTGCCACCGGAATTGCGATCGGCTTTATCTTCTATCCGATTACAATGATCTTGAAAGGACGATCCAAAGAAATTCATCCGATCATGTATTTCCTTTTTGTCATTTTCGTCTTATATTTCATTTTCCTTGCATAAGGATGTCTATGAAAAGAGTGGTGCACTCTTGGATGACTTCCCCGTCAAGGTATAAAAAAACCGGCGGCCTTCTGTCAGGCGCCGGTTTTATTCATCCTCCAGGTGGCGGATGGTGATCGGTTTCTGTCTTGATGAA
The DNA here is from genome assembly GCF_056158945.1 of Halobacillus sp. ABH2_015. Lineage (NCBI taxonomy): Bacteria > Bacillati > Bacillota > Bacilli > Caryophanales > Bacillaceae > Halobacillus > Halobacillus sp. ABH2_015. Next base: position 362,087 of record NZ_JBSWUG010000002.1, read on the forward strand.
TCAGGGATGTAGCGGTGAAGCTGGACGACCAGCAGTCCGTGCCTGTAGGTGGCTTCTATTTTGTCATGCCGGACAGGGTAGGGGAGGTCGATGGAACGTTCAAATGTACCGTCGGCAATTTCTGCTTTGATCTGATGACCACCGCGGTTGTTGATTTCGATTTTCCCTTTCAATGTTAACGTAGCGTGGTCGACGAGAACATCGACATTTTTCGGGTGGTCCATGCCGGGAATGTTGACGAAACAGAGCAGCTCATTATCGTATTGATAGATGTTGACAGCCGGTATGGCGGGCTTCATCATCCCTTCAAAGCCGCCCCAGAATTCCTGGCCGAAGAAACGGTCGAAGTTTCCTTTCCAATCCTTGAACTGATCCATCAGCCTGCACCTCCAAGATTTGTCTGTAATTGCGGTGAAAAGCGGTTGTGCCCCTTTATTCTCATGGTTTATAGTGTATGCAAGAGAAGCGGTCCGGGTGATAGATTTTCACTTTATCCCGGGCAAAGGAGGCTGTCTGTATTGTTTGAAAACCCACTTGTACTCATCGCCATCATATTAGCGGTGAACATCGTTTATGTATCCTTTTTTACCCTTCGTATGATTTTCACATTAAAAGGACAGCGGTATTTCGCAGCGTTTATCGGAATGTTTGAAATCGTCACGTACATTTACGGACTGGGCATCGTTCTTGACCGTCTGGACCAGATTGAAAACGTTATTGCCTATGCTGTCGGTTACGGTACAGGGGTGATTGTCGGTATGAAGATTGAAGAGAAGCTCGCCCTCGGGTATATTACAGTTAACGTCATCTCCTCGAACCCGGATATCGAATTCACCCGTCAGCTCCGGGATAAAGGGTACGGGGTGACGAGCTGGTACGCGTACGGCATGGAGGGAGACCGGCTGGCGATGCAGATCCTGACTCCTCGAAAGTATGAACTCAGTTTATATGAAACCATCCGTACGATTGACCCAAAAGCCTTTATCGTTGCGTATGAACCAAAGCAGATCCATGGAGGCTTCTGGGTGAAGTCTGTAAAGAGAGGAAAGATCCGCGATGCCCAAAAAGAACAGCAGGAACAGCAGAATGCGTTTTGAAGTGCAGGAAAATGAAACGATCGATGATTGTCTCGACCGCATGAAGAGTCAAGGCTATATGCCCATCCGCCGCATGGAAGAGCCGGTCTTCCGTGAAGAAATCCGAAACGGGGAAAAAGTCATGGAGCCTGTAGGAAAAACGATCGTATTTCAAGCCGTTAAACAGTAAAACCGAACAATTTGTCAATTGTAAAATGTCATTGTTCGACAATGGCGTTGACAGCCAAAAGAGATTCTTGATATGATAAAGACAGAATTGCATAGACGACCTCATATAAGGCGGGGATATGGCCCGCACGTCTCTACCTGGGAACCGTAAAGTCCCGGACTATGAGGGGAGTTATGTCAGCGGCGCCCGGCCGGCCTTGGCCGACGTATGCCTGTTCGACTCCTCTCATTGATTGAGCGGTCGGGCAGGCTTTTTTTATGTTACTTCACAAAGAAACGAGGGAGAGCGCATGGCTGAAGTTGGGATCATTATGGGAAGTATTTCGGACTGGGATACGATGCAGGAAGCCTGCATCGTCCTGGATGAACTGGCCGTCGATTACGAAAAAGAAATCATATCCGCCCACCGGACACCGGAAGATATGTTTGAATACAGTGAAACCGCCCGCCAGAAAGGGCTGAAGGTCATCATTGCCGGCGCAGGGGGAGCCGCCCACCTGCCTGGAATGGTCGCTTCTAAGACGACACTCCCCGTCATCGGGGTACCGGTTGAATCAAAATCGCTTCAAGGCATGGATTCCCTTCTTTCCATTGTCCAGATGCCCGGCGGCGTTCCTGTAGCCACCGTATCGATTGGAAAAGCCGGGGCTAAGAACGCCGGGCTTCTCGCAGCAGAAATGCTGGGGGCTTTTGATAAAGAAACAGCTGGACGGCTGGAGGAGTACCGCAGCCGGATGAAAGAGAAAGTCGGAAATATGAGGAGGGAGCTCGATGAATATTAATGTCATCCGTCCAGGCCAGACCATCGGCATCCTCGGCGGCGGCCAGCTTGGAAAAATGATGGCGCTCGCTGCCAGGCATATGGGGTACCGGATTGCTGTGCTGGATCCATCCGAAGACTGCCCCTGTGCACCGGTGGCCGACCATCATATTGTAGCTGCCTATGATGACTTTGAAGCTGCAGAGCGGTTGAATACAATCAGCCAGGTGGTCACCTACGAATTTGAAAATGTGGACGCCGGTGTTTCCCGTTTTTTTGCTGAAGCAGACAAGCTTCCCCAGGGCACGCTTGCCCTCGAGGTGACACAGAATCGTGAGAAAGAGAAGGCCTTTGCTGTAGACGCCGGCCTTGCTGTACCGGATTACCGTATCGTCCATACGTCGGAAGAAGCCGGTCAGGCCGTCAAAGAGATTGGATATCCGGCAGTTATGAAAACGATCAGCGGCGGCTATGACGGCAGAGGTCAGCTGAAACTCGAACAGGAGTCAGATCTTGAGAATCTCCCTTCTTTTCTGAAAGAAGGCGGCACGTATATCGTGGAACAGTGGATTCCTTTCGATCTTGAAATCTCCCAGGTTTTCACCCGTGGACAGGATGGAAGTATCGTTTATTTCCCTCTTGCGGAAAATATCCATAGACAGCAGATTCTTCATGAAACCCGGGTTCCGGCCCAGGTGTCGGACGTTGTCCTTGATAAGGCGAAAGCCGCCGTTGAGGCCCTGGCCGAACGTATCGGCGTTGTCGGGACGTTTGCTGTGGAAATGTTCGTCAGCGGCGATGATATCTACATCAACGAAATGGCGCCGCGTCCGCATAACTCCGGACACTACACGATTGAAGCGTGCAGTGTCTCGCAATTCGAACAGCATATCCGTGCCATCTGTGGACTGCCGCTGCTGCCGGTACATACCTTCGGCGCAGCCGTGATGATCAATGTCCTCGGAAAACACCGCGGCATCCTCAATGACCGGATTGAATACTATACAGGCGGCCATCTTCATGACTACGGGAAAAAAGAAGCCCGGACCACACGCAAGATGGGGCACCTGACCTTCATCGGTGACACACTCGAAGAGATCGATGAACGCATCGAACAAAATCAGATCCATTATTGGTAGGAGGAAGACTATGATTGAACGTTATACACGCCCGGAAATGGGAGCCATCTGGACGGAAGAAAATCGTTATCAGGCCTGGCTTGAAGTTGAACTGCTGGCTTGTGAAGCATGGAGTGAGCTTGGCATCATTCCCAAGGGAGATGTCGAAAAGCTGCGTGAAAAAGCATCCTTCTCCATCGACCGCATACATGAAATCGAACAGGAAACGCGGCATGATGTTGTAGCCTTTACGCGTGCCGTTTCCGAAACGGTCGGAGAAGAACGCAAATGGGTCCATTACGGACTGACCTCTACGGACGTTGTCGACACCGCCTTGTCCTATCAACTGAAGCAGGCGAACGAAATCATCCGCCGCGACTTGGTCAACTTCATTGATATTCTTGGTGAAAAAGCACAGGAACATAAACACACCGTCATGATGGGCCGTACACACGGAGTCCATGCAGAGCCGACGACATTCGGCTTGAAGATGGCGCTTTATTATGAAGAAATGAAGCGTAACCTTGAGCGTCTCGACCTGGCAATCAAACAGATCGAAGTCGGAAAGCTCTCCGGTGCGGTCGGTACGTATGCCAACATCGATCCTTTTGTCGAAGCGTACGTCTGTGAGAAGCTTGGACTGGCTGCTGCTCCTGTCTCCACGCAGACACTGCAGCGGGACCGCCACGCCCATTACGTGTCCACCCTGGCTTTGATTGCGACATCCATGGAAAAAATCGCTGTAGAAATCCGCAGCCTTCAGAAGACGGAAACGCGTGAAGTGGAAGAGTATTTCGCGAAAGGACAGAAAGGTTCCTCTGCGATGCCCCACAAACGGAACCCGATCGGTTCGGAAAACATGACAGGGATGGCCCGCGTGCTGCGTGGAGAAATGATGACCGCGTTTGAAAATGTGCCGCTCTGGCATGAACGGGATATCTCCCACTCTTCTGCCGAACGGATCATTCTTCCGGATGCGACCATTGCCCTGAATTATATGCTGAACCGTTTTGGCAGGCTCGTGAAAAACTTGACGGTCTTCCCAGAGCGTATGCAGGAGAATATGGAGAAAACCTACGGGTTGATTTTCTCCCAGCGTGTGCTGCTTACCCTTATTGACGAAGGCATGGTGCGTGAGGAGGCATACGATCTTGTGCAGCCGAAGGCGATGGAAGCCTGGGAAGAGGGCATTCCGTTCCGTGAGCTGATCGAAGCAGATGAGAAGATCACGTCGACGCTTTCCTCAGAGCAGCTGGATGCCTGCTTTGACTATAAGCACCACCTCAAACAGGTGGACCGTATTTTCGATCGTATTGGTTTGTAATCATCAAGGACCTGCGGATGCAGGTCCTTCCCTAACAAAACAAGTGAGGTGCTGCTTTTATGAAAGGTTCCCTTTTATATGAAGGAAAAGCGAAGCGTGTGTACCATACCGACGATCCTGAACAGTTGATTTTATCCTATAAAGATGATGCGACCGCCTTTAATGGAAAGAAAAAGGAGTCGTTCCCCGGCAAAGGCCGTCTGAACAACCTGATTACCTCAAAAGTCTTTCAATCCTTACATCAACAACACATCAAGACCCACTTCATTCAAGCTTTAAACGAAACCGAGCAGCTCGTCTACAAGACAGATATCGTTCCGCTCGAAGTCGTTGTCCGCAATAAAGCCGCAGGCAGCATCACCCGCCGCCTCGGTATCTCTGAACAGACACTCTTTCAACCACCCATTCTTGAACTCTTTTACAAAAATGATGAACTGGATGATCCGCTGATCAATGATGTCCACGCCTATCATTTGACGGGGATCCGTGAACAGGACCTCACCTTGATCAAGGAACAGGCGCTTCTCATCAATGAGCATCTGAGCAGCATTTTTCAGAAAGCCGGTCTTGAGCTGATCGATTTTAAACTGGAATTCGGTTTCCTCTCTGATGGCCGCCTCGTCCTCTCTGATGAAATATCCCCGGATACGTGCAGGCTCTGGGACTTGGAAACAGGTACAAAAATGGATAAGGACGTTTTTCGTGAAGGGATTGGCAGTTTGACAGATACGTATGAACGGATTTTACAACGACTGGAGGAGAGCGTATGCGCAAAGTAAAGATTCACATTACGTTGAAAGAAGGGGTCCTGGATCCGCAGGGCAAGGCCGTTCAGCATTCCTTGAAATCACTGGAATACAATAACGTTCACGACGTCCGTGTCGGGAAATACATGGAGGTTCTCGTTGATGACAAGGAAGATTTGGAAGCCGAAATCGACAAGATGTGTGATCAGCTTCTCGCCAATCCGGTCATTGAAAACTATACGTATACGATAGAGGAGGCTGGCTGACGTGAAATGTGCCGTCGTCGTCTTTCCAGGATCGAACTGTGACCGTGATATGTACCATGCCGTCAAAGATGAACTTGGTGCAGACGCAGATCTTGTCTGGTATCAGGAAGCGAATCTAGCAGACTATGATGCTGTGTTTCTGCCGGGTGGCTTTTCTTACGGAGATTACCTGCGTTCAGGAGCGATTGCAGCGACTTCTCCCATCGTTGAGCAGATCCGTGCTGCCGCAGAAGCCGGGAAACCGGTGCTTGGCGTATGCAACGGGTTTCAAATTTTATTGGAAACCGGCCTGCTGCCGGGGGCGATGCTGCCGAACGAAAAACTGAAGTTCATGTGTCATACCGAAACGCTGATCGTAGAGAATGCTGATACACCGTTTACGCAGTCGTATAAAGAGAAGGAAGAAATCCAGATTCCCATTGCCCATGGAGACGGCAATTACTTTTGTGACCAGTCAACGCTTGAGCGTCTTCGTAAGAACAAGCAGGTGGTTTTCACTTATCAGACGAACCCGAACGGATCAGCCGGTGATATTGCCGGTATCGTCAATGAGAGAGGCAATGTCCTCGGTATGATGCCGCACCCGGAGCGGGCGGTCGATGCCCTGCTCGGCACTGATGACGGCCTTCGGCTTTTTCAATCGATTTTGACCTATTGGAGGGAACATTATGCCATCAACGCTTGAGATCAGTCCGGAAATGATTGAACAGAACCGTTTATATGCAGACATGGGTCTGACGGATGACGAATACACCTCAGTGGTGAACATTCTCGGCCGCCGTCCGAACTATACAGAAATCGGCTTGTTTTCGGTCATGTGGTCGGAGCACTGCAGCTACAAAAACTCAAAGCCACTGCTGAAGAAGTTTCCGACAGAAGGTTCCCATGTCCTTCAAGGCCCCGGGGAAGGAGCCGGAATCATCGATATCGGAGATGACCAGGCGGTGGTATTCAAGATCGAAAGCCACAACCACCCGTCTGCTGTTGAACCGTATCAGGGGGCAGCGACAGGGGTCGGTGGTATTCTGCGTGATGTATTTTCCATGGGCGCCCGTCCTGTAGCGTTACTGAATTCTCTCCGGTTTGGATCGCTTGAGCGTCCACGGGTGAAATATTTGTTTGAAGAAGTCGTACGCGGCATCGCCGGCTACGGCAACTGTGTCGGTGTGCCGACAGTGGGCGGGGAAGTCCAGTTTGATGATGCCTACAACGGCAATCCGCTCGTCAATGCGATGTGTGTCGGGTTGATTGATCATAAGGATATCCAAAAAGGGATTGCAGCCGGTATCGGAAATACGGTCATGTATGTCGGGGCTAAAACCGGCCGGGACGGGATCCACGGAGCGACCTTCGCTTCTGAAGAATTATCGGAAGAGTCTGAAGAGAAGCGTCCATCGGTCCAGGTCGGCGATCCATTTATGGAAAAGCTGCTGATCGAAGCCTGTCTGGAGGTCATTCATCATGATGCCCTTGTCGGCATTCAGGATATGGGCGCCGCTGGTCTAACTTCCTCCGCCAGTGAGATGGCGAGTAAAGCGGGAACCGGCATGACGATGAATCTTGATCACATTCCCCAGCGTGAGGAGAACATGACGGCTTATGAGATGATGCTGTCGGAATCACAGGAGCGGATGCTTTTAGTGGTTGAGAAAGGCCGGGAAGAGGAAATTGCTGCTGTCTTCCGGAAGTATGATCTTGAAGCCGTTGCGGTCGGTGAAGTGACCGATACGAAGCGCTTCCGCCTTGAACATCACGGGGAAGTGGCTGCGGATGTTCCGGTGGATTCCCTTGCAGAGGATGCCCCGGTCTATCACCAGCCGTCCAAAGTACCGGAGTATTATGAAGAGTTTCAACGTATGGAAGATTACAAGCCGGCCGTGACGGAATATACGAAAACCCTGCTTGCCCTTCTGCAGCAGCCGACGATTGCAAGTAAAGAGTGGGTGTATGACCAGTACGACTACATGGTCCAGACGAACACAGTGGTCTCACCGGGTTCTGATGCCGCGGTACTTCGTGTGCGTGGAACGGACAAGGCGCTGGCCATGACGACGGATTGTAATTCCCGCTACATTTACCTCGACCCGGAAGTGGGCGGCCAGATTGCCGTGGCGGAAGCGGCACGTAATATTGTCTGCTCCGGCGGCCGTCCGCTTGGAATTACGGACGGTCTGAACTACGGATCTCCGGAAAACCCGGAAATTTTCTGGCAGATGGAAAAAAGCGTTGATGGAATGAGTGAAGCCTGCCGCACCCTCGGCACCCCGGTCATCAGCGGGAACGTCAGTCTTTACAACGAATCGTTCGGCGGACAGGCCATCTATCCGACGCCGGTTGTCGGCATGGTCGGTTTAATTGAAGATGTCCGCCATATCACACGTTCCCACGCGAAAGCCGCCGGCGACCTCATTTATGTGATCGGGGAAACGAAACCGGAATTCGGAGGAAGCGAGCTGCAGGGGTTGTTGGAAGGCCGGCATTTCGGAAAAGCACCGGAATTGGATTTAGAAGTCGAAGCGCAGCGTCAGAACCAGCTGCTGACAGCGATCCGCTCTGGTCTTGTCGAATCTGCTCATGACCTGTCCGAAGGTGGTCTGGCTGTAGCTCTTGCGGAAACGTTATTCGATCAGGAGTTTGGATGTGATGTCACGATCGAAGGGGATATCACGACAGCCCTTTTCTCAGAAACCCAGTCCCGTTTCCTTGTGACCATCCATCCGGAAAACAAAGACGCGTTTGAGAAGGCCGCACCTGGAGCGCAGCAGATTGGTACAGTGACGGATAATGGCATGTATACAGTGAAGCAGGAAGACGTTGTGATGGAGGAAAAGACATCTGTGCTGAAAACAGCTTGGAAAGGAGCTCTTTCATGCTTGGTGAAATCAAAGGCTTAAATGAAGAATGTGGGATTTTTGGTGTCTGGGGTCATCCGGATTCTGCCCAGCTGACGTACTATGGTCTCCACGCTCTGCAGCATCGCGGCCAGGAAGGCGCGGGCATTGTAACGACGGATGGCGGGCAGTTGAAGCTTGCCAAGGGACACGGGCTGATCAATGAAGTATTCTCTGAAAACCAGCTGGAAGATCTGCAGGGGCATGCGTCCATCGGTCACGTGCGCTATGCGACAGCGGGAGATGGGGGCTATGAAAATATTCAGCCGCTCCTGTTCCGTTCGCAGACCGGCGGACTTGCCCTTGCCCACAACGGCAACCTTGTGAATGCCCAGGCATTGAAAAACCAGCTCGAAGGACAGGGCAGCATCCTCCAGACGACGTCGGATACAGAAGTCGTCGCCCACCTGATCAAGCGGGCACGTCATCTGCCGTTGGAGCAGGCCATTACAGAAGCCCTTTCCATGATCAAGGGAGCGTATGCCTTTTTGTTAATGACCGAAGACCGGATGTTTGTGGCTAACGATCCACGCGGCCTCCGTCCCCTCAGCCTCGGCCATTTAGGGGGAAGCTGGGTGGTTTCTTCAGAAACGTGCGCCTTCGATATCGTCGGTGCGACGTATGAAAGGGAAATCGATCCTGGTGAAATGCTCGTCATTTCTGATGAGGGCATTGATTCCATTCGATTTTCAGCACCGATCCAGCGGACGCTCTGTTCGATGGAATATGTGTATTTTTCCCGTCCTGACAGCAATGTGGATGGAAAGAATGTCCACGCCTCCCGTAAACGGATGGGCAAAACACTGGCTGAAGAAGCGCCTGTGGATGCGGATGTCGTAACAGGCGTACCGGATTCCAGTATTTCCGCCGCAATCGGATATGCCGAGGCTTCAGGAATTCCTTATGAGCTCGGGCTCATCAAAAACCGTTACGTCGGCCGGACATTTATCCAGCCGTCCCAGGAGCTGAGAGAGCAGGGTGTGAAGATGAAGCTTTCCGCTGTCCGGGGGATCGTTGAAGGGAAAAAGGTCGTCATGGTCGATGATTCCATTGTGCGTGGAACGACCAGCCGGCGGATTGTGAAGATGCTGAAAGAAGCAGGGGCCGCAGAAGTCCACGTCAGAATTGCCTCCCCTCCGATCAAGAATCCGTGCTATTACGGAATCGACACATCCAACAGCGGAGAACTGATCGCCGCGAACCATTCTCTTCAGGAGATGGAAGAACAGATCGGTGCGGACAGCCTCGCCTTTTTATCGACGGAAGGCTTGAATGAGAGCATCTACCAGGGAGAGGAATCCTTGAGGCACGGCGGCTGCATGGCCTGCTTTACCGGGAACTACCCGACCGAAATCTATCCGAACACGATGCATCCATATGAGAAAGCGTAGGGAGGTATACAGATGAGTCAATCCTATAAACAGGCCGGTGTCGATGTTGAAGCCGGTTATGAAGCGGTGGAGCGGATGAAAAAGCATGTCAGCCGGACGATGCGCAAGGAAGTCATCGGCGGACTCGGAGCCTTCGCCGGGTTATTTGATATCAGCGGGATGTCCTACAATCATCCGGTGCTTGTCACAGGAACGGATGGGGTGGGGACGAAGCTCAAACTCGCCTTCCAACTCGATCGTCATGATACGATAGGGGTGGATGTCGTAGCGATGTGCGTCAATGATATTGCGGCGCAGGGAGCGGATCCGCTGCTCTTTCTCGATTATATTGCCTGTGGCAAAAATGACCCCGCCCGTATCGAACAAATCGTCAAAGGCATTGCAGACGGCTGTGAGCAATCAGGTGCTGCGCTTGTAGGTGGAGAAACGGCGGAAATGCCGGGCATGTACGACGCGGATGAATACGACCTGGCCGGCTTTGTCGTCGGTATGGCTGATAAGGACAAGCTGATTACAGGGGCGTCCGTTCAGGAAGGGGACGTCATCATCGGCCTGCCTTCCTCAGGCATCCACTCCAACGGCTTCTCGCTTGTGAGAAAACTCGTGGAAGAGCTTGATTTGGAGCAGGTGTATCCGGGGATGGCCCTGCCGCTCGGGGAAGTGCTGTTGACTCCGACTGTCATTTACGTCGATCCGGTCAAAAAACTTCGCGCAGCAGTCGATGTGAAAGGACTGGCCCACGTCACCGGCGGCGGCTTTTATGAAAATCTACCCCGCATGCTTCCGGAAGGTTTCGGAGCTGTTGTTGAGCAGGGCAGCTGGGACGTCCCGCCTGTGTTCCGTTTTTTACAGGAGCAGGGTTCCATCGCGGAAGAAGAGATGTATGGTGTCTTCAATATGGGCATTGGTATGGCAGCGGTCATCAGGGAAGAAGAGGTGGAACAAGCATTATCGGCCTGTCCTGAAGCCAAGGTCATTGGCCGCGTGACTAAAGGCCGGGGGGTGGAGCTGATATGAAGCAGCTGGCGATTTTTGCTTCTGGTACCGGCTCCAACTTTGATGCCATCGTGAAAGCCATTGAAGAAGGGAAGCTTGATGCCCGCGTCGCTCTGCTTGTGTGTGACCGGGTCGGGGCAGCGGTGATTGAAAAAGCCCAGCGTCATGAAATCGATACCGTCGTGTATACACCGAAGATGTTTCCGGATAAAGCCGCCTACGAAGAAGCGATTCTGCATGATTTGCGCTCAAGGCAGGTGGAATGGATTGTCCTTGCCGGTTATATGCGCCTGATCGGACCGACGCTGCTGGCCCCTTACGAAGGAAGGATAATGAACATACATCCGTCCCTTCTTCCGGCCTTTCCAGGAAAAGATGCGATCGGACAGGCGCTCGACAAACAGGTGAAAGTGACAGGCGTGACGGTTCATTTTGTCGACGACGGCATGGACACCGGCCCGATCATTGCCCAGGAGCCTGTCCCTATCTATGATGATGACAGCAGGGAAGACGTTCAGCGCCGCATCCAGACCGTAGAGCACCGCCTTTATCCAGAAGTCATCCAGTCTTTACTACCCAAGGAGGAATACAAATGAAAAAACGCGCCCTTTTAAGCGTATCCAATAAACAGGGATTAACAGACTTCGCCCGCCGTCTGAATGAGCTTGGTTATGAGCTCGTTTCCACAGGTGGGACAAAACGCACGATAGAAGAAGCGGGCATTCCGGTGCTTTCGATTTCTGAAGTGACCGATTTTCCGGAAATTATGGATGGCCGTGTCAAAACGCTGCATCCGTCTGTCCACGGTGGCCTTCTGGCTAAGCGTTCCAACAAAGAGCATATGGAGCAGCTGGATGAACTGAACATCCAGACCATTGATCTTGTGGCTGTAAACCTGTATCCATTCAAAGAAACAATCGCCAAAGAAGGTGTGACCGAAGCCGAAGCGGTTGAAAACGTCGATATCGGCGGTCCGACAATGCTGCGGGCAGCGGCGAAAAGCTTTGAAGATGTCGCGGTGGTCGTCGATCCATCTGATTATGAAACGGTCGTCGAAGGCCTTAATCAGGGAGAACTTTCTTATGAAGAACGCCGCCGTCTGGCAGCCAAGGTGTTCCGTCATACCGCGAATTATGACAGCATGATTGCTAAGTATTTCTCTGATTTGACGGAAGAGGCTTATCCGGAAACGTATACCGTTACATATGAAAAAGTCCAGTCCCTCCGTTACGGAGAAAATCCGCACCAGAGTGCTGCTTTTTATAAGAAGGCAGCCGTGGAGGGAACATCCCTCGCAGAAGCGGAGCAGCTGAACGGCAAGGAGCTTTCCTATAATAATATCCAGGATGCCAATGCGGCCCTTGAAGTCGTCCTTGAATTCAATGAGCCTGCAGCTGTCGCTGTGAAGCACATGAACCCGTGCGGCGTCGGTGTCGGTGAAAATCTGTATGAGGCCTATGGGAAAGCGTATGAAGGAGATCCCGTTTCCATCTTCGGAGGAATCGTCGCGCTGAACAGGGAAGTCGATGGAGAGACAGCCGCCAAGCTGAAGGAGATTTTCCTTGAAATCATCATCGCTCCATCCTTCAGCCAGGAAGCGCTCGACATTCTCACAAAGAAAAAGAACCTGCGTTTACTCAAGGTGGATATGAAGAAATCCGACCGCCCGTCCCATAAGCTGACGAGCGTGAACGGCGGTCTGCTTGTCCAGGATACGGATGAGGGGTCGCTGGATCAGGTGGAGTTGGAAGTGGCAACAGATCGTGCGCCGTCCCAGCAGGAAATGGAAGACTTGAAGCTTGGCTGGAAAGTCGTGAAGCACGTCAAATCCAACGCCATCATCGTAGCCAAAGGCGACCGCACGCTTGGCGTCGGGGCCGGTCAGATGAACCGGGTAGGTGCTGCGAAGATCGCTCTTGAGCAGGCGGGTGAAAAAGCAGAGGGAAGCATTCTTGCCTCCGACGCCTTTTTCCCGATGCCGGATACAGTGGAAACGGCGGCAGCGGCCGGTGTCACAGCCATCATCCAGCCGGGTGGATCGAAACGCGACCAGGATTCCATTGATGCCTGCAACAAGCACGGCATCGCCATGGTCTTTACGAAAATGCGTCACTTTAAGCATTAAATACAGAAAGGATGAAGGACGATGAACGTTTTAGTAATTGGACGCGGCGGCCGGGAGCACAGTCTGATCCAGAAACTTGCGGAAAGTGACCGGGTGGAGCGGTTATATGCGGCTCCCGGAAACGCGGGCATGACCGAACAGGCCGAGTGCATCACCATTGATGAAGGAAATCAGGAAGCGCTCGTGGCGTTTGCGAAGGAAAAGGATATTCGCCTGACGATTATCGGCCCGGAAGATCCGCTTGCCGCCGGTCTGGCTGATGCGTTCACAAAGGCCGGTCTTCCTGTGTTTGCCCCGAGCGGCCGTGCGGCCCTCATTGAAGGAAGCAAGCATTTTGCCAAGCAGCTTATGAAAAAATACAACATTCCGACAGCGGATTATGAAGCGTTCACCGATGCGGATAAGGCGAAAGCCTATATCGCTGAAAAAGGCGCGCCAATCGTCGTCAAAGCGGACGGCCTGGCCGCCGGCAAAGGGGTCGTTGTAGCAGAATCCGTCCAAGAAGCTGAGCAGGCCGTTGAAGAAATGCTCGGAGACGGCCGCTTCGGGGAAGCAGGCCGGGAAGTGGTTATTGAAGAGTTCCTGGCTGGAGATGAATTTTCCTTAATGGCCTTCGTTCGTGGAGGAAACGTTTATCCTATGGTTCCGGCAAGAGATCATAAGCGTGCCTTTGAAGGGGACCAAGGCCCAAATACCGGCGGGATGGGCGCATATGCTCCCGTTCCGGCACTGTCCAGGGCATCCTATGAGACAGCGCTTGAAACGATTGTCCGCCCAGCCGCCGAAGCGATGGTCGAGGAAGATCGATCCTTTACAGGGATTCTCTATGCCGGATTGATTGAAACGAAGGAAGGCCCGAAGGTCATCGAATTCAATGCCCGGTTCGGTGACCCGGAAACACAAGTGGTCCTGCCTCTGTTGGAAAACGACCTCGTCCAGGTCCTTCTTGACGTTCTTGACGGAAAGGATCCGGGACTTACCTGGAAAAAGCAGTTCTGTGCCGGTGTGGTGGTTGCTTCCAAAGGCTATCCGGGATCCTATGATAAGGGACGTCTCCTTCCAGAGCTGAAAACAGACAAGTCCGTGTTTTTTGTCCATGCCGGAACCGCCCTCGATGAAAAAGGATATGTATCAAACGGCGGCCGTGTTCTCCTTGCCGGCAGTCTCGGCGGGAATACCGAAGAAGCGCTGGACAAGGCCTACCGCTCTCTTCAAGTATTCGACACGTTTGATGACTTTTTCTACCGCCGGGATATCGGAAGGTCAACTCTTTTTTCTTCGGGAACGGAGAAACACCGCACCTAAAGCGGCAATCGTCCCGATGATCGTGAGAATGACGAAGCCGACATCGGTCACATATTCTAAAAAGTACACGTTCATTCATCCTTTATAAGTAAGAGCGGGGCATGTCCCCGCTCTTTTTATTATCCTGCAGGTTCCTCTTTCTGTTCGTCCTTCTTCTTTTTATAACGGCTGAAAAGATAGAGGAGTGGCAGAAACATCATCGATCATTCCCACCTTTTCAAGCGTCATCCGGCAGGTTCTGTGCCCAGGGTTCTTCTTTTCCGTCTGTCTCTACGGCTGCTGATTCGTATAAAGCAGTGAGAGGACAGAAACGTACGATGCCTTCCGCGATCTTCAAGGAAGCCATTATGATCAGCAGCGGATGGGAGGAAGATCCTTCCTTGCGCGCTCCGCGGATCGTCAAGTACGTCAGCATGCTGAAGCCTGCTGTGATCCGGATCATGCTGTTGATCAGGCCGATATTCGGTTTCATAACAGGTTCCTCCTTAGCAGATTGGAATATCCTGTGTTACGATAGAACATAATGAAATCAGGGAGGTACGCTCCATGAACGAAACACGCTTTCGCTGGCGCAACCGTCAGCTGCGGGAACATGCAGCTGTCATGGACGGGAAAGTGGCGCCGACGAAACTGATTACCCATACAACATACTTGAACGTGTATTTGAAACAGTGGATGACCGGTCACATCTGGATTTACGAAGACCGTATCATATATACGGGACAGGAGCTTCCTGCCCATACAGAAGGAACGGAAATGATTGATGGCAGGGACAGCTGGATCGTCCCGGGTTACATTGAACCGCATGCCCATCCATTCCAGTTATATAATCCCCAGAGCCTTGGAGAATATGCAGCCGCCACGGGAACGACAACGCTCATTAATGACAACTTGATGTGGCTTTTTTTAACGGACAAAGAGAAAGCGTTTTCTCTGCTCGAAGAATTTATGAATCTGCCTGCTTCGATGTACTGGTGGGCGCGCTTTGATCCTCAGTCCGTATTAAAGGATGAGGACAGAGAAGCGTTTGATGAGCAGATCGAATCGTGGATTGAGCATGACGCCGTCATTCAGGGCGGAGAGCTGACGGCCTGGCCGGATGTTTTGTATAACGGGGACGAGCAGATCCTCCACTGGATGCAGGAAACGAAGCGGGCCCGCAAGCCGCTTGAAGCCCACCTGCCCGGCGCATCAGAGAAAACACTGGTGAAGATGCGGCTGCTCGGCATGGATTCCGAGCACGAGTCGATGACGGCTGATGATGTGCTGAACCGCCTCGCCATCGGTTTCCAGACAGGACTGCGCTATTCTTCCATCCGTCCGGATCTGCCGGATATTCTGCAGGGACTTATGGAAAAAGGACATCAGCAGTTCGACCACATGATGTATACGACCGACGGATCTACCCCCGGTTTTTATCGTGAAGGACTGATCAATCAGTGTATTCAGATTGCTCTCGATGCCGGTGTTCCGGAAATTGATGCCTATATGATGGCGACATACAATTCCGCCCGTCACTTTACGATCGAAAACCGTGTCGGCAGCCTGAACGCCGGACGCGTCGCTCATTTGAACTTCTTATCAAGCCCGGATAATCCGACGCCCCATTCTGTTCTTGCTAAAGGTGAATGGGTGAAAAAGGATGGACAAGCTGTAGAAACGCCATCTCCTGTAGAATGGAAGAAAAACGGAATCGATAAGCTGAACCTGGACTGGGATCTCACCGAACAGGATCTGCAGTTTTCCATGCCGGTCGGTCTTGAAATGATCAATGACGTCATCATGAAACCTTATGCAGTGGATACGGATACAGGTGTGGAACGTCTGCCGGAGGATCACTCCGAAGGATTTCTCATGTTGATGGACCGTGAAGGTGAATGGAAGGTCAACACGTTGATCAAAGGGTTCACAACCTCACTCGGTGCCCTTGTCAGTTCATACAGCAGTACAGGCGATCTTGTTCTGACCGGAAAATCGAAAGCGGATATGAGGACGGCATTTGCCCGGATGAAAAAAATCGGGGGAGGCATCGTACTCGTCAACAAAGGGGAAGTCATCTTTGAGCTGGCTCTTCCGCTCGGAGGAGTCATGTCCGACAAGCCGATGAATACACTGATGGAAGAAGAAGAAACGTTGAAGAACCATTTGAAAGCCTATGGATTCGCCTTCTCCGATCCTGTTTATACGCTTTTATTCCTGTCTTCGACGCATCTTCCATTTATCCGGATCACACCACTTGGAATCATCGATGTGAAAAAGAAAGAGGTACTCTTTCCTTCAATAATGCGTTAAAATATAAGTGGGATGATCTAAAGGACGTGCATGTATGAAAAAGCTGCTGCTCATCGGTCTGCTTACCGCCGGTCTTATTGGCTGCCAATCAACAGGAGAGACTCCTGGAGAAAAAGCAGCAGAACCCCCTGATCCTGTCCCTGCCGGTGATGTTTTTCCATTAACGGGAGAACCCGGTGCAGGGGATAAATCCGGGCGTGTCCTCGGTGTGATGGTCAACAACCATCCGAAAGCACGGCCGCAGTCCGGGCTCAGTCAGGCAGACCTCGTCTATGAAGTCCTTGCTGAAGGGCAGATCACCCGTTTTCTCGCTTTGTTCCACAGTGATATTCCTGATACAATCGGGCCGGTACGCAGCGCCCGTCCCTATTATTTTGAGCTGGCCTATGGATATGACGCTCTTTACACTTATCACGGAGCTTCCCATTCCATATATCAGCAGCTTGCCGGCACCAGCATGGACGCTGTCGATGGTGCTGTTTATGACAACAATGGCTGGCTTTTCCGCCGTTCCGGTGACCGTCCTGCACCGCACAATTCCTACCTTTGGACAGAAGGACTGGATCGTGTGGTCGGTGAAAAAGGCTTAACCGAGGACGCCCCGCCGGAGGCTTTGTATTTTACAGATGAAAGTCCAAACGGTCGTCCGGTTGATGAGGTGGAAATCACCTATGGCAGCAGGACACAAGTCCGGTGGCAGTATTCCGATCATGGGTTTCTTCGATTCGACGACGGAGAACCGTCTGTGGATCGTTCGACGATGGAACAGATTTCTGCCGATAATGTATGGATGATAGAGGCCCGCCACGAAATCATCGATGAGGCCGGCCGCAGGGAGGTTGATTTGACCTCAGGCGGACGCGGTTTTCTTTTGCAGAAAGGGACGATGAAAGAAGTGGAGTGGCGGAATACAGATGGACGGCTGCTTCCTTATGAAGGGGAAGAGCAGGTGCCGTTCGTCCCGGGAAATACATGGATTAACATTATACCAGAATCCGCAACGGTTCAATTTTGAGGAGGAATCCGAATGCAAATCGATAAATTGCGCGGAAAAACGCTGGATCAGCTTTTTGAAGCGATTCTTTCACTACAGGATATTGAAGAGTGCTATGAATTTTTTGATGATCTGGCAACGATGAACGAGGTGCAGTCGCTGGCTCAGCGTCTGGAGGTCGCCCGCATGCTGAGAGACGGGTACACCTATCATAAAATTGAAACGGAAACCGGAGCTTCGACAGCGACGATTTCCCGTGTGAAGCGCTGTTTGAACTACGGCAACGACGCCTATACCAAAGCGCTCGACCGTGTCCACGAAAAGCGTACAGAATAGAGAAAAGACTGCCATAACGGCAGTCTTTATTTTTTTATGTGTGTGTCTGGTCACGTTCCGCTTATCGGTGGATGCTTGCCGCGGGCCCTGCCTCAGCTAACTTGGTCAGGAAAACCGCCTGTCCAAGTGGATCTTCGGCTCGTGCTGTTCCCGCAGGCGTCACCACCGAACGCTCCTCGTGACAGTCAAATAATGAGCGTGAAAGAGGGATGAACCTTAGGGCCATAGGATGAAAATCCCGATACCATCCCCACTGAATTCAAAAAGAAGGAGTAGGCAGACATCAATATTATAAGTGTGTTAATTAGGAAGAAATAGACATATGGATTTTCATACCGTGGTTTTCCTGAGAAGTTCATCTGCTGAAAGAATGGCTGGTGTCTGGTCACGTTCCGCTTGTCGGTGGATGCTTGCCGAGGGCCCGGCCTCAGCTGACTTGGTCAGGAAAACCGTCTGTCCAAGTAGATTTTCGGCTCGTGCTGTTCCCTTAGTCTTCACCACCGAACGCTTTTCCGTGACGGCGGTCTTTTTTTCGTCTTCTAAAAACACTCGACCCGCATAGAATGGGGTGAGGGGGGACGGGCCTGTGAAAGAGATGGTGAAGAAAGGGATCATGATCGTAGCCGGAAGCTTGATTCTTTCGCTCGGCATCAACTTTTTTCTTATTCCCGACCATGTCCTCGACGGTGGGATCATCGGCATCGGTATGATTGCCAATTACATATGGGGGATGAAGGTGGGGCTGACGATCATCTGCTTCAGCATCCCGATTTTCACTCTTGCCTGGTTTTATTTCCGCATGTACTTTTACAACAGTCTGCACGGCCTGTTGGTTTCCTCGTTTTCCATTGATGTGCTTCAGGGACTGCGTGCTTATCATCTGCCGCTCGACCCTGCCATCAGCTCGATCATCGGCGGGGCCCTTGTCGGCGGGGGGATCGGTTTGATGCTCCGGCACCATACGAGCACCGGCGGGACGGATCTTCTTGCTCAGATGATCGCTGACTGGATGAAGGTAAATGTCGGATTCGTTATTCTGGCCATCGATGCGGTCATCATCGGGGCGGGAGGGCTGCTGTTTTCGATGGAAACGCTGCTTCTTTCCGCCATTACGATTTTGAGTGTCGGTCTTGTTACGATGACGTTCACCTCTTCCCGTCTCCTTCCTGAACATCCTGCCTCTTAATTTAGTAAGGCGGCCGAGAACATTCTCGGCCGCTTTTTTGGTTTGGCAGCCGGATTTTCCCGGTCGTTCTTTCACAGAATATTTACACTCTGAGGGAAACCCTCAACCCGGTGCCGAAATTTTGTTATAATCGACTAATGGATAACTGTTGTTTTGGAGGCCGGAAATGTACAATATAAGCAAGTGGGATCATGTGTTCAAACTGGATCCAAATAAAACGATTTCGGAAAAAGACTTGAAGGACATCTGCACATCCGGTACGGACGCGGTGATGATCGGCGGTACCGATGGGGTAACGTTTGAAAATGTTACCGATCTGCAGGAGCGGGTGGAGGCGTACAACGTCACCTGTGTGTTGGAAGTGTCCGATGTGGAAGCCGTTGCTCCGGATTTTGACGCTTATTTCATTCCGATGGTGCTGAACAGCGAAGATAAAAAGTGGATGCTTGATGTGCAGCATCAAGCAGTCAAAGAATACAGCGATATGATCAACTGGACGGCTATGCTGACGGAAGGCTACTGTGTCCTGAATCCCGAAGCGAAAGTTTTTCAAAAAACGTCCTGTTCTCTGCCGGATCAAGCGGACGTGCTGGCATATGCCCGGATGGCCGAGCATCTTTTCCGCCTCCCGGTTTTTTATATGGAATACAGCGGGACCTATGGTGATCCGGCTCTCGTAAAAGAAGTGGCGGATGTGCTGGAGGGGACGACGCTCGTATACGGCGGCGGTATCCGGACGATGCAGCAGGCAGCAGAAATGGCAGCCCAGGCAGACGTCGTCGTCATTGGGAATGTCATCTATGAAGATATACAAGTGGCGCTTCAAACGGTGGAAGCAGTCAAATCAACAAAGAAGAAGGATGGTGGACGTTCATGACTCAGGCGTTGAATGCTTTGATTCAAGGTTTGAATACAGAACAGCGCAATGCGGTAATCCATACAGAAGGCCCGCTGCTCATTATGGCAGGTGCCGGAAGTGGTAAGACAAGGGTGCTGACCCATCGGATTGCCTACTTACTCAGTGAAAAAGATGTAGCGCCGCGCAACATTCTGGCGATTACGTTTACAAACAAGGCCGCGCGCGAGATGAAAGAGCGTGTAGAATCCCTTGTCGGGAAAGACGGCGAAAAAATATGGATGTCGACGTTCCACTCGATGTGTGTCCGGATCTTACGACGGGACATCGACCGGATCGGCTATGACCGCAACTTCTCGATTCTGGATTCCAGTGACCAGCTTTCTGTCATCAAGCAGGTGCTGAAGGAACTGAACCTGGATCCGAAGAAGTGGGACCCACGGGCGATGCTCGGGGCGATCAGTAATTCGAAAAACGAACTGATGACGGCTGAAGATTATGCCAACCAGGCCGGCAGTACCCATGAGGAACAGGTGGCTGAAGTGTACAAAGGCTATCAGAAAAAGCTGCGTAAAAACCAGTCGCTCGATTTCGACGACCTGATCATGCAGACGCTCCGTTTGTTTGATGAAGTGCCGGAAGTGCTGGAAACGTATCAGCGCCGCTTCCAGTATATCCATGTCGATGAGTACCAGGATACGAACCACGCGCAGTACCAGCTCGTCAAGCATCTGGCGAGCCGGTATCAGAATCTGTGTGTTGTCGGGGATTCCGACCAGTCGATTTATGCGTGGCGCGGAGCGGATATTCAAAACATCCTCAACTTTGAAAGTGACTACCCGAAAGCACGGACCATCCTGCTGGAGCAGAATTACCGTTCCACAGAATTGATTCTCGATGCGGCCAACAACGTGATTGATAAAAACTCCGGCCGCAAGCCGAAGCGCCTCTGGACCGATAATAAAGGCGGCGAAAAGATTCACTATCATCAGGCTGGCACAGAGCGTGAGGAAGCCCTTTTCGTCACCGATAAAATCGGCGACCTCGTAAGACAGGGAAAGTTCCGCTATCAGGATACGGCGATCCTGTACCGGACGAACGCCCAGTCGCGTACGATTGAGGAGACATTCGTCAAAGCGGGCATCCCGTACCAGATGATCGGCGGTACGAAGTTCTACGATCGTAAGGAAATCAAGGATCTTCTTGCCTACCTGCGTCTCATTGCCAACCCGAACGATGATCTGAGCTTCCAGCGTGTGATCAACGAACCGAAGCGCGGGGTTGGAAAAACGAGTATGGATAAAATGATGGCCTATGCGGCCGATCACGATATTTCGCTGTATGAAGCAGCGGCGGAAGTCGATTTCGTCGGGGTCAGCGCCAAAGCAGCCAAGGCGATTATGAGCTTCCGCAAAATGGTCCAGAACTGGAGCGAGCAGCAGGAGTTCCTGTCAGCGACCGATATGGTGCAGCAGGTGATCGATAAAACCGGCTATGAAGAGATGCTCATGAACGAAAAAAGCATCGAAGCCCAGAGCCGTCTGGAAAACATTGAAGAATTCAAATCCGTAACGAAGAACTTTGAAGAAAATGCTGAAGATAAAACCTTGGTGGCGTTCTTGACGGATCTTGCGCTGATTGCGGATATCGATTCCATGAATGAGGACCCTAGTAGTGATGACACGGTCACACTTATGACGCTTCACTCCGCGAAGGGTCTTGAGTTTCCTGTCGTCTTTCTCATCGGGATGGAGGAGAATGTCTTCCCGCACAGCCGTGCATTGATGGATGAGGAAGAGATGGAAGAGGAACGCCGCCTCGCTTATGTAGGGATTACCCGTGCTGAGAAGCAGCTGTTTTTGACCCATGCGAAAATGCGTACGTTGTATGGACGGACGAACATGAACCCGATCAGCCGGTTCATCCATGAAATTCCGGAAGAGCTCGTCGACGGACGCGAGCAGAAGGAAGAGCTGCCGTTTTTCAATAAGAAGCGTGAAACGAGCCCGTTTGGGAGACAGACCCAGGAGCCGCCGAAGCGTTCTGCCAAGAAACCGAAGAAGACGGAATCGACCGGCGGAGAGAAGATCGGCTGGCAGCCTGGTGATAAAGCGACACACAAAAAATGGGGAACCGGCACCGTCGTCAAAGTGCAGGGTGAGGGAGATGCGCTTGAGCTCGACATCGCGTTCCCGGCACCGACAGGCATTAAGCGGCTGCTTGCCCGTTTTGCTCCGATTACGAAAGCGTAAGGAAGTGAATGAGTATGAACGCAAGTGAAGCGCAGCAGAGGATCGAGGCGCTGCGACAGGAACTCGAGCAGTACAGCTATCAATATCATACGCTCGATGATCCGTCGGTCTCTGACTATGAATATGATAAAAAAATGCAGGAGCTGATCAACCTGGAGGAGGAATTTCCGGAGCTGCAGACACCGGATTCCCCTTCCCAGCGTGTCGGTGGAAAGCCTCTCGATGCTTTTGTGAAGGTGCAGCATGATATTCCGATGCTCAGCCTCGGCAACGCTTTTAACGAGGAAGAGCTCCGTGATTTCGACCGCCGTGTCAAGAACGGCACAGACGAAGAAGTCAGCTACGTGTGCGAACTGAAAATCGACGGGCTCGCCGTCTCATTGAAATATGAGGATGGGGTGTTTGTCCGGGGAGCGACACGGGGAGACGGAACGACAGGCGAAGACATTACGAAAAACCTCCGGACCATCCGCAACATCCCGCTCCGTTTGAAAGAACCTGCCACCCTTGAGGTGCGCGGAGAGGCGTATATGCCGAAGCGCTCGTTTGTCGGTTTGAACGAAGCGAAGGAAGCGAATGGAGAAGAGCCGTTTGCCAATCCTCGGAACGCCGCAGCTGGATCGCTGCGTCAGCTGGACCCGAAAATCGCCGCCAAACGGAACCTTGATATTTTCCTTTACGGCATCGGTGTCTGGGAGGACGATCCGACAGACGCCCACAGTGAACGGCTGGAGCGGATGAAGAAACTGGGACTGAAAACGAACCCGGAATGGAAAAGGTGTAACAACATCGATGAAGTGATCGACTATGTGAACAGCTGGGTCGAACGGCGCCCGGATCTCGACTATGAAATAGACGGGATCGTCATTAAAGTAGATCGTCTGGATCAACAGGAAACGCTCGGCTTTACGGCTAAAAGTCCACGTTGGGCGACCGCTTACAAATTCCCGGCTGAAGAAGCGGTCACTACGCTTACGGATATCGAGTTAAGCGTCGGCCGGACAGGGGCCGTAACCCCGACCGCCATTCTGGAACCGGTCAAAGTCGCGGGAACGACCGTGCAGCGGGCTTCTCTTCACAATGAAGATTTGATCCGTGAAAAGGACATCCGCATCGGAGATACGGTCGTCATTAAAAAAGCCGGTGACATCATTCCTGAGGTGGTACGTGTACTTACGGATCATCGGACAGGGGACGAAGAGCCGTACTACATGCCGGAAACGTGTCCGGAATGCGGAAGTGAGCTTGTCCGGATTGAAGAAGAAGTCGCACTGCGGTGCATCAACCCGAACTGTCCGGCCCAGCTGCGGGAAGGATTGATCCACTTCGTATCCAGAAATGCCATGGATATCGAAGGGCTCGGTGAAAAAGTCATCGCCCAGCTATTCCAGGAAAACCTGATCCATAACATTGCCGACTTGTACAAGCTGGACCGTGAAGAGCTGCTGCAGCTGGACCGCATGGGGGAAAAGTCGGTCGAAAACCTGCTGCATGCGATAGAAGCCTCCAAGGAAAACTCTCTGGAACGCCTGCTTTTTGGTCTTGGCGTCCGTTACGTCGGCTCCAAGGCCGCCAGTACGCTCGCCCAGCACTTTGAGTATATGGAGGCTCTGAAGGCAGCAGACACGGAAACGCTGGAGGCGGTTCCCGAAATCGGCAGCAAGATGGCGGATTCGATCGCCAGCTATTTTGACAAGCCGCAGGTCATCGAGCTGTTGGACGAACTCCAGTCGCTCGGCTTGAATATGGAATACCTCGGCGCGAAGAAAAGCGACCAGCCGGAAGATTCTCCGTTCAAGGATAAAACGATTGTCCTGACCGGAAAGATGGAACATTTCAGTCGTTCGGAAGCGAAGAAAATCGTTGAAGGACTCGGAGGCAAAGTGACGGGGAGTGTCAGTGCCAAAACCGACCTTCTCATCGCCGGGGAGGATGCCGGTTCGAAATATACGAAGGCAGCAGATCTCGGCGTTGAAATCTGGGATGAAGAGCAGTTTAGAGAAGCTTTAAACGATTAGGGAGTGGAAAGCATGAGGAAGATGCACGCACTGTTACTTAGTTCGGTGCTTTTCGTGAGCGCGTGTACGCCCGTTTTTGATAATAGAGAAGAAGTCATACAGGAAACGACCGATGAGAACAATAACCAGTCGGCGATTGTTCCCAACTATACGATGTCTGAAGAAGATTACCGGATGATCCTGACCGAAAGCAGTCCGACAGTGTCTTCCGCCCGCGGCGTCACGACGAACCAGATGGGCAACCGGCTGGATATCGATGAATTTGAAAGCGGCCTGCGCCGGCACTCCAAGGAATACTATGACCCCGAGGATTACTTTTTCCAGTCGGGTCAGTATTTGACGGACGATACGCTGATCAGCTGGCTTTCCCGTGAAAGCGAGACAAATGAAGTAGGGCTGAACCCTGAACTCGACGAAGATGAAGCATCGGAAGAAGAGTTCCGTGACAGTCCGAAATACATTTCCAATATCGTTGAACAGGATTACTTAGTGAAGAAGGAAGAAAACGTCGTGGAACTGAAAGGGATCACGATCGGAATCTCCCTGCGTACGGTGTACAATTTCCAGACACCGGACGGAAAGAATTACTCTGAAAACCATTCGACCGAGGAGCTTTTGACTAAAGGGAAGCAGTACGCCGGGGAAATCCTGGAACGTATCCGCGAAGATGAGGAACTGAAGGACGTGCCTGTCGTATTTGCTTTGTATGAAGAAGAAGAGGCGAGCTCCAAAGTACCGGGCAGCTTCCTGAGCAAGGCGTATGTGAAAGGTTCATCCGCGTCCATCGGTGGCTGGGACACCATTGATGAGAAGCATGTCCTTTTCCCATCCAGTGAAGCGGAAACCGATCACTTCGATGATTCCCAGGTATTTTCGGACTTCAGAAAAGAAGTGTCCGACTATTTCCCGAACTTTGTCGGTATGATCGGCAACGGTTTTTACGTGAACAACGACCTGCGGGAGGTTACGATTGAAATTCCGATCGAATTCCAGTCGCAGTCCGAGGTTGTCGGGTTTACCCAGTATGTGTACAGTCTTGTTGTTGAAATGTTCCCGGACCATTATGGTGTTCAGGTGAACATTCACAGCATGGACGACCCGGAAAGCCTGATCGTTAAAAACGCAGGGGAAGAAGAACCCTTTGTACATGTCTATAAATAAAAGAAAGCCGTACTCTGATTTTCAGGGTACGGCTTTTTTTACCTGTGAAGTGATGACGGCCACGTTCCGCTTATCGAATGCTTGGCGCGGGCGTCACCACCGATAAGCTCCTTGTGTCCCAGCCGCATGGAGATGTGAGATCCTGAAAACGTTTGTGCACGGAAAGAGAATGGTCTGCGATTCTGGAAAAATACCAGGGTTTTCAACAAACTGAAACCGTACCCTGTAAATGGAGGTATGTTTTTTTTAATGACCTTGGTCGTTTTTTTCTGGTTCTTTAGTCATTTTTCCTTGAGGGATGAACCCGCTTACACACCTAAGGAAAAGGATTTCATCTTTGTTGTGAAGCGTGCGGAGGGTCTAAAGCACTCCCTCCGGTTAATAGTTGAAAGAAAGCTTCTCTCCCTATAAGATAATCTCGGATATTTAAAGAGAGAGGTTTGAAGTTTATGTCTACACGCCAACGAATTACAGCTTTGACAGGAGTGGTCGTACTCATCCTGTTCCTGATCATTTACATGCTGACGGTGTCGCCTGCCGAGCAGATCAATGAAAAGGAGGAAGCGGCTGAACGGGAGGAGATTTCCTATGACCAGTCGCTCCGTCCTCAATATCATTTTACTCCAGCGGAAAACTGGATGAACGATCCTAACGGAATGGTGTATTACGAAGGCGAATACCATTTGTTCTATCAATACAATCCGGATGGGGATCAGTTCGGAAATATGAGCTGGGGGCATGCAGTCAGTGAGGATCTCGTACACTGGGAGGAACAGGATGTTGCGCTGACACCTGATGAGCATGGCATGATTTTCTCAGGGAGTATCATTGCCGATGAAGAAAATAAAAGTGGACTCTTCCCAGATGAAGAAGGTGGTCTTGTTGCCTTTTATACGAGTGCCGGTGATGTTCAGGATCAACGGATCGCTTATAGCACCGACAAAGGAAGGACGTGGGAGAAATACGATGGGAACCCTGTCGTACCGAACCCCGGGATTGAGGACTTCCGCGATCCTAAGGTCATCTGGCATGACGAGTCTGAAACATACATCATGCTGCTGGCTGCAGGAAAAAAGGTGATGTTCTATGGATCAGAGAATCTGGTGGATTGGGAATACTTAAGTGAGTTCGGTCATACAGGAGCCCAGGGAGGTATCTGGGAAACGCCGGAATTGTTTGAACTCCCAGTAGATGGAGAGGAGGGAGATACACTCTGGGTGCTGCAGGTGGATATGAACCCGGGCAGTATCGCCGGCGGTTCAGGCGGCCAGTATTTTCTCGGAGATTTTGACGGTGCTGAATTTACAAGACAGGAGAAGTCCAATGACATCAACTGGGTGGATTATGGGACGGACTTTTATGCAGCCCAGGCCTTTAACAACATGAAGGACCGTGTCATATGGATGGCCTGGATGAGTAACTGGACGTATGCCTCCAGCCTTCCAACCGATCCGTGGCGCGGAGCGATGTCGCTTCCAAGGGAAGTCACGCTTCAAAAAGACAAAAACGGGGAAGTACAGCTGATTCAGCAGCCGGCCGATGAACTGAAAGACCATCGCGGAGATCTCATATATGAAGCCGCTGGTATCGAGCTGGAGGGTTCAGAGACGATTGATGGTTTTGAAGAAGAAACCTATGAGATTACAGCGGAAATGGAACCTGGCTCCTCTGGGGAATTCGGATTCCGTGTTCGATATTCCTCCGATATGCAGGAAGAAACCATTGTTGGATATGATACGAAAAACGACGTCGTATTCACCGATCGTCTGAACTCAGGAAAAACCGATTTCCACGAATCGTTTGCTGGTGTCTACCGGGCACCTTCCCGATTAGAGGATGGCACCGTTAAGCTGCACATCTTCGTAGACCGGTCCTCTGTGGAGGTGTTTGCGAATGGTGGACAGCAGGTCTTAACGACGCGGATTTTCCCATTCCCTGAAAGCAGTGGACTTGAAATCTACAGCAAAGAAGGGGATGTGAATATCAAATCGCTCCAAATTTACGATCGACCTTCAGCGTGGTAACCGGTGGCGTGCGGCTTATCAATGCTTCCCTGCCCAACCGGTCCTGGTGAACGGTACAGGGAAAGCATGACCTGACAACAAAGAAAAAAGCTTGTAGAGAAACTCCTGTTTCTTTACAAGCTTTTTTCTTTTTTTCCGCCAGGAGCGAAAGCCCCTTCCCTTTCCGCGGACGAGCGCCCGAGCTTCCTCGCAACACCCACGCTCGGTGATCTCGGCCCACTCGTTCTTCCGCAGGAGTGGAAGGGGCACCGCTCCTTGTTAGTTCTTTAAAATCGAAAAAGACTCCCCTTCACCCAGCTCACCCTTGTTTGATGGCGGGCAGTCTTTTTCATATTCCGGCAGGCAGCTGTCATCAGCGCCTGTTCTTTCCCTTTTTCTTTTCCATGCAGGCGGCAACAGCGCCGCTCATGCCGTTCTTTTGAATCTGCGAACCTGCATAGGGCACATGTTCTCTTCTATATATGCTAACGTCGGCACGAGGAGCGTTCGGTGGTGATGCCTGCGGGAACAGCACGGGCCGAAGATCCACTTGGGCAGGCGATCTTCCTGACCAAGTTAGCTGAGGCCGTGCCCGCGGCATTCATCCACCGATAAGCGGAAAGTGACCCTGCAAATGGACCACTCTAACTGGTTAACACAGGCTTTTTCTACAGCCCAACAGTCTTGATAAAGGCTGTTTTTTTATGCTGTATAACGGAAGGAATTTAGAAAGATTTAAGAGGGAACGGAAGCAGGAAGTACGATGCTCTGGGAATTTGAAAATGTTTCACCGGCCCGGGCTTTAGAGGGGAATAGAACGGGATATTCCGTTTGAATAAGGAACACGGGTGCGGTAGAATAATTGTGGAAACATTAATTATTGTAATTTTCTTAAAATTACAAGGCGTATACCCAACTACTTTCAAGGAGGCGTTTTTTTATGGTGGTCCCTTACAAACATGAACCATTCACAGATTTCGCGCTGGAAGAAAATCGAAAAGCCATGCAGGCTGCATTGAAGCAGGTGGAGGCAGACCTTGGAAAAGAGTATCCGTTAATCATCGGCGGGGAGCGGATCATGACTGACGAGAAGATCGAAGTCGTCAATCCGGCCAATAAAAAAGAAGTGATCGGCCGAGTGTCGAAAGCGAATCAGGACCTGGCTGAAAAAGCCCATCAGGTGGCTGATGAGACATTTGACTGGTGGCGGAAGACGAAGGCGTCGTACCGCGCGGATATTCTTTTCCGGGCTGCGGCCATCATTCGCCGCCGAAAGCACGAATTCACCGCCCATCTCGTCAAGGAAGCCGGTAAGCCGTGGAAGGAAGCCGATGCAGATACAGCCGAGGCGATTGATTTCCTGGAGTATTATGGGCGTCAAATGCTTGAAATAGATAAAGGAGTCGACGTGAACTCACGTCCGATTGAAAACAACCGGTTCCACTACATACCACTCGGCGTCGGTGTCGTCATTTCACCTTGGAACTTCCTGTTTGCCATCATGTGCGGGACAACAGTCGCCGCCATGGTGTCCGGTAACACCGTCCTATTGAAACCGGCCAGTGCCACCCCGATCATCGCCTATAAAATGATGGAGGTGCTTGAGGAAGCCGGTCTTCCTGCAGGCGTCATCAATTACATTCCAGGAAGCGGGAAGGAAGTCGGGGATTACCTTGTCGATCATCCACGCACACGCTTTATCAGCTTCACAGGCTCTCGTGAAGTCGGTACCCGCTTGTTCGAGCGGGCAGCGAAAGTCCATGAGGGACAGAAATGGCTGAAGCGGACGATCATTGAGATGGGCGGAAAAGATACCATTATCGTAGATGAAGATGCCGATCTTGAACTGGCTGCGGATGCGATCACGTATTCTGCTTTCGGTTTCTCCGGTCAGAAATGCTCGGCCTGTTCCCGTGTCGTTGCACATGAGGCCATTTACGACGACCTTCTCGACCGTGTCGTCCAGAAGACGAAGAAGGGCGTGAGTTATGGAGATCCATCTGATAACAGCCATTATATGGGGCCGGTCATCGACCAGGGAGCGTACGACAAGATTTTAAGCTATATCGACATTGGGAAAGAAGAAGGGAGTTTAATGTGCGGCGGAAAAGGGAATGACGGTACAGGTTGGTTTGTCGCGCCGACGGTTTTTGCCGATCTTGCTCCGGATGCACGAGTCATGCAGGAGGAAATCTTCGGTCCTGTCGTCGGTTTTACGAAGGCCAAGGACTTTGAGGAAGCTGTTCAATTCGCGAACAATACAGACTACGGCCTGACGGGGGCGGTCATTACGAACAACCGTGACCACATTGAAAAAGCACGGGAAGACTTCCATGTTGGGAACCTGTATTTCAACCGCGGGTGCACAGCAGCTATTGTAGGGTATCATCCGTTTGGCGGATTCAATATGTCCGGAACCGACTCCAAAGCAGGAGGACCGGACTACCTGCTGCAGCACATGCAGGGCAAAACATCGTCTGAGATGCTGTAAAGCAAAGGGCGCACCCTTCTTTTATCCAACATAAGAGGAGGGGTTTTTTTATAAGGCAGAAGTACATACTAAAGAGGCAGAGAAAAGGGGATAATTCCCTATTTTAACCAAAGTGGTGAAATTTTTTTGAAGAAATTTTGTGAATGAATATCATTAAAACATCGTATATACGCATTATTATGCATGATTAACGGATATTTATTCGAATAGGTAAAAATATGTAAATTTTTGCAATGTTCAGTCAAAAGTTATATGATATAGTTGTATCCGTGTTTGGTTTCCCTGAGTCTTTGTGACTCAAGAACCATAAGTCGGTACAAATGCATAACATTGTATATCATAAGTCTTGAAGGAGGTGAACCACTTGTTTGAGCTCGCGACTGCAGCATCAGCATCCATCGCCGGGGCGACCTGGTTCTGGTTGTTCGTCCCAATGCCAATACTAATTATTCTATCACTTATTTCCCTATTTACTGAGAGGAGCGAATAACAAACCATGAGTACTGCAACGTTAATAACGTTTATCATTTATTTAATCGGTATGCTGGGTATCGGATTTGCCGCATATCGTCTAACATCTGATTTATCCGATTATGTTTTAGGCGGTCGTCGTTTAGGACCAGGAGTAGCCGCACTATCCGCCGGTGCCTCTGATATGAGTGGCTGGCTGCTGTTAGGCCTGCCGGGTGCGATTTATGCTTCCGGATTGTCTGAAGCGTGGATCGGTGTCGGTCTTGCGATCGGTGCCTACTTAAACTGGCAGTTTGTCGCGCGTCGTCTTCGTGTATTTACAGAGGTTGCGAATGACTCGATTACAGTTCCTGACTATCTTGAGAACCGCTTCCGTGACAACTCCCACGTTCTGCGTGTTATATCTGCATTTGTCATTCTATTATTTTTCACCTTCTATACTTCCTCCGGTATGGTCGCCGGTGCGAAGCTGTTTGAAGCTTCATTTGCCTTAAGCTATACACAGGCTTTATGGCTCGGCGCGATCGTAACTATTTCTTATACGTTCCTTGGAGGCTTCCTTGCTGTAAGCTGGACAGACTTCGTCCAGGGAATTCTGATGTTCCTTGCTCTTATCGCTGTGCCGATTGTGGCTGTATCTGAGCTTGGTGGATGGAGCGCAGCGACAGACGCTGTTGCCCAGATTGATCCATCCCACTTGAACATGGTACAGGGTGTCGGTGCTCTGGCTATCATTTCCTCCCTTGCCTGGGGACTTGGTTACTTCGGTCAGCCACACATTCTTGTTCGTTTTATGGCGCTTCGTTCACCTAAGGATGTACCGAAAGCCCGTCTGATTGGTATCGGCTGGATGGTTCTCGGCCTGTACGGTGCCATTTTCACCGGTTTATTCGGACTTGCCTACATCAACACAGCTGATGTAGCGGACTTGTCCACGTTTAATGCTGAAGTCATTACAGAAGGCGGCATCCAGATGCTTGCCGACTCTGAGAAGATCTTCATCACGTTCTCTCAGATCCTGTTCCACCCGATCATTGCGGGTATCCTGTTGGCAGCCATCTTGTCTGCGATCATGAGTACGATTGACTCCCAGCTTCTTGTATCTTCTTCTGCACTGGCAGAGGACTTCTACAAGGCGTTGTTCCGTAAAAACGCTACAGAAAAAGAATTGGTATGGGTCGGACGTGTTGCCGTAGCCGGTATTGCTCTCATTGCCGTGCTTCTTGCCGGTAACCCGGACAGCACCGTTCTTGGACTTGTATCCTATGCATGGGCTGGTTTCGGTGCCGCTTTCGGTCCGATCATCATCCTGTCCTTGTTCTGGAAAGGCATCACCCGTAACGGGGCGCTCGCCGGTATTATCGTCGGTGCCGTCACTGTTGTCATCTGGGGTGACTTCCTGAGCGGCGGTATCTTCGATCTTTATGAAATCGTACCAGGATTCCTGTTGAGCACCCTTGCTACGGTGATTGTCAGTCTGATGGGTACACCGCCGAAAGAAATCATTGAAGAATTCAATGAAGCAGCTAGACGCTGAGTTTCTAGTATCATCCCCGGTCGCTGGACCGGGGATTTTTTATGTTTGAGCAGGTTTAAAAAAGAGGGGCTGCCTTCCATCCTGGTGTTCAATTTTCTGTCAGAAACGGTGGTCAATTTCCATCCGTACGGAAAAAGACAGGGGGCGGTGGATATGTTAAGATAGAAAAGGTGTGTTACGTACGTTGAAAATGGATTCTTAAATTTGGTATGATCATATATTATGTGAGATCGAAATGGAGGTCGCATTATGTCCAGAATCAGTAAAGATGAAGTGAAGCACGTCGCGAATCTTGCGCGTCTTGCGATCACGGATGAAGAAGCAGCAACATTCACAAAACAGCTGGATGACATTATTACCTATGCTGAACAGCTGAATGAGCTCGATACAACAGGCGTTGAGCCGACAACCCACGTCCTTGACCTTAAAAACGTCATGCGTAAGGACGAGCCGAAGAAGTGGATCACCCAGGATGATGCACTGAAAAATGCACCAGACAAACAGGACGGACAATTCAAAGTCCCATCCATTTTGGAATAAGGAGGTTCAACGATGTCTTTATTTGAGTACACGTTAAAAGAGCTTCAGGAGAAGCTACATAATAAAGAAATCTCAGTGACGGACCTTGTAGAGGAATCCTACAAGCGCATTGACGAAGTGGATGAAGAGATCCAGGCTTTCATCACACTGAATAAAGAAGCCGCCATGACGAAAGCAGCAGAACTGGATGCTGAGCGCGGAACGGCAGCGGAGAAGCTGTTCGGTCTGCCCATCGGCGTGAAGGACAACATCGTAACGAAAGGGCTTCGTACGACAGCTGGAAGCCAGATTTTGTCCAACCTGAACGATCCATTGTATGACGCAACCGTTGTGAACAAGCTGAACGACGCGAAGTCCGTCACGATTGGTAAATTGAATATGGACGAATTCGCAATGGGTTCTTCCAACGAGAACTCCAGCTACGCTGCTGTGCGTAACCCGTGGAACACGGATTATGTCCCAGGTGGCTCCAGTGGTGGTTCTGCGGCGGCTGTTGCTGCAGGCGAAGTCCCTTATTCTCTTGGTTCCGATACCGGTGGTTCCATCCGTCAGCCGGCCGCTTACTGTGGTGTGGTCGGATTGAAGCCGACATACGGCCGTGTCTCCCGTTTCGGATTGATTGCTTTCGCATCCTCTCTTGATCAGATCGGACCAATCACACGCAATGTCGAAGATAACGCGTTCCTTCTGGAAACGATTGCCGGTCATGACAAAATGGATTCGACATCTGCCAATGTAGAAGTGCCAAACTATACAGAGGCTCTGACAGGTGATGTGAAAGGCTTGAAAATCGCTGTACCGAAGGAATACCTTGCCGAAGGTGTCGCTCCTGAGGTGAAAGAAGCGGTTCAGGCTGCCCTGAAAGAATACGAAAAAATGGGCGCGACATGGGAAGAAGTTTCCCTGCCGCACTCCAAATATGCGCTTTCCACGTACTACCTGCTTTCTTCTTCAGAAGCGTCTGCCAACCTGGCCCGTTTTGACGGTGTCCGCTACGGCAAGCGTGCGGAAGATGCGGAGTCTATGCTGGATATGTTCAAGCGTTCCCGCGCAGAAGGCTTCGGTGACGAAGTGAAACGACGGATCATGCTTGGAACATTCGCGCTGAGCTCCGGTTACTACGATGCGTATTATAAGAAAGCCCAGCAGGTACGTACCCTTATTAAGAACGATTTCGAAAAAGTTTTCGAAGACTACGATGTCATCGTTGGACCGACAACACCGACACCAGCCTTTAAAGTCGGCGACAAAGTGGACGATCCAATGACGATGTATGCCAATGACATCTTGACGATTCCCGTCAACCTTGCCGGTGTTCCGGGCATCTCCATTCCTTGCGGCTTCTCCAGTGAAGGACTGCCGATCGGACTGCAGATCATCGGAAAACACTTTGACGAAGGTACTGTCTACCGTGCCGCTCACGCCTTCGAGCAGGCTACCGATTACCATACCCAACGCCCGTCCCTTGGAGGTGCGCGCTCATGAACTTTGAAACGATCATTGGACTTGAAGTCCACGTAGAACTGAAAACCGAATCCAAAATCTTCAGCCCGTCTCCGAACATGTTCGGAGATGATCCGAATACGAACGTCAACCCGATCGACCTTGGGTATCCGGGCGTTCTTCCTGTGCTGAACGAAGAAGCGGTGAACTTCGCTATGAAAGCGGCCATGGCCCTGAACTGTGACATTGCGGAAGATACGAAGTTCGACCGTAAGAACTATTTCTATCCGGACAACCCGAAAGCTTATCAGATCTCCCAGTTTGATAAGCCGATCGGAGAGAACGGCTACATCGACATCGAAGTCGATGGAAAGAAAAAGCGCATCGGTATTACCCGTCTTCACATGGAAGAAGACGCGGGTAAACTGACGCACAGCGACGACGGCTACTCCCTTGTCGACTACAACCGTCAGGGTACCCCGCTTGTTGAGATCGTATCCGAGCCGGATATCCGTTCTCCGAAAGAAGCATACGCCTACCTGGAAGCATTGAAAAACATCATCCAGTACACAGGCGTTTCCGACTGTAAGATGGAAGAAGGTTCCCTGCGTTGTGACGCCAACCTTTCCATCCGTCCGATCGGTCAGGAAGAATTCGGTACGAAAACCGAGCTCAAAAACTTGAACTCCTTCTCCTTCGTTCAAAAAGGGTTGGAATTCGAAGAGAAGCGTCAGGAACAGGAGCTGCTGAAAGGCGGCGAAATCCTTCAGGAAACCCGTCGTTATGACGAGCAGACGAAGGAAACGATCCTGATGCGTGTGAAGGAAGGTTCGGATGACTACCGTTACTTCCCAGAGCCGGACCTTGTCCCGCTTTACATCGATGAGGCGTGGAAAGAGCGCATCCGTGCGGAAATCCCTGAGCTTCCGGATGCCCGTAAGAAGCGTTACATCGAGGAGCTTGAGCTGCCCGCTTATGACGCAATGGTTCTCACCAACAGCAAAGAGCTTTCCGATTTCTTCGAAGAAGCGATTGGTCAGGGTGCTGATGTGAAACAGGCGTCCAACTGGATGATGGGTGAAGTATCCGCCTACATGAACAAGCACTATAAAGAATTGTCCGACCTTGCTTTGACACCTGAATCTCTTGCTAAAATGATTCAGCTGATCGAAGACGGTACGATTTCTTCTAAAATCGCCAAGAAAGTCTTCACAGAGCTTGTGGAAAACGGCGGCGATCCAGAGAAAATCGTTAAGGATAAAGGACTTGTTCAAATTTCCGATGAAGGCCAGCTTACGGAAATCATCGTGAAAATCATGGACAACAACCCGCAGTCCATCGAAGACTACAAAAATGGTAAAGACCGCGCCCTCGGATTCCTCGTCGGCCAGGTAATGAAGGAAACCAAAGGCCAGGCCAACCCGCCGATGGTAAACAAAATCATTCTGGCAGAAATGGATAAGCGCTGAAACGAAGCCTGGACTGAATCATAGAGGGACGAAGCACGCACTCCCGGGTGCGTGCTTTCGTATGGTTTAGGACGAACGGTCATATACTATATAAAGTTTGCAAAAACAGGAAAAAAAGATATGATGTATGATGGAACAAGCTTGGATAAAGGGGGTCATATGATGAAACGTGCCCGAATTATATATAACCCGACCTCTGGACGAGAACTCATTCGCAAGGTTCTCCCGGACATATTACAGAGATTCGAACAGTCCGGCTATGAAACCTCCGCGCATGCCACAACGTGTGCCGGCGATGCCGCTGAGGCCGCCCGTTATGCCGTCGAGCAGGAGTTCGACGTCGTTGTAGCCGCAGGAGGCGACGGAACCATTAATGAAGTGATCAACGGACTTGCCGAACAGGACCATAAACCGAAGCTCGGCGTCATTCCAGTCGGGACTACCAACGATTTTGCCCGTGCCTTGCACATCCCAAGAAACATCCATAAAGCCGTCGATATCATCCTTGAGGATTATACCCACCCTCTTGATATCGGACGCGTGAATGATCAGTACTTCATGAACATATCCGGTGGGGGAAAGATCACCGAAGTTTCCTATGAAGTACCAAGTAAACTGAAGACGATGATCGGTCAGCTTGCCTATTACTTGAAAGGCATCGAAATGCTGCCATCCATCCGTCCGACCCGTGTAGAAATCGAGTATGACGGCAAATGGTATGAAGGAGAAATCATGCTGTTTCTCGTCAGTAACACGAACTCCGTCGGCGGACTTGAGAAACTGGCTCCGTCCGCACGTATGGATGACGGCCTGTTCGATCTGATGATCATCGAAAAAATGAACGTCGCCGAGTTTGCCCGTCTGGCCACGCTCGCGATTCAGGGAAATCACCTGAACCATCCGAAGTTCATCCACACCACGGCCAGCCGTGTGAAAGTGAAGACGGATGAAAAGATGCAGCTGAATATTGACGGGGAATTCGGTGGATTATTGCCCGGGGAATTTGTCAATTTATACAGGCATCTGGAGTTTTTTGTACCGGAAGATAAGTTCAAGGAAGAAGAATAAGGGGGAGCGCTGCTGTTGGAACAGTGGCGTTCTTTTCTTTTGTTTGTAAGTGCTCGTGAGGGAATTGTTTGAGGTAGAAGTCCGCAGGCCTCCACAAGCTGCTCGAGGTCATAAGTCCACCGGCTCTGAAAAGGAAGAACGCTTTTCAGTTCCGCTGTTCTTATGCTTGTCGCAGCTGTCGGGGCGACTCCGCACATAAAGATATCCGGCTGCGTCGCCCAGCTGCTCGAGGTCATAAGTCCACCGATTGTGAAAAGGAAGATCACTTTTCATAATCGGCGTTCTTATGCTTGTCGCAGCTATCAGGGCGACTTCGCACTTAGGGATATGATAAACTACGGTTAGAGTATATAGATAAAGGACGGATGAATGATGGCGAAGGTGAAGCCGCCTGTACAGAAGAATGAGACGATACAAGTGACGTTTGAGGATTTGACGCATGAAGGCAATGGGGTAGGGAAAGTTGATGGCTATCCGCTTTTCGTACCGTATGGCCTTCCCGGCGAGACGGCTGATGTGAAGGTCGTGAAAGTGAAAAAGAACTTCGGCTTCGGTAAACTCTTGAAGGTGAGCGAGGAAAGTGAACACCGTGTCGAGCCGCCGTGTGACGTATTCTATCAATGCGGAGGCTGCCAGCTTCAGCATATGAGCTACCAGATGCAGCTCGATATGAAGCAGAAGCAGGTCAAAGACAACATGAAGAAAATCGGGCATCTGGAACACGTGCCTGTCCACCCGACGATGGGGATGGAAGATCCGTGGCGCTACCGCAATAAAGTACAGATCCCGGTCGGACAGAAGGAAGACGGTGAATTGATGACCGGATTCTATCAAAAGCGCAGCCACAACATCATTGATATGGATACGTGTCTAATCCAGGACGAAGTGAACGACCGCATGGTGGAAACCGTCCGCCGTATCGCATCCAAGCACGGCCTGGATGCCTATGACGAACAGACCCACCGAGGTGTGCTCCGTCACATCATGGTCCGCACAGGGCAGAATACGAATGACATTATGATCGTCATCGTAACGAAAACGAAAAAACTGCCTCATAAAGATGAAATGATCAGTGAGATCCGCGATGCATTTCCAACTGTGAAGTCCATCGTTCATAACGTGAACAGCGCGAGAACGAATGTCATTTTAGGAAAAGAAACGAACGTCCTTTGGGGCGATGAGTACATTTACGATACGATCGGTGACATCAAATTCATGATCTCACCAAAATCGTTCTATCAGGTCAATCCGACTCAGACGAAAACGTTGTATGATAAAGCGTTGGAATATGCGGATCTACGAGGCGGCGAAACCGTCATTGACGCTTACTGCGGCATCGGAACCATCTCTCTTTTCTTAGCTCAGAAAGCGAAAAAAGTGTATGGCGTTGAAATCGTACCGGAAGCCGTCACTGATGCGAAAAAGAATGCGCGTCTTAACAAGATGGACAATGCCGACTTCTTCGTCGGTGAAGCAGAAAAACTGATGCCATGGTGGCGTAACCAAGGGCTACGTCCAGATGTGATCGTTGTCGACCCTCCGCGTAAAGGCTGTGACGAAGAGCTGTTGAAAGCGATGCTTGATATGGAACCGGAGCGCATTGTGTATGTGTCCTGTAATCCATCCACGCTTGCACGAGATCTTAAAGTGCTGGAAGATGGCGGCTATGAGACGAAAGAGGTCCAGCCGGTAGATATGTTCCCGCAGACGAGCCACGTGGAGTGCGTCTCGCAACTCATTAGAAGAAAAGGCAACTAACCCTCTGGGGTGTTGCCTTTTTTATGTTTCTTGGAGCGGATTAACAAAACAATATTGGATATTAACACTGCCATCTTGGCTGCAGGTTATTTTCTCAACGAGGGAATGAAGGATTTTAGGTGTCAGTTCTTTCAATGTTAAAACATCTTTCAGTTTTTTACCGATATGAACAGCGTAGTTTTCACTTTCGCATTCCTTCAATTTTTCCTCAAGTTGAGCTTGATTGAGTTGAATCGTCTTTATTTTGTTATCCGTTAACTCTCGATATTCTGACAGTTCTTCTTTAGATATTACATTGTCAGTGTACAGGTTTACGTATTCGAGCTTTTTATTTTTTAAATTCATTAACTCGTCTTTGGCGTTTTCGATATCTTTTTGAAGGAGATGTTTTTTGTATTTAACTTTTTCATTAATGTAGACATAAAACTGTCATCCTTCAGCGTATCAAACAGCACCTGCAGGTCGTCTAAAATGACTTGTGTTAATTCCTTTTCTCGAAAAGCCGCTCTGTTGAGGCAGTATGAAGTGCCGTGCTTAATGTTTCCGCCACAGCGGTAACCTTTTTGATTGGCTTTAAACCACATACCTTTTTGGCACTCTTCGCAATAAAGGATATTCGTGAAAGTATGCTTCTTTGGAGCTGTAGATGACCTGGTGCGTGTTTTCATCATCGTCTGCACAGCACTAAATGTTTCCTTCTGGATGATCGGTTCATGCGTATCTTCAGTAATGACTTGGTTTTCTTCAGTAACTTCCCGTCTTTTTATGGAAGTTACAGAGATGGTTTCAGATCTGTTTTGTACGAGGTCCCCGCAGTAGTGACGGTTGTTTAGTATTATCTTAATACTAGAAGCGTGCCACAGTCTCGAAGCGTTTGCTTTGTTAGCCACTTGTGATGGTGTAGGGACTCCCTTTGTCGTTAAATTCTTCGCTATCGTGTCCATACCTATCCCATTAAGGTACTCTTCGAAAATATGTCTAATTGTATCAGGGGTACCATCTGTTTTCATTTTCAAGACACCATTCTCTGCTACATATCCATATGGAGGGATCGATCCTACAAATAGTCCGCGTTGTGCCTTTACACGTTTGGCCTGCTTGTTTCTCCTGCTGCTGTTTTCTGATTCGGTTTGATAAAGCCAAGCGAATAGGCCGAAATTTTGTTCATTCCCTTCCAGCGTGTTAATGGAGTTATCTAAGCAGATGATATGAATGTTATTGAACATACAAGTATCTTTCAACTCGTATGAAAGTCTTCCGTTTCTTGCGAGACGGGAGAGCTCTTTCACCAAAATCACATCATACATTCCTGCTTTTCCATCCTCAATTAAAGACTTTAATCCAGGGCGGTTTTCTTTGGTTCCAGATTTTTTATCTGTATAAATCTTGACGATTTCCCAATCCTTCTGGTTAGCAAAGTTTCTAAAAATGTCTACCTGATTATCAATTGATGTCCTTTGTGAATCTAATTCTGTTGAAACACGAGCGTATACTGCACATCTCATGCGCAATCACCACCTAAAGTAATTTTTTCATGAGATGCCGGTGAGTTTACAGAATTATTATTGACCATTTTTTCTAATTCTATTGTGACAAGCTGATGGACTAATCTCTTTACATCCACTGCGCTCTCAGGGGAAGCATATATGCGGTTGACTTTCATCTGGTTTCTCTCCTATGTTGTTCTTTTGGTGGGTATAATTTTCTGTTGTTTATCCAATAATAGAAGTATATTTCGGTTATTCATCTATATTGGTATACCATTATGGATAGATTACCGAACAACCCCTTGATAAAAGCCCTTGTGGCAAAGGGCTTGAGAGTAGCTGGTTTCCTTCTTCTATAAATGAAGTAGAAGTGTTCGGTTATCCATCCAGTCATTCATTGATTTGTTTCTGTACTTTGTCCAGCTAAAATAGGGTGAAAGCTTTCGAATGCATTTTTCTGGAAAATTATTTGAGGGATCTGATCTGGTGAAACGAGGACTTTGTTTACGAAGTAAAGGATAATCAGACGTTTCTCTTGTTGATTAAGCTGCCTTTCAATAACTTGATTAAATCGTGGGAAAAACAAATCTGAATGAACGGCTTCGAGTATTTCGTCTTGGATTTTCAGGGATCTTGTAAGACATTCTATATCTGATTCGTACTCTTCTAGTAAAGAGTTAATGAACATTTCAAGTTCCTTGTCCTCGTGTTCTTTAGCAATACAACCATTTGATTGTACTTTGTCAATATCTTTTCTTAATTTTTGTATCTTTTTTGTAGTTGTGTTTTTAACTTCTTTTAGGAATTGAATTGTAGAAGCTTTCATTGTTTCATTCGAGGCAAAAGATTGAACATGCTTTAGGACGGTTGGCAAAAGAGTCTCATGGGCATTGTTGACAGCTAACTTATAATTACAAGTTCGGCAGACATAGTATTGGTAGGAATATTTTTTACCTTTTCTGGTAGTGGAGGCATTTTGGGTTTTCAAGGCCGCTGAACATTCACTGCAATAGATTTTGTTTAAAAAGAGGAAAGGGGTATCGAGCCTTCCATATTCATTTTGTATCTTTACATTATTCTCATTTAAATGGATCAGGAAAGAATCGACGATCGGTTCATGTATCCCCTTAAATTCATAGGCTTTCTGTTTATTGTGTTTCCGGATATTCCAAGTTAAATCACCTGTGTATACCGGATTTTTAAGGATAGTTTCTATTGAACTTGACCTCCAGACGCCACCATTAGGTGACGGGATTTCAGCTTCATTTAAGATTTCGGCGATTTTTCCCATGGAAGTACCCCAGCTTTGCAGGTAATAGATAAAAGAAACAATCTCTGCTTTTTCATTTTGGATTAGTTTCTTGTCGACCTGATTGTAGCCATATGGAACTTTTGCGCCCGGCCGAATTATGTCTTTATTCTCAAGATCCGCAGTTAAACTTGCAAGTGCACGTTCTGATTTGATTTCTGATTCTTGGCGATAGAGAAGGAGAGCCACTGTGTTTTGTGGATTATCTGGATTAAAGGGTATGTCTGAGTTCGTTGTGTATAAGTCGAGGTTAGGAAGTGCTTCTTGAAGTGGACGGTAAAAATCCAACACAAAAGTATATCCAGTGCGGTCCATACGAGATTCTTCAAAGAAGATTACACGGGGAATATTGGTTTCTATCATCATATTTTTGAGTCTCATAAGTTCCTTCCGCTGACTGGCTCGTTTAGAATAAGCGCTGGTCACATCCTCGATATAAATGAAATCCTCAGGGACGGTGAAGTTTTTCCTGCGGGCAAACTCTTGTATATGCGCTTTCTGTATTTCAACACTATTATTTTCTTGCTGTTTATAAGAGGAACGCCTAATATAGCCGAATGCTAACTCCATGCTGTTTCATCTCCTGCATAAATCATTTCTGTTTGAAGGTCCCGCAAATATTTGAATTTGAAAACCTCAATTTCTACTTCATCCTCATACATAAAGACTTGCTTGATAAACAATGAATAGAGAAGTGATGAACTGACCTTTGTTCTGTCGTTCAGATAACTCTGAACAATTCCCGATAACTTTTTATTACTTTGAAGGAATTCCTCTTTTATTGTTATTTCCTCTAGTAATTCTTGCTGTTCCGCCTTTAAACGGTTCACTTTCTTGTAGCGATGATCATTCTTCCATTCCTCCGAGTATTGGTTGTTTGATAATACGATTTCCTCAGTTAATTCTTTGACTTTGGAATGTATGGCTGAGATTTTTGCTTCTGTCTGTTCTTTTATTTTTTTAAAGCTCTGTACTGAATGAAGAGAGAGCAGCTTATAGTCCATCTTAGTGATCATCTTTTGTAGCGCAAGGTCGATTATCTTTTCTAACTCAGAAAATGGAATTTTAACTTTGTTTCTCGGGTGCTCTTTTCTAGAACAAGCGAAAACTCCACCATTACTTTCTTTATTATGTCGGTAATTCAATGGTTTCTTGCAATACCCGCATTTAGGCGCATACATAGCTACCTGCAACTTTTGTTGTTCCGCTTGTTTTAGGTAAGTTTTGAATAATTCGCCTTTGGTTTCCTGAAGCTGCGTAAAAGCTTCTAAATTAATATAAGGGTCTACATGAATCAGTCTGTTTGCTCCTTTTTCAAGATCATAGGCAGCATAGAATGGGTTGACTGCCATTTTAATTAAACTTAACTCTGACCCGCAATTAAGTTTCTTTTGATATTCTTTTATCACTGATCTCAATTCCTGAGTAGTATTTACATCACTTAATACATGGAAATATTGAGTGATAATATCTTTCTTAGCAGGGTCCTTCCTGTATGTTTTTGTATCTTTATCTTTCTTATAGCCGAGGATTTGAGGGGGATATCGTCTCCGAGTTTCTTCCGTTCGGCGGGCTATGTTCTTGCCTTCAATATCACTGAACATACTTAATAAACCTTCGACGAATATGTCATCACTTGCTTGAATGTGTCCATTACCTACAGATGTATAAATGAGTTCAACGTTATGAGCCAAACGTAAGTCATTGAATTCCATACCTTCATAATGGTCAC
This sequence comes from Halobacillus sp. ABH2_015, assembly GCF_056158945.1. NCBI lineage: Bacteria > Bacillati > Bacillota > Bacilli > Caryophanales > Bacillaceae > Halobacillus > Halobacillus sp. ABH2_015. The sequence goes on from NZ_JBSWUG010000002.1 coordinate 404,677, forward strand.
GAAATAAACGGCTTCGGTCGAAAGCATATAAGGCAGCAACTTTATTTTTTTTTATTAAGGAAATCAGCTTCCGCATTTCAGGTCTTTCATTGATAGATTTTTTGTTGGCTGAAATTGCATTTTCGTTAATGATCATAATGTTTTCTGATTGAAGCCTTTCTCTGTAATGGCGGTCTGCGGCTTCTTGAATGGCTATATCTTGTCCTTTAGTACTGACCCGTCTAAAGAAGACATGGATTTTATTTGTTTCCATTATTGCACCTTTTTTTTTATTTTGTGTAATGTCTCGTGAAGCAGTTTGGCTTGTAATCGATGTGGCAGTTGCAGCTGTTCAATGATTAAACGCGCTGTTAAATGCTGAATCCAAACACTTGTAGTGTTGTTATCTTCTGATACTGAACGTAGTTGAACTCGTCTTCTCATATTTTCACCTCCATCTAATTATCATTAACCGATGGAGGTGTTATTTATACTGCTATTCTTCTTTAGGTACCTCTTCGTCGAATAAATCTAGGCGCAATTGGACTGACGCTTCTTCTTGCCCTCTTTTAATCAAGATTCGAATTATTCCTCTTTCTTGCCCTGGAAAGGGTTGATTATCTTTTAGCGTGGACATGGTTGTTCTTCCTTTGTTTCTGATATTCTATGAAGCTATTAAGTAAAAATAGTGATAGAGTACCTTTCTGTAGTGGTTTTTTAAGCTTTTGTATCAATAGGGATTGAGAAGTATTCATGGTGTTTTTTCCTCCTTGTATGGTTTGTTCGGTAGTTCATCCACCAGCAGAAGGAACATAACCATTACATGGGATATGTCAAGAGTAATAGATGAAAAGGGGCATAATATTTTTTGAAATAAATATAAATGAATGATTCATATATGCAGAGACTACAGTATTGAATAAGTATGTAGGAATGACACAACAGAAATTTCCTTTTTTAGGAGATAAATGTGGTATAATGATAAAAAATGTTAGATTAACTAGTAATAATTGGTATATAAACAGGGAGTAAGTAACTTTAATAAGTGAAGTAAGTGTAATTAACAACTAAATACATCTTTTTTTTTGCCATAAAAATAGGAGGGCGACAAAATGGATTTGACTAATCTAGTTTCTAGAAATGATACAAATTACATTTCTTTAAAGGGGTTTAAGGGGGATCAATTCGGTCACAGAGTTGTGACAGTTCAATGTAAAGTTAATGATGTACTTAAATTCTTAGAAATTGATCGCGAAGTACAACGAGAATTAGATGAAACAAAAGTAGCTAGCATAGGTCAATATATAACTTATGGATCTGATGGTAACAATATATTTTTTGCCCCTTTAATTTTTTCATCTAGAGGAAGAGGTACCTTTAACGAAAATAAGAATGAATTTAATTTGAGCATGAACGAAACTATGGCTATTCTAGATGGACAGCATAGAATTAAAGCTTTCGAGTTAATAAAGAACCGTTTAGAATCTATCGGAGAGTTAGGTTACACGTATGAATACGTGATCAATTTCCCTATAACTGTTCAAATATTTCTAGATTTAACTATAAATCAAGAAAAGCAGCTATTTACCGACATTAATACTAAAGCATCGTTGGTAAACTCCTCCCTTTTAATCATGTACAATAAAAACGATCTATATGCTCGATTAGTACAGGATATAATAGAAAATTTGCCCCTTGATGTAATAGAAACAAGATCAAAAACTACTACCACTAAACTTATGACAGCCTCAACCTTTTATAAATCCGCAAGAATCTTAAATCATGGAGTGTTAAGCGCGAAACAAAAAACCCCCATTAATAAAAATAATTATTCGGCATGTAAGGAAAAAGCAGAAAAATTCATAACCTTGTTAAGAAAATATGCCCCAATTGATGGGGAAAATCGTAATAAGTACATTATTATGACGCCAAATATCATTATGGCAATTGCTTATTTTATTTATGCGACAGAGTCTAAACACCCATCAATTTCTATGGAAGAACTTTTCCAAATAGTTATTACTAAAGTAGATTGGAGTCACAAGAACAGCGAGTTTGAGAAGCTAAAAAGTGGTGTGTATAACAAGAAAACTAAGAAGTATAATTTTAATTCTTCTTTGAAGACAATAAAGGAATTTTCAGAATTCCTTCAAGGGAAATATAATAAGCAACGGGGTGAGATCTAATGGAAAATTTAATAATTCAAGGGAGTATAGCATCCCCCGATAACGTAAAAGCCATTATGACCACACAGATTCAAATAAAAGATATTCTGCAATTTTCTGAAATAGATAAATCTGTGAATAGGGATCTCGGTTACCACCGTATGCCGAAACTAGTTAGTTATTTTGATAGTATGGATGCAGAGTCAGGAATTTTCTTACCTGCATTGGTTTTTTCATTCCGTGGTGACCCAAATCCTTATTGGGATGGAGAGAGTATATTATCACTGCCAAAAGATTCCAAGCTTACAGTGCTAGACGGACAACATAGAATTAAAGGGTTAGAACGATATTTAGAAAAAGATAAGGTGAATGATGATAAAAAGAGGCGTATATTAGATAGTTATTTAACTGCACAAATATATTTTGGATTGTCTTTTGAAGAGGAGCGAAAGTTGTTTACGGATATTAATACAAATGCTAAAAGAGTATCAAGATCTTTAATAACTAAATTTGATAATAGAGACATTTTAAACGTATTAACTAGAGAACTCTATAATTCATCTAAAACTTTAAAAACAAGTTTAACAATAGAATTTGAAAAAGCTCGAATTGTACGTCCTAATATAACTACTTTCACTACTAGCGTACGCTTAAAAAGGTTTATAAAAATTCTACTCTTTGGCGAAAATGTTTTGAGTGGACGCCCGCCAGTGCTAAATAAAAAAGAGGACCAATTGGTGAGAGAAAACTACGATAAGATTTTTAGTTTTTTAAATAAATTCTTTTTTGTTCTAGGTGAAAACCTCCCACAAGATCCAGGAAATGTTAAAGAGTATGTGCTAGGACATGAACCTATACAAAATGCTATCGCCCTGTATCTTCATGATGCTGTTATTACTAATTATTCTACTGATCTTGAATGGTTAGATAGCTGGGAAGATGATGTAGAACAACTGCAAATTCTAAATTGGTCGGTAAAGAATAGAGCTTGGAAGCCTTATATGACTGTTAGTAGAAAAGGCACACCTTTTGAATACCTTGCGTTTAATAACGTGCATTCAGATACGGTCGCTTTAAAAGAAATAATAGATCACAAAGTTAATAGAAGTAATTAGATAAGAATACCATTAAGGATGGTTTTTTTGAAAGAGATGATAGTTTAGGAGAGGCTAACTATAATAAAGAACAGCAGCTTTATATAAGCAGCATAAAAGTAACCCACTACCTTTCGTTGGTAGTGGATTACTTTATAAGCATAGAACCTAATAAATTATCTTTGGTGATTAACACAGACTTTGCTTTGTTCAGGTAAAGCGCAGTGTTATTATGGTGCCTTATATTGTATGATTCACATTATAGGTATAATTATTCATTATATTCGGTGAAAAGTAATTATAGGCTCAGGATTTTTAATGACGTATTATTAATTTGATTTATCAAACGTGCAAATACAAAGAAGAGGAGTATCTATATTGGCTTGTGTGATAATAGTAGTTTTAGGATTAGGAGTATTTTTCTTTATTAAAAATATTAAAAATAGGCAAAAAGAAAAGAGTATTTCAGATGTACTATTTACTACTGGAATAAGCCTTATTTTAGCGGGATTTGGATCCTTTTTTAATAAAGCCTATCAATTTTTAGTGTTAGTCTTCCAAAGTAATAATGTGAATGATTCATTAGAAATCTACAGTGAATTCTCAAAGGTAAACTATCCTTCTGTTGTGGTTGGGTTTGTTTTGTTCTTAGTCGGACTTTACTATAGAAAATATATCTCAAATAAACTATTTATCATCAATATTAATGGATACTTTGATACTAGGATTGAAAGCCATCATGAGGATTTAGGATTAAGCACATTTGAATTTAAAGAAAGAGAAATTGATTTTGTGAGTTTATTCCGCGGAAAACCAGTTGATGAGACGTTAGTAAAAGATATTAGTTTTTTAATTGAAGATAAAATTAAGTCCTTTAAAGAAGAAAGTAAGGGAGTAAATAGAGGATATACAGGTATAGCTCCTATACCTTTTATTGCATTAGCTGGTACACACCTCAAAAGATCAAAAATAGATTCATTTTATGAATTTGATAAAAAAATAACTGAATCTTACTATGTTCTTAAACCTCCAAGAAAAAGCGGGTGGTCAAAAATATTTAGAACTCCCCCTTATTATCAACCTTTAAAGTTAGTTAACAGTGAGCATCAAATGAATACAAGTAAAAAAGAAGCGGTGATTTCAATTTCAATTACTACCGAAATTCCCGATAGTGATTTATTGCAATTTAACCAAGCTGAAATAGTAAAGTTAGCAATAGATAAACCTATAGATAATGCTATTCAATACCGAGATCAATTAATCGAATATCGGGACAAAATTGTTTCCACAATATTTGAGGTTAGATCCCAAATGCCAAACGTAACAAAAATCCATATTGTGTGTTCAAGTCAGAGTTGTTTGGCATTAGAGATTGGCAGAAGCATGGAAGACTACCGCATGCCACCCATTATTATTTATCAATTTAATGCACATGAAGGTAAAAAATATCCATGGGGCATAGCTTTAAATGGTAATAAAGCCGGAAGCTATGTAGAGGGGGAATAATATGAGTAATCAAATATATGATATAAGCAAAAAATTTAATACGTTTTATAAGAAACATGTAGTCCTTTCAAGAGAAGATAGAAATAGGCTTTTTTCAAAGAAAAATCTAAACATAGAAAGATTAAAAGAAGGATTGACTGATTATAACAAAGAAAATGGAACAAGTTATAATATAGTAGATACTGTAGTTCAAGGTAGTGTGGCAATGGGAACAGTTACTCAAAATGAAGAGAAGGATTACGACATTGATGTAGCCATTATTTTTGATAAGGGCAACATACCTGAGGGGAACATAGCTGTAAAAAATATTGTTGTAAACGCTTTAAAACGAAAATGTACAGGGTTCAAGGAGGAGCCCACAGCAAAAACCAATTGCGCTCGAATTGTATATGCAGATGGATATCATATTGATTTTGCTATCTATAGAAGGTATTTAGATGAGTTCGGAAATTATAAATATGAGCATTGTGGAAGTGAGTGGAGAGCAAGAGACCCAAGAGCTATAACTTCTTGGTTTAACCAAGAAAACATAAATAAAAATTATAGGTTGCGAAACGTAGTACGTCTTTTGAAAATGTTCTGCAAATCAAGAGATGATTGGTCCATGCCTGGAGGGCTAATACAAAGTGTATTGGCAAATGAGCAATTTCAAGACCATACTCGGGTTGATGAAATGTTCTATTACACCATTTGCGCTATCAAAGATCGACTTACTTGGAATGAAGAGGTTTATAACCCAGCAGATGAAGGGCAAGATTTAAAACTTACTAAAAACGACAGCACTAGAATGACCAATCTTCACTCCCGTTTAAATAAGTACATTAAAAAATTATCTGTGCTGTTTCAAGATGACTGTGATGAAAAGATGGCTTTGAAAGCTTGGGGGGAATTTTTTAATCATCCGTATTGGCATGCCGAAACAGAAAAACTATCCAAAAGCTATACTGCAAGATCACATGTACATGAGATGGAAAATAGAGAAAATGATTATGATTATGAATATAAGGAAACAGAAGAATTTATTGAGTACATGTTTCCTGTTGATATTAAATACATTGTACATTTAGATTGCAAAGTGACTCAAAAGGGGTGGAGACCATTTTATTTGAAGTCTTTTTTATCTGACCCCTCTAACCGACTTATGCCTAATAAAGATTTAAAGTTTACGATGCGTACTGATACTCCTCATCCTTATGATATCTACTGGAAGGTAAAAAACAAAGGTCTAATTTCAAAAAAAAGAGACCAAATTAGAGGGCAAATTCAAAAAATAGATTCTAATACCAAAACAGAGAAGACAAATTTCCGAGGAGAACATTACGTAGAATGTTATATCGTTCAAAAAGGAATATGCGTAGGTATTGGTAGGATAGAGGTTCCGATTACAACTTAACGTATTTAAAGTAAGGTGAACGGGGGGGAGAGTGGAAGTGGTCATGCTAGATGAAAAAGGAATCTAATAGGCCCTCTTCAACCTAAGCAAAAGTGCTTAGGTTTTATACTTTAATAAAGGTGTTTTTTTCCTTTTGGCGAATTATTAAGTATTCGGGAAAAGGAGTGAAGAAATGGGATACAATTATAGTATGCACAATAAAGATCCACAAACTAAAGCAATTGTAAGTAAAAGAAAGGAGGCTGACAGAAAACTTAGAGAAAAGGCAGAGAAAAAAAACTACGATATTAAAACTAAATCAAAGCCTATACATGAAACTGATTATTGTAAAATATGGAAGCGAGCAACCATTAATATAGAAGAAGATAGAATAGCAGCTATTGAATTAATTACGGTTAAGGAATTAAGTCGGGATGAGGTTAGGTTTGCTTATTATAAACAAGAACCAAATGAGAAATTGAGATTAATTCTTAGACCTCTAGATGTTACCCCTTCACAGTTAGATGAGTTGTTTCTTAAGGCAAGGGAAGAAAATATAATTAAATAAATGTCATATATTACTTGTAGAGGTTTGGTAGTAAATTAATTTAATAAACAAAAAAATCAAATTCGAAGCAGTTGGTCTGAATCAACTGTCTTTTTTTGAGTGTAAACTTTACCAACATCTCATGTATTGCCACATACACTCCGGACATGTGGAATTAGTTGGTAAATTAGATAAATGTTATGGAATCAAAAAAATTGGGATGTTTCCATTCAATAATTCTCCAATTAGAGGAGGATTTTAGAATTAATTATGATTTTTATTTTAAAAGTGATTTATAAGAGATAAGAAAGAGAATACTTTGGATTGAAATAATAATAGGAGGGTAAGGAAAGTGAAGGAATTATACCGTAAATGGGCAATTGGATCCAGAGAGTTGCTGGAAAATTCTCTTGAGGATACAGAGAAAAAACAGGAATTAATCCATATTAATTATTCAGCAAAGGAGGATGGTCTATTACTCGCAACACTATTAGAATCATTATATGACTATTTTAAAGTAGATTCACCTGGAATGTTAAAAGTTTTTGGTCATATGTCAATTACTTTAACAAGAACTACACTTAATACTATAGCGATGTTTGATAGTCACTTGATTAATCACATTCAAGATGTACACGATTTGTTTAATCAGTTAGAAATTGAATATACTGAACGGGAGTCAAAAGCGAAGGGATATTTATCAGCATTTAGGAAAGTTGCACATGAGTTAAGTCAAGACACTAAAGATAAAAATAAAAAGGAAAAATTCCTCTTTGAGCTAGCTCTATCTTTACTCTACAAATTAACTGAAGAATTTCCTATACTTATAGAAATTAAAGAAACAAAAAATATTTCTAATGAAAATATGGCTTTTATTAAAGCCTGTTTGAACCAAAAAGAAAATTTCCAATTAACATTTTTCAGTACTACTCTAGAATTAGAGAATAAAGAATTCTTAAAAGAAGCACATATATATCTTTTACGCTATGATTTCTTATATTTTTTGGAAGAACAGCTGATTAAACCTATAAAAATAAACGATAAACTTGTTGGACGTATTGAAACTATTGAAATTTTGTCAAATGAAGCTAAGCATGTACATTATAGTGGTAGTCCATTTATACGTAAAATATCAGGCAATGCTGGCATGGGTAAAACTGAATTGATGAAGTATTTTAGTAAACATCATCTTTTAAAAGAACAGTTTATAATTGAAACTACATTTAGAAATGAGATTGCATCATATACCAACATGCTGTATGAAATTAAAACTTTCACTGATGAAGTACAAATGAAAATGGATCCCAACATTAATGATAAAATAAAAAAAGTTTTAATGAAATCAACAAAATCAATAAAGAGTAAAGCTGGTGAAATCAGTTCAATGTTTTCTAATGAAGAAACTTCTGATCAGTTACTCTCTGATAATTTCAGTAGTTTTTTAGGAAATTTAGGTGTTGGAAAGGTGAAAGATATATATGATTTAATTATTGACTACCAAGATTCAGTTTTAACCATCAAAGATTATCTTGGAACAAAACAATTCAATCAACCAATGACTGTTTTTCGTGAGAAGAAAAATAATAAAATTGAAGAAGTTATTAATGATCTACTAAGTAATTTAGACAAGGTATTTTCGCAAAACTTCAGTAAAAAAAAGTCAATTGTTTGGTTTATTGATGATATTCAATGGGTAGATCAATTCTCCTTAAGATTTTTAAATGAGTTTATCAAAAAAATGAAAAGTAAAAGTTATCCAATATATATAGTATTGCTTTCTAGAATCTCAGATTTTGAAGCGAGAATTAATACTGAAGCTGGGCTTTTACTATTAAATGAGCAAGTGAATCAAAACATAAATCTAAGCTTTTTTAATGAGCGAAATATCTATGAAATTGGCAATATATTGTTTGAAAATGAAGAATTTGAGAAAACAAATCTTTTAGCGAATTCTATTTGTGACTATTTACAAGACTCAGACGGAAAGGTTAAAGTTGAACCAATTTATGTTATAGAGTTGCTGCAAGTGTTTATTAATAGTGATACCCCAATAATTTATCTAAATCAAGAAAATAAATTTATTATCCCATTAGAATTGAAAGATGTAAGAGAACGAATAGGATTAATAATTAAAAACCTCCGCAACTTACAATCTAATAAAACTGTATCAAATAAAACCGAAGCTATTCTTGAAGAACGCTTAATTAAAATTTCAAGGCACATAATTAACGGCGATATTTATAATAATATGATTAAATTTGCTGCATATATCGGAGAACCTATTATTTATACTTTTGTTAATTACTATATGAAAAATGAATTTAATGAAGAATTATGTGATAAATATATTGAACAGATCGAACAAGTTCACCAAATAATAAAAAGGAAAAATACATCTAGCCCTGTAAAATCTTCTTTAATGTTTAACTTTACACATGCGATATATAAAGAATTTTTACAAAGACAATTTATTCGTTTAAGCTCAGATCTAACTGAAGGACAATTACATAGAGAAGTTTTTTACAAACTTCAAGATTATTTTTTGCAAACATCGGTTGAAGATCAAGAGGGGGAAGAACTCGAATTCTTAGCTCTTAAAGAACAAATAATTGAACATGGAATAAGAGCAAGAAAAGAAGAGATTCTAACTCCACTACTAGATATAATAAATATTCTGCTAAACAACTATGAGAATTTGGAAAAATATAATCGAGCTTCTGAAGTAAATGAATTAAAATTAAAGCTATTGGAAAATGAGGATTGTACAAATCCAAATATGCTTTTTGCAAGAATTGATCAAATTTTATTTGCTGGCCAAATGGGTAATTATAAAAAAGCTTATGATTTAGCTGTATTGCTTGAAACTGATCTAACAATATTCATTGAAAATTATTTGGAATTAGGAGAATTCTCATTAATCTATCAGGTAGTTGAAACAATTGCTGAAGCCTACGAGAACTATGGACAATATGAAAAGGCTCAAGATATGTATGATGTTTGGATAGAAAATTCAATGGTATTCGGTAATGAAGAAGAATTTCTTGCTGAGGTGTATATTCGAAAAGGAAGGATTGCAGTACGCCAACAGGATTATAAAAAAGCAACAAAATATTGTGATAAGGCTTTAGAATATTCAATTCAAACTAATATTCATGAATTAGAAATAGATGCTAAATTATTACAAGAAAGTATACAAAATCAACAAGGGATTTATGTAAAAGAGGAATTATCACTGGATGCATTTAGGGATACACCAGATTCAAAATTAGGTTATTTTAGTAGAAAATTAAGTAATGAGAAAAGAAAAATCGGTGTTAGTGAGCAAGAACGTCTTCAGTTAGTTAAAGAAATTAAAAATGAGCTAAGTGATTATGATAAATTAGTAAAAAATCGTTTAACACAACTTCGATTTACTACCGAGATAAACTTGGCAGATTTATATTTCCAAATGGCAAAAGATTATACAAATGATGAGTATCTATTTCAGGCAATAGATATTGGGGAAAATTTGTTGCAAAAAACTATAGACCTGGAAAACTCTTTACCTAATTCAATTATTGGAGAAATGAAAGTTAATTTAGCGCAATATTACAAATTTGCTGAATTACATGAAGATGCTTTAGATAAACTAGGTGAAATAGAAAATCCAAAAAACTATGGTGGACGTACTCGTGGAGTTATATACAATATAACTGGGGATATAGCATTAACTAACAAAGAATATCCAAAAGCAATGGAGTATTTTTTAAAAGTAATAGAAGATGAGGGTTTAAAAGATAATGCTCCAGGAGAGTATCTTTTTGCTATACATACAATATTTAATAATACAGAATTGCGCTTATTAATTCCGAACAACCTCTTTAAAAAGATCAAAACTAATGTTCGTACTTTATCTTATAATAAACCAAGGAATAAATACTCAGTTCAAAAAAAGTATCAAGGTGTTGGAAGAAATGATCCTTGTCCTTGTAAAAGTGGAAAGAAGTACAAAAGATGTTGCGGTAGGTAAGAATTAGAATAAATTTTGTAGTTGTAAACAAACCAGCACCCTATGTGTTGTCACATACACACCAGACATGTGGAGTGTGTAACCTGGTTGGAGAAGAAAGAAAAGTAGGACTCCAAGACTGCTGAAGTAATGAAACGACGTTCAACCAAAACGAGAAAATTTATAGTCTTCATCAAAGCTGATGACTTTCGTACCCGGTCCGCATTATTGTACAGTGTGAACGGTGCTGACAATCAGACATTGAAAAAATCGTGTCTGAAAAATTCAGTAGAGCGAATGAGAGTCTGTGATTAAGGGTATAGATATAGGAAACCTCTGCCTGAATCATGGCATAATCGAAATCGAAACTACACTCAATTAGGAAGGGGAATTCCAATGGCTGATGAAAACCTAAGTAAAGGCCTTGTTGATGCTGCCTTTAATAAGAAAGAAGCAGAAGAGGCAGAGAAAATAAAAGAAGAAAATAAAGCAAACGACGGGGATATTATTACTTTCAAAAGAGACGGCCAGCAGCTGGAAGCTGTCGTTACTTCTACGAATCCGGCAAACTCCGTTGTCTGCGATCTTACCATCATGGAAGATTTCCACGAGCGCAATTTTGACTTCGAAAAGACCGTTGTTGCTCATAAGAACTACACCATTAAAAAACGCAGCAAAAAGTAAGTCCGGCCTCTGCTGTATAGGGATAAGAAGCACCGCACTCGACAAGTGTGGTGCTTTTTTATACGCGGAGAAGTCCTGGAAACGCTTGAATCCCATGGTCATTAGACAGCTTCAACACGTACGAATGAAAATGAATGCTTGATATGTGTTTTGAACTATCCATACCTCAGCAAAATGGTGTACTCTTTATAGGTAGAGTAAACTTCAGAGGTGAGAGAAATGAAAAAGATAACAGCTTTGTGGCTGATAATTTTAACAGGGGCGCTGCTTACAGCCTGCTCCGGAACATCAGAACCGCCGGACGGTTTTATGACGATGAATAAAGAAGTGACGGAGATGGCGAAAGGCACGTATGAATGGACCAAAGAGGGGGTGTTTTCGGACAGCCAAGTGACAGCGGATGCCGGAACACCTTACGACATTGCTGACAATGTTGAAGCGGCACCGTCAGGCGGTGACAAGACTGCAGTGATCACATTCAGCAGTGGAAAAACACCGGAACTCTCCGCTTTTATCTGGGATGATGAAGGAAGGCAGGAGGAGCTTCCGATTGAAAATGAACAGGTGACTCTTCCGGATTCAGAAGGCCGGTATACGATTGAAGTTTTCGCTGAATGGGAGAATGGAACCGGTTCGTACACGCTTCCTGTGATGATCCCATAGAGGATGAAACCTGATTCCCCTTCTAATCGTATAGATAAGGAACAAAGCGAAAGTGGGTGGAAGGATATGAGTGGAGGCGTGTTTCTGCTGATCATTCTGAGTTTGCTCGGTCTGCCTATTTTATGGGGAATGATCCGGGATAAATTCGGAGGGAATACCAACCGATTTTACGGCGATGAATTGAATAAGCATCAAAAAAGAGGAAGAGAAAAGGTCTATGAAGAGAATACGAGGCATACAGGACCAAGAGACAACCCGCCCATGGGAGGGGATGGAAACCCCTGATGAAATAATGTCCACTTCTCTACAGCCTGCATTGATGAATGAGAAACATAGAACGTATAAACAAGAAATCACTTGTTTGAAATCTCTTGGCTGAGAATTCATCCTTATGTAAAAATAAAACCCGTCCGCGCTTTAAGGCGTAGACGGGTTTTATTTGATTTACTCGCTTTTTACCTCTGTTTTCAGCTTAGTTAAAGGCTGTGGAGGGCATGATTTCTGTGTGAGCCGTGAAACGATGATGATCGTCAGCAGGCCGCCTACCATTGCAAGCGTACGGAATGGAAAAAGGACCACGCCGTCTTCAATCATCGGATAGGGAAGAAATGCCGGTAATCCGAGTGCGGGTTCACCTCCGCCGAAACGCAGAATGAAAGAAACCGTCAGTCCTGCAACGGCTCCATATGTATTTGCTTTTTTATCGAACAACGCAGTTGTCAACTGAGGGAAAAGCATACAGTAGACGAGATCGGCACATAAATACCAAAGTGTGTACACACTGTCGATATTTAAAGCGACGATGGTTGCGGCTAGTCCGATGATGATGATGGATAAACGGATGGTGCCTTTAATATCCTTACCTGTCGCTTTCGGCTTGATGAGTGGACGGTAGATGTTCCAGGCTGCCATGGATGATGCGGATAGGATGGAAGAGTCCATCGATGACATGACGGCTGCGGCTACAGCACCCAGGGCGATGATCGCAATCCCGTAGGGCGACATATAGTTGATGACGTAAGCGAGAATTTCGGAAGCGGAACCGGGTCCTTCGATTCCATAGCTCGCCCAATCGGCAGAGAAGCCTGCGACACCGATCATAACAGCGGGTACGGCTAGTACGATACACAGGATACCTGCTGCGATGGACAGCCACATCGCTGTCTTTTCATTTTTTGATGAAAGCACACGCTGGAAATATACCTGCCACGGAATACCTCCGAAGATAAGCAGTAAGGCATAATCCCACCAGTTCCAGTAATAATTTCCCCAGTCCGGATGGTTCCAGCCATCAAGAGGAGGAAGAAGGTTCGCAAACCCGGCCATTCCATCTTTGTAAGCTCCCCATGCTTGTCCGACACCGCCTGCTTCAGAAAGGGCGAACGGAACGACGAGGAACAACCCGATGAGGATCATGATGATCTGGGCTACGTCTGTAAGAGCGACGGACCACATACCTCCGACAAAGGTGTAAGCGACGGCGATAATCGCGGAAATGATGATCGATGTATTGAAATCGAGTCCGAGAATCAGACCGAATGTTGTTCCGAGTGCAACGAGGATGGCGGCACTCCAGAATAGTTCCCCGAGCAGGGCTGGTAAGTATAGAACACCTGCCACCTTCTTACCGAAGCGAACCTCCAGCGGATCGAGCATTGTCGTGAATTCGTGCCTTCTCATCTTACGGGCATAGAAAATCCCGCCTATGATTAAACTGAGGCCGTATCCCCAAGGGGCCTGCGCCCATACGATTCCTGAGGCAAACGTCGTTTCGGCTGTTCCGGCGATATATCCGCCGCCGACCCATGTCGCAGTCATCGTGAACATAGCGACCCATAACGGCATGGAACGACCGGCGACCATCATATCCTTGGCGCTGTCGGATTTTTTTCCAGCGGTGATGACACCTATATAGAAGATGATGGCATATGAGAGAAACATGAAGGCCAACGCTCCCCAGTTCACATCTTTACCTGCAATTCCTACATAAATGGCGACGATGGCAAGTAAGCCTAAGAAGCCTAATAATCCTGAATTACCATATTTCTGTTCCTGTTTTGTGACTGTCTGCTGCACCGAATCACTCCTTTTACATATTGGTTGTATCGAACTGTTCGAAAGGTGAACAGTTCTTTTTTCGATGTAAAACTTTCTATGGAACCGGTTCCTGTTAATTGTTTTAAAACGTTTAATAATTATTAAACATACCTGCACCTATTTACACTAACGTAGAATGAAAGTTTGTCAACAGTTCGATTCGGTATATTTTGGAGATCATTTCGTCGATGGAAGGGATAATCATAAGTAATAAAGAAAGGTGAAAATCTTTTTCTTCATCTGTGTTTTTTATATGATTTTAAAAATCGCATCTATAGGTTTACAAGGTTCCTATTTTACGTTACGATCAAATTGTTCATTTCGTTTAAAAAAAATTAAATAAAATAAATAAATTAAAAACAAGGAGGTTTCACGTTGAAATACATGTACATTAATGGAGCGTGGGTCAACGCAGCGTCTGAAAAGGTGAGAGATATCATCAATCCCTTCAATCAGGAAGTCATTGCCCAAGTGGCGGAAGGGGATGCTGAGGACGCGAAGCTTGCGATCGCGGCTGCGAGAGAAGCATTCGACAATGGGGAGTGGAGTGATACTCCGGGAGCCGAGCGCGGCCAAAAGGTCTTTCGTATCGCAGAACTGATTGAACGGGATAAAGAAGAACTTGCTGAACTCGAAACGCTGGATACTGGTAAGACATTAGAAGAAAGCCGTGCGGATATGGAAGACATTGCCGGTGTGTTCCGGTACTTCGCAGGCCTGGCAGATAAGGATGGCGGAGAAGTCATCGAATCCCCGATTCCCGACAGTCAAAGCAAAGTCGTCCGCGAACCGGTGGGTGTCTGCGGGCAGATTACTCCATGGAATTATCCGCTTCTACAAGCGGCGTGGAAAATCGCACCGGCATTGGCGGCAGGCAATACCATCGTATTGAAGCCTAGTGAAATTACTCCGCTCACAACTTTGAAAGTAACAGAACTGATGGAAGAAACCGGCTTCCCGAAAGGTGTCGTCAACCTCGTGATGGGACCGGGGGCAACGGTAGGGAACGAGCTTGCAGAAAGCCACGACGTTGATTTGATTTCTTTCACTGGAGGCATTGAAACCGGAAAGAGAATTATGCAGACCGCGAGTGGCAATGTGAAGAACATCGCGCTTGAACTTGGTGGCAAGAACCCGAATATTGTCTTTGCAGACGCTGATTTCGAAACAGCCGTCGATCAGGCACTGAACGCGGTCTTTTTCCACGCCGGACAGGTGTGTTCTGCCGGAGCGAGATTAATCCTGGAAGATTCCATTCATGATCGGTTTGTAGAGGAGCTGAAGAAGCGGGCGGAGCGTATTAAGCTGGGGAACGGTTTTGATGAAGATACTCAATCCGGACCTCTCATCTCAGCGGAACACCGCGAAAAGGTCGAAAATTATGTGGAAATCGGGAAGGAAGAAGGCGCAAAACTGCTTGTCGGAGGCGCACGGCCGGAGAATCCTGAACTTCAGGACGGTTTTTTCTACCTGCCGACGATTTTCACAGAGTGCACGACAGATATGAGGATCGTGCAGGAGGAAGTATTTGGCCCTGTATTGACGATCGAACGTTTCCAAACGGAAGAGGAATCCGTGAAGCTTGCGAATGATTCCATTTATGGGCTGGCTGGTGCTGTGTTTACACAGGATATCGACAAAGCCGAACGTATAGCAGGTAAGCTGCGCATGGGAACGGTATGGATCAATGACTTCCACCCGTATTTCGCACAAGCGCCCTGGGGTGGATATAAACAATCCGGAATCGGCCGTGAACTTGGTAAACCGGGACTTGAAGAATATACAGAAACAAAACATATTTTCCGTAACGTGAATCCTGAACCGATCCATTGGTTTAAGGCTTGATTTAAATACATGACAACAATGTTAAGGAGGCTGTTATCATGAAAGAATCTTATGATATTGTCATCATCGGTGCCGGAAGTGCAGGTTCGGTCCTCGCAGACCGGCTGACTGAAGATGGAAAGAAAGATGTCCTTGTACTTGAAGCGGGACGAAGTGATTATGCTTGGGATCTACTTGTTCAGATGCCGGCAGCCCTGCCATTTCCGGCAGGTAAATCCCTGTATGATTGGAAATATGAATCTGACCCTGAGCCTTATATGAAAGGACGGCGTATCAAGCATGCCCGTGGTAAAATGCTCGGAGGATCAAGCTCGATCAATGGCATGATTTATCAACGCGGGAATCCGAAGGACTATGAGCGCTGGGGAGCGGACGATGGGATGGAAGAGTGGGATTTCTCCCACTGCCTGCCTTACTTCAAACGTTTGGAGAACGCCCTCGGCTCGGATAAAAACGATCCATACCGCGGTCATAATGGTCCGGTGAAATTGGAGCGCGGTCCTGCAACGAATCCGCTTTTCCAAGCCTTTTTCAATGCAGCTGCCGAAGCCGGTCATGCCCGGACGCCGGATGTTAACGGTTTTCGTCAGGAAGGTTTCGGACCTTTTGACAAGCACGTCTATAAAGGGCGGCGCATGTCTGCATCCCGTGCGTATCTGCACCCGGCAATGAAGCGGAAAAATCTTACCGTGAAAACCAGAGCTTTCGTTCAGCACATAGATATCCATAATGGGAAAGCGCGAGGCCTGACGTTCAAACGAAATGGTAAAGAGCACTACGTAAGGGCTGGGGAGGTCATCCTTTCTGGCGGTGCGATCAATACGCCGCAGATGCTTCAGCTTTCCGGCGTCGGTGATCAAGAACACCTACGCTCTGTAGGAGTGACTCCGAAAGTGCATCTTCCAGGAGTTGGAGAGAATCTTCAGGACCACCTTGAAGTGTATATCCAGCATGAGAGTCTGCAGCCAGTTTCTGAGCAGCCGAACTTGAACAAGCTGAAGATGCCATGGATCGGTTTGCAGTGGATCATGGGGCGTAAAGGTCCTGCTGCGACGAACCACTTTGAAGGCGGCGGTTTCGCCCGTTCCAATGATGACGTCGATTATCCGAACCTGATGTATCATTTCCTTCCGGTAGCTGTGCGCTATGATGGGGAAAAAGCACCGGTCAAACACGGCTTCCAGGTTCACATCGGACCTATGTATTCGGATGCTCGTGGATCATTGAAGATCCGCTCCAATGATCCGAAAGCTCATCCGAGCATGGTTTACAACTACCTTTCAACGGAACAGGACAAACGTGAATGGATCGAGGCTGTCCGTGTGACTCGTGAAATCATGTCCCAGCCGGCAATGAAGCCATTCAACGGAGGAGAAATTTCTCCGGGGCCGGCGGCTCAGACTGAAGAAGAAATTCTTGACTGGGTGGCAGAAGATGCGGAAACGGCTCTGCATCCAAGCTGCACAGCAAAAATGGGACCAAAATCCGATCCGATGGCCGTCGTTGATCCGAAGAGTATGAAAGTTCATGGCCTTGATAACCTGCGTGTCGTCGATGCATCCGCTATGCCTTATGTCACCAACGGGAACATCCACGCACCTGTCCTGATGCTTGCCGAAAAGGCGGCAGATATTATCCGAGGCAGAAAACCGCTTGAAGCTGAGCATATGGACTATTACCAGCATGGTGTCCATCCAGCAGATGCGGGATCGATTAAAGGCTGAGTTGCGGCTTGAATAAACTGCCATATGAAGGCAGGGGCTTGTATAGCCCCTGCTTTCGATTTATATTATAGAAAGAGCGTATTAATGAAATTGAATGATTTAAACGTTTAAAAGGTAATGAAGAAAGTGGAGGCGGTTCTTTGAAAAGAAACCTGGAGGCACGAATTGAGGAAGCAGAGAGCGCTGTTGTCAATTCGATCGCTGAAACAATGGACCTGTATGGCATCACTCCGTCAACGGGAAGGTTATTTGCGAGAATGTATTTTAAACATGAGCCGATGACGCTTGATGATATGAAGGACGACCTTGGGATGAGTAAGCCGAGTATGAGTATTGCCGTCCGGAACCTTCAGGAGGTCAGCATCATCCATAAAGTTTGGCGGAAAGGGTCCCGCAAGGATTCCTTTATGGCGGAGAAGAATTTCTTTAAATATTTCTCCCGCTTTTTCGGAAGCAAGTGGGAACGTGAGGCCAAGCTTAACTTGTCGGCCATTGACTATGCAGGGGAGATTCTTCAGCAGGTCATGGAAGATGAGGAGGCGGACGAAGCGACGGTAGAACGAGCAAGGATCAATTATGAGCAGCTTGAGGATTACCGCAAGTACTGCAAGTGGTTGGAGCGTCTGTCTGATTCTATCGATTCCGGTGAGATATTCGACTTCCTGCCTGTTGAGGAACCGGATGCAGATAGTAAGTGATTGACTGTGGCTGACTCTTTCTTCTTTACCGCTGTGAAAGCGGGGAGTCGGGCGCATGCAAAGGATATCGAAATAACCAAAGCAGGATAGGAAAAGCTCCCTTCATCGATCAAGGGAGCTTTTCTTATTGGAGCCATTATTTATTAAGTTCTACGTCTACTTCAATTTCTTCTCCGATATTTTCAAAATTCTCGTTCTGAGCTGCACTGTAATACAGCGTAATCGACTCCACATCTTCAGCTTTTGAATTCTTCAGGATGTAGAAGGAAGTGCCTTCTTTGTTCACTTGACCTAAATATTCGCCATCGATATGATCACTCATAAGCATGTCAGGCTCCAGCTGCTCTCCCGTATTCGTAGTCATTACAGCCTGGGAAGCATAAAAGGAAATATGATCCTCAGAAGAATTGCTTGTTTTCATATCGACTTGGATGTATTCGATTTCTTCCTTATCCATAAGAGCTGCGGCTTCACCTTTTAAGGTGCCGGAGACTCCATTGACCTTTTCAATAGTAAGGCTAATAGGGCCGCTTTCAAATGTTCCGACATCATCAGTGCGGCTGACCATCGTTTGTTCACCTGCTTCAGAAGTGACTGTATCCCCAACCTTGGCATCCTTATTTTCGTTTTCTTCTGCCGTCATGGTTTCAGGAGCATCTGTCTCTTTGCTTTCAGTATCCGTACCTTGTTCTGTTCCTTCTGTACTTGAAGCATCATCAGCGGTGGTATCTGATCCTGAACTTTCTTCTGTACCACAGGCGCTCAAAGCCATTAAGAAGACACTGACAAACAGGATGAAGAGTGAACGTTTCATAAGTTTCCCCCTTAAAAGTAGTGGAGCCTGATACAGGCAACGCGGACATCTTACTAGTAATTTTATATTTTCTTCCATATAAGTAAATGATTTGTTGGTGGAATTGTATCAGTGAATCATCTGGACAGACAAAAAAGCCGCTATTCTATCGTATAGATGAGAATAGCGGCTTTACATTTAATTATGATGTTTTACGTTCTTTTTCCTCAACGGGTACAGCGGCACTTTGTTCAGCAATCAGCCCCTGCTCCTTCGCCATCTGTTTCGCTACTTTCGGTGCGAGCCAGACAGGTGGCAGCAGCAGCAGTGAAACGGGAACAGCTGTGACAACGATGAAGTTCTGCAGCGTTTGAATACTGCTTTCCCCAATACCGAGAAGTGCTGCGGCGATGCCTCCGAACAACAAGGCCCAGAACACGCGCAGGACACGTGGCGGGTGGGTATCGCCTGTAAGTGTGACGGCGACGGAATAGGACATCGAGTCAGCGGTTGTTGCGACGAAAATGATCGTTACAATCAAGAAGCCTGCAGCCATGACCATTCCGAATGGTACTTGCTCCATAATCGCCATAACAGCGGCAGGCATGCCTGTTTCATTGAGAGCGGTTGAAACGGCTCCTGGTGATTCCAGTTCGTAAAACAGACCGGAACCTCCGACAACGGCAAACCAGAAGTTGCTTACGATCGGAGCGAGGATCGCTACGGCAAGGATCAGCTGGCGAATGGTACGGCCTCTGGAAATACGGCTGATGAACATCGCCATTGCCGGTCCGAAACCGAGGAACCAGCCCCAGAAGAAGACCGTCCAATAACCGAGCCAGCCGCTATCTCCGCGGTAAAGACTCATTCGCAGGAAGTTCTGGATTTGGAAAGCTTCGGCGGCGACGAATGAATCGATGATGAACATCGTCGGCCCGAGAATAAGCATGCCGATCATTAGAACGACAGCGAATCCTACGTTGAGACGGCTGAGCAGTTGAATCCCTTTATCTACACCGGAAGCCGCTGAAACGGCAGCGATCGTCACAAGAAAAATAATGACAATGGACTGCGTAAACAGGGTGTCCGGGATATTGAATAAATAGTTGAGCGCATAACCGACTTGTAAGCCTAAGAAGCCGATCGGTCCAATGGTTCCAGCGGCAACAGCAATGACAGAAACGATGTCAGCAGCTGCTCCGACAACACTTTTCTTGTTGAAAATTTTCTCGCCGACCATCGGATACAAGATCGCACGTGGTTTTAGCGGGTACCCTTTATGGTAGTGCGCATACATCAGGACGATGGTAGCGATGGTTCCTAAACAAGCCCATGCGGTAAAGCCCCAGTGGAAAAAGCTCTGCGCTAAGCCGGGGACGACGGCTTGTGCTCTTGTCATTCCCTCATCAGCAAACAGTGGCGGGGTTGTTAAAAAGTGATAGATTGGTTCTCCGGCAGCCCAGAAGACTCCGCCACTGGCAAGCAGTGTACAAAGAATCATCGAGACCCAGCGGAACCATCCGTTTTCAGGCGTATCCTTTTTTCCTAATTTCACTTTTCCATATTTCGACAAGGCAAGCGCAACGCCCACTACGAAAGTAGCAAGCAGCAGCAGCTGCCAGAAGACACCAAAGAATGTAACAGAAAAGTCGAATGAGCTTGAGATCCATTCTCCCGTAAGGTCTTTGTTTAAAAGAGACATCAGTAAAAATAAGACGAGAAAGCCTCCGCTGATGCTGAATGTAATCCAGTCAATCCTTGTTTTCCTGTCCGTTTTTTCGTTCATTATTTTCCCCCTAGGTTTTTAACCTGTGATAGTTAATATATTGTGAAGACGTTGATGGATAATGGCTTTGTTCTTTAGACGTTCAGAAAACGAATGCTCCTCTGGTTATAAGACGTTTATTTCACATAGGGATTAATTATAGAGATGTTCGGACAACTCGTCAAAAAGGAAGGAAGGCAAAGATTGATAGGATGTTAAAGCTTTTAACAGCTGAGTGGATGTAGTTGAGGGAGAGCATAAAATCTATGAAGAAACAGAGGTCTCCTTTCGCTTTTAGTAGAAAAGTACCTTCGTTTATGTGTAAATCCACGACTTCTCACAGGAGAGTTGATCGGTACATATCAGACGATAGGAGAATTGAATAATAGATTGCCTTAATACTGTTTTCCGCTTCATGTATAATGATAGTTAACCAAAATAAGGAAAAATGATTGGTGTAGTTTTATTTGAAAACAAAACAAAGAGGTGAATCAATTGGATCACACGTTCATATCGTCAGACAATACGTGGGCGCTTTGGTCGTTTCTGACAGGATGGGCGGCCATCAGTATTTATTTGGAGCAAAAGTACAAATGGGCATCGAAAATTTCCGGAGCCATCATAGCTTTGATTGGAGCCATGGTCTTAGCTAATTTAAATGTCATTCCACTAGAGTCGAGTGTGTATGATGCGGTATGGAATTATGTCGTGCCGTTGGCGATACCGTTGCTATTGTTTCAGGCGAATATTAAGAAGGTTTGGCAGGAAAGTGGACGGATGCTGACGATATTCCTGTTAAGTTCCATCGGTACGGTCGCCGGTACCATTCTCTCGTTTATGCTTTTAAGAGATGTGATCCCCCACTTGGATAAAATTGGTTCCATGATGGCAGGTTCTTATACAGGTGGTGGCGTAAACTTTGCCGCCATGGCAGCAAAATTCGATACGCCCAGTGAACTTGTTTCGGCTACCGTGGTTGCAGATAATATGATGATGGCCACCTTCTTCTTTGTTTTGATGGCTATTCCGACATTTTCATTCTTCCGGGACACATTCAGAACCCCTCATATGGATGAGGTGGAATCGGGCGTTACCGGTGATGAAGGTGAAACGCAGGCCGCTTCTTTTTGGAAAGGAAAGGAAATATCCTTAAAAGATATTGCGATCAGCGTGGCGAGTGCATTCGCCCTTGTTACAGTATCCTTTAATCTCGCTGACTTTTTTGCGGGAGTCCTTTCTGGTGGGGAGGATGTAAGCATCATTTATCAGGTGCTGGGCGGTATCATTGGTGATCGTTATCTGATGCTTACGACACTGACAGTGCTGGTCGTTTCGTTGTTCCCCAGACAATTCGAAAGCATCAAAGGAACACAGGAACTTGGGACGTTCTTGATTTATTTATTCTTTGTCGTCATCGGGGTGCCGGCTTCCATCGCTATCGTAGTCACAACATCACCATTGTTATTGGTATTTGTTTTAATCATCGTTCTAATGAATGTGATAGTCTCTCTGGTTTTGGGTAAACTATTTAAATTTAGTTTAGAAGAAACTCTTCTTGCAAGTAATGCAAATATGGGGGGTCCCACAACAGCTGCAGCCATGGCGATTGCCAAAGGCTGGCATAAACTGATCGTGCCGATTCTTCTTGTAGGTACGCTCGGGTACATCATTGGAAACTACATAGGCACGGGACTTGGGTTCTGGTTTCAAAATTTGATGTAATTTTAGTAAGGGGGGGATAAAAAAACTCTCCTCCTGTAACAACAGCAGGTTCAGACAGGAAAAGGTGACCCTTGGCAGCATGGGTCACCTTTCTCCTGTGTTATGGACTGAATTCATTTTTCAGCTTAGTCTTCTTCACGCCTTTTTTGTACTTTATGAAGCCGTCAATGATGTTCCATACTGCAAAAATGATAAAAATGGCGGCGATTCTCCAAGCCAGACCATCCGCGACTTGAGCGGAATTCCATTGGAAGAGGTCAGAGATGTAGTTGATGAAGGCTGATTGGAAGAGTTTTTCATCCGTAATGATCCAAACGAAAATACCTGTAGACAGGAGTTCCTGTATCGTGTTGAACCAAACGACATCTTTGCTCCATTCTTTCTTCAACAGCTTATAAAGAGCTAATGCAATTTCTAAACCGATGACAAGGACAATCCCTGGCCAATAGCTGAGCAGGACATCCTGGTTCAAAGCCGGGGTGATGTAGGTCAGTCCTTCTCCCTGGTTTTCATAGATCCCTAACAATTGGTCGGCGTGGAAATAGACAGTGGCCCAGATCGCTGTCCAAATAATGGCCCCATACACTTCCCATAGAGGTATCGCACGTTTTTTCGGGGTGTGCGAGACTTTTTTCAGCTTTTCCGGTGTCCATGCTTTACGTGAAGACGTCGGTTCTTCGTCTTCGGTGCTGAAATCGACACGCTCAATCAGGGCGAATATGACCGTGATCCAGAAAAAGACCTGCATGCCGACCGAAAGGATCAGCCATAGACCATTACCAACAATGGAGAGGATCATCGCAATCAAGCTCGTTTCCTCAACATTCCCGATGATATTTTCAGCGAGTAGAGTGATTAATGAGACGGTAATCGCAATCGGCAGAATCAATTTGATGAGGGAGATATAAAGATCATAATAACGGGGACCGATCAGATGCATCGGCTTTTCACTATATCCTTGGGCAAGCTTTACAGGGTCGCCCAGTTCCTGAAGGACGTTTTTGACGTCAGTTTCTGAAGGGTTCTCTGGAAGCATATCCTGGATGGTCGATTGGATCTCAAGCAGGATGTCCTCCCGGTTCTTTTCTGGAAGCCGGCGCTCAACTTCTTGTAAGTAGACCTCAATCCATTTCATTGTTCTCCTCCTCCAGTAGTTGGAACAATTCGTTTGTCGCTTTTTTCCATTCTTCCTTCAAGGTTTGAAAAATATCTTCCCCGTAATCACTCAGTACATAATACTTCCGGGGGCGGGATTCTGACGTATCCCAGCTGCTAGTGACGAGATCTTTTTTTTCCAGCCGGCGCAGCAGAGGATAAAGCGTGCTCTGTTCGATGGTAATGCCCGAGCCTTCTAATCGTTTTACGAGAGAGTATCCATATTGCGGCGTACGCAGCTGGCTCAAAACCGCTAACGTCAGATTTCCTCTTCGTTGTTCGGTCAGCAGCGAGTTCAATAGTTGACTCAAAATCTTCACTCCTCTGTATACTGTACGACAAACACTATCTACTCATAGTATATGTCATACAGTATTGGATGTGCAACTGTATTCTCATAACGAAGGATCCCATGAAAAAAACACCTTTCAGAAAAAGGTGCTTACGAATTCAAGGTATTTCGAGCCGGACCTTGCTGATCCCGGTTTTGCTTGAAGGCGATGAACTCGGACTTAGACAAAGAGCGCTTCAGTCACGAAGCGCTCTTTGAGTAGTCGTCTGTGATAATTTTTTCCGGACATTCTCATTCAATGCGTCCATCTCTTCAATGAACTGTTCACTCGAAGCAATGATGCGTTCCGACGACTGCTCGGTCGTCTTCAGTGCTTCAAACACGTTATCGAAGGATTCTTGAAGAGCTTCCATACTGATGGCCGGATTCTCCATCATCTGTGTCGTCTCTTCTGCATTCTGCTTCAAATTCCTGGAGTTTGACAGCAGCATGTCTTCGGTCGCCTTATTCACACCGTTCACGGTATCGATCACTTTCCGCTGATTGCTCAAGGCGAGCTGGATGGAGGCGGAGACGGTAATGATATTTTTTGTCAGCGTCACGGCATTGCGGATGGATTCCTTCAGCTTTTCATTGTTTTTCTTAATGATATCAACAGAGGAAACACTTTGATGCAGCACACTCTTCATCTGCGTCATGTTTCTCGTACGCGTAATGATTTTCTCTTTGCCTTCGGTGATCAGGGCAAGGTCGTACTCACCCGTCGCTTCTTTTTCCTTCAACAGCTCAAACAGTTTTTTCCCGAGATAAATCTGCTTGTCCAGGTCATAAATCCGCTTCTGGGCGTTTTCTTTGATGAGCTGCAGTTCGACGCTGTCTTCTTCAAGACGGTCTTTTCCTGCAAGCAGGCTGCGGACGACAGTATCGATTTTCGAGTCGACGGTTTCGTACTTCTTCATATAGCGGTCAATCGGTTTCTTCTTACTCAGTTTATAAAAGAAGCGCTGCACGCCGTTTCCTTCTGTACGCTTCGGATCAAGGTCCGATACGATCGTTTCAAGCTCCTGCAAAGACTGGGGGATGTCGTTATTGCCCTTGGTCATAAGGTCGTTGACCGGGCGCTTCAACGTTTCCATCGTCTCGCCGGCGACACGCTGTTCTTTTTCTCCGAGGTCTCCAAGTTCTCTCATCACATCGGAAAGGGAGTCGTCCCTGGATGCATCGAATTTCCCGGCGTAGGTTTCTGCTTCCTCATTCAATCGGTCGAGATCTTCTTTTTTAATCAGCGTCATGGCTTCCCGCAGGTCCTGATGGTTCAGTTCCGCTTCTTTGTCCCTATAGGTGGAATGGTTACTCATAGTCCTACCTCCTGTATGCGATTCGGTCTTCTCAAGAAAAACAAAACAGCCGGCTGCTTAAAACGATCACTTCCTGGAGAGGAAGTTTTCATCTTCTTTGTTGTACTTGGAAGCGATAATCCCTTTGCTTCTGGCGAAGTTCTGCGCGTAGCTTTCTTCTTCTTTCCGTTCCAGCGTTTCGATGAACCGGCTCAAATCATACATCGTCTCTACCAGTTCATGCTTCCGGTTTTCCTTATTCTCATCAGACAATCGATGGAACGATGCGATAAAGTCAGGAACGTCTTTATCCATCATCGTCTCGAGCGCGTATTGGTCTTCGACGTCGAGTTCGTCCAGGCGTTTGAATTGGTTTGCTGTCCGTTCCTTTAAAGAAACCCACTCCTTCTGAAGATCGTGATGCTTTTCGAGAAATGGAAATTCCCACTCCTCGAATATGGGGTTCTCAAAATCTTCAAAGGTTGTAGTTTCTATGGATACGCCCATATCGTTGACGTACGTATTCAAATAGGTAAACAAAATCCCTGAAAAATCCCGTAATGTGTCTCCGAGCACTTTTTTCCTGCTGAACTCTTCCTTCAGGAACGTGGGGAAAAAGTGTCTGCGTTCATCGTCCATTTCAAACCGGCCGATCAGCATTTTCGGCGGCTTGCCGTAATACTCGATCGTCCCTTTGAATGTATTGGAGGTTGGAAGCACGGCGGTAAAGAATATGCCGTTCCAAAATCCATCCAGAATATATCTTTTGTTCATTTCCGCCAGCTCTTTGATCTCCAGATCGAAATAGACCGGTCGTTTCTCTTTGATGACCTGTTTCATATCTCTCATCGTTTGAAAGTCGATATAGCGCTGATATTCGGATGTATGCGGCATGAAGGCTCTTTCCAAATACTCCAGCGTAGAAGAGTAGAGGTTGTCCATGCATTGTCAGCCCCTTTTTTCATCTTTCCTAATTTCCGTGGCTTCAAGTTTATATATTACTTCAAGAATACCATATATCCGGGGGAATCTATGAATCTCTTACTATGAATATACGTAAGAACATGGGCGAATGTTTCATGTATTTATATCAACTTCCTATGTGGCCGCCTTGAAATGTAAAAACGGTACCTGAATCCGCTGGGGAAGGTACCGTTTTTAAAGGTTATTTTATATTTTTACGATGGATGTAATCAGAGACGACAAAAGCAAGGTCATCATTTCCGTAAAGGGAGAGTACCTCCAAAATCGTTTCCGAATCAATGAGATCGGATTCCTTCTTTGGAACAGTCAGATCCAGTGCTTCGATCAACTCTTTATTCTTCTCCTGGTAGGGATAGGCTTCTGTATACATGGCGATGGGATCGAGGTCATGGTTGATGCACCACTGGGCAAAAACCAGGATCATCATTTTTTCGCCTTTTTGATAGTTACGGATCACTTCTTCTTCGCGGTTATATTCCACGGAGCATTCCTCCTTTATGGGTAGGGAAGGGGGCTGTGTTTGGTATGCGTCTATTTTCTTCACCATACCATGAACAGAGGTGATGTGCCTATTTACACAGACCGATTTTCAATAAAAGAAAAGGAAATCCTTCCATTATGTTGAAATCGTTAACAAGCTCGTGAGGGTATCTGGTCATAAGAGCAGAAGGAAGGATGAGGGTATGCTGAATTTCATTGACGAGATGAAGTCACACCGTACGGATGCTGGAGTGTTTAACCCATGGAAGGATTACTCGGAACACCTTGATATCCACCCTGAAGCGCCATTGATAAGGGCCGAACATCTCACCAGGTATTTAGAACAGAGAAAAACAACAGCAGAGTATATCTTTGTAGCAGAAGCATTAGGGTATCAGGGTGGCCGTTTTTCAGGGATTCCAATGACATCGGAAAGAATCATTACTGGTAATCATCCTGACATAGGGCATCAGGGTGTTTTCAGAGGGAAAGCGGGGCAGCGAACGAGCCATCCAGAATCAGATTATCCAGGCTTCAGAAATTCTTGGAGAAAGAAGGGTTTTAGTGAGCCGACGGCTTCTATTGTATGGAAAACACTCCTTGAAAATAACATCGATGCTTACAAGGTGATTTTTTGGAATGTCTTTCCCTTCCATCCTTATCACGAGGAAAAAGGGCTACTTTCCAACCGGCCTCCAAGAGTTGAGGAATTACGAGCAGGAATAGAGTATTTAAGAAGCTTTATTGAATACTGCCCTCCTGGTATTAAAGTGGTTGGTATTGGGAAATATGCGGAGGAAAAACTGAAGGAGTATGGAATGAAAAGCATTTCTATCCGACATCCTTCCTATGGCGGTGCACCGGAGTTTAAAGAAGGGTGTAGGAAGCTGTTTGCCACTAGACCTTAAAGCCGCATGTTGATTAGAATGTGGGCAGGAGAAACGAACCTGTATGCCCCGGTAATTAAAGATATTCGGAATGTCTGCAGTAAGGAATCACGAAAGGATATTAATTTAGGAACGACATGACTGATCTAGGAGGACAAGAATGACTAAACCCATCTACGACCATTATTATGAAGAACCGCAATACTTCGGTGACCCCTACCCAGGACTCATCAAGTTCTTTGAGTCCTATGAACCGAAAGGACACGTGCTGGATTTAGGATGCGGGCAGGGGAGGGACGCTCTTTGTTTAGGAAGGTTAGGCTATACAGTGACAGGGGTGGACATATCAACAGTCGGCCTTGAGCAGATGAACCATTCCGCCAGTGATGAGCAGCTGGACGTCAAAGGGGTGGCAGGAGATCTTTATGCGTACCCGGTATCCCGCGACCACGATATTGTCCTGCTTGATTCCATCCTGCATTTTTATAAAAGGGACCTGGAAAAAGAAACAAAGCTGCTCCATCGTGTCGCATCCGAGTTACAGTACGGCGGCATCCTTGCCACTTTCATGATTCAGGGAGAGGAGAGGGAGGATGATCTGAAGCGCGTGCTGAATGAGATGGATTTCGACTGGGAAATCCTTTGTGATGATTATACAGACTATCCTGCCTTTCACGCCGCGTATCATATGTACATCGTGAAGAAAAAAGGGGAATGACCTTGAAAGAACAATCCCTGACATCTCTATCAGGGATTGTTTTTTATTATCCTCACTTATGGATTTGGATGAGAAGGGACGTGCTGTAACCTTTTTTCAATGGCCTGGATAATAATCCGATTGGTCTTCACCCGGGCAAAATGCTTATTTTCCCCTTCGACAATGTGCCACTGACATTCAGGAGGAGAAGTATAGTGGAACATATCTTCCACCGCTTCTTCATATATGTCCCATTTGGACCGGTTTCGCCAGTCTTCGTCTGTGATTTTCCATTTTTTCAATGGGTCGGATTGTCGTTCTTGAAATCGTCTCAGCTGTTCATCTTTTGATATGTGCATCCATATCTTGATTACCACATAGCGGTCCTGGGAAAGCAGTTGTTCAAATTGATTGATTTCATCGTACGCCTGTTTCCATTCCTGCCCTGAAGCAAAACCTTCGACCCGCTCCACCAGCACCCGTCCATACCACGAGCGGTCAAAGATGGCTATTTTCCCATAGGGAGGGAGCTTATTCCAGAACCTTTTGAGGTAATGGTGCCGCTTTTCATTTGTAGAAGGAGCACCGATGGCATGGACCTCGAAGCCGCGAGGGTCGAGTCCGCTCGTAATCCGCTTGATGGCGCCTCCTTTACCGGAAGCGTCCCAGCCTTCAAAAACGATGATCACCCCTAACTGCTGATCGTAAATGGGGCGCTGCAGCTGAAGTAACTTCAGCTGTGTTTCCTTTAGTTCCTGTTTGTACTGCTGTTTGTTTATGCTCAAGGATAAGTCTACAGATTCCAGCATGGTTTTCTCTCCTTTGGAGTAATCGATGGATCATTCTTCCTTACCTATTCATCAAAAACCGTCTGAACTCCTTTTGTAAACGTTTGCAAAATAGACACAACTTCCCCCGTGCACACCCGCACAGGGTGCTATAATAAAAGTGTAAAGAAGATCAGTAACAAACATAAACAACTTAGGTGGCTCAACCATTACGGGTTCGTTTCCAAGCGGACAAAATCACAGCCGTGGAAAAAACGTTCCTCCATTTACCGAGGAAAGGACATCGGGTCTGTGATCCAGCCGGCCGCAGAAGGATAACAGGGAAGGTTTCTTTATTAAGCTGGATGGTCAGCGGAATAAAGAAACATTGGCCGCTTCCATAGCTGCTGCTTTCTCCTTTCTGGGCTGGAATAAAAACGGGACGTAACGGGATAAGGAAACGAATGCCTGGTAGAATTGTCCTTCGGGAAAGTCTTAAACAATCAATCGAAATGTATAGAATCAAGGATGATTCTTACATGGTTGGGTCACCTAAGTTGTTTATATTTTTCCCCGGCGCTTTTTCGCGCCGGGGTTTCTTTTGGTATATGGTAGAACGACTATTCCGATAGATGAGGTGAACCCCTGCCGTCCGGGAAGTGTAACTAATTGTGCGGACGGCTGTCCTGACTCAGGATGCATATAAAAAACCCTGGAAGCAGCAGTGCCGCTTCCAGGGTTTTTGGGGTCGGGGTCGTTGATGATTAATGGTTACGCCTGGTTATAAGCCAGGTTTTTATTCTTTTTCAGGTCAAAACGATCGGCGTTCATGATTTTCACCCATGCGGATACAAAATCATGGACGAATTTCTCTTTGTTGTCTTCTGTCGCGTATACCTCTGCAATGGAACGAAGCACAGAGTTTGAACCGAAGACAAGATCTACACGGGAAGCAGTGCGGACAAGCTCGCCACTCTGGCGGTCACGGCCTTCATAGCGGTTGTAATCCACAGGCTTCCACTCGATGCCCATATCAAGCAGGTTGACGAAGAAGTCGTTGGTCAACGAGCCGACACGGTTCGTGAATACACCAAGATCCGTATCCTCATAGTTCGCTCCAAGTACACGCATGCCGCCGATAAGAACGGTCATTTCAGGGGCCGTCAGTCCAAGGAGCTGGGCTTTGTCGACGAGCAGCTCTTCAGGGCTGAGCGTGTATTTTTTCTTCTCGTAGTTACGGAAACCGTCAGCCATCGGTTCTAATACATCAAAGCTTTCAGCGTCGGTTTGTTCTTCTGTGGCATCTCCGCGTCCAGGTGCGAATGGGACTGTGATATGAACACCGGCATCCTTCGCCGCCTGTTCGATGGCAGCTGAGCCACCAAGGACGATCAAGTCAGCCAGGCTGATTTCATAATCGATTTCCGACTGGATGCGCTCATACACGTCAAGAGCTTTGGCCAGCTGCTGAGGCTCGTTGACTTCCCAGCTTTTCTGCGGTTCCAGACGGATGCGCGCTCCGTTGGCTCCACCACGATTGTCAGAGCCGCGGAATGTGCTTGCAGAAGCCCAGGCTGTTTTGACAAGCTCACTGATCGTCAGTTCAGAATCAAGAATGTGGGACTTGATGTCTTCAATATCTGCATCAGACAGGTCATAGTTTCCTTCAGGTACAGGATCCTGCCAGATCAAATCTTCTTCAGGGACTTCAGGTCCAAGGTATCTTGCTTTTGGTCCCATATCACGGTGAAGAAGCTTGAACCAGGCACGGGCGAATGCATCGGCGAATTCGTCCGGATTTTCATGATAACGGCGGGAAATCTTCTCATAATCCGGATCCATGCGGAGGGCCATATCCGCGGTCGTCATGAAGGTTGGTACTTTCATGGATGCATCCTCAGCATCAGGCGCCATATGTTCTTCCTTCTGGTTGACAGGAGCCCATTGGTTGGCACCGGCAGGACTCTTGGATAGCTCCCACTCGTAGCCGAATAGAAGGTCGAAGAAGCCGTTATCCCATGTCGTCGGGTTTGCTGTCCATGCCCCTTCCACACCACTTGTGATTGTGTCGCGGCCTTTTCCGCTGCCGTGTGTGCTCTGCCAGCCAAGTCCCTGGTTTTCAATCGGTGCTGCTTCTGGATCCGGACCGACGTGGGCTTCGGCATCTCCGGCACCGTGGGCTTTACCGAAGGTATGTCCACCGGCAATCAGCGCTACAGTTTCTTCATCATTCATTCCCATACGTCCGAATGTATCGCGGATATCACGGGCACTTCCAAGTGGATCCGGGTTGCCGTTCGGTCCTTCAGGGTTGACGTAAATCAAGCCCATTTGGACAGCAGCCAGTGGATTTTCAAGGTCGCGGTCACCGGAATAACGGTTGTCGGCCAGCCATTCTCTCTCTGTACCCCAGTAGACGTCCTCTTCGGGGTGATAGATGTCTTCACGGCCGGCTCCGAAGCCGAACGTTTTCAGACCCATGGATTCAAGAGCAACGTTACCTGTCATAACGAGCAGGTCGGCCCAGGAGAGTTTATTGCCGTACTTCTGTTTGATCGGCCAGAGGAGACGGCGGGCTTTATCTATGTTGGCATTATCCGGCCAGCTGTTCAATGGAGCGAAACGCTGGTTTCCTGTCGCGCCACCACCGCGTCCGTCACCTGTACGGTATGTTCCCGCAGCGTGCCAGGACATACGGATGAAAAGGGGACCGTAATGCCCGTAGTCCGCCGGCCACCAGTCCTGACTGTCTGTCATCAGGTCATGAAGGTCCTGCTTCAATTGATCATAGTCAATCTTGCTGAACTCTTCCTCATAATCAAAATCATCGCCCATCGGCGTTGTTTTCTTATCGTGCTGGTGAAGAATACTCAAGTTGAGCATATTCGGCCACCAGTCTTTATTGGTCGTTCCTACTTTTTGTGTGGTAATGGCTGTTTCTTCCTCTGTGCCACCATTCGTTTGACCAGTGAACGGGCATTGACCGCCCTGGCTTCCGTGAAGATCATCTTTATGCATATAACAATTCTCCCTTCAGAATTTATGTTATTTTATAACCCATCTCAGATTATAATTATAATAAAAAAGAACATAGATTGAAAGAGTGAACCCGTAAATATTTTGAAAGATTTATGAACAAACGTTCGTGTTCATGGAACAGAGGGAATTGGCAGCGATCGACAAAAAGCGGTGTAATGCGGTTTTTTAGGTTTTTTAAGAAGTTTACTAGCTTTATTGTAACAAAATATCAGAAAATATAATATATTTTAAGTGGTTAAAATTCATACAGGAAATTTTCAAGTACAGCGCTTTCATTCTCAATGATATTTCTTTGTCCTTCGCCATAATGTGACAAATATCTCTGTTTCCGTGTGCTACTATAGTGAAAAGCTGCATGGAAAAGGACCATTCAACGGGGAGGGAGCGGGATGAAAAAATCGACACGCGCCTTATTTAATGAAGAAAAAGAAAGCCTGCACAGGGAAATTACCGAATATTCGATGGAACCGACCGTCATCCACTGCGATCATGAAATTCTTCACATCAATGAAGCGGCTTCCGAGTTCTTTGGATTGGCAAAAGACCAGATTGTCGGAGGAAATGTCTTAGATGTGTTTACAGAAGACTTTCGGTCTTTTATCCGAGGACGGATTAAGGATGGGGAAGAGAAGGGCAGGATCGGGGAATTGGTGGAAACAACCGTCTACCGGGGAGACGGCACGGTTGTGGAGGTGGAACTTTTCTGTCATCCAATTCAATATGAAGAAACCAAGGCGATTCAATCGATCTTTCGTGATATGACCACACAGAAAGAAGCGGAGCGTGAACTGATCAAAGTCATGACTCCTATCGTCCCGCTGAAGGAAGGAATCGCTGTTCTTCCCCTGATCGGCACGATGAATCAAACAAGGACGGAGCATATGATGCAGCAGCTCTGCACAGAAATCCCCCGTCACCGCCTCAACTACCTGATCATCGATGTGTCCGGATTGTATGATGTTGATGAACATGCCGGAAAACTACTCTATGAGCTGACAGGCGTTCTTAAGCTTCTCGGCATATCCCCCATTTGTACAGGAATCCGACCGGATATGGTGAGAAATACATTGAAGTTTCTCAATCAGGACGGGAGGGGGATGATTCCGACAATGGCATCGGTCAGTACGGCCCTCAAAAAAATAGCCTTTTAAATGATATAGAATGGGATGTAGGTTTGAACATCTGTCAAAACACGAAGCAGGCGCGGTTATAGAAAATAAAAAAGGTCCGTCCCATGTGTGGGGACGGACCTTTTCTGCTAGAAGAGGGTGCGTTTGTTCATCCATGCCCCCAGCTTTGTAAACGGTCTGCGCTTTTGCGTGTAGGTGAGTGCCTGCGGCTGGCAGAAAGCTTGATAGTCGACCTTCTCAATGAAAAGAATCAAACGGGCTAGTGCGAATACAAAGGCCAGCGTGGACCCAATCGAGAAACTCAGCCCATAGCCGTCATAGCCGAATGGGAGGAACAACAGCGACAACCCGAGATTCAATAGGAAAAAGATGATGGATGTCCACATGGCTCCCCGCCGGTCTTCGAAATAGAGGAGGATCAGTGTAATCACAAGAACCATCGCATTGGCAAACGCACCGATGGTCGTAAAGCGGAAAATGGAGGCAATTTCAGGTTCTAGGGAAAGGAAGGATGCAATACTTCCAATCGTCAGAAGGATCAGCAGGGAAAAGAGCCCCTGGCTGCGGATCAGGCGCTCCATTTCCTGCTTCAGAACGCGCTGCATCGCTGTTTTCGCAGTCTTGATCTGGGAAAGCGTCCCCCCTTCATTGATATAACCGTAAAAGACACGGTACCGCTCATAAAAACGCGTTTCAACGGAAACGACGAAAATGATCAGCGTTGGGATGATCGTTAAGTACGACCAGAATATCGCCGTATCATAGATGCGGTGGTACAAGAAAGATTCTAAAAGGAAGCCGTTTCCTTCACCGAACCAGATCACCCAGTTACAGACCCAGATGCCGACATTGTACAAGAATCCCGTCCAGAATAAGGAAGGGAAACGGTCAAAATAGTCCAGATAGCTGAATTGGTTCTCCTTCGACCTGTCTGGAAACGTCATGAGCATCGACATGAATAACCCGAACAACGTCACGAGCATGCCTGACGTAAATCCGGCAAGCAGAAAGAAGCTGTTGGAGTGCTCGAACACCGGAAACCAGGAAGCGTTTTTTCCAAACAGGAAGACGAGAAGCAGAGCGGCTCCGCCTCCGGCCAGGAAGCTGTAGGCCACGGCCTGATAAAATTTCGCTGCGCTGAGGAACAGGAACAGCACCCAGATGAGATTAACGGTCACATAAAGAATCAACATCAGCCATTTGAAGTAGTAGGGAAGAGGCGAAATCAAAAAGAAAATCAACCAGCTGATGAAGGCAAGTCCGAGCGTCACCTTTGTCATCCCGATAAACGTTGGGAAAATGGCCTCTGTTCGTCGTTCATAAAACAGGTCGGCGGTGTACCGCGTGACAACTAACTGCTGCACACCGAAAAGGACCTGGGAAAAGATGAAGCAGTAGGCTACAGAAAGGTTGAACAGCTCCCTCTCCTGCAGATCAAGCAGGGAGAAGAAAGAGGTCATCCACTGGATTACAGCAATGGTCGCAATAACGACCAGCCACGGACCGGAGGTGACCAGTCCTGCAAATGCGTAGGCTTTAATCCGCGAGGAGAAGTAGTCCTCCTGAAACAATTTCTGCAGCTTAAACCCGATGCCGGCCATAAGCCATCCCCCTTTCTGTGTACAACTCTGTATACTGATCAATGAATTGGTGCACTTGATAATACGTTTCTGCCCGCTTCTGTCCATTTATTCCGAATTTCTCAGCTTCCTGAGGGTGCTCATAATACCATTGGCAGTGTTCAGCAATGGCTTTCGGATTCACGGGCGGGACGACAAAGCCTGCCGGTCCGAAGGGATCATCTTCACGTCCATACATCAGCTCAGAACATGACCCCACATCTGTGACGACATAAGGAATCCCTGCTGCCATACCTTCAAGGACGGCCAGCGGCTGCCCTTCTGAAATACTTGTCAAGAGGCAGACATCAAAGTGAGGAAGGTAGTCTATGATATTGACCTTACCCGCAAGCATGACGCAGTGATTTAGACTCAGCTGTTCAATCATCAGCCGGCATTCCTCGGCATACTCTTCCTCTTCATCCAGTGGTCCCATAATCGTCAGCTCAAAAGGGACCCCTTTGTCATCGAGGATTTTGGCGGCATTGATCATCGTTTTAATATCCTTGATTGGAACAACGCGGACAATCGCCCCGATTTTCAGAACATCTGTTTTGGGAACTTTGACAATTCCTGAAAGCCGGTCATAATGGATGCCATTTGGAATGACAGCCAGCTTGTCTTCATCAGCACCAAGTTCATGTTGGAGCCGGCTGTTGCGGTCGAAAAGCGTAATCACATCATCCGCTTCCGTGTAGGCCTGCTTGGATAAATGGTGGAAAAACTGGACCCAGCGTTTTTTATAGTACTCAGGAATCCATCCAGCCTGCAGGATTTCCTCCTCACGCTCTCGTGAATAGATGCCGTGTTCCGTTAAGAGATAAGGAATTCCCTGACGCTGCTTGATGGCAGCAGCAATCAGTCCGGCATAACCCGTGGACGCAGAATGGATCAGATCAAGGTCCGGGAAGTCCGCCTGCAGCAGCTCGAGGACAGGCGTGAACATGCCGCGCCACATCCAGAAGTAATCGATGAAGGAACCCGACTGTTCTTCAATCCGGTAGCTTTCCTGTACCATGTTCCAGAACAGTTCGCTTGAAAAGAGCGCTTCGGTCGAACCGATTTTTTT
Source organism: Halobacillus sp. ABH2_015 (assembly GCF_056158945.1). Lineage (NCBI taxonomy): Bacteria > Bacillati > Bacillota > Bacilli > Caryophanales > Bacillaceae > Halobacillus > Halobacillus sp. ABH2_015. Next base: position 440,775 of record NZ_JBSWUG010000002.1, read on the forward strand.
CTTGAAGATGTCCAGTACATCCGGCGGAAGACTGCGGAACATCATCCAATCGGTCAACATATGCTGTTCTTCTTCAGTCAGTTTGACGCGCCGCTTTTTTGCGGCTGGTTTTAGATTCAATGGAAGGTTAATGACTTCCGTGATATTGGAAGGAAGCTCGTAGCGGTAATCGTCAGCGGTCATTTCCTCCGGTGTAATGGCAATAATGACGAATTCATGCTGAGGCATCTGTGCAGCAAGCATCTGTACCCAGCTGGCCACGCCGCCGCTTACGTAGGGATAGCTTCCTTCAACGACCATTCCTATTTTCACAAGGCTTCATCCTTTATCGTAATTTCAGCATACGGCTGTTTAAGGGTCACTTGATAAAGTGTGCCGGATTCACCGAGAGATTCGACATCTCCATAATCAAAGGAACCGGTCTCGATCCTTCCTTCATTCAATCTGACAAGAACTGTGGAAGGGGAGAGGAGATTTTCGCCCTTGATAACGATCTGCTCGTCCTGATAGGTTACGTCAATGACAGAAGCCTGGTACTGTTTCATTTTCTTTGTGGCGTCCGTCTGACGCATCCCCTTCAGGTGTGTGTAGTGATCGTGAATATAATGGAGCATATCTTCATAAGACTGCCTCATTTCCGGCCATCCACTGTCTCCGGCCCGGTATGGATCGAGCACATCATCCGGGTGGATGAAGTGGGCGAATACCCCGAAGTTCGCAATCGCATCAATCTGGACGAAACGCTCTTCATCGGTCTCCCCATACCCACTTGAAATCCTTGGGAAATGGTAGATGGATGGAAACTCACTGTTTGGTTCATATTCCTGTAAGAAGGCTCCCGTCTCCTTGTCACCTGTATACAAGCCGGATACAGCTTCAAGTTCCGGAAATACTTCATGCAGAGCGCGCACCCCGGTTTCGTTTAACACATTGGAAGGGGGGACATAGGAATGAACATCCTTTTCCTTGAAGTAGTAGTTGAACAGTTCGTTCACTCGGTTTAGAGACTCTTCCATCTTGCCTTGATTCTGCCAAGGACGGTAGCCGTATTCAGGATCGATCGGTTCATCTGCTGTTACAAGAGACTGGTGATTGTATCCATGGAGTCCAATTTCCCCGTCCTCCTTCAAAACCTTGCGGCCGAAATAAAGCATTGGGAAACGTCTGGTTTCAATCAGGTCTTCTGCTGTCATATCCATCGTATCCTGATAGGTTCCAATTAAGTATCCGGTATAAATCACATCTTCTTCTTCGCCGATCCGTTTCATATCCTCCCACCAGACTTCAGAATAAAAATCTTCCACAGTCAAATCGTAATCCCGCTGGATCACATCTGTCGTACCGCTTGGAACAGGAGAAGGGAAGTCATCAATGTGCATCACCTTAATACCCGCCTGTGAGGAAACGAATGTGGGAGGCAGGAAGGAAAGGGCCTGCAGCATTAGTCCACGTGAGGTTTTTTCTGTAACAGAAGAGGTGTTCCAGAACATGACCTTCCCTTCTCCGTAATTGTTCGCCCATAAAATCGGGTGATCTTCTGCTGAAATGTAAACATCGGCGGTTTCAGCGAGTTCAACATCAGCAATGCTGTGGGAAAACAACTGGGAATCCTCACCTAAATCCATATATCCAGGGAAAACTTCCTTCTCAAACGTCAGCCCGTATATATCGTCGAGGAAATCTTCCACATCTTCCAAGCCGATCAGTTCATTCCAGTTGGGATTGATGAAGCGTGAGGCAATATACAGGTTTCCTCCCTTTTCCACGAAGGAGCGGATTTCTTCATACGGCCATTCTTCGGAGTGCTCACCTCCGAGAACGAGGACGGTATAAGGGGAAGGCGTCAGCTCTTCCATTTCCTTTTTCGTTATCTCCTTATAGGAAACCTTAGCGTAGTCCATGGCGTATTCCAGGTTTTCCAATGCGTCCTTGGACAATGGGGTGTCATTTTTATGCACATAAACCTGAAGTTCTTCTCCTTCTGTGGGACTCTCCTCCGTGCTCATCGTTTCCACCGATGTTTCTTGTGCCGTTTCGGCAGGAAACCACTGATGAAACATATCGAGCCGCATAAATTGCAGAATGATAATGGCAGCTGTGAATAGAAGGAAAAGAACCGAAGCATAAATAGTGATTTGTTTTTTCACAGTGTTTTCCCTCCCATCTGTTGGATAATGAAGCGTTGGCTTTCAGGGATGTCCTCTGCCTGCACATGTTGGAAAAGGTCGTTGAGCACAGGCTTGATGTTTGTCCAGTCGCGTCCTGCATAGTATATTTCAATCAATTTCAAGTAGCCTCCTGGATGGGCCGGGAAGCGGCTGACCATCTCACGGAAAGCTTCCACCGCTTTTTCCTCTTTTCCACGACGTATGTAAATATCGCCGAGACTGCGGTACATCCATGGTTCTTTTTCAAGTTTCGGAACCATTTCTTCCAGCAGTTGTTCATATTGTTTCTCGAGCCGCGCCTGTCCGTTCTCATCAAGAATACCACTTCCCAGATAACGTTCGTACACGCTGCATAAACGCTCGAAAGACATGGGTGCTTCCGGGGCCAATTCTTTTCTGGCATGTTCCAGTTCTTTTTCAAACCGGCTGGACAGCACGTTCATGGTTGTAGCTGCATAGTGGACGGTTTCTGAATTGTTGTGGGTCAGGCCGAGGTTCAAGTGCCGTCCTTTATTGGCGATATCGGAATTGATCAGACTGACAATCAATTCCTTCTGGTTGACGCCATCGTTCCTCAAAAGGGCATCGCTGATGGGCGATAAATCCATGCTTGATGATGCTTCATAACGCAGGTATTCAAGATTCAACGGCGTGAATGTGACATAATCATCGTAATCATCAATCATGTGATTGCTGCCGGACGCTTTCGCAGCCAGCCAGGCGGCCAGTCCGAGAAGCTCTCCGATGATCGGGAGGAATACGCTCGTAATGGCGAGCCATGTGACGGTTCCTTTTTTGTCATCATGCATCCTTTTTCGAAGCAGCAGGGAAACGATCAGAACAGCGAGGCCGTGAATAACATAGAAAAAGATCAGCCAGTAGGGTTCCTGGAAATTAACCAATGTAAATCCCGCCTTTTGTATCGAGTGCTTTGTAAATCCGCTCTTCGACGATGGATGCATTCTCGGAGCTCGTACCTGGAAGCAGGAAGTGGAAATGCTGCTCCGTCTGGTCGTAGCCCATAATGTCCAATTCTCTCAAGTAGGCACGCAGGATGATTTCTGCTTCCACGACCGACATTTCCCTGTAAGGGCTGACATCGATGGAAACGACACTATAAGGCACCCCGTATTTCTCCGCTCGTTTTTCCTGAAGCTGAACAAGTTCGTCAAAAGCTTCCTTATCATAAATACTTGTGCCTGGATACATCTTCTGCTCTTCTTCTTTACGAAGATACTCTCCAGCTCTTTCGATCCGGTTGGCCATCCAGTCGAGCACGAGAGAGAGGATTTGAACTTCATATTTTGTCAGTTTGGCAAAATCAAGTTGATCAATCACGAGGATTTCCCGTACGTCCTGATTGTAGACGATCGGTCCGATCAGCACTGGAGCATCGGCTTCATCATCAACCGTCTTTAAAGTAATGGTTTTGTTCTTCAGTCCCCGTGAGAAAATCGAGGCCGCATCATCAATGAAAATCGTCTGCGGAAGTCGTTCGGTATTTCCTTTTCGAACGCGGAGGCGCAGTGATTTCTTAGAAGAGTCGACATGATAGACAGCTAAGTCTTCCGCCTCAAACAGGTCTCCGATAATCGTAACGGCCTCGTTTCGGACAAGTTCTGGAGAAGGCTGATCAAGCGTCTTTCCGACTTCGTAAATCCTGGAAAGCGTGTACTCGGAATCAAGGACTTTTGCCTGCATGACCCGTTGAGACCGTTCCAGAGCGGTTAAGGATGTTTTTAGTTCCTCATTTTCATCCTTCGTTTCCTTCAGCACATACTGCTGACTCTCATATCTCTCCCGGAAGGACGTGCTGTACAGCCCTGTAATGACGCCGGTCAGGAGTAGGAAGAGGAGAGATAAATAATTGGCGGGATCATAGAATAAGAGAAACAAGTCCCCGTCCCGCTGATACATGTCATACACATGATAGAATAGTGCAGCAAAAAAGCTCAAAAGAGCAAAATTCAGACCGTATCTGAGGGAAAACAATAGGACAGCAAAGAAGACAGGGTTAAGCGTCCATTCCAGCATGTTCCATTCCAACGTCTGATCAAGGAATCCCAATACAAAAAATACGAGGATCAGTTCAATAAACTTCCGGATAAAACTGGATTGTTGGTAGAACATCCAATCACCTCCATGTGGATTTAAAATACTTTAACATGTTAAACCTGTGGTATAATGTGGATAAAATTGAATAGAGAAAGGCAAACTTATCGAAAGATAAGGGCGCAAAGACATGGGTCGTAGTTCCTCACAGGAGCCGACTGCCAGTCTGCAATGCCACAGCCGCTCTCTGAATAATCAGGAGGCGTATTATGGGTATACTCACAAAAATGAAACGGAGTTTTCTTGTTGTTTTAGCCGCTGGTCTTGTACTTTCCCCTCTATCTACTTCTGCACAATCTTCTCATCCACTTTCCAATGTGCAGTCCTATAAAATTTATTATGATTCTCCGACCGAAGCAGTCTTGAATAAGATGCAGGCGTATGATGCTGTCATGATTGAACCGGTGTTCTATACTAAAAGCCAGATTGAAACGATTCAGCAGTCCGGGACATTGGTGTATGGGTATATCAACACCATGGAAGCTGATAACTGGAATACGGCGTTGATCAGTCAGCTTGAAGAGTCCGACTTTTTCCACCGGGACGGTGAGCGTGTCTATTATCCGGAATGGGATTCTTATCTGACCGATATCACCTCTGATCATTATCAGCAGGTGCTGCTGGCTGAGATTGAGAAGCAGGTGGCTGATAAGGGTTTGGACGGTGTCTTTTTAGATACTGTCGGCAATATCGATAACGAACACTGCGGATCCGATGTACTGGATGACCAGCGTGCGGGCATGGCCGTCTTCCTGCAGGAAATCCGGCGTCAGTACCCTTCCTTGTCCCTTATTCAAAACTGGGGGTTCGGCACGTTGTCGACCACAACGTATCCTTATGTAGACGGCATTATGTGGGAGAATTACAATTACTCCTCGGTTGCGAAAGATCAATGGTCCCTGGACCGCATGCGGGATTTGAAGCAGCTTCGTCAGGAAACAGGTTTGGAAATACTGACCGTCTCCTTCTCTCAGAAGTCGAAAAGTCAGAGGCTGGCAGAAAGTCACGGGTTCATCCATTATCATGAATCCAGCCATTATAATGCTTGGTAATTATTATACAAAAATTTTCTTGAAAAATGGGCTGAATGGCGTAAAAATGTCGAAAAATGAACAGATCGAGGACTTTTATAAGGGAGCCTAAAGGAGGGCTCCTTTCCTTTTATAGTAGACATATCCTTAATTTTCCTGTACATTCCAAGGTAAGAGATTGATAGAGGAGGAGAGGCAATGATCTTAGTTACAGGCGGGGCCGGATACATAGGCAGCCACATCTGTCTTGAATTATTGGAGAGGGACCATGAGGTTATCGTTCTGGACAACTTATCGAACAGCCACCCCGAATCCCTGCTGCGTGTGCAGGAACTGACAGGGAAGACGTTGACGTTTGTAGAAGGGGATCTGCGGGATCAGGACCTTTTACGAGAGGTTTTCAAGGACTTCGATATTACAGCTGTCATTCATCTGGCAGGACTGAAGGCGGTCGGTGAATCGGTTTCTATGCCGCTGACGTACTATCATAACAACATTACGGGGACGTTGATGCTGTGTGAAGTGATGAAGGAATTTGATGTTAAACAGCTGATCTTTTCGTCATCCGCCACCGTGTATGGCACCCCTGACTCTCTTCCTCTTACGGAGAGTGCATCGGTTGGGGCCACAAATCCTTATGGCCGTACGAAGCTGATGCTTGAGGAAATTCTTCAGGATTTATATGTCTCTGATGAATCGTGGAGTATATCTGTTCTCCGCTACTTTAATCCGATCGGGTCGCACCCGAGTGGCCGCATAGGTGAGGATCCTTCAGGGATTCCGAACAACCTGATGCCTTATATTACAAAGGTGGCTGTCGGTCATTTCCCTGAATTGAAGGTGTTTGGTGACGATTACCCGACGGTTGACGGGACAGGAGTAAGAGATTACATTCACGTCGTGGACCTTGCGAGAGGACACGTGCATGCGTTGGAAAAGACAGCAGGCGAAACTGGAATCGAAACGTATAATCTTGGAACAGGTGAAGGATACAGTGTTCTTCAGCTCGTGAAGGCTTTCGAAAAAGCTTCCGGCCGTAAAGTTCCCTATGCCATAGAGGGGCGCCGCTCCGGAGATATTGCAGAGTGCTTCGCAGACCCGGCCAAAGCTCATTTGAAGCTGGGCTGGCAGGCAGAGAAGACGATTGATGATATGTGTGTGGACTCCTGGAACTGGCGGAAGCAGAATCCAGAAGGCTATACGGGAGAGAAGAATGCCTCCAAGCGGGAGCTTGTCGGACAAGAATAAAAAAGGGAGTGGACGTCACCGTCCACTCCCTTTGGCTGTAGAAAAAGCCTGTGTTAACCAGTTCGAGTTATCCATTTGTCGTGTGAAAGGTCACATTCCGCTTATCGGTGGATGAATGCCGCGGGCACGCCCTCCACTGACTTGGTCAGGAAGACCGCCTGCCCAAGTGGATCTTCGGCCCGTGCTGTTCCCGCAGGCATCACCACCGAACGCTCCTCGTGCCGACGTTGGAATATAGAGGAGAGAGATTGTGCACGAAGCAGGTTCGCAGATTTAAAAGCACGGCATGGGCTGCGCTGTTGCCGCCTGCGTGGAAAACAAAAAGGGAAAGCACAGGCGCTGATGACGACTGCCTGCCGGAATATGAAAAAGATTGTCCTGCATCCAGCTGTGCTGGGTGAAGAGTCTTTTTCGATGTTAAAGAATCCCCAAGGAGTGGCGCCCCTTCCACTCCTGCGGAAAGGGAAGGGGCTTTCGCTCCTGGCGGTAAAAAAGAAAAAAGCTTGTAAAGAAACAGGGGTTTCTTTACAAGCTGAGGAGTGGACATGCGTGTCCACTCCTTTTTTTCAGGAGGATTCGTTTCCGAAGGCCTCCGGCAGCATTTTAAATCCGTCAATTTCTGCATCTTCTTCAATTTCAATCATGATGCATCGTTTCCCTTTGTAGTTGACCTGTCTGACAAACTCCAGGTCCTGGGGACTGATGGAGATGTTGGCCACTTTCGTGTTGATTTTGATGGATTTCGTCTTGTATTTAGGAACGATACTGCTGGCTTTCAGCTCGTATCCTTCGTTGTCTGTGATCATTTGAAAGGCGTGTTTCACTTTTTCGCCTTCGACCTGCTCGCCGCTTTGGTTTAATACCCGTTCCACGTCCCGGTAATCAAGCTTTGGCGGGGTATCATCCTCATTTTCCTCGACCACTTTATTGATTTCCCCATATACATTGGCGAGGGTGGATGGACTCAGTTGATCCCCGACGACACCGCGGATGACTTCCTCAAATACGGCTTTGTCTTCTTTTGCTGTCATAATCTCTTCGCCGTTTAAGACATCCTCGATAAACCAGTAGTCCGGTTCGTTGGCTTTGCCGGCGGCGTACAGCACGTGGTTGACATCAGAGGTTCCTTCGGTAATGCTCGGGAACATGAATCCCGTCAGCGGGTGCTTCAAGTCAATAACCGGATCGACCTGGATATTGTACTTGAATTCTTTTTCAACATAGTCGAACTGGATTTCCTTTTTCGGCTCTTCCGTCTGGTTGACGCTGCAGAGAATAAACGGGTTGGAGTACACGGCATCGCGGTCACTTTCTTCTGATTCTTCACTGCGTCGTCTCGTCGGTTTTAAGTATTCGGCCCGTATGAAAGTGATGACGACATCTTTTTCATACGGATGGTCCTTGATCATTTTTTCCGTCATGGCGAGCATTTCCTGTTTCCAGTCTTCTACGTTCCGGCTCAAGAGTCCGCGGTGCAGAATGAACTGGCTGGAATTCTCTTCCTCCTGATTGAACTTCAGTTCGAACAGCTTTTCATCGAGCTGTCCTGTGAGCACTTTTTTGAAGTTGGTCATAAAAAGCTCCTGCTGGTCGCGGTCCAGCATTTCAAACGGCTGGCTTTGATGATGATAGATGTCTGTTGATTCCTTCATAATATAGACGTTGAATATATTCGATATCTTCATCAGATCATTGTCGACCTTCAATTGTTTCCGGATTCCGGCTATGTCTTTTTTATCCATCAATCCCACTCCTACCTCTATGATTCTTTCATTTTATCATAGCTTGGAAGTGCGGCGTTTCACCGTTTTTTTATGGTGAATTCTTCTTTAAGCAGGAAGCCGGCTTGAGGGAAATCGAGACCGGTTTTCCAGCCGCCGACACCCTGGATATCATATTTTTTCACGAGTCTGTATTTGGCCAGTATGGACCGGGCGTCCTCGAACCACACTTCATGAATGTCGCCCTGAGGATCGGTGTAGGAAAACCACGGACTTTGTTTTTCAAAATCATAATGGATCGGACGTTGGTGCTCCATCGCTGTATCGACAGCTCGCTGCTGGGAATAGGCTTGGACATCTTCAGGATCTTCTGTATTCCAGTCATAGGCGTACATGGCGATTCCTAAGAAAATTTTCTCTTTCGGCATGGCTGTTCCTGCATAGTTCATAACAGCATCCACCTTCTTGATCGGTGCAATGGCGCCGGGCGGCCCACCCATCCAGTGCCAGTTGTACGTCATAAGAAAAACGAAGTCGACGGCCCCGCCGATGGTGTTGTAATCATAGGCTTTGTGGTGGGCAGGGGTGTAGGCGCCGGTCATCGGCGGCAGGGCGGCTCCGACTTCTCCTCCTATTCTATGAATCCGGGTGGAAAGCTGCTGGATGAATGTATTGAAAGAAGCCCTGTCCTTTTCGTGCAGACTTTCAAAGTCGATCACCACCCCTTTGTACTGCTTTTCGTCCACGAGGCCGGCGATATTTTCAATCAACGCTTTTCGTTTCTTCTCATTAGACAGCAGACGGTGGGCCAAATCCGGATCGAAGCCTTCTTTAGTTAAATTAGTGATGGTGGCATGAGGGATCAGGCCTTTTTTCCATGTGCGCGATATGGAGTCTTCACCGTTCAGTCGGCTGAGTTCTCCACTCTCGTCCGGCCGGTATTCGAACAGGCCGAGGGCAGATAAATACTCCCCATAATAGTCAATGGACTGTTGATTTTTTACTGGGGTGCCGGGAATGAAAAATGCTCCAGCGGTAATCGGCTGTTTCCGACTTTGCGGGATATGGAGTTTCTGCCCGGGCGTGATGACGCTTCCGCTGATGCTGTTTCGTTTTTTTAAAGCATGGATGGACGTCTGATGAATCCGGGCAATCTTCCAAAGTGTATCCCCTGTCGTTACGTTGTACGCATTCCCAGGTATGATCACGGACTGCCCGGGCATGATCTGCGAACCGTCCGTTATGCCGTTTATCGTTTTCAAACGGTCTGGCGTTGTTTCATACTGTGCAGCGATTTTCCATAAGCTGTCCCCGGGCTTCACTGTGTAGAGGACGCTTGCAGAGACAGGTGCTGTGGAAAGGGAGAAAAAAATAATGATGGTAAGTAGACCTGTACGTTTCATAATAACCTCCAACTATAGAAAGAGGATTCCCCTGAAAAAGGGAAATCCTCTACATTCATTTAGTTATCTTGTTTTGCTTTTTTGGATTTGCGGGCTTTTTTCGCTTCTTTCTGATGAGCTTCATTCGCAGCAGCACTGCCGAACTCCTCAGAAAACTCTACATCGGCCTGTTTTGGAGCAAACCCTTTTTGGTTTTTCTGCTCTGCTTGGTTTTTCTTTGTTTTCTTCGCCATCGTTCTCCACCTCCTTGTCCCTGATAGTATGTTTCTTCTTCGGTCATCTCATGTAAAAAGAGGGAAGAAAATCATCTGGAATCGATTGGGTGAAGGAGGTATAATGGAACAACAATGATGATGGAAAATGTAGATGGAAAAGGGGCGCGGGCCTTTTTCCATCTATTTTTTCTTTCCTGAACAGAAAGGGACGAACATATGGATTTCTTCACAAACATGGAACAACACACGGGAGTAAAACTGAACGATGTCCAGAAGCAGGCGGTTCTTCACACAGACGGCCCACTGCTCCTGCTGGCATCACCGGGATCCGGGAAGACGACGACACTGAATATGAAAATCGGCTACCTGCTTCTTGAGAAAAAGGTGAAGCCGGAGCGGATCATGGCGATTACTTTCAGTAAAGCATCGGCCCGGGACATGTCCGATCGTTTTGACCGGTTTTTTTCTTCCCTCACGAATGAAAAGGTGCACTTCTCAACGATTCACAGCTTCGCCTTTCAAGTGGTCCGGGAGACGCTGCATAAAAGAGGAGAATCCTTCCAGCTTATCGAGGGGAATGTCAGTGATGAAGAACTGAAAAAGGGTTTCCATGGACCGGATGTACCGCTCCACAAAAAGTTTATTTTGAAAAGGATTTATGAGGATATCCATCAGAAACAGATGTCCGAGGATGAGATGGATGAACTGATGACTTACATCAGCTTCGTGAAAAACCGGATGCTGGCAGGGAAAGAGCTGGAGAAGGTTTCGTGTCAGGTGAAGCGGGCGGCTGATATGTATAAAGAGTACGAGCGGTTTAAAAAACAGCAGGTTTCTGATCGGCTTCTGCTCGATTTTGACGATATGCTCACGTACGCCCATCAGTTTCTTTTAGAAGATGCAGAACTGCTGGGCCGTTATCAGAGCCGCTTTGAATATGTGCTGACCGATGAAAGTCAGGATAACAGTGTGGTCCAGCATGAAATCGTGGAGCTTCTGGCGCGTCCACACAACAACTTATGTGTCGTGGCGGATGATGATCAGTCGATTTTCATGTGGCGGGGATCCGACGTAACGAAGCTGCTTCAATTCGAGAAGGTTTATGAGGATGCTGCCGTGATGACGATGTCGCAGAACTACCGGTCATCGAAGGAAATTGTGGAAGCGTCCAATCAGTTTATTAAACGCAACAAAAACCGCTATCCGAAGCAGATGTTTACGGAAAATCCGTCCAACGCCCCCATCCAGATGCAGACATTCAGCAATTATGACCAGCAGCTGACCTATGTCGCGGAAGCTGTGAAAGCAGCCTCCCCGGGGGAGGAAACGGCTGTTTTATACCGGAATAATTCATCAGCGGTTCCACTGGCAGACAAGCTTGATAAGGCCGGTATCGATTTTTATATGAAGGATATTGATGCCAAGTTTTTCAAGCACTGGATCGTTGAAGATATATTGAACTTCATGCGCTTCAGCTATAATGATCAGCGGGTGGATATCCTGGAGCGGATTCATACGAAATTCAACGGCTATATCACGAAAAAGCAGATCGCTTTTTTGAAAAGAACACACCTCTTAACCTCTATTTTTGATGTGTTGAGAGAAGAGGATATCCCTTCGTATCAAGACAAAAATCTCGCTCAGGCGAAAAAGAGGTTCCATGAAATGAACACCATGGAGCCCGGCAAGGCCATTCGTATGATCCGGGATAAGCTCGGTTATGACAAGGCGGTCACGAAAATGTGTGAGAACTTCGGCTTCAATGCGGAGCATCTATTCGGCATTCTGGACACCCTTGAGGAAATTGCCCACGGTCTCGGTTCATTAAAGGGCTTTGCAGACAGATTGAAACACCTTGAACAGCTGATTCAGACGTCGAAGTACAACAAAAATAAAGCTCCCCTGACTCTGACGACCTTCCACAGTGCTAAAGGGCTGGAATACGACAATGTCTATATGATCGACCTTATTAACGGGGTGGTGCCCTCCAAGGATGACATGGAGCGGTATCGAAGTGAAGACCGCGCGCCGATGGAGGAAGCGGTCCGGTTGTTTTATGTCGGCATGACGCGGGCACGCTCTCATCTTGAACTCCTTTCCTACAACTATAAAGGCAGTGAGCGGGTTACAGAGTCCATTTTTCTTATGAATGTCCGCCGCATTATCCAGCCGGAAGTGGAGAAGAAGAAAAAGGCTCCGGTCCGTCCGGCTGTCGACTTATCAGATGAATCGCTGCTAAAGGAAGGGGAGATGGAGCTTGGGTTGAAGGTGTCCCACCGGAAATTCGGAGCGGGCATCATTTCCGAATATGGCGGGGATCAGATCGGAATCCAGTTTGAGGAGCATGGATATAAGGAGCTGCTGCTGGCGTTCTGTCTGGAAAACGGATTGTTGAAAAAAGCGTAGAGACCGGCGGTTCCGGAGATCCAGAAGGCCGATCTCCTCTTGCCTGCATAATAATTATTCAAAAAAACTGCCGGGGATGATCCCAGCGGTCTGAAGAGGATACCCGTCAAAGGGTATCCTCTTTTTTGAAATTTCTTCACAATCCATTCAATCCTAAGAAAAGTGGACCGATAGTCATGAGCAGGGATACAACCGTAAGGGTGATCAAGGCACCGCGTGGAAGCTTCCGTCTTTCTTTTCCTTTGTACCATCCACTGAATTGAAGGTAATTCCTATATATAATAAATAAAAAGACCCATACGCCGGCTGCTCCAACCACTCTGTATGGATCATGAACGTCGACAGCTTCGTAAAGCGGTCCAAGCACGGTAGACCAGAGTACTGCTCCAATGAATGGAAGCAGCAGGAGAATACGGAGAAGTTCAAGGAGCATCCATGCTGTTGGTTTCACAGAGATCCCTCCTTTTTTATGACAGTGTAGTCTATTTTGAAGATGTTGGAAAGAGTCAAGCGGCCCGTCCGGGTTAATGGGGGGATCGCGTTCCGGAAAGCTGAATGACAGAGGGGATGGGAGGAAAACAAGGTGGATTCTCGGCAATCAGCTGTGTCATAAACGGGCGATCGCTGCGGATGTAGACAAGGAGAATGATATTTAAATAGCAGAAGCTCATCCGCGGGCGGCTATAATAAGCAGACGGAAGAGAAAAAGCAGGCGCTCAGTAAAAAGCAGGCGCTCAGTAAAAAGCGTCATTCTTGAAAAACAGCTCCAGGACGGACACTTTCATACGGAATAAACGTACAGGGGGACTGTGCGTTTTATTTTTTATTGACAATGATAATCGTTATCAATTATGATATAGGTGTGAATCAGGAAGGGAGAGAAGACAATGCAGGAATGCTTATTTGTTGTCAAATCCTTTACGTACGAAAAAGGAAGTCGTCAATGCTCGTGTCATCAAACAATCCGGTTTGATAAGGGAGATCGTTTACATATTGTTCAAAATCCATACGCTGTGGCCAACCGTGGCTGGTATGTGCTCGTGCGGAAAAATGAGGAGGGCGCTTTTCCAATGTCCGCCCAGTTTGTCCAGGACCTTTATGACCGCCGTGCAGTTTCTACGAAAATGGATATCCAGCTTGCTCTCAACTATCACACGTATAAAATCAATCAGGCGTTGGAATGGAAAGATGAGGAGAGTTTCCGGACACATGCACGTCTCCACGCCCGGCTTTCCGGTTACCTTGAAGACAGCCTCGTAAAGGGTGTGTAACCTATGGCACGCATTTTCATTGGCTTTGCCAGCATGTCCGGGAATACGGAGGAAATGGCGGACTTGATCAAGGAGCGTCTCGAAGGAGATCATGACATCCACTTGGAAGAAATAGAAGAAATCGAGCCCGATTTTCTCGCCGGTTTCGATGCGGTCCTTTTAGGATCCTATACGTGGAATGATGGAGATCTGCCTTATGAAGTGGAAGATTTCTACGAAGACCTGGAAGACATCGATCTGACGGGTAAAGGTATTGCAGTATTCGGATCAGGGGATACCTCCTACCCGCAGTTCTGTGAAGCAGTGAACCTTTTTGAAGACAGGTTAACGGCTGTCGGTGGAGAGCGGATGTCGGAAGGATGGAAAGTAGATATGCATCCCGATAAGGAAGAAGACTTGACACGTCTGCAGGTTTTTACAGACGAAATCATCGAACATCTGGGACGATTAATACAATTGAAATAAATTTTTCAACAGTGGCTTTTTACAGGGGAGCGTTTACATGCGCGCCCCCGTAGGGAGCCTCTTTTTTATGGGTTGGATTGGAAAAATAATGGCAGTACTTTTTTATTTCTCAAGCGGTTTTCCTGTGCTATACTCCCTCAATGTGGCTTTTATAAACCATAAATTGTTTGATAATTCAAAGGATTACGTAGAAAAGGAGTATCATCATGATTTTCACACAAGCCCTTATCCAAGAGCCTATGGCGGTCTTCGCCTATTTAATAGCTATCGTCGGCATTGTTTTCATGTTAGCGACAGTTGACTATGCACCACTGAAAAAATTCTTCGGCTATCTGCCGCCGTTGATCTGGATGTATTTTCTTCCGATGTTGTCGACGACATTCGGCATCATCCCGCAGAGTTCTGACCTTTACAGCTTTTTAAGTACTTATATGCTTCCGGCAGGTCTGCTGCTTCTAATGATCAGTACGAACGTTCCGGCCACTTTGAAACTCGGCGGAAAAGCGGTCCTCGTTTTCCTGGCAGGAACTCTCGGAGTCGTCGTCGGCGGCCCGGTTGCTTTCGCCCTGTTCCAAGGTGTGCTTCCTGATGAAGCCTGGCGCGGAGTCGGAGCGCTTGCCGGAAGCTGGATCGGTGGTACCGGAAACATGGGTGCCATGATAGAAGCCTTCAAGACCCCGGATGATATTTTAAGTCCGATTATTCTGACCGATACACTCGTTGGAATCGGCTGGATGGGTGTCATGATCTCCCTGGCCAACTTCCAGGATCGATTCAATAAGTGGAACAAGGCAGATAACTCTACAATTAAAAAAATCAACGAAGATATTGCTACCGACGTGGCACGCAACGCTAAACCGCTGGAGCTGCCACAGTTGTTTGCGATTCTGGCGGTCGGTTTTGCCGGTTCATACTTGATCCGTTTGTTTGCTGATTTGTCATTCATCCCGAAATCTGATGTGATGAGCACATCGACTTGGACATTCCTGCTTGTTACCGCTGTTGGTATCCTGCTTTCCTTTACGAAGGTGAGGAAGCTTGAATACTATGGTGCCAGCAAAATTGGGTATATGGGAATTTATCTGTTCCTTACCGGAATAGGGGCTCAAGCGAATCTTGCAGATATTGTTCAAGCTCCTGAATTTCTCTTAATGGGAATGGTGTGGCTTTCTATTCACATACTCTTTATCTTCACTGCTGCCCGTCTGCTTCGTGCTCCATTGTTCTTCGTCGCTGTCGGATCACAGGGGAATATTGGCGGGACAAGTTCTGCGCCGATTGTAGCGTCCGTATTCCAGCCGGCTCTTGCGCCAGTCGGCCTTCTCATGGGGATTCTCGGAAACGTCGTCGGCATGTACGCCGCTCTCCTATGCGGCCAGCTCGCCCGGATGATTGCCGGGGGCTAAATAAAAGACCCGCCTCATCTGCATTTGCAGGAGAGGCGGGTTTTTATTATAGAAGAGACAGTAGGTTTGGACTGGATATAGAAAAGAGAGGCATGAGATTGGTGAACGTCGATACAAAATAAAGAAGCTGCCTAATGGCAGCTTCTTTTCGTTAAGCAGACTTTTGATCTTGTTCTTCTTCGGAGTCCGATCCAGCCGCTTCATTAAATTCTTCTCTGAACGACTTGAGCAGACTGACGATCATCAACAGCAGTATAATGGTTAACGGGAAACCGCTGATGATCGCTGCGGCCTGTAGACCATCAAGTCCTCCAGCCCCCATTAAGATCATGGCGATCGCTGTCAGGATAATACCCCAGCTCAATTTCATAAAGAATGGAGGGTTCAAGCTTCCGCGGGACGTCTGCATTGCAAGGACGAATGTGGCGGAGTCCCCGGATGTGATGAAGAACGTCATGATCAGTATAACGGCTACAAAGGAAAGCAGACCGCTGAATGGAAGCTGGTCAAAGACATAGAACAAGGAAGATTCCATGGACTGACCGGCTACGTTGACGCCTTCCACAAAGTCGAAGTAGATGCCGGCTCCACCGAACACGCCGAACCAAAGGGTACAGACAAGAGCAGGGGCAATAACAACCGCCACAATAAATTCACGTACAGTACGTCCTTTGGATACACGGGCAATGAAGGAACTCACAAATGGCGTCCAGGAAATCCACCAGGCCCAGTAGAAAATCGTCCAGTCTTTTACCCACTGGTTGTTTTCTGCATCAAACGGGCTGAAGCGCATCCCCATCTGAACGAAGTTCTGCATATAGTTTCCAAGGGTTGTGGAATACGTTTCCAATACAAATCCCGTAGGTCCGAGCAGCAGGAAAGCTGCAAATAATACGACAGTCAGAATCAAGTTGATGTTACTGATGTATTTGATGCCTTTAGAAAGGCCGGAAGCTGCTGAGTAGATAAACAGCACGGCTGTTATTCCCATAATGATAAGCTGGACGCCGTAGTTGTTCGGCACGCCCCATAGATACGCAAGGCCGCTGTTGATCTGCTGGGCACCTACGCCAAGTGAGATGGCGACACCAAAGATGGTAGCGAAAACAGCGATGATATCGACGATATAACCGGCGACACCGTTCATGCGGTTACCGAAGAGTGGCGTAAGGGTAGCACTCATCAGACCCGGCTTATCTTTTTTAAATTTAAAGTAGGCAAGCACGAGGGATACAATCGCATAAATGACCCAGGCGTGCAGGCCGTAATGCAGATAGCTGATTTCAAGACCGAGTTTAGCTGATTCGATCGTCTGTGCATCTCCCACGGGCGGGTTGGCATAGTGGGTGACCGGTTCTGTCAATCCGTAGAACAGCAGGGTAATTCCCATACCTGCACTGAACAGCATCGCAAACCAGGTCGGAGTAGTATACTCGGGTTTATCATCTTTTTTACCAAGTTTGATTTTCCCGTATTTACTGAAGGCAATGATGAAGGCAATAATGAGCATGAAGGTGACGGCGAATTGATAGAACCAGCCAAAACGGTCAAGGATTCCATTCCGAATCGTCATCATCGTATTTAATAGGTGATCAGGGAAAATCGCTCCCCAGCTTACAAACACAATTCCTATTGCTAAAGCAATCCAATACATGGGTGAAAGTTTATTCACGTTATTCCTCCTGAAATGTTTATCTCGTTCGTATAGTTCGTTCAGAAAAAACTTTATAAAAAGTGCATAAACAGAATTATATACGACGCTGAACATAAAATCCAGAAGTTCTAAAAAAGAAGAAATATTCGTAATATTAAAACTCCCTGCCTCAAGGCAGGGAGTTTTAGGAGATTCAGCTGGTGCTTCCCCGTAGATCATTTTCGATTTCTTCAAGGCTTCGTCCTTTCGTTTCCGGTACATACGTATAAACGAATAGGAACGCGAGTATACCGATGACTGCGAATAGAACGAATACCCACGCGGTTCCGATAGCGCCGAGTAGAATCGGGAAGAAGAGGGAGACGACCAGGTTGGCGGCGGACAGCAGCAGTGTCGTAAAGCCTGTGGCAGCCCCTCTCGCTTTAGTCGGAAACAACTCCGGCAGCATGACCCAGACGACAGGTCCCCATGTAGCGGAGAAGAAGATGATGAACAAGCCAAGAAAAACGACTGTCAGCCAGGCAACAGCTGTGGTAAGTTCGGCTGTAAATAAGATGGCAGCCAGAACCGCAAGACTTGTGACCATCCCGGCGTTCCCGATCAGCAGCAGCTTTTTCCTTCCGAGTTTATCGATCGTTGCAATAGCCACGAGTGTCATCAGTACGTTCAGTACTCCAATCCCAACGGTTCCAAGAATGGAAGCAGAATCGGCCAGTCCTGCTTCTGTAAAGATGGTAGGAGCATAATAGATGACCGCATTTATCCCGATCAGCTGCTGGAATATAGCAATTCCGCTTCCGACAAGAAGCATGGGGCGGACCCATTTAGCTTTCAGGACATCCCAGGTGCCTTCTTTTTCCGCTTCGATTTTCTTCATCTGTTCCATTTCTTTCTCAATTTCTTTCTCGTCTCTTGTCAATCCCATCACTTTGCGCGCTTCTTTCTCCCGATTCTGTTTAAGGAGCCATTTCGGACTTTCCGGCATAAACATGACGCCTACAGCAAGAACGACGGCAGGAACCGCAGCAAGACCGAGCATCCAGCGCCAGCCTTCAACAGGTGCGAACGCATAGTTCACAAGATAGGCAAGGACAATCCCGATGGTAATCATTAACTGGTTCAATGACCCCAGCGCACCACGAGAATCCGTCGGCGCCATTTCCGATAGATAAACCGGTACAATGGCCGTTGACCCGCCGACTGCCAGTCCCAGGATGACCCGTCCTGTGACGAGCATGGGAACGTTCGGTGCAAATGCAAGGACAAAAGACCCGGCTATGTAGATCAAAGCGATCGTAAACACCACTTTTCTTCGTCCGAACCGGTCGGAAACGTAGCCGCTCAAACCTGCACCAACAATAGCCCCGACGAGGAGAGAACTGACGACAAGCCCTTCCAGGAAGTCTGTCAGTGGGATATCATCACTGATGAATAAGAGGGCTCCGGAAATGACACCGGTATCATACCCATATAATAATCCGCCAAGGGCACCGAAAAAGAAAATCCACCCTTTGCTTATTGAACGATTCATAACATGACCACCTTTTTTTAATCTGCTAAATGGGTTCTACCACGAAATCCTTTGTTAAAAACAACAACGCCTTCCTGATTTTTCATGATACCGATTTCATATTCCTCTGGTATGGGGATTTTGGATCAGTGAAAAATATTGATGCTTTTCTTCTGACAACAGTGGATAGAGGTGGGTTTCGTCTTTTCAACAGGTTGCAGGATGAAAAACGGGATTTAGCTCAGACTAAAACAAAAGCACGTGGATACAGAAGTTTTTAGTGCAATCCAAATTGGAGGAGTCAGTATGGCGGACAATTCTCAACTTTCTTCTGCCGAAATCGGGACGTTATGGATGACCTACCAGCAAAAGACCATGATTCTCAGGATGCTGGACTATTTTATAGAAAAAGCGGATGACCGGGAAGCGGAAAAGATTATGGTCCATCTGCAGAAGGACATTGAACCCTATGCGGAGAAGATAGAAAAAATATTTGAAAAGCATGGCCTTGAAGTGCCGGTTGGATTTACGAAGGACGATGTGACAAAAGAGGTTCCAAAACTCTACGATAATGGTTTTGATATCATGTTCGTCCGGCTTGTGAAAGAAATCAGTATGGGGATGCATACGCTGAACCTGACGATGTCTTATCAGAAGGATATTATTGAAATGTATCGTGAACTAACCTACCTTACACAAAGATATTATGAAAAGTGCACCCAGTATCTGCTTAAAAAAGGACTTCTTCCACATGCTCCTTATGTCTCCATCCAAAAGCCGGTGGAGCATGTACACGATAAGGACTACCTGAAATTGTTCAAGCCGATCCAAGGGAGACGAGCGTTGAATACAGTGGAAATGACCCATATCCATCACGCAATTGAGTCCAATATCATCGGTATGCAGATGATTTACGGTTTTTCACAGGTGGCCAAAGAACCTGAAACGAGAAAATATTTCCATGAAGGCGGAAATCTGGCTAAAGGGATTGTAAAGCAGCTGACCACAATCATGTTTGAAAATGACACGCCTGCTCCGATGACCTCGGGCGGCAATGTCACCCAGTCTCATCTCTCTCCATTTTCAGATAAAATGATGCTGTATTGTGTCAGTCTGTTCTGCAGCTTCTCATTAGGAGGGAATTCGCTGGGAACAGCTTTCAGTCTCCGGAATGACCTGCCGGCGAAACTTTCCTTATTTATGAAGGATATTTTTGAATATGCCCATAAAGGGGCAAAATTGATGATTAAACACGGATGGATGGAAGAGCCTCCCCAGACAGAAAAACATTAATCATCTTCCTGATTGAATAAAGAGACTTTTTAACGGGAAGGTACATGGTAGTCTGAATGGGAGGGTGTAAACCATGAACAAAATGAACCGAGGAATAGTTACAGCACTGTCAGCAATCGGAATCGCACAGGCATTGAAAATTGTCACCCATAAACGAGTGCATGGGGTGTGGGACGTGAAACAGGTGGCGACCACCGGCGGAATGCCAAGCTCCCATTCTGCAGGTGTAGCCGCGCTTGCCTCCTATATTGCAGCGAATAAAGGGTCTCGTCATACAGAAACCGCCCTGGCTGTTATTTTTGGTGTCATCGTGATGTATGATGCACAGGGCATCCGCAGACATACGGGAGAAATCGCCCAGCTGGTCAACGACCTTGAAGATAACGTCGCTCAAATATCCGGTGATTTTCCCAGCCTTGAATTTGTAGAGCGTGAAAAAGAATTGAAAGAACTGCTTGGACATCAGCCTGTTGAAGTCCTGGGAGGAGCCCTTTTAGGTATTGCGCTCGGTTATGCTTCCGCACGCGTGGAAGGATAAGCGTCACCCTCATGTAAGGAGGTGGAGCTTATGGGAAAAACAGCAGGTCGGCGTTCAAGGACGAACGTGGATGAAGTGAAGCGCTTGAATGCGTTGTCCGGCTTTTCGTACAACCAGGTCAAAGCACAGCTGGCAAAAAAACAGAAGTCATAAATAATGGGAAGACCCGGCATATAGCCGGGTTTTTCATGTTTAGGAACATCGGAAAATGGAGAGATGAAAAAAAAGGGGGGATCCTATGTCCATCAATCAAACGATTCTGCTGTTATTGATCGGTTATCTTATCTTCACCCTGGACAAAAAGCAGGAAAACCTTCCTGTTCCCATGATCCTGGTGTTTATTGGGGTCGGTTTGTCGTTTCTTCCCTACTTTTCAACCATTGAGGTAACAGAGCATCTGATTTATCATGTATTTCTTCCCGCTCTGTTATTTGTATCTGCGTACCGCTTCCCTCCGGAGGGATTCAAAAGAAACAGCCCGTTGATTATCTTTCTGGCTTCCATCGGCATCATAGGAACTGTGGGTATTCTGGGGGCTGCGATTTATGCGGTGACCGGTCCATTCCTTTCCCTGTCCCTGACAGGGGCGATGTTGATGGCGGCTGTTCTGACTCCGACAGACCCGGTTTCTGTCGTGTCGATCTTGAAGAACTCGACGAGTGATGACAAGATGGCGGATGTTGTGGAAGGAGAGTCCCTTTTAAATGACGGAACCAGCATTGTCATTTTTTCTGTTCTGATGGGGATGTATACAGGGAAGTCCGATGTCTCCCTGCTGTCCTTTTTTGGTGAGTTCGTACTCGTTTCCTTCGGGGGGATCGCTCTCGGAGTGGCCTTTGGCAGGTTGATCAGTAAAGGGGTCCATTACACGCACAACCGTGAATACCAGGTTATGCTGAGCATCGTCCTGGCCTACGGGATTTTTAACCTGGCTGAATATCTCGAAGTTTCCGGTGTGCTTGCAGTCGTATCCGCTGGTCTGATGCTGTCTTTTGAATACGGAAGAACGATTAAGGAAGAGCACTTTAAAGAAACCCTTGACGGTTTCTGGGGAGTTGTAGAAACGTCGGCCCTTTCTTTATTGTTCCTGTTGATTGGGATTGAAGCCGCAGGGTATCTCGTTTCGACGCTTTGGGGACTGGCCGCTGTCGTTTTTCTTCTGTCCATAGTCGTCCGGTTCATCGTCATTGCCGGTTCTACGCAGCTGTTCCCCAACTGGCGGAGGAAAATCAGCTGGCGCGAGTCTGCGCTTTTGACATGGGCTGGTTTAAAGGGAACGATGTCCATTTTTCTCATTTTATCATTTGAAGCCGGAGTGGGCGGAGGAGGTGCCTTTACAGCGCTTGCCTTCGCTGTTGTGATCATCTCGCTTATCCTTCAGAGCGCAGGTGTTGCACCGATTTCAAAAAAACTATTGAAAGCATAAACAGAGCGGG
Source organism: Halobacillus sp. ABH2_015 (assembly GCF_056158945.1). Lineage (NCBI taxonomy): Bacteria > Bacillati > Bacillota > Bacilli > Caryophanales > Bacillaceae > Halobacillus > Halobacillus sp. ABH2_015. Next base: position 462,652 of record NZ_JBSWUG010000002.1, read on the forward strand.
GTCCCATGAGGATCCCGCTCTGTTTATGCTTTAGGAACAAGACTGTATGCTGGTTAATTTACGGCATTTGGAAAAGGATAAAAGAAAGAGTTCAATCGATTGACATCGACATATCATCTGAATTATGATACCTAAGTCATTAAAACTTATAAATTTACTTGGTATTACGGAGGGAAAATAAAATGAAAAAATTAACATGGTTATTATCGATCGGTTTTCTTGCCCTTGTTCTGGCTGCCTGCGGAACAAGTGGGGAGGAAAGCCAAAATACATCGGAAGGGGGAGAATCCTCTGAAACAGAAGGGAACGGAGAGGAAAACCTTCTGAAAGAAATCCAGGATAATGGGGAACTCGTCATTGGAACAGAAGGAACCTATCGTCCGTATACGTTCCATGATGATAATGATGAATTGACCGGTTTTGATGTAGAAATCGCCAGGGAAGTCGCAGACCGTCTCGGAGTAGAAGCGGTATTCAATGAGACGAAATGGGATTCCATGTTTGCTGGCCTGAATGCGGGACGTTTTGATATGGTAGCCAACCAAGTCGGAATCAGGGAAGATCGTCAGGAGAAGTATGATTTCTCCAATCCTTACATCCAGACATCAGCGGTCGTGGTGACCAACGAAGCCAATGACTCCATTCAATCCTTTGAAGATTTGGAAGGCGTCAATACAGCTCAGTCTCTGACGAGTAACTACCGTGATATCGCAGAAGCCAACAACGCAGAAATTACAGGGGTGGAAGGCTTTAACGAATCCATGCAGATGATTGCGAGCAACCGCATTGAAGCAACAGTCAATGACCGTCTGTCTGTTCTGGACTATATGCAGCAGCGCCCGGAGGCTCCGGTGAAAATTGCCGCTCGTGCGGATGAAGCTTCTGAAAGCGGTCTGTTGTTCAGAAAAGGAAATGAGGAACTTGTGGAAGCTGTCAATGAAGCCTTAAAAGAAATGAAGGAAGACGGCACATACCTCGAAATTTCCGAGAAGTGGTTTGGTGAAGATGTATCTAAGTAATCTATTCACCAACCCTGACATGCAGGAAAAATACCTGGACATTTTTACAAGCTCTTTTCTCCCTTTGGTGAAAGGGGCTTTATATTATACAATTCCTTTGACGCTGATCACATTCGCTATTGGGATCGTGCTCGCTGTCATCACAGCATTGATGCGTTTGTCGAACGTGAAGTTTTTCCGGGGCGTGGCCCGCGCTTATGTTTCCATCATTCGCGGCACCCCGCTTCTCGTGCAGTTATTCATAATCTTTTTCGGTCTACCATCTCTTGGCGTGACCATCAGTCCTTTTTATTCAGCGATTATCGGTTTCTCCCTGAACATGGGGGCGTATAACTCTGAAATTATTAGAGCAGCTATTCTATCCATCCCGAAAGGACAGTGGGAAGCCTCCGAGTCTATCGGGATGACAACCGCACAGGCGTTGAAGCGTGTCATTCTGCCTCAGGCGACAAGGGTGTCCATCCCACCGCTTTCCAACTCGTTTATCAGTCTGATCAAGGATACGTCGCTCGCTTCAACCATTACGTACACGGAAATGTTCCGGAAATCTCAGGAAATTGCTGCTCAAAATTACGAATTTCTACTCGTTTATTCCGAAGCAGCCCTCATCTACTGGATGATCTGTGTGGCTCTGTCGTTTGTTCAGGACCGGGTTGAAAATCGAATGGAAAGATATGTCGCAAAGTAGGAGGCTGATACAATGATAAAAGTAAATCAACTGAATAAATATTTCGGTGACCTTCATGTGCTGAAAGACATTGATATGAACGTGAACCGCGGGGAAGTGGTCGTTGTTATCGGACCTTCAGGGTCAGGGAAGACGACGCTGCTTCGTTCATTGAACATATTGGAGACCCCGGAATCCGGTGAAATCACCATTGGGGAACGCTCCCTTGATTTCAGCCGTCCCCAGAAGAAAAAGCAGCTGGTGGAATTCAGGAAGCAGACCGGAATGGTGTTCCAAAACCATAATCTTTTCCCTCATTTAACCGCTGTCCAGAATGTGATGGAAGGCCCTGTAACGGTTCAGAAGACGCCTAAAACAGAAGCGAAGAAAAAAGCGGCTGATATTTTGAACAAGGTGGGATTGGGGGACAAACTGGATGTGTATCCCCACCAGCTTTCCGGAGGGCAGCAGCAGCGTGTCGGCATCGCCCGCGCTCTGGCGACAGGTGTAGAGGTCATCTTGTTTGATGAGCCGACATCTGCTCTTGACCCTGAACTTGTGGCGGACGTTCTTGACGTCATGAAGGAACTGGCGGAAGAAGGGATGACGATGGTCGTCGTCACCCACGAAATGAAGTTCGCCGAAGAAGTAGCGGACCGCGTTATTTTCATGGATCAAGGAACCATTGTGGAAGAGGGGACCCCGGATGAGGTGTTCCATTCTACCAAGGAACCCAGGACCCAGCAGTTTCTTCAGCGGATCGGGCAATAAACAGGAACCCGGCTTTTTGAGTAGAGCTGCAGGCTGTCGAGAAAATTCTCGGCAGTCTTTTTTGATGGATCCTGTAAAATGGACGTACCGCTGCCCTGTTCAATCCTCATTTGGTCAAGTCACAGGATTTGTCCGCCTCCTGCCGCGGCACCAAAGGAGCGTGACTATCCACATGAAAGATCTTAAGCATCAAGGGAAGAATTATGTTAGGGTTAACGATAACACTACTATGAATGAAGGAGATTCAATGACACAGACAGGATGGAACTTAAAGCACAGCTATCAACTGCTTCCGGAACATTTTTATGCCAAAGTGGAACCGACACCAGTCAAAAATCCGGCCTGCGTCGTTTTTAACGATGATCTGGCCGCAGAACTCGGCCTCCCGGATGATTCCAAACAACACCCGGAACTATGGAGTGGAAATGAGCTTCCAGACGGAGCTGACCCGATTGCCCAGGCCTATGCCGGTCACCAATTCGGTCAATTTACGATGCTTGGGGACGGCCGGGCCGTCCTTCTTGGTGAACAGGTCACGAATAAGGGAAGACGATTGGATATCCAATTGAAGGGAGCCGGACGCACCCCGTTTTCAAGACGTGGCGATGGTCGTGCAGGACTCGCCCCGATGCTGCGGGAATACATGATCAGTGAATCCATGTATGGACTCGGTATTCCGACGAATCGGACTCTGGCTGTTACGACAACCGGAGAACATATCCAAAGGGAAATTGAAATTCCAGGAGCGGTTTTAACCCGCGTCTCCAGCAGCCACCTACGCGTGGGCACGTTCCAATATGCCGCCGGCCTTGGTGATGTGGACGCCCTTCGACTGTTGGCCGATTACGCCATCCAGCGCCACTATCCTGAAGTGGCAGGAGAAGAAAACAGGTATGCCGCTTTTTATGAGAAGGTCGTGGAAAGACAGGCGTCGCTGATTGCCCAATGGCAGCTGACAGGCTTCATCCACGGGGTGATGAATACCGATAACATGGCGATCAGCGGGGAGACATTTGATTACGGACCTTGTGCCTTTATGGACGTGTATCACCCGGAAACAGTATTCAGTTCCATCGATACTCAGGGACGGTATGCCTATCAAAACCAGCCGCCTATCGCTCAGTGGAACCTTGCCCGTCTGGCTGAAGCCTTGATACCGATTCTTGATGACGAAGAAGAAGCCGCTGTCGAAACGGCTCAGGAAATCCTCAGCCGCTATGGCTCCTATTTCCAAACACACTGGGTCAACGGGATGAGGGATAAGCTCGGATTCTTAAGTGAGGAAAGCCAGGATCGAGCCTTGATGGATGATCTTCTGGATATCATGAAAAAGCAGGAAGCGGACTATACGAACACCTTCAGAGCGTTGACGCTTGATCGACCGGAAGAGCTGCCGATGTATCATTCCGTCGCTTTTTCAAGCTGGTATGATCAATGGAAAAAACGTCTCGAACGACAGGAGCAGCCGCTGCACCTCGCTTTTGAAACAATGAAGAAGGCCAATCCTGCCATCATTCCCAGGAACCATAGAGTAGAAGAGGCGTTGGAAGCAGTCATTCAAGAGGATGACTATTCGGTGATGCATCAGCTGATGGAACAACTGAAAAACCCTTACGCCTATTCCGATGCGCAGGAGGAGTACGCCCAGCCTCCAGAGCCGTCGGATCAGCCGTACCGCACGTATTGCGGCACATAAAGAAAACCGGTCTCTTCTTTGAGACCGGTTTTTTAATGGATGTACGTTCCTGCCCCTCTCTGCATAAGATAAGGCGAGATTGTAAGGAAGGGAAGATCCATGTGTATCCATACCCACCTATGAACAGGCAGGAGACGGCTGGAGATATTCTGCAGAACAGCATCGCTTCCAAAGCGGCCGCCGCCCATTTTTATCAGCGCCTTTTTTCGTATGCTCCTGCTGCTGACCAATCCGTCATCAGGCAGGCTTTTGAAAAAGAATCAGCTGTCTTGAATGAGCAGACCGTCCTTTATAGACAGATGACAGGAAGGCAGCCTTCTCTCAAGGCCGTACCGCCAGCTTTCAATACGTATCAGGATGGACTGCAGAAAGCATATGAAATGAAGCTCAATCACTATAATTATGATCAGCAGGCGTTCAGGGCACTGCAGGGCACCCCATGTGAACCGTGTCTTCAGCGTGCCTGTCAAAGTAATGCCGACGAAGCAGGCCGGTGGTACAGATTGTTGACCCGTCAGGAAGAAACAGGAACGACTGTGGACTTCGGCGGCCAGCCTTATGTGCTGGATATCGAAAAAGCGACCGTTCAAAACGATACGTTCCGCACAGCCATCTGGACGGGAGACGATCTTCAGGTCACTTTAATGAGCATCGGTGTCGGAGATGATATCGGCCTTGAGATTCATCCGGATGTTGATCAGTTTCTCCGTCTGGAGCAGGGACGTGGGAAAGTACAAATCGGACCTGAAAAAGACCAGCTTACATTTGAACGGGAAGTTTCGGATGACTATGCAATCATGATTCCAGCAGGAATGTGGCATAACGTAACAAATACCGGGGACGTTCCTATGAAGCTGTATTCCATCTACGCTCCTCCAGAGCATCCATTCGGCACGGTCCATAAGACAAAAGCGGATGCGTTGGCTGCGGAGGCTGAAGAATAAAGGTTTGTCGCGAGAAAGCTTGAGGTTCGATTCCCCTTTTGTAATAATTGAAATAAACAGGGGGGATAACATGAAGCTCTCGTATTTTTTACTGCTGATTATTTTCATGATGCAGGGGATGGCCCTTGTGAATGTCACCCTTTTTGAAAACAACTGGAACGGTGTGATGCTCTGGATCAATACATGTCTTTTTATCATTGCAACCGCTTTAACGGTGAAACCAGCAGATTCCAGTCATGAAGACCATTAAAAGGTACGTTTCCCCTTATGGGAACGTACTTTTTTTATGCGGAAGTAGGGGGATGGATTCCGGGTACACTATATAAGGATTTACATAATTATTACGTGGAATTAACTCATTCTTACCATTACTTATTCTGTCATTAACATAAGGCTACTAGTATGAACCATGTAATCACATGATCGGAGGGAAATTATTTTGAACAAACAGCTTGCAAAGAAAGTATTGTCTGTGACCGCCTTGTCCTGCCTGTTTTTTGGAACGGCTGATTCCCCATCATACATAAGTGCTGAAGATCACAACGAAGAAGTGAAGAACGTCATATTCATGGTTGGTGACGGGATGGGGCCTGCCTATACGACCGGGTACCGTTACTTTAAAGATGATCCGGACACCAAGGACATGGAGCCGACGGCTTTTGATCCCTATCTTGTTGGGATGCAGTCGGTCTATTCCCATGATCCTTATCACGATGGCGGCGAAGAGGATGAAAAGGAGAATATTCCGGATTCCGCAGCGACGGCTACCTCCATGTCTTCCGGGGTGAAAACGTACAACGGAGCCATTGCCAAAGATCTGGAGAAGGATGATACGAAGACAGTGCTGGAGGCGGCCAAGGAAAAGGGGATGTCCACAGGTCTTGTTGCTACCTCCCAAATCAATCATGCCACACCTGCTGCATACGGAACACACGATGAGTCCCGCCAGAATTATAATGACATTGCTGATGATTACTTCGACGATCAGATTGACGGAGCTCATAAGGTTGATGTCCTTCTCGGTGGTGGAACGGATTATTTTATTCGTGATGACCGTGACCTGACTAAGGAATTTCAGGAAGACGGCTATGATTATGTGACGACGGCCGAGGAGATGGCGGATTCTGAAGCAGAGCAAGTGCTTGGCCTTTTTGCTCCTGTTGGATTGGATAAGGCTATCGACCGTCCGGAAGAGCAGCCTTCTCTCGCTGATATGACAGAAACTGCTCTTGATAAGTTGAAAAACAATGAAGAAGGCTTCTTCCTTATGGTGGAAGGAAGCCAGATTGACTGGGCCGGACATGACAATGATGTCGTAGCTGCCATGAGTGAAATGGAAGATTTCGAAGGAGCTTTCGAGAAAGTGATGGCTTTTGCTGAAGAGGATGAAGAAACACTGGTTGTTACAACTGCGGACCATTCTACAGGAGGGTTTTCCCTTGGAGAAGGTGGTCCTTATAAATGGGATCCCGATGTCATCCATGCCGCTTCCCATACGCCTGATTATATGGCCGGACAGATTGTGGAAGAGGGGGCTGACGTAGAGGAAACCTTGACGGAGTCTATCGATTTCGAATTAACAGAAGAAGAGATCATGTCCGTTCAGGATGCTGTAAATAATGGAGACGATGAGGAAAAAATGGTAGATGTGGATAATGCGATTGAGGACATCTTCAACAAGCGGTCCGGTACAGGATGGACAACCGACGGACATACAGGTGTGGATGTTCCGGTATATGCCTATGGTCCGGCCTCGGATCGCTTCTCTGGATTTATTGACAATACGGACAATGCTAAAATCATTTTTGAACTGCTGAATGGTGCGGAAGAGGAAGAAGAAGGTGCACCTCTGGCTGATACAGCCACCTCCTATCCGTTGGGGCTGCTGGCCGGCGCAGCTGTCGCCGGGGCCGCAGGTGTCATTCTTTTCTTTAGAAGGAAACAGCTGAAAGTGTAACAAACTGCGGGATAAAGGAGAGGTCCGATGATTCAAAAGCTGAGCGTTGCCTTATTGCTGCTGGGATTGGTGCTGGTATTTTGGAATGGCTTCCAATGGTGGTCGGAAAGTCGTGTCGCTGTTTATGATGCAGAGATGCAGGATGTTTCATATTCTCCGGAGAGCGGACCATCTCCATCCGAAGATTTCGTCGCTGCAGAAACCGTCGGAAGCTATCAGGAAGGCGGGGAAATCGGAGAGCTTACGATTCCTAAACTCGGAAGGCGTTATCCTGTGTTTTTCGGGACAGGGGACAGCACATTGAAAGAAGGCGTCGGCCTGTATGATACGTCGTATACGACTCTTCCGTCTGAAAAGGGACATACTGCGCTTGCTGGCCACAGAGAAACGGTCTTCCGCGGCCTCGACGGTCTTGTTCCTGGGGACTTCCTTTACCTTACAGAAGGAGGCTATGAATACGAGTACCAGATTAACCGGATCTGGGTGACGGATGAACAAGATACGTCTGTCATCGTGAAAAAAGACTCTCCCACATTAACTTTGACGACGTGCTATCCTTTTGACTTCATCGGCTCAGCTCCTGAACGTTTTATCGTGCAGGCTGAGTTTGTAAAAAGACACGAACTGCCTTAAGCTTAGCGCTGCCTCTTTCCATTGGGAAGAGGCTTTTCTTTTTGTTAACCTTTCTGAATATTCTTTACTCCGTGCGTGGAAAACCATACACTAAAAGAGATCGTGATTTCTTACATAACAGAAAGGCTGATGCGTATGAGGAACACTCTCACTCTCTTTGACAAGGAAGGTAAATCGTCTCTATTGTCTTGAATCAATCATGAACTGGAGGAGTCGGTATTGAAGACTTTAGGTGATCTAACCATTGTTGAATATCATGATGGGTTGGCGGAAAGTACAGCTGAGATGTGGAACGAAAGCCGTGGAGAATGGGGAGGAGACCTGGTCGTCACAACGGCGGAGGATGTAAAGGAAAAGGAAAACGCCTCTACGAACCTGAATCTGTTCCTCGCGCTCGACGGCGGTAAAGTCGTCGGTTACTGTGGCCTGTCGGAGTACAGGGAAGATCAGGAAGCTTTATATATCCCGCTGTTGAACGTTCATCCGGATTATCATGGAAGAAAGATCGGGCGCAAGCTATTGAGGAAAGCGATCGATCAAACGGTTGCCTATGGATGGCCGCGTCTGGACTTGTTTACATGGCCGGGCAACACTAAGGCGGTCCCTCTCTATAAAAAATGCGGATTTTTCTGGGAGGAGCGGGATGATACGACTCACTTGATGAACTTCATTCCACAGGTGCTGCAAATGGAGGTCCTCCGTCCATTCTTTCAGGAGCATGACTGGTACAGCACCAGCCAGCGCCCGATTGAAGTAAAGCCGGATGGACAACAGGCTGGAAAGCATACCGTTTATGAATATAAATGGCAGGCACCGGACGGCCGTTTTGTCAGGATCCAGTTTGAACGGACAGGCCGAGGCATTCATTTGATTGAAACAGATGATTTCTCCATACAGATGGATCTTCCTGACTTTAAACTACGGGAAAATGAAACCTACGCTACCTGCATTCATGTCGTCAACAAACAGGAAGCCCCAGCCACGTTCCATTTGGAAGGGGTGTCATCAGAACTCGTGGACCATCGCCTCCCGATGATCACTACGGTGGAGAAGGAAGTAACGGTGAACGGGGATGTCGAGGTGACGGTCCCGGAACAGAAGCCGAGTCCTTGGAAAACCCACCCTGTAGTTGAAACAACCGTCCACATAAACGGCTGGTCCGTTCCATTGAAAATGGGCGTGTATCCAATCAAGGCAGGAGACGTCACGGTACGAACTGTCCAGCCAAGCTGGAGACCGGGACAGGAAGGTTCGTTGTATCTGGATATGGAAAGTCACCTGGAGAAGCCTTCAGTATGGACGGTTCGTCTTCCGGATCAGGACGTGCTGGAGTGGCACACACCCAGCATACAGGTGGATATAGACGGCGGTGCCCGTGTTTCCGTCCCTGTTCCCATCACCCTTCGGAAAAACGGATTTTTGAAAGAAGAGATTTCAGTTGCCGTCGAAGAAGAGGGCAGGTCTTCCTTTGAATTCACCGCCAGCCTTTCCTACGCTTTTCCGGGCCATGGAGCTAAATTCGGAGGAGAAACAGAAACGAAGTGGTTTGGTTTTAACGGTCCGTACTATGCAGAAATGGAGAAACGGAACCAGTTTATCGAAGTCGGATCGATTCGGTCCAACGAAGATCCTGTGAAGCTGATGACTCCTCACCTGGGAAGACCCTTCAGTCAGGAATTTTCAAAAAAAGAAGCGTCCACGGTGGAATTCATCGAACTCCCGGAAGCTTTTGTTTTGAAAACGACACTTGAATCCGAAGCGTTTACAGGCCTTCTGCTCAACACGTATATCAAAATTTTTGGCGATGGTGTGGTGGAGGTCCATCACGAAATCATCAACCAGGGACCGGCGAAGGAAAGCGTTCACCTGCAGATTCCGGTTTACCCGATGTACAAGCAGCTGGTCATTCCTTATAGAGACGGAGTCATTGTGAATAGGGAAGCATCGATTCCTTTTACCGAATACCTGCGAGATGAAGAGATATCGGAACCATGGCTGTTTTCAAAAAATTCCTGTGGAGACACGAAAGCCCTCGCTTGGCCGGAGGAAGCCAGAGGAAGAGGAGACGACTGGCGTTTTGCCATCGTGTTTGAATCAGGTGAACTGGAGGAACAGGAAAAACGCATCCTGGGCCCGATAAAAGTCGGCTTCAATGCTACAGCCGGCTGGAAAGACTGGCGTTCCCTTGTCAGAGGTGAAGACGGGAAACACTTGAAGGAATACCCGCTGTTCGCGCTGGAAGCAGCCGGGCAGCGTTTTATATCCCGCGCAGGAGAACGGGTCCCCTACACCTTCCGCTCCCTGCTGACTCCGTATCTTCACGGCTCATTAACGATTCGTCAGGATGGGGAAACGTATCGGGAGGAAACCACAGTTGAACAAAAGCGTACGAAAATGGAAATCATGATGGAGCATTCGTCCCCAGGGATTCATTCGATCCATGGCCGCTTCCGCTCCAAAGGACAAGCAGCTGCTCTCCACACCTGCCAGCTTGTAACAGGGGAAAAGTCAGTAGAAGTCACCAGCCGCAGCGGTGTGTGGACCGTGGAAAATGATGGATTATCCTTCCATGCTTCCGCCTCCTATTTTCCCGGCATATACTCGTTGGTGTATGAGGGTCAGGAAATGCTTCACCATCAATACCCGGAGGCGGGACCGAAAAGCTGGTGGAATCCATGGGGCGGTGGGCTGCGTTTTGCGCTCCCGGAAGTGAGTGCTTATTCCATGATGAAAGAAGATACCCTCATATCACGGACAGACCGGACGGATTCACTCGGCCATACGTGGAGCGGCCTGTTATTATCTACAACCCTGCAGGAACATGAAAGGATGAGAGGACTGACCCTCCGTCAGTATGTCCTTACCCTTCCAGGTGTGCCTGTCCTGGTGGTCTTCGCTGAGATTGTCCCACCTGTGCATCGCACGTTTTATGAAGAGAGGGTGAATCTTGAGACTTTCCTCAAGCCCGGAAAGGAACTGGACGGCTGTTATTTGAAATTCCCGGGAAGCGGGGTTTTCCATACGTATTACGCCGGTGTAGAAGAATATGAATTGGAAAATACATCAGCTGTGTGGATAGGTTCTGATGAACACGAGAAGAAGATGACGTTTCTTCATCCACAAGCGAGTAAAGAAGCGGGCAGCTACGTGAATCAGGATGTGATGTACCTGGAGTCTGTACAGAACTGGAGTGCCGCAGATGGAAGGGGTTTCCAGACTTCTCCTGCTTTTCTGTACGGCGGGGGTGAAGAAAATACTCAGGCCCATCACTTGTTTTATGGACTGGCGTTTCCAGAAAAGGATTCTCCCTCGTGAAAATCATTGATGCGCATATTCATTTTTCCAATATTGGAAGCTTTAAAGAAACAGCTGAAAAGCTCTCACACGTTCATTATTGTGCAGGTGGATTGGAAAAGGAGATGAAAGACAACCGCATTGAAGCCTGTATCGGAATGGGATTGACAGAAACGGAGCACGAGGAATTCCCTGACCGTCATGCATCGACACCGATGCTCCTGGATTTAGAAGAACCCCCGTGTCAAGTGGCGGTCTGCCCTGGAGTTAATCCTTGGAAACTCGATGGATCAGGGCTTGATGCCCTTGAAAAAGAACTGCAGAAACCTGAATCGGTGGGGGTGAAAATCTATTTAGGCTACTACCCCTTTTATGCCTGTGATGCGGTTTATCAACCGGTGTATGATCTGGCTGCAGCTTACCGAGTTCCTGTTGTCCTGCATACCGGCGATACGTATTCCGAGCGTGGATTGTTGAAATATTCCCATCCGCTTACCCTTGATGAAGCGGCAGTCATGTGAAGAGATGTCCAGTTTATGATGGCTCATCTTGGGGATCCATGGGTGTTGACGGGAGCAGAAGTGGTCTATAAAAATCCGAATATGTACGCAGATCTTTCTGGGTGGATCGTCGGAGCCGGAGGGGAAGTGGAAGAAAAAAGACGGGGCAGGCATTTTGATCAAATCCGTCATGCGCTCACTTATTGTGAACACTATGAAAAGCTTTTGTTTGGGTCTGATTGGCCGCTTGTGCCGATCGGGGATTATGCGGCATGCATTGGGGATTTGATCCCCTCCCGTCATATGGAAGATGTCTTTTACCGTAATGCGCTGCGGTTATTTCCGAAGCTTCGGGCTTTCATTGAAAATGGAACAAGCGGACGGTGAATCCACCGTCCGTTTTTTTCGGATGGAATTAGGATTTCTATGCTACTATTATAGTAGAAAATTATCGGTGATTGGCACAGGAGAAGAAAAATACGGGCTGTCGTCGTGGGTGTGACGATTATAAAAGGAGGATGACTATGACACATACGGTTGATGTCACGGGTGTGGAAGACTGTGGATATGCGCCGAAAAAGCAATGGCTGAAAGCTTTTAACGAGGCTTTCGCAACAGGAGATGCCGCCTATATTCTGGATCAAGTGACTGATGATGTGATATGGAGGATCATTGGGGAAACTTATGTCATCCAAGGGAAAGCGGCGTTTGCTGAGGAACTGAAATCCATGACGGAATACAAAGTCAGCGGGCTTCATTTTGATCAGATTATCACGCATGGAAGAACCGGATCTGCGAACGGAACGATCCTCATGCAGAGCGGCAGGCAGTATGGATTCTGCGATGTTTATCTGTTTACAAGTGCTGGAAAAAAGGCGCGGCTGAAGGAGATTAACTCCTACCTGATTCCACTCCCCTCGAGCTTCAGCTGATTTTGAAATACGGATTCGTCATCATTTGGTGGAACGCCTCCGCGTTTATTACTGTATGTATTAAAAAAGAAGCACACCGCTGTGTGCTTCTTTTTTGGAATTTAATAATCCTGCCATGCTTTTTGATACAACTGAATGAGGACGGGGCGGTTCAACGTATTAACGGGGATATCAAAGGTCTCTCCGTTCTCTTCCTCAATCAAAGCATCTGTATCATTGCCGAACGCGAACAAAGCACGTGCGGTCTCCTCATTTAAGAAGGACAGGTTGTCTGAGACCTCCAGGTTGTCGAGATTGATTTCTTCCCGTGAGGCCAGTGTGAACCCCCAGTTTCCGAAACTTGGTACATCCAGATGGTAGCTGTCCGTATACAATCCAGTTTCCTTCATCGTTTCGTGGATCGTCCAGAATACTTTAGGTGCAAAAACAGGGCTCGTGGACTGCATGCTGATTTTACCGCCGGGGGCAAGATGGTTACGGACGAGCGAATAAAATTGAGTGGTATACAATTTATTCAATCCCTCATTGTTCGGGTCGGGAAGGTCTCCGATGATGACATCATAGAACTCTTCATTTTCCTGCAGATACTGAAAAGCATCAGCGTGAACGACCTTAACACGGTCATCTTTGAGGGCACCTTCGTTTAGGCGGAGCAGCTCATGATGGGTGTTGGCCAGATCCGTCATTTCCGGATCGAGGTCTACGAGTGTGATGTCTTCCACCTGTTCATGTTTCAACACTTCCCGAACAGCGAGACCATCGCCGCCTCCAAGAATAAGGACGTTCCTTTTCTGTTCGGCAAGGGCCATGGGAATATGGACAAGGGCTTCATGGTAGCGGTACTCATCACTTTCTGAGAACTGCAGCTGTCCATTCAAATAAAGACGTACATCGTTCGGCTCCTTGGTCAGGATGATCCGCTGATATTGGGTATCCTCAGCATAAATCACCGGATCGGCATACACCCTCTGCTCAAAGGCTGCGGCATATTTTTCACCAAAAAGAAAGCCCCAACCGAGCAGAAGCAGAATAAGTACACCACTCAGCTTATGAAGAGCCGGACGGTGGATTTCTTTACGAAAATAGAACGTAAGGAATAAGGCAATGACCGCGTTGATCGCGGCGACTAAGAAGGCCGTTTTGATCAGTCCCAGTGCGGGCCTCAGGAGAAGAGCGAACCCGATGGATCCGATCAAGCTTCCTGCATAGTCAAAAAATAAAACACGGGCCGTGCTTTTGCTGATATCCGCCCGTATGTCCTGCACCCGCCTGATTAAAATCGGCAGTTCTAATCCGGTCAGGAAACCCGTCAGGGAAATCACGATATACAAATAAACCTGGGCGGTTCCCTGATCGAAGAAGGAAGAGAAAAAGAACAGACCAAAAACAGAAAAACCGCCGATGATGGCAATCAAAAACTCGGCCTGCACGAACCGGGTCACAAGCCGGTTTTTCAAACGTTCACTAACAGCCGCCCCAATCCCCATCGCCATTAAAAAAAGGCCGATGGTAATGCAGTAGTAAAGGACACTGTCCCCGAACAAGTAGCTTCCAGCCGCCCCGTAGAGAACTTGAAAGACGATTCCGCAGATGGAGACAATTCCTGATGATAAATATAAGTATCTCTGGGCGTTCATAAAGTACCTCCCGCAGGTTTACGTAATGCTGCCTGCCACGGCAAAGCCGATGAAAATGCTCACGGCAGCCGCAACGATTGCAACCGCTACGTTGTTTTTACGGATTTCGTCTTCTGCTTTGAAAGGGGTGACCAGTTCAAAGAGGTAATAACCGGCAATCATTAATACAAATCCGATCAAAATCCAGATAGCTGCGCCCCAGATGCTCAAGTTGTGGGCAATGGACGCTTGTGTGATGATGCCGAGGCCGATCAATTTACCGGCAAACTGTGTACCGACAGCTACATTTCCGTTCAGCAGCTCCTGACGGTCATCGTAGGGGGTGAATTTTTCAAAAACGGCCATGCAGATCCCGGCAATAAGGAGCATGAGCACCCAGTACACAAGGGTGAGCATCAGTTCTGTGGCATCAAGGATCTCTGAAAATTCAAAGGCAAACATAAATCAAACACTCCTGTCTTTCATTATTTTCCTGTTCCTGGTCCTCCACCGCGAATACCACCCGGTGAATCCGAGGAATATTTCAAGGTCGGAAGCTTTCCACTGTTCTTCACATAACCGCCGCCGAGGATGTACCCGGTATATAGGAATCCTCCACCCCTGGATTCAAAATCCATATCAAATTCCTCTTCAGCCTCACGGGCAATGCCGTAATCAGAAAAGAAGGCAGTGGAGTAGTTGTTTCGTACAAATTCTTCTCCAGACATTTCGACGAGAGAATCATTGGCGTCTTTCGGGTCTTCAAAAACCTGCACAAGCAGATCATCATAAATCATAAGGTGACGGTCGTTTTTCGAGGCTTCGTACATCGGTTCGTTTGTATCCATGATCTGATTGGCGACCGTAGTTACCGTTTGATTGGAAGCCCGGTATATTTCAGATTTGTTTTCCCTATCGTCATAGACGATGTCCTCCATGGGATACGTGTTGTCAACCGCTCCCTGCACGGAGGAACAACCTCCCATGATGATCAAAACAAGGAAAAAACTGTAGCTGATCCATCTCTTCATTGGTTCACCTCCTGACAGCTGTAGTAAAATTCGGTTGAAAAAGCCGTGGGTGTTTCAAAGCCGTTTAAGCAGGCGGACCCAGGGACATTTTCCCATATCATCCTCTTTCATTATACTTGTGTACGAACGAGGACTCAATAACGTTTCATTTATGATAATTCAGGTCTTTTGACTTCGAGAGGTATCAGACCTTATACTGAACGGAGGAACTGCAGCTTAGACAGAGAAAGAAGAGATGCCATGAACTTACGTGTCGAGGATTACATCAGCATCAAGCTCCACCAGACAGACTTGAAGCTGACAAGTGAAATCAAATCACGCCTTCAGCCCTACAACCTTGCACCTGAACAAAATCTAGTCATGATGCTCTTGTGGGAAAAAGACGGACTGACTCAAAACCAGCTGTCTGAAAAACTTGGAAAAGATAAGACGAATATTGCCAGAATGGTAGGGAATCTCGAAGGGAAAGGCTTTATTGAACGGAAATTCTGCCCGAGCGACCGTCGTTCCCTGGAGGTATATCTGACCGAGGATGGGCGGAAATTGAAAGAAGAAGTCGTCCCTGTTTCTGAAGCGTTCAACGCGGATGTGACAGAGGGACTGAGTGAGCAGGATTTGGTACATCTGGACCAAGTGCTGACAAAAATCCTGAACAATATAAAAGGGTAAGGGTCCCTTTTTTTTGCCAATATAGTATGCGTAGCAACTAAATGGAAGAAAGGATGGTTGGATGACATTCCAAAGAGAACTCAAGGAGAAGTGGAGAGTCGAATACACGGAGATGGGGTTTCCGGCTGTACAGAAAGGCTGGGTGCTTCCTGTCGAACGATGGCGTGATTTTGATCCATTCATCCTGATGGCGGAAGACTGGTTCAAAAAGGGCACCTTTCCCGATCATCCCCATAGAGGCTTTCAAACGGTGACTTATGTTGTGGATGGCAGGCTCGAGCATATAGATAACGCAGGAGGCCGTGAAATTCTTGAACCTGGTGACGTTCAGTATATGAATGCCGGGTGGTCGGCCCGTCACGCAGAAGATGGGGTGGAAGATGATATTGCCCATACGCTCCAGCTGTGGTTGAATCTTCCGAAGGATCAGAAGCAATCCGATACGTTGTATCAGAACGTCTATCAGGAGGAAGCCCCTGTCGTTCCTTTTGACGGAGGCAGTGTAAAAGTGTTCTCTGGAAATACCGCAGGAGTGACCGGCCCTCTCGATTCCATCGTTCCTATTACGTTGACGGAATGGACGATGGGAGAAGGGGCTTCTTATACGATGTCCCTGCCTGAAAACCATAATGCTTTTGTTTACGTGCTGGCAGGAGAAGCCGAAACCGGGCCCGGAAAACAGGTGATGAGAAAACACGAAGCCGGCCTGCTTACTTTCCGTGAAAATGGAGAAGAGGATAGTACTCTGACGATCCGTTCCAAAAAACGGCGCACTAAAGTGCTTGTTTATTCTGGAAAACCGATCCGCGAGGAAATTGTCCCGCATGGTCCTTTCGTGATGAATTCCGTGGAGGAGATCGAGCAGGCTTTTGAAGATTTCCGAAAGGGTAAGTTCGGACCTCCAGCTGTATAAAGGACGCAGAAAAGCCTGAGAGGCAGCTGGCTCTCAGGCTTTAGTTATCGAAGTTACTGCTGACAGATCGTTTACCATACTTTCGCGTTTCATGACGGATATAATCACTTTTTCTGCTTCTGTGAGTACCGCCTCACGCCATTCCTGCTCTACAGGGTAGAACATGTTCCGAAGTTCCTGCAGGATCCATCGCCGGTCTTCTTCGTGTTCGGCACCTTCCCAGTACAGTTCATTTTCCAGAATAATCGTTGTGAACTCTCTAAGCTCCCCCTCGCGGCTTGTTCCGAATGTACCGAACTCGAACAGCGCCGATAAAAGACTGCGTTCAGGAAACTCATTTTGCTGCAGTTCATAAAAGTGATTGGTTGAATCACCTTTGACTTTTGAGGGACTGAATTTTTCGATGTTCTCCATATGATAATCTTCTTTCAGTGTATCTACATCTCTTTCTTCAAGTTCTGAAATCACCATCGTCACTTCATTGGTCGGCCCGAGCGCTGTGTGCCAGTCCATATGGATCACCCGGCTGTAGTCATTCAGCATTTTCCTCTGCCACGTTTTCATAATGGAAGCAGACAATTCTTCTTCTTTTCCTCCATAATAAACGCCCTTTTCAAATTCATACTGTCCCATGCCCTTGGCGGACTTCACGGCTTTGTATCCCTGTTCTGCCATTCCTTTGGTCAAATATTCATAGAGAGCTGTCTTTTCTCTTGGAATTTCCTTTAAGCTGCCATTCGGCTGGAACAGACGGCTTGCATCACGATAGTTTGTGTTCAAATCCTCAGGCACATGTTCAGTCTTATAAATATAATTCCGGTTTAAGTCCACATTATTTTCTGTGACCCTGCGGAAATGCTTCATCCCCCAAGGGTTAATGCTGTGGACGAGGCATAATCCTGTATGATCCGCATCCATGCCGGATAGGTGCTTTTCGACAAACATCTTTATAACGGCCGCTCCCGCGTATCCTTCGATTCCGTGTTCACCTGTCGTCATGAACATGACCTGATCATTGTTTACAGTGGCATCGGCATAAATGAAGTCGATGGTTAAATCTTCTTCATTTCCGATGTATTCGGTATGAAGGGAAGCCTGTGGCCACTGTTTTTTTACCTGAGGAAGCAGCTTCCGAAAACGATCGCGCGATTCTTGATATGTTTTACTGAAATATTGTTGCGTATCCATGAAACCAACCACCTTTCTTTATATAATCATTGAACAGATGCGTCTCTTGGATCTTCCCGATACAAAGGGAGGGTGCAGCAGCGGAAAGCCCCGCCGGATTTAATAATTTCTGAAAAATCAATGGGGAGCACTTCGAACCCTTTCTCTTCCAAGATCTCATTCAACCGGGTGTGAAGGGAGAGGCTGATCACTTTGTTTCTGCCAATCGAAAGCACATTGGGACCCATATGGAACGTTTCGTCCTTTGTGACAGGGATGACCTCGAACCGATCCCGGATCATCTGCCAACCCTCATCTGTAAACGCTTCTGGATAAGCGATGGCTGTGTGAGCATCCAGGATATTCAATACACAGTCCAGATGAAGGATTCCATCCGCAAGTGAAAGAACGTTCACATCTCTATCCGGTTCCTGCTGTTTGAGTTCTTGAACAGCTTCCATCGAAGTACGCCCGCTGTGACCAATCCAGATTGTGTTTCCATCGACGAGGACGTCGCCGCCTTCTATCGGATGGTGAAAAGTACGGATGTCATTCGTGTCACGGCTGTTCATCCAGGCCGTTAATTCACTCGTTTCACCTTTACGGACATCTTCTTTCATAGAACTGGTGTAGAAATGAGAACCGATGACGAAGCCGATATCTCTTGTGAAAACTTGTTCATGCAGGCTGGATTTAGAGGGGAGCAGGTGGACGGTAATCCCCTCCGCTTTTAGAAGGTGGACAAAATCCCTGTGCTGCTGTAACGCTGCATTCGTCTGTATTTCCTCATAATGTTTCTGTGTTTCATTGATTTTAGTTTCAATTCTCATATGACGGGGCTCCGAGACGAGTACGTCCAGCAGTTGACCGTATTCAGTGGAACAGTTGAATGCTGTTCTAGCAGCCGTATCTTTCACGGGACAAACCTCCATTCTTTCGTTGATTTATGTTTCCCCATCTCTGAACAGCCGAAACAATAGATTTCCAAATCGTAATGAGAGAAAATGGTAGAGTGGAATAATAAAGGAGGCATTTCATGGAGTTTAAACAATTAAAGGACTTTGAAGCATTTACAGACCTCTCCCGCCGGTGTTATCCCGGAATGAACCTTTTGACAGCGGAGGACCAGGAGCGCTATACCACTCACCGCAGGAAGATTTCCGGGTACGAAGATGTCCATCCAGTAGGATTGTACGACGGCTCCTCCCTTATTGGAGGTTATTTTGCTTACGATCATAGGATTCAAGTGTATGACCGGAAAGTAGAAGGCGCAGGGATAGGCACGGTAGCCGTAGATCTTCCTTACAAAAAACAGGGACACGCCAAGCGGATCATTACGAAGTTTTTACTGGATGCCAGAAAAGATGGACGTATAGTGACGCACCTTTATCCTTTTCAGCCGTCCTTCTATCAAAAAATGGGCTTTGGGATCGGCCCGGCGTTGTCTGTCTATCAGTTTCATCCTGCTCAACTCCCGGGTTTTCAACCGAGCCTGGACGTTCAGATGCTCACCGCTGATCACGTAGAGGAGGTTCATACCTGCTACCAGACCTGGGCCGGCCGGACCCATGGCGCCACGGATATCCCTCCTTATGGTTTTGCTTTTTTAGAGAAGCCGGAGCAGCATACGATCGGGGTTCGGAATAATGGAAGACTGGAAGGGTATATGACGTTCGAATTCAAGGCAGGAGGGCACTTCCTTGAAAACGACCTGCACATCAAAAACTTTTTCTATACGACGAAGGAAGCTTATCAAACTCTTTTAACCCAGCTGCATAATCAGAAAGACCAGGTCCAATCGGTCAGATTTCCGACGTTTGATGAAGATTTCAGTTTCACATTACATAATCCTGTCCACGTAGAGAATCATTTAATTCATTCTATATACCATAAAACCGCTGAGCAGGGACGCGGACTGATGTACCGCATTATAAATATCCCGGCTTTCCTGGATGCTGTTACCCATCATTCCTTCGGCAGAGATACAATCCGGGTAGGATGGACAGTGAAAGACAGTCTGCTTGGGGAAACCTATGAAGCTGTCTGGCAGTTTGCGGCAGGGAGACCATCCCCGGCCAAAGAGGAGGCGGAGGTTCATATAGAACTTGATATCGGCTCGTTTTCCTCCTTAATGATGGGGTGTGTGTCATTAAACGCACTTGAAAAATCAGGCAGAGCCACTGTATCCAAGCCGGTCGATCTTTTCAACCAACCCGAAAAACCGCAATGCTGGACATTCTTCTAATTCTGACGGCAAGGGGAGTTTTGAACAGGAAGCCTTCTGCATACATATAGTACATTAAGGAAAATGATGGAACGGAGTGGAGGGAGTGAATAAAAAGAGCAGACGGGCAGAAGCTGTTCATTACTTCAAAACACGCCCCTTGATTCATGTGCTGGAAGCAGCCCGGGTGAAGTATGAAGCCTACGGTAAGGCTTGTGGAACGATGATGACGGAAAAGCTTGCCTACAAAGAATTATTAGCTCTGGCTGATTTCATGGGGATGTCGGAACATGCGCTGGATTTGAAGCGGAAATTTTCCATTGCCCGATTTGAGCGGAGGATCATGGATCGCTGGGGGATAACCTTAGGAGAATTACTTGAAGAATATTTCTCAGGGACGGAGGGGTATAAGGAGTGAAACTTTAAAAACCCGGACTCATATCAAATGAGTCCGGGTTTTTGTTATACCCACGTATAATCTCTGCCCCAGCTTTCCTGAGCAAGCGTACGTATATTCTGTACGATCGTGTTTTCAACAGCGTAGGCATCTCCCTGTTCATAAGGGTTGTAATGGAAAGCGTACAGCCTTGATGTGAATGCATCAAAGGGAAGTGAGCTTTCCCCTTCCTGTTCTCCACTCCCGTTTACGCTTGGTTCAATATTCTGTCCCCAGTTCTGGGAGCCGTCGTTATTCGGGTTGTAGAAGTAGATACGGTAAATGCCCTGCGGGTCTTTTGCAATCCTTGTAATGGAAACGGCATGCAGACCGAGCAGCTTTCCATGGACATTTGTAATGAATATGCCGACAGGATTCGGATAAATCAATTCATAGTCGTCATTGTAGTCTGGATGATGGGTCGCATAGAAGAGCTTGATAAATCCGTTGTAATCCAGAACATACCCTGTGATGGGATCGAAGACCGAACTGAACCCTTTCTGCACCCAGTTGCCGTAAAAAGCCGGGTTTACCCAGCGGTGGCCGTCTTCTCCGCGGAGGGCAACACGTGTCATCATCTCGCTGTAAATTTTATCTAAGTGCGGGACGAGTACGAGGGATACAGGGTCAAGCTCTTTATGAAGATCGGGGGCGAGCCCGCCTTTTAAGTCTTTGGAATGGATCTGAGCACCTTCAAATGTGAAATCCAAGTCCCCATCTCTGGCTGCTCTCGGAATGATCTCGAGCAGGAATCCAGGGGCATGCTGGGCCCATAAGCTGATTCCTCTCGCAGCCTGACAGGTCGGATTAAATCCTTGCCCGACCCCCATCGGCTGACCGAGGACCTGGATGGTGCCGGCGACGAGAATACTGTTGGCTGTCACACCTTCCCCGGTATTGGTTGTGGAATAGAGTGCATTCCTGACATCCGGCCGGATATCAAGCTCTATGAGCCTACGCAGTCCCGGGGCTACGGGTGAGTGGGAGAGGACCCCGCGTTCAAGCATCATCGCAAGTCCGTAAATGGCTTGTCTCGTGCCTGGGAAAATGGACGAGCGGATCAACTGGATCACTAACTCCCGGTTTTCTTCAAGGTTGGCACTGCCCTTACTGTTAAGGCTCAGGGCATACGTTAACAGACCAGGATTCTGCTTGCTTAGAAATCTCAGCAGTGTCGCATGATGGGGAGCGACTAAACCGGTGTCCCGCATCGATGTGGCAAGCGCGACACTTTCTGAAATCAAGTCAGCCCTGGGGATCGTCTTCAGCTGGCTGCGGTACGCATGGACATCCTTGAACTGCCCGCTCAGTGGTGAGGGGCCTTCAATGGCAGCTATGAACTGTTTCAATTCTGTTGTATCATTCTTCTCTGTATCCTGGCTGACCATTTCTTTGGCCATCCTGATCATTGATACGATCCGCTTGATCATGATAGGGCGTTGGGCAGTCAGCCGTTTAATCTCATGAATAAGGGTCTGAATGAGGGCGGTCGACGATAAATGAGTGGAAAGAAACGTAAACAGTTTTTCAGCTTTCTCGTCATTTTCATGCTTTTCAATCCGCGCACTTTCGCTGGCATCTGGAAAAAGAAGGTTCAGGTTCAATACCATGACTTCATTGAGGAACTCTTCAGCCATTGTACGGGTCACACTCGAATTAGAAGCCTTTCCTTCGGCTATAGCCAGCATCCGCAGCTCGCTCAGCACTTCGATAATCATAGGCAGCCCTTTGGCTTTCAAGGATCCGCCTACGAGGGGAGGCTGAAGTTTCTCAGCGGATTCCCACGGACCGTCCTGAAAAACGCCGGCCTCTTCAAAACGTGCGGCATGCTGATAAAGGTTTTCAAATCCATCGTCTGCGTCAATCAAACGGTTGGCTTCCTGATAGACATCGGTCTGATATTTTGATTTTACAAAGGAAGGAGCCTGGGCCAGCTGGTCCAGGGCGTAAATGAATCGTTCAGCAAGAGCACCTGTGGTTTGAGGCATGTGACTACTCCTTTCTCTTTTTGAGAGAACTTAAATGTAGAAATTATACGTTTCGTACGTTTCCAGAAGGTCACGCATTTCTTCACTGTCACGTCCGAAGAAAAAGATGGTTCCATAATGATTCCCAAACCCGACACGTTCCGCAACTTTCCCTTGTGGCGGTGTGAACATATCATGCTTTTCAAAATAGGGATGATCCTCAAGCTCTTCCGGAATCTTTAAATCCTCGACATATTCGATGCCCGGATGAACCATCAGGCACCCCGCATAGTTTTGATAATCATACGGATCAGGGAAGAATTCTTTAAGTTCTTCCTCCGTCGTGCTTGGGTCACTGCATAAGATCTGTGCTTCATACGCACTGAAACCGTACGCCCGCTCAATCAGTTCGAAAATATGGCCGCCCGGTACACGCGCCGCCACTTCACCGAAGTGGAGCGTGCCATCCTGGGTAATGAAATATTCGGGGTGGATCACGCCGTACTCGATTTCAAAGGCATCCACAAGCTGCTGCACAGCCTTTTCGATCAATGGACGTTTTTCTTCCAAAGAAGGAGAGGCAGGAACGAAATTGGAATACCCGAGGCGCACATATTCCGTAATATTCAGGAACTGGACTTTTCCTTTATGAATGAACGCTTCACAGGAGAATTCCTGTCCATCCAGATGACTTTCCATCAAAAGAGGAAAATCTGTATCCTGAATCTGGTTGATGTCTTCTTTTGTATACACCGCCAAGTGACCGACAGATCCCGCTTTGTCCAGAGGTTTCACGTGAATCGGGTCATAGTGGTCGCCTTCAAGCTTCAATAACGCTTCATTCACTCTTTTCAAGAAACGTTCCACATCTTCTTTATCTCTTGCCTCCTCAAACACGCCGACTTTAATACCGGAAATCTGTGCTTTCCGCTTCATCATCCCTTTATCACGGAGCAGAAGGGAACGGTTGAAGACTTTCGGATCCTCTCTGAATCTGGCGTTCAGCGCCCCGGCCCATTCGACACACTCTTCATATAATGGAACAGCCACCTCGGCTCCCATATCCCGGAGCTGCTTATACAATTGATCCGATCCTTCATTCAGTTTATTGAAGTCCCAGCCTACAAAAGGAATATCGTGCTTCTCGGCATACGGTTGAAATTCCGCGGGACCTACGACGATGAACGGGCGGTTCATCCGTGCGGCCGCTTCAATGGCTTGGACACTCCATCCAACCAGTGCAGTATAATAAGGCTTCGTCTTTTCATCCTCTTCGATTGATGTGTTCATTTCCAGTTGATCCAATTCCATTCGATCCCTCTCCTTTGTCATTGAAAATCTAAATTTAGGAAACTTTGACATTCGTAAGTTAAACGTATCAAAGTAGAGGGAAAACTGTAAGCGTTAGATAGAGGTTCGACAAAACTAGTGAAGGTTTTACAAATCTCGTATTTCCTGTCGGAGATTGATCTATTTCCTGGGAAATGATTGAGAGAGGATAAATTGGTGAATGTTAAATAAAAAGGAGGAGAACGCATGTCGGAGTCACGTTCTTGGAGGAATTTACGTCCGAAGCAGATGATTGCACGAAGCCGCGGGTATTTTTCAGAAAGCGAAACGATGAAGAAATTAAAAGGTTACAGCAGCCGTCTGGGGACTCAGCTCGTCTATTACAGCCTGTTGTTATACTATGCCTTTCAAAGTCCGAATACACCGAAGAAGGCAAAGTTGACCATTGCCGGTGCGCTTGGTTACTTGATTCTTCCGGTGGATGCCATCCCTGATGTTCTTCCAGCGGTTGGTTTTACAGATGACAGTGCCGTCATTTTGTATGCGGTCTACCAGGTCCTCTCCCATATCGATGAGGATGTGAAAGAGCAGGCAGGAGAAAAAGTCAGTACAATTTTCGGACGTGATGTGTCGAAGGATGAACTGAAGGATCCCGAAGAAAATGGGGAAGCCGGTGTTTAAGGCATCCCCGCTTTTTTTATGTGGAAGTCTCCTGTATAATAATGTTGTTTTTGCGAAAAGGAGATTTCATAATGACTGAAAGCCTGCAGGACCTCAAAAAAGATGGGGCCTTTTTTAAATATTTGAATAAAAAAAATGAATATAAGCAGCAGGTACGCGAGACGATGGTCCGTACCGCCGCCAAGCTTACGTCATCAGCGACTTCCGAACAGCGTCCGGGGATGCTTCTTGGAAAAGTGCAGTCCGGAAAAACCCGGACCTTTATAGGGATTATGGGATTGATGTATGATAACGGGTTTGATGTTGTCATCCTTTTAACGAAAGGAACGAACGCTCTCGTCCGCCAGACGTATGCCCGCCTTCACGAAGAATTTTCAGATGCTGTAGACCAGGATGCGATGAGAGTCTATGACATTATGTCCATGCCTGACAATCTCAGAAAATATGAGTGGAATCAAAAGCTCGCTCTGATTGTGAAGAAAGAGACACATAACTTGGAACGCCTGCGGGGTGCTCTTGAAGAAAAGTATCCACAATTAAAGGAGAAGCGAGTTCTCTTCATTGATGATGAAGCGGATTTTGCCAGTGTCGCTTATGAATATAAGCGGGATCAAAACCTGAAGCAGATGCGCGTGATTGCGACAAAGATCAATGAGCTCCGTAAGAAAATCAAAGACACGGCGTTTCTACAGGTAACCGCCACTCCATATTCGCTGTATCTCCAACCGGAGGACATGACGATCCATAAGGGCAAGGTGTTTGAACCGATCCGTCCGTCCTTTACGGAACTGGTACCCGTTCATAACCGGTATATCGGCGGGGATGTCTACTTTGAAATGAGTGAAAAGGAAGATCATCTGGCTTCCTATCTTTTTCATGAAGTGAACGAAAAAGAACTGGAAGTAATGAAGAAGATGGACGGCCGCCGGGTGAAAATGGATCAGCTTCTGGAGCAGAAGAATATATCCAACATTCGAATGGCCGTTGTGAACTTTATCGTTGGTGCGTCCATCCGGCGCTGTCAGCAGCGGTTGAAGGGAAAACGCGAAGAGAAGTATTCCTTTATCATTCATACAGAGCGTGGGAAGAGTGCCCACGCCTGGCAGGCTGAGCTGATCGAAGGCTTTGAAAAACTGCTTACGGAAGGAGCGGACAAGGAAACTGTCACATTTCAAACGTTGATCCGTGCAGCTTATGACGATTTGGTCCGGTCCGTGAGTAAATTGAAGAAATCGCCGACACCGGATTTCAGTCAGGTTTATGAGGAAGTCCGTCGTTCTTTGAATGAAGAATACGTGGTAAGCAGTGTCGTCAATTCTGAAAAAGATGTACAGGATCTGCTGGATTATAAAGGAGAGTTGAAGCTGCGTGCTCCTATGAATATATTTATCGGAGGACAGATTCTGGACCGTGGGGTGACCATCCATAATCTGATCGGATTTTTCTATGGAAGAAACCCGAAGTCGTTCCAGCAGGACACGGTACTGCAGCATTCCCGGATGTACGGGGCCCGTCCTGCAGCTGATCTAGCAGTTACCCGTTTTTATACGACGGCACGGATATATACCGTGATGAAGAGGATTCATGAGTTTGACTCAGCGCTCAGACAGGCGTTTGAAAGAGGAGGGCATGATCAGGGAGTGGTCTTTATCCAAAGGGATGGTACCGAAGAAATCATCCCCTGCAGTCCGAACAAAATCCTCCTTTCCAATGTGCTCACCATGAAGCCGCACAAACGGATGCTGCCTGTCGGGTTCCAGACTGGTTATAAGACCCATATACAAAAGCAGATTCGGGAGCTGGATGATCGGTTGGCTCAATTGAAAAGGGCCGCCTTAAAAGAACGGGACGGAGCGTATCTCGTTCCTGTCGGAGAAGCGAAACGTCTGCTCAGTCTTGTTCATGAGACGTTGGAAATGGAAGAGGGGCATGACTTTTCCATGGATGAATATGAAGGGGTTCTGGACTATTTGACCGCAGAATCAGGGAAAGAGGCGCTTGTCTGGGTCCTTGCGAGGAAAAACAGGAACATCCAGCGCCTGAAGAAGGATGGCAGTTATGAGAATTCCCCGGATACTCCCGGGCGTGGGGAGGGAGAACTTGCGGAAGCACGCCGTCTCGCCCGTAACTTCCCAGCGCTGATTATGCTGAGACAGGAAGGAAAAAAAGAACAGGGGTGGCGTGGGTCTCCGTTTTGGTGGCCGGTCCTCCTAGTACCGTCAGAAACGGCCCCGACGGTTTATGCGGGCCGCACCGTGAAAGGGAAGCATTAAAAAAGGACCTTTCTTTGAAGGTCCTTTTTTTACTGTCTGCTATTTTTCAATCGGTTCGTCGAATAGATCCGTGAATTTGGCGACGTTCTCGTAACTGAACTCAAACGCCATTCTCACTTCTCCGAATCCAGGCTGATAAAAGTAGCCTTGAACCTCATAACTGCTTGGATTTTCCCTCACCTTCGTAAGGTGGAAGTACCGCTGGATGTATTGAGCCATTTCCTCCAGTTTTTTATTTCGTACTTTGATCCACTGCTCTTTCAGTTCTTGAGTCGGGAAGTCAGATTCCTTTAACATGTGCTCACTCCTCTACGGAAATCAAAAAACTAGAAAACCATTTATAGACATTATACTATAAGAGGACGTCGATAATTTCAACTATTCGAAAAAATCAAACGTGAAAAAGGACCTATTTATGAGAGAGTACTTTTAAGAGATGTGAATCCCTGTTAAACTATGGAAGAACGAATGGCTTCCCCTTCCTGAATGAGGGGTTCTGTGACATATTGTCATCGTTTTTTTACAAACTTTCCACATTTGTTTATCCATCCACACGCTTCTGCCTGTAAAAGCTGCAACCCCGGTTTTCAGATGTGCAAACAAACTGAAATCTGGATAGTCGAGCAGCTGCGTTCTATTTACAGAAGCCGGTTGCGTGTTACAATGGCTTACACAACCAGATGAAAAAGGAGAAATGACATTGAATAAAAAATGGTTATTGGGATTAATGCTGGCTGCCTTTATTGCTTTACTTGCTGCGTGCGGGGAAGATGAAGGAGCCTCTGATGATAATAAAGAAGAGACTGAGACGACACAGGAAGAGCAGACGGAAGGCGAGCAGCCCGAAGCTCCTGAGCCGGATCTTGAAAACATTCCGGATGTAGTCGCAGAAGTCAATGGAGAAAAGATTACGAAAGAGGATTTCGAAACGACGTATCAAGGCCAATTCCAACAGATGGCTATGCAGTCTCAAATGACAGGTACAGAGCTTGATCAGGATCAGTTGAAGAAAGATGTCGCCAACAACCTTGTCGGCCAGGAACTGCTTGTTCAGGAAGCAGAGAGCCGTGATTACGAGGTATCCGATGAAGAAGTCGATCAAATGCTGACAGACCTTGCCGAGCAGAACCAGATGGAATCCAAGGATAAATTCCTTGAAGAGCTTGCCAACCAGGGAATGAAAGAAGACGAAGTCCTTTCCGAGGTACGTTCCCAGCTGAAAGTCGATCAGCTTCTTGAAGAAGAAGTCAGTGTAGAAGCTCCGACGGATGATGAAGTAAAAGCGGAGTACGACAAAGCTGTCGAGCAGCAGGAAAGTGCGGAAACAGAACAGGAAATTCCTGCTTATGAAGATGTGAAAGATACAATCAAACAGAACCTTCAAACCCAGAAGCAGTCCGAAGAAACACAAAAGCTTGTAGACAAGCTTCGTGAAGAAGGCGAAGTTACCGTAAACTTATAAGAAAAAAAGCTGTCCGTCAGGGGCAGCTTTTTTGTGTGTTAGATCCATTCTTTCCGTTTCTTACGCAGTTTCTTTTCAGATTTTTCCTTTCTTTTCTGACTATGTTTTTCATGATTGATCAACAGGTCGTATGCTGTGAACGCAGCAATGACACGGGCAAGGATATACACTCCGGCTGCTGATATTATGGTAATCACAGGGTAGTACGCAGACAGAGCCCCGTTGGTCACTCCATTTTCTTCAAGAAGCAGGGTGATAAATCCAGTTCCGGCAAGGACTACCCCGAGCATGAGAAAAGAGACGAGTCGAGTTCGGACGGATTCAAAACGGTCCGTGATTTCGGTTTTGAACCCGGGGTCAAAGATCAATTCCCTGCTGCTTATGATTTCATAGTTTTCTGCACCTTTGGTCGTCATGGCTTTAATAAAGAAGATCACCCCTGCAGCAGCGAGGCCTGCAATCATGACTGCAAGAAATTCGGGTGATCCTTTAAAAAGGAAGTAGGGTACTAAACCAAGCAGGAACAGACTGAGGCTTACGGCCAGAGAACGTCCCATGGAGTTTACGTAGGTGAAATGAGCTTCGGCCATTTCACGACTGACGTAATACCCCTGTTCCTCCTCAGGTTCTCGTTCTGACTCTTTTTTTAATAGGTAGTCCATCGACACATTGAAAATGCTGCCAATGGTCAGCAGCTTCTCTGTTTCTGGATATCCCTGACCATTCTCCCATTTACTAACGGCCTGACGGGAGGTCTGCAGCTGCTCAGCGAGTGCTTCCTGCGACAATCCCTTTTCCTTTCTTAATTGAAACAGCTTTTCTCCAAAGTTCATGGAAAGCCCCCTTCATCTTTGTTACATCCAGTATAGAAAACAATGGAAGAATTTTCTATACTGTTAGAGTGGAAGATTGTCAACGAACGGTTGCAAATGGGAAACGAGAGGTTTACATCTGCTCATAACCTTAGAAACTCTGGATTTATAAGAAAAATGAGAATAATAGAACATCATACAAAAGGATTGACCCGTTACTTTTCCGTTGTTATGATTCTCTCTATAATTTAATTGACGAAACACCTTGTATAAGTTCAGGAATACGGCCTGAGCGTCTCTACCAGCTACCGGAAATAGCTCGTCTACAAGGGAAAATAGATGGACCTTTCCCTTAGTATACGCATCGGCAGCTGCCGGTGTTTTTTTGTTTTAGGAGGGAACATCATGAAAAACTTCTTTCAGTTTGAGGAAAGAGGGACAACGATAAAAAAAGAAACGATGGCCGGTGTGACCACGTTTTTGTCTATGGCTTATATTCTGGTTGTGAATCCAATCATCCTCAGTCAGGCGGGGATGGATCAGGGAGCATTGTTCACAGCAACGGCTTTATCTGCTATCTTTGGTTCCCTGCTGATTGGTCTCATGGCGAACTTCCCAGTAGGTATCGCGCCAAGTATGGGATTGAATTCATTTTTCACCTTTTCTGTCGTCATTGGTATGGGAATTGAATGGCAGGTGGCCTTGACCGGGGTATTTATAGCCGGCATTATCTTTATGATTTTAAGTTTGTTTAAGATCCGGGAGAAGATTATCAATGTCATTCCTAAAGATTTGAAGCATGCTATTGCGGGGGGAATCGGTTTTTTCATTGCCTTTGTAGGGCTGAAAAATGCCGGACTGGTCGTCTCCAATGAGGAAACGTTCGTTACCATTGGTAACCTGACATCACCGACGACGGCTCTTGCAGGTTTCGGTTTTATCCTTACACTAATGATGCTTGTCCGTGGGATCCGCGGTGGGATTTTTTACGGTATCGTGGTAACAAGTATCATCGGTATGATTTTCGGTCTTGTGGATGTGCCGGGTTCTATTGTCGGAGAGGTGCCGAGCATGGCTCCGACATTCGGTGTCGTCTTCCAGCACCTTGGGGATATTTTTCAGCCGGAAGTCATCGCTGTAATTTTCACATTTCTATTCGTAGCCTTCTTTGATACAGCCGGGGCGTTGATTGCGGTAGCCAGCCAGGCCGGAATGATGAAGGATAATAAAATTCCGAATGCCGGTCGTGCTTTACTTGCGGATTCATCTTCCGGTGTTCTTGGAGCCATCTTTGGAACATCGACGACAGCATCTTTCGTAGAGTCATCCGCGGGTGTAGCTGTCGGGGGAAGAACAGGTTTTACCAGTGTCATCATTTCCGCCTGCTTCTTCATCGCTTTGTTCTTTTCACCGCTTCTCGGTGTCGTTACTCCTGAAGTTACAGCGCCGGCGTTGATTATTGTCGGGGCGTTGATGGCCGTAGAAGTCAAAGAAATCGACTGGAGCCGGCTGGAAGTGACAATACCCGCGTTTGTTACGATTATTATGATGCCGCTCACGTATAGTGTTGCCACAGGAATCGCTCTTGGGTTCATTCTTTATCCATTTGCGATGATTGCCCGCAGAGAATGGAAGCAGGTTCACCCGATTATGTATACACTGGGCGGATTGTTTATCATGTATTTCGTCTTCCTATAAAAATGAAAAATCCTGGAGCATTGGTGCTCCAGGATTTTTTTATGCCTTTATCAAGGTATGGAGTTTTTTGTTCATCTCATCTGCTGCGAATAAGGCTTGCTGATCCTTCCATATTTCCCCGGGTTTGTTCGCCTGTCCAAGCACGTAACCTGAAAAAGGCAGGTGTACAAACTGGAAAATATGCTGGAACTGCTGTAGAAGCGGGAGAGCTTTCATATAAGGAGAATCTCCACCCACTGCAAGGACGACAGCCTGCTTTTTGGACATCCGTTCACGGAAATCTCCGTATTCAGGCTCCCGCATTGTCTGGGACCACCGGTCGATAAACAGTTTCATTGCTGCAGACATGGAATACCAGTAAACAGGTGTAGCAAAAATAAGAAGATCATGACTCATCACTTGTTCCATCAGGGATTCGTAGTCATCGTCCACCGGCTGAAACCCGCCTTCGTCATGCCGGCCGTCCATGATCGGTTTAATGGTATAGGCTTCGAGATGAAAAGTGGTTACTTCCAGCCCTTTTACCAACCTTTCCGTAAGTATGTTTGTGTTTCCGCCTTGCCGGCTTCCGCCATTCAGTACAGCAATTTTCATTCTTTTACCTCCTTTTGTTTCTCTTCTTCGTTTAGCTTATACTAAAACCATTAATCATAAAAACGGATGATTTGAATGGTTATCATCGAAAAAAACGATGGGAGAATTAATAATGGATGAAAAGCAGCTTGTCACATTTTTAACGGCAGCAGAAACCTTGAATTTCACGAAAACCGCTTCTATGCTCAATTTTGCCCAATCCAGTGTCACCGCTCAGATTAAATCGCTGGAAGCTCAACTTGGACGCCCATTATTTGAACGTCTCGGAAAGAAGCTGGTGCTGACAGAGGCCGGCCACCAGTTTAAAGGGTATGCTGAGAAGATGGTGAAACTCAGCTCGGATGCTCGTTTGGCACTTAACGGAGAAGACGGGATGAGGGAGAGGCTTACGATCGGTGCCCAGGAAAGTCAGTGTACGTACCGGCTCCCGCCTGTATTGAAGGCTTTCAAAAGCCGTCATCCTCACGTGGAGTTAATCTTTAAGCCTGCCCATTCCGATGCTCACGCCCGCAGGGATCTGATGGATGGACGACTGGATGCGGCCTTTATCATGGATACGTCCAGGCCGGAAGAGTCTTTGACGATAGAGCCTTTGCTGCAGGAGGATATTAAGCTTGTCGCAGGTGCGGATGCCTGGTTGAAGGACAATGAAGCCTTTCAACTGAGTGATATTGAACGGCAGCCTCTGCTTCTTACAGAAGAAGGCTGCTCGTATCGAAGCCTTTTGGAACAAGTATGTGCCGCTTCGGAAATTTCCCCTCTTAATAAGCTGGAATTCGGGAGTATCGAAGCGATTAAGCAGTGTGTCATCGCCGGCCTTGGAATTGCTGCGCTTCCTCAAATGGTCGTTGAACGTGAACTTTCTGAAGGGAGGATCGTTGATTTGGGGTGGAAAAGCCCCCAGCCTCCTTTATTTACGCAGCTGGCGTGGCATAAAGATAAATGGCTTTCTCCGCCATTAAAGGATTTCATCGATATATCCAGAGAATTTCTTCAGGAAGACAGGGAGGAGGGGGGGGATTTAAAAACCCCCGGATCCTCCACCGCCGCCTCCGACACCAGCTCCCCCTCCGCTTGTTCCTGATGAGGAGGCAGCGGACACAGCGGTGTGGGTGTCTGCTCTGTCAAAACCGGCGTCCAAAATTGCTGCCAGTATAAGAAATAGAGCAGCCTGATTGGTTGAAGAGGAAGAAGGATGCCCTGCCCGCCACTTCTGTTTTCCAAAGCCGATCTGGTAGAGCAGAGCAGGGATCCCGGCTTCGTCTTCTCCATTTTTCTGCAGGTGCCCAGTCTTGTAGGGTTCTGCTTGTTCGCGGACACGATGCCCTCTTGCGGTTAAAGGTCTGTACACGACCGTGAAAATGATGAAAAAGAGTGAAAAACCAATCATTGCTGACATAGATGGAATCAGTGTGTAGTAGCCAAAGATAAAGATGAGAGCCAAACTGACAAACGACATCCCTAACGCTGTCCACCGCTGCCAAGTGTTTTCTTTCCGAAGTTTGAGACTTTGGTATTCCCAGCGTACGATTTCCTTCCATTTCTGAAAGGCCAGCCGGTAATGTTCCTGGTTCTTCTCTTCTTCTGCATAAGCTTCCAGATCGTCGATGTGAAGCAGATTTCCTTCTGCTATATCATCAAACAGCCAGGTGATCAGCTGCTTCTCGTGGTCTTTGTCTGTTTTCCGGCTGACGAGTTCAAATTCTTTTTCGGAATGCTGTCTGATGCTGCCTTTGTCAATCATATGCAGCAGGGATGCTGTAACGGCTGAATGGGTGATCTGCCCATGATTGGTGAAATAAATCAACGCGGGCAGGCTCATTTCCTCTGTCGGAAAAAAGCCGTTTCCGACTCTCTGCCGCTGAGCTTCCTGGCTTACGGCAGAACGATTGACAAATCCTGTTCCTAATAGAAGAATGGCAGCCGCAGCCGTTAGAGTCAGGAGGAAAGGGGCAGCCGTTTTCCAATTGTTGACGGCTTCCTGACGAGCCGCCATCGTTTCATCCAACTCTTGTTTTTGGTTCTGGATGCTGCTCAGTATAGCAGTGTCAGAAGCCTCGGCTTCCGGAAACACGTCTGCCGGGTATGCGACACGGATATTTCCATTCGTTCCACTGTTTACATAGCCCATATCAAATAGGACACGCCCGTCTTCTTGAATGGTCTCGGTTTGATAAGCGGAATCTTCTCCATAGGCTGTGCTTACTTCTGCTTTTTCCGGGGGTGTAACGGTAATGGACATCTGCTCATAATCACTTTCATTGCTCTTATCAAAAAATGCATAGTAGAACTGAGCTGCATCCGTAAAGACCTCGACACCATTCTGAATGGTGTAGGATAAATCAATCGTGATGGTTTCATCTTCACCGTCTCTGAACACTTTGTAGGTATGGTCCTCCTGCTCGATACGAAGTTCCTGTCCTTTTTCCTCTGCCTGGACATTCGTAATCGATGTGCCCTCCTTAGGCAGCAGTGTCCGGGTAATGCCGTTGAAATCCCCTTCAAAGGTGTAGGTATGGACTTCGGTTACATGAACATCCCCGTTTTTCTTAAGGTCTGCGTTAATCTTCGTATCCTCGATGGTTAACTCTACTGCGGATGCTTGAAGCGGAATGAAAAAAACAACCAGAGCAAGCATCCATCCCATCAGCTTTTTCATCATTCGTCACCTGCTTTCTCTTATGGTTACGGACAAGAAAAGAGAAGGGTTTCAAAAAAT
Source organism: Halobacillus sp. ABH2_015 (assembly GCF_056158945.1). NCBI lineage: Bacteria > Bacillati > Bacillota > Bacilli > Caryophanales > Bacillaceae > Halobacillus > Halobacillus sp. ABH2_015. The sequence continues at coordinate 496,617 of NZ_JBSWUG010000002.1, forward strand.
GGATGGGAACGTTCGGAGCAGCGGCTTCGTATAAAAGAAAAGACATAAGAAGGAGGTGTACCAATGGATGCAGGGACAATAGTTTTCAGCATAGCCATGGGGGCTGCGCTCATCATTACGGGAGGCCTGACTTTCCTTGTAGTGAAGCGGAAAGAGTACGGTCTTATATCTGGGTTTTCCAGTCGTCCTGAGGAGGAAAAGCGTATCCTGATGGAAAATGGGTATGTGAAAGCGGTCGAACGGCTGCTACTCCTTATATTCCTTCTGTTTGCAGGTGTCTTTATAATCGGATTGCTTCCGGTTCCATATGGTTTGGAGATCAGTCTGGCTGTCTTCCTCCTCGTTGTGCTGGGAGGCGCGGTCCGCGTGCAGATGTATGAAGTCCCTGAAAAAAGAAAAAAGAGTCTTTGGATCACATCGATCCTGGGCATTCTGGTCATTTCAGGCATCGGTGTTTTAACGTATTTCAGCGTGATGGAAAACGAAGTCACAGTGACGGATACACACCTGGAGATTTCCGGGATGTACGGGTTGGAATGGGAGCTTGAGGATATTGATGAGGTTGCGATTGAAGAAGAACTTCCAGAAGTTATCTTAAAGTCCAATGGTTTTGCGGCAGCCGGACAATTGAAGGGGCAGTTCCGCCTGGAGGAACCTTATGGACCTGCACGTCTTTTCATCCATGACCAAAGCGAAGGACCGTTTCTCCATGTTCAAAAAGGGGAAGAGGAGCTTTGGTTAAGCCGTGAAACGCGAGAAGAGATTGAACTCCTTGATGAGCAGCTGAATAAAGGGAAGTAAAAAGGCAGCGGGAAATCGGCTGCCTTTTGGCTGTAGAAAAAGCCTGTGTTAACCAGTTAGAGTTGTCTATTTGTCGTGGGAAGGATCACATTCCGCTTACCGGTGGATGCTTGCCGCGGGCACGGCCTCAGCTAACTTGGTCAAGAAAACCATTTGACCAAGTGGATCTTCGGCCCGTGCTGTTCCCGCAGGCATCACCACCGAACGCTCCTCGTGCGGACGTTAGAATATAGGAGAGAAATTGTGCCATACGCAGGTTCGCACATTTAAAAGAACGGCATGGGCTGCGCTATTCCCGCTTGCGTGGAAAAGAAAATGGGAAGGAACAGGCGCTGATGACGGCTTTCTGCCGGGATATGAAAAAGATTGTCCTCCATCCAGCAAGGGTGAGCTGGGTCAAGGGGAGTCTTTTTCGATGTTAAAGAAGTTCCAAGGAGCGGTGCCCCTTCGACTCCTGGCGGTAAGAAAGAAAAAAAGCTTGTAAAGAAACTGAGGTTTCTCTACAAGCTGAAGGCAGCGGGAAATCCGCTGCCTTTCTTGTTATTCTTTCGTGTATATCTCATGTTTCAATTCTACTTCTTTCACTTCTGCCTGAGGCAGGAGGATTTTCTCGAAATCAAAGGCATTCAACTCTTTGCTGTCTTTCACTTTGTTCGGAAGATCCGGATTTGCAAGAGCACCGGTCCCAATGGAAACGAGATGGGCTTGCCCGGAAGTCAGAAGGGCTTCGGCTTTTTCCGGGTCCTGGAGCTGACCATTGGCGATCACTGTAATTTTGCTGAACGCTTTTGCTGCTTCTGCCAGTGTTCTTGTTCCCTCACCGAAGGAAGCGGCAGCAGCATCACCGTCTGTGACGTGGATATAGTCGAGACCGGTTTTACCGAGAACTCCGAAGATTTCTTCCGCTTCTTTTTCACCACCGGCCCATTTATGGGCTTGATCGGCTACTTTCCCTTGCGAAATCCGGATACCGACGATAAAGTCTTCTCCTACGGCTGCAAGGACTTCATCTACCACTTCAAGGACGTAACGCAGCCGGTTTTCTACAGAACCCCCATAAGCGTCTTCTCTGTGGTTTAAGTAATCGGTCAGGAACTGATCCAGCAGATAGCCGTTGGCACCGTGGATTTCCACGCCGTCAAAACCAGCAGCTTTTGCGCGCTTGGCACTGTCGACAAAACTCATTTTCGTCTCCGTCAGGTCTGGTTCATCCATCGCTCTAGGCGTCTGGAACGGACCTGATCCCCCGTAGAAGCCAAGCTGTTCGCCTTTAGGGGCGATGGCAGATGGAGCGATGGTTTCATCTGTATAAGCATTCCCCTGACTTTGGCCTCCCGCGTGCATCAGCTGGGCAATCATGATGGAGCCTTCATCGTGAACCGCTTCTATCACGGGTTTCCATGCATCCGCCTGAATATCTGTCGCAAGGCCTGGTTGATTGTTGTAGCCCTGGCTGAAGCTCTGATCTGTGTAGATGCCTTCGCTGATAATGGCTGCAAAGCCGCCTTTAGCAAAACGGCGGTAATATTCTTTCATTGTATCGTTGGCACGGCCATCAGCCTCTGCGCTGATCCTGGTCATTGGTGCCACAACATAACGGTTTTGGAGTGTTCTGCTGTCTAAATGGAATGAATCAAAAAGCATGTCTTCTGCCACCTTTCCTTATCGTAAGCTCTTTCAGGGTACGTTCTTTTTGTCTCAAATTCAAAGTAAATGCTCAGCCAGCTATAAGCTAGCATACCCCTGCGTCTTTTTTTCATTAGAGACAGTCATCCTTCAATAATCTTCCATCCTGCCGATATAGTAGAAGATAGAACTTTTTAGGAGATGAGCATATGAATTTAGAAGGTAGAGTGGCTGTTATTACCGGTGGTTCCGATGGAATCGGGAAAGCTGCTGCAGAGGAGATGATCCGCCAGGGAGCACGGGTGGTGCTGGCGGATATCAATGAGCACCAAGGAGAGCAGGTCGTTGAAGCATTAAGAAAGCAAGGCGGAGAAGCTGTTTTCTGTAAAACGGACGTGACTGCCTATAATGAGGTGGAAGCGTTGGTGGAAACCGCTGTCGATGCCTTTGGTACGATCGATATTATGTTCAACAATGCAGGGATCGGCGTCAATAAGCCCTTCCTTGAGCATACCCCGGAAGACTATCACGCGGTTGTCGATGTGAATCAGCACGGGGTCTATTATGGAATGCTGGCTGCAGCCAAGAAAATGAAAGAGCTTGATGTGCAGGGGGTGATTATCAACAATGCTTCTGTTTTCGGATTTACAGGAACGCTTGGTATTACCGGCTACCAGGCAGCAAAAGGAGCGGTCGTCACGCTTACAAAGCATGGAGCTTTAGAGCTTGCTCCACACGGCATACGTGTTGTCGCAATCGGACCGGGTGGTGTGAATACGAAAATTGTAGACGGTTACAGGAAAGCCGGCCTTCTGGAATATATGGAGCATCAGCAGTTGACGAGAAAGCTGATTGAGCCGGAGGAAGTCGCTGGTGTGGTGGCCTTTTTAGCTTCCGATGTGTCCCGTTCCATCAATGGAACAACCGTCATGGCGGATGATGGGTTCACTGTGTTCAAGTCCGACATCCGGCCATAAGGAGAGAAGAGTATGAATAACGTAGAAGCAATGAAGCAGAAGGACATGAAGAAGAAAAACGGCCTTTTATTTGCTGGTTTCGGGATCTCTCTTGCTGCTGCTTTTTTGAAGTCTTTCGTAGAACAAGACATGGCGGCTGTGGCGATGTTCGGCACAGAAATGCTTTTATATACGCTTTTGTATACGGTCCTTACATTTGTTATGAGAAAAGACAGCTGGTTCCCTTACATCAGTGTTGTTCTCGTCCAAGTATTTACAATGGCCGGGATATGGGTGACGGGCGGGGGATGGACCATTATATTAGTGAGTTATTTCCTGGCCATCTTTTCCGTCGTTCATTACAAGGCGGCTGTCTTTGCGCTTGGGTATGGACTCGGATTGGTCACGATTCTGACAGGCACTTTTTTAAGTACGGTCAATAAGGACGCCATTCTTGAGGAGGCACCGACAATCCTGTTGGTCTACATTCTCATGGGCCTGCTTCTCGGAGTCTTGATCTACCTTGGCAACCGGCAGGATACATTTATCAGAAAGCTCCTTCTGGAAGCCGAACAACGCTCCAAGGTGGAACAGGAAAAACGCCGCACATTGGAAGAGCATGTAAGTGTGATCATTGATGATTTGTCCAAGGTGAACGAGCATGTACAGCGGAATCGGGTATCGCAGGCAGAAATGAGGCATGCCATTCAGGAAGTAGCGGCTGGCAGCCATCATCAGAGCGGACAGATTACTGCCATTTCCGACCAGTCCAGTTCTTCGCGTACCGAAATGGAAGAGTTGAGCGGTCTTATGGATACACTGAAGGAAGAGACCGGCCGGGCAGGGGAATTGACCGGAGAGGGAAAAACAAAGGTACATAGGTTTACCAAGGGTGTGGAGGAGGTTCACGCGTTTATCCATGATTTGAAAGAAACCTTCTATACACTTAGTGAAAAAGTGAAGGAAACCGACAGCTTCTCTAAAGATATTAAGAAAATTTCAGAGCAGACGAATCTTCTCGCTTTGAATGCGTCCATTGAGGCTGCGAGAGCAGGGGAAGCCGGCAGAGGCTTTTCTGTTGTCGCTGAGGAAATCCGCAAGCTTGCCGAAGTAACCAAGCGGGCGGCTGATCAAATCACTGAGAATCTTCTTGAAGTCAGCCAGAATAATGCAGAAACCTTGTCCAAGATGGAGGTAAGTGTAGAGAAGATGTCTTCGATACAATCTTCTTCTACAGATATACACGGCACCTTCCAGGAGCTGAGCCGCGTGCTTATAGACATCAATCAAAGCTTTGATCAAACGAATGAAGCGGCGGGCCGGGTTGTAGAAAGCAGTACGGAAATTGATCGCTGGAGCGGAGATCTGGCAGCCGTCATCGAGGAGTCGAGCGCCGGAATGGAGCAGATGAGTGCCACAGTAGAGTCATTGACGGATGATAATGGAAAAATCGCCGATACCATGAAAGAAACAACAGACCGAGCTGTTCACCTGCTGGAGGAGAACGTATAAAAAAAGACGGGCTTCATGCCCGTCTTCCTTGGAGGATTCAAGCGAACTGCTTTAGTGCCTTGTACACTTCCTCTCCCTCATCATTTAATACGTGACCGCTTCCGTGGCAGCGGCTGCACTTGGTTTCATAACTGGTTTCCTCGACGGCCAGTTTCCAAGCCGCTTTCTCACTGGCATGATTGACGCGGCTGTAATGGTCCATAATCATATTAGCCTTGCTGTCATCATATTCTTTGTAGGCTCCTGTTCCTTGACATAAGGGGCAGACATGATAGAGGTGACTCACCGTATGTTTATTCAAACCGACCACTTCCTTCGTATTTGATATAGTTAAAGTATGATTGATTTTATGAAATATTCTGACAAAAGGCAATACTTTTTCTTCCCATAAAAAAGAAAAAAAGTCATTTTGGACGAAAGACCTACCCGATAGAGATAGAAAAATCTGTGTTATCCAGTTAGAGTTGTCCGCATGTCGTGGTGAGGGGGACACGTTCCGCTTTTTGGGTGGATGGTTCCCGCAGGCGTCACCACCGAACGCTCCTCGTGCCGATGCCTGTGGGAAGACTGCTTTACCCTATGATAAAAGAGAACGTTGAGTACAGCTCCTCCGCTGTTTCAAAAGAACAGGACAAGCTGCGTTACGGCCGCCTGCGTGGGAACAATCCTATCCATGACCAAGTATGGATGACCACTCTTTTGGAGTCACTAGAAAAAAGGTTTCTCTACAAGCTAAAAAGCCACCGGAAATCCGGTGGCTTTTTTCTATCGTCTGTTATTTACCAATGAACATTTGTGTCCAGTAGTTGCCTTCTTCGGCGTGACCTACACCGATGTGGGTGAAGTCAGGGTTCATAATGTTTTCTCGGTGCCCCTGGCTGTTCATCCAGCCTTCAACAACCTGCTCTGGAGATGTCTGTCCCATAGCGATGTTTTCACCGGCTGTGCGGTAGTCAATACCATATTGATCCATCATATCAAATGGAGAACCGTACGTCGGGCTGTTATGGGAGAAATAGTCATTGTTCTGCATATCGAGAGACTTGTCCTCCGCTACTCCGCTGAGCTCTGTATCCAGTTCCAGTGGTTCAAGACCCTGTTTTTCACGTTCCTGGTTCGTAAGTTCCACCACTTCTTTTTCAAAAGCGGATACGTCAGAAGAAACATTCTCTTCCTGGGCGGAATCCTGCGCTTGAGCTTCTTCTTCTGATGCTGTTGTTTCTTCAGGTGCCGGCTGTGGTGCAGCTTCTTCTTCTGCCGGTTGCGCAGGCTCCTCTTGCTGGGCCGGCTGCTCTTCTACGGGTGCCTGCTCAGAAGGCTGGGCATTCCAATTGAATTGTTTAAGCAGAGACTGTACATCCAATTGATCATACTGACCATTGTTCAATGCCTCTTCATTTTGTTTTACCCAGTCGTTCACCTGACTGGAATCTATTTGAATGGTTTTCGTTTGAACCTGATAGTCTTTCTGAACCTCACCTGTAGAAGCAAGGGATGTGGCTGGTGATGCTAGTAGAGACAGCGCAAGTGCGCCTGTCAGAATAAGTGGCTTTTTCATAATCTAAAATTCCTCCTTGATGAGTTGTGTTGTTTGGAACAACTCTATCGTACCATCAAGATCGTGTAATATAGGAGGTTGAATCTGGAAACTGCCATTCTGAGAGATAGAGCATATGGGAGCATCCCCTGTGGAAGAACGACTGAACCCAACGGCGGCGTGAACAGAATAGTCTCATAATTTAATAGAGGGCGGAAGGAAGCATAGGAAGAGTTATCCATTTCGATTATAAATTTCATAAAAGTGCGCCTTGACAGCTTTTGTAAGAGAGGAGATTTGTTACATATGTAACATCAGTGTTACAAGGTAAATCTTCTATGAACCCGTGCTGCAAGAGGCGGGATGGGCCTGGTACACGACATCGGCTTATATTTTTTAGTTGGAGGGATTGGAAAAAGTTATGGTATAGTGAAGGTAGAAATAAAGGAGGTTGATTGTATGACGATGATAGACCTGTCGATTCCGAAGCAGAAACAGCCTTTACGGATAAAAGCGGAGCGGGCTGCCTTTTATGAACAGACACAGCTGATAGAAGGATATGATGATGAAAACTGCTGGCTGCTGTTCTTTTTCAAGCAGACCTTCCTGACGGCTGTTAAGACGAAAAAGATGAAGCGGACCTCCTACGCTTCCCGTGTATGGAAAGAAGGCTTGGTTTATGACCAGCCGCATCCCCTCCTTACGAGATTGTTAGACGCAGAAAAACCCCTTCAGAAAATCAACTATCCCCAGTTGAAAAAGAAAGCTGCCCGGCATTTTACAAGGCAGGAACAAAGCCGGATCCTCACTCTCTTTGAATCTTTTATTCCTAAAAAACAACTGCTTGCTGATATGAAAGCTGTCTTTTATACGTGTAGACGGGAAGGTAAAATGTTTGAATCCTACACAATCGTACGGGAAATGGTGCGTCTGGCGCCTGAGAGCCGGTTCGTACAGGAAATCAGCCATGACCTCGCTTTTGCTTCCGCATCAGAAGCTTACGAAACGCAGGACGCTTCCTTATTCAAACGCGATCGTTTGTACGCCGAAGACCATGCATCGATGGAAGAGAAGTCGCGCCTCCTACTTAACGAAAACAGGGAAGTGGAACACCTTGTCCACAGAATCAACTCCCTGCCCTCATCCTTATCTGCTGAAGAATCAGCAGCGTTCCTTCATTTGGTAAGGGACACCTTTGAGACCCGGGACCAAATGTCTCTGTTGGAACCACTCATATCCAGCCGTCCTGCCTATGATCAAGTCACGGATTTCCTGTTTGACCGCTATCTTGATCAACGTTTAGTAGAACCATCGGCCGGCATCGTTCAACGCTTTGATATCCAGCCGCACTCAGACCAAATGGCATCGGCCGCGGCTATGCTTGATGAAATCGATATGCGGCAGTCCCTTGATGCGGTGCATATCCTTTTGGAGAAAATCCTTCCAGTTCTACCGGAATCGACGGGACACCTGGTAGAGAAATATATTGAAGCCTTGTTTGAGAAGATGGAGATGGAAGAAATCATTGAAAGAATACGACCTTTGTCTGAACAATCCCCGTCGTTTGAGAAAATCGTGCGGATGAAAGAGATTTCGGGTGATCTCGATCACCTCCTTGAACTTGGGGAAGGGTACTATAGTTTCCACCAGCTGGACCAGGCTCTGGAATGTTTCCAAATGGAGATGGAGCTTCAGCCTGATCGCCCTGAGCCCCTCCAATGGCTTGCTAAAGTCTACCAGGATAAACAGATGATGGAGGAGTCTAAAGCTTACCAGAAGCTCTGTGTGGACCTGCAAAAACGAAGCTGATTTTCAAATCATCCGGCGCCGGGAAGCTGATCTTTCATAAGATCAGCTTTTTTTGTGTGGATATTATTGTCAAAAGAACCGGTGTGTAATATACTACATTACAACACTAATGCACCCATTCGGAGAGAAGGTGATCAAAGTGATCCTGGATACAGATGGCATGAAACCGATTTATATACAAATCGCAGAATGGATCGAAAGTGAAATCATGAATGGCGGTTTGAACGTGGATGAGAAGGTTTATTCGCAGTATAAGCTGGCGGACATATACAATATCAATCCCGCAACAGCGGCCAAAGGGCTTACAAAATTGGCAGAGGAAGGGATTCTTTATGATAAGCGGGGAATCGGTAAATTTGTGGCCGAAGGGGCAAGGCAGATGATTATCGAGAAACGGAAGAACCAGACATTAAAGCAGTTGATTGACGATGTGGTGACAGAAGCCGGCTATCTTCAACTGTCAGAGAATGAGATTATTGAACTTATCCGGAACTCATGGAAGGGGGGATCAGAATGAAAGCCGTTCAATGCGAAGAAGTAACGAAAAAGTACGGCAGAAGAACAGCACTCCATGGGGTATCCTTCTCCGTGGAGGAGAATAAAATCACAGGTCTTGCCGGCCGGAACGGAGCAGGGAAAACGACCTTGTTAAAGATTCTCGCAGGTCTTTTGAAAGAAAGTGATGGAGAAGTTGAGGTCTATGGGAACCGCCCGTTCAACAATCTTTTGGTATCAGCCAACAGCATCTACATTGATGATCAGATGAATTTTCCAACGTCCTTAACGCTAAAGGAAATTTTAGAGGAGGGACGCCGCTTTTATCATAATTGGGATCATACACTTGCGATGAACTTGTTTGACTATTTCGGTTTTCACCCAAAAGGTCGTCACAACCAGCTGTCCAAAGGAAAAGAGAGCACCTTCAATATGATTATCGGCCTGGCTTCCCGTTCAGCGCTTACGATTTTTGACGAACCCACTACAGGGATGGATGCCGCGGTTCGGAAGGATTTCTACAGAGCCTTATTAAAAGACTATCTGGCATACCCGCGGACGATCTTACTATCCACACATCATCTGGAAGAGGTGGAGGATATGCTGGAGGAGATCATCCTTCTGGATAAAGGAAATCTTCTGCTGCATACCTCTATGGAAGACATGAAGTCCTATGCGGTCGCGGTATCCGGACGGAAAGAATCCATGCCGGAGTGGATGAAGCATAAGGTTTTCTTATATGAAGAAAAGCAGGGACCTCACGAAAAGACCATCATCCTTGAGAATGATCTCACAACGGTGGAAAAAGAAGAGTTGAAGCGGAATGGTGTCCAGCTGTCAGCCGTTTCAGCGAGCGATGCCTTCATTTATATGACAGGAGAAGCAAATGGGAAAGGAGGCTTGGATGATGTATTCAGCGGACATATCAACAGCGGAAGTGGTCAAAAAACAAATCAGCTATAAATGGCGCGCCTATATCAGCGTGTTTACGTCGTTGGTGGTCATTCAGCTTCTGGCCGTTCTTTTTTCGTTGAATGGTACGGGAATGAGCAGTTCAGGAGGAATGAATTACAATATTCAGGTGGATTATTACAATGCAGATATGATTATGATTTTTACGATTTTCTGGGGATTTATGACGGCGCTGCTTCTGACGACCAAAGCCTACAGAGAAGATGACTTTGCGTTTGTTACCAACCGCACGAGCGGCACGTTGTCTACGATCATCTATTTGTGGATCATCTGCTCGATTGCGGGGTTCACGGCGTCACTTTCTGGATATCTCTTAAAAGTGGTTGTCTTTCTTTTTACCTCACAGGAGCTTTTGAGCAATAACGGGGCAGAAGGAGCAGGAATCTATGTCATGGGCCTTGTATCGCTCATCCTGACCATCTTTATGTTTGCAGGCTTCGGTTATGCTGCGGGGATGATAGTCCAGTGGAACAAAATGTTCGTTATCCTGCTTCCCGTCTTATTTATCGGCCTCTTGATTTCTTTGGAAAGCGCAGGGTATTCCATGGATCGCTTCTTTTTCCAATTCCTTTTTTCTGAACAGAATTTCTGGCTGTTTATCATGAAGAGTCTGGCCATCAGTACAGCTGCTTATGTTACCGCCTTTCTCATCTCAAACCGATTGGAAGTGAAAAGATGATGGTTCTGCTGCCTATACTTATTCTTGCTCTGGTCGTCGCCGTCACTGCGTTTTCTTCTATAGGAACGATGAAAATGCGCCTGGGTCAGGGGAAAACAGGGTTATGGATGCTTGGAGGGTATTTCGTCCTTCTGCTGGTATCGATGATTGTCTCTGCTTTCCTTTCTTTTGAAACAACAGCTTCAATGAATGAGGAAAGCACACATTCAAAAAATCGATCAGAAATATCCATCCCTATGTTGATTGCCGAGGGAAAAGTGGATGAGGTGAACAAGGATACCCTTGTCAAAGAGTGGTCTTTTGAGCTTCAGGATCACTCATTGACACTTGAAACCTATGTGGAAAACGAAGGTGGGCCGGGTATTTTCATAGAAAAAACTTCTGATCTAACCGGGAGGGTTCAAGCCTCTTATTACCGCTCGCCGATCTACGTGGATGGTTTAAAAGTCCAGGAAGAATTCAAACCGACTTTGGCCATGAATCAGCAAACCTTGACGGTGAGCGTGGAAAAACCGGTAGATATTCATTACCAAATGTTCACCTCTGAATTTCCTTTCACCCAGTTTTCCGGGGAACGCGGGGACCGGGGAAGAGGAACTCATATCGATTGGGGCGAGGAGGCTGTCTATATTCAGGTTCCTGCAGGGACGGAGATTAACGGAAATTATACCCTTATTGATCCGGCTGCATAAAGAACATGCAAAACGTCTAGGTGTCAGACTCCTAGACGTTTTTTTATTCAGCGGCGTTTCCCGCAGCAGCCGCCTTTACGCGGCTTTCGGCGAGGAGGTCTCTGTAAAGGCGCGGCGTCCGATTTTTTAGGTTGATCGTTGTGACTCATCCTTTCCCCTCCCTTCTTTACTATCATAAGCATCTATGATGAAAGCGAAACGGCGTTTTGGCCTAAACAGGTCAGCTCACACCTGTGCGCGGTGGTGATATTCAGACTTGAAGGTTCATAGGATAGAAAAGAAGGATAGATGGACAACGTTTGCCTATGGGGTGAAACGTATGGATGGAGGAGGCGGAAGTGATGAATAAAGACGCTGTACAACTGCAGCAGAAAGTGATTTATTACCGCTCAGAGCTGGATAAATATAAGAAAAAGGTACAGGATTATCAGGAAAACTATCACTACTCCATGCTGGAAAGTTTAAAAAAAGAAAATGAACAATTGAAGCAGGAAAGCGGGCGCTGGTCGGAAGAAGAAGCGGTGCTGAAAGGTGAACTGGCTAAAAGAAACCAGACGTACGAACTCCAGCTGGAAAAAGCCCGGACGGAGGAAGAGCACTATAAAGCAGAAATCAAGAAGTGGCAGGCCCATGTCGTTGATCTGAAAGAATCTGAAAAACAGGAAGAAGCTAGAAGGAAACAGCTCGAGGCCGAGCTTGGGGAATATCAGCAGCGCTTTTTTCAGTCTCAGCGGGATACGTCCATGCTGCAGAGAAGTTATGCGGAACTGAAAGTCGAGATTCAAAGAGAGCAGGATAAACAAAGGGAATGGCATAAGAAAGCGGAAGAATTAGAAAAGTTGTTTGTGGAAGAAGGAAGACGGACCCGCCGTATGCTGCAGGACCAAGCCTTCTTAATGAACAATTACTTGGAAAGCCGGCGCCTGCTTCAAAAAGAAAAGCAGGAGAAAGCTTCTCTCCAAAAAGATGCCTCCCTGCGGAAAAAGGAACTGGAAGAGTTGCAAAAGCAGTACGAAGTCGAGCAGGAGCAGGTCCGTCAGTTAAAAGGAGAACTCCAAAAATGGCAGACGGCTGCCGATCAACGGAAGAAGGAAGAGGAAAAGCTTCTTCACCAAATGGAGGACCAGATGGCTTCCTTTTTTGGTGAAGCCATCCGGCCTAAACATATGGCCGGGAATAAAAGTACTTTCATGAAAGTGTTGGAAACGAAGATAGAAGAACTTACTTCAGAAATCGAAGCCAGCGAGCAGCATAAAGATAAATAAAGCCCTCAACCTTGAACTTTCAAGTTTGAAGGATCCCTGTTTTTGGCTGATATCCTCTTTGACTGTATTTCGACTGTGAAATCCAAGTCTTTGTTTCGTAGTACAAAGAAGTCCGGCGTTCTGTAAAATAGAAGACTGGACTTCTTTTTGTCTCGTCATTTAGTGATGTCACGTTCCGCTTATCGGTGGATGCTTGCCGCGGGCACGGCCTCAGCTGACTTGGACAGGAAAATCACCTGCCCAAGTGGATCTTCGGCTCGCGCTGTTCCCGCAGGCGTCACAACCGAACGCTCCTCGTGACATTCGTAGGCTGCTTGGTGTACATCTATTTTGAATAGAGTTGGTTTCACCTGGTAATCGGCATTTCTGATTAATAGATCCCCGGTTCCGGGGCTTTTTTTATTGCTCGGAAGATGGAATGGTGATGTTCAGCTGTCTCCGGTCTGTTCCATCTGTGTCGACGGTCCAGTATTCCCGTTGGGGTTCGCGTCCTGCGAAGTTCCGGTCGATCGTGTAGAGAATCTGGTCAGACGAACGGAAAAACAGGGGATGCCCTGCCTGAACGGAGCTTTTTGTAATCTGCTTGATGTTTTCCCCATTGGGAGTCATCGTGAAGATTTCATATTCGAAGGTGCCTTTTTCATTTGTGGAGGCCACATCGGAAAAGGCGACCGTGTTTCCATCAGGGGATAAGCGCGGGCCGCTGACGACCGGCTCCTGGGCTTTCGAATAGGACAGGGATTCCGGCCACATCGTCGTCGTTTCTCCGGATGGTAATTGAAGGCGCTCGATGGCATGCTTTTCATAATCCAGTTTATAAAGCAGCTCCTCTTCGCTGATGACCTGCAGAGAATTGATGGAGACCGAATTCAAGTCGGTGACCTCTTCCATTTCTCCGGATTCGATGGCCAGTTTATAGACATCGAATTCCGTCGGCTGGGTGCGGCCATCATCATAGACGTCCTTATATTCTTCATTTTTCAAAAGGTATAACCGGGTGCCGTCCGGAGAGAAACTCATATCTGATACGTACGTTTCCTCATCAAGCAGAGGAGTGGTTTTCCCTTCCTCCCACAGCATCAACTGTTGATGGTGGTGGACATCGCCTTCCCATTGACGGATAAAGGCGACTTTCCCGTCTGAAGCGAAAACGGGACGCGTATCGTCTTTTCCCTTCTCTGGTTCCGTCAACCGCTCGGCTTCACCACCGCTGGAAGAAACGGTATACAGACTCCCGTGTCCGTCCTGATGGTAGGTGAAGACGATGGATTCATCATCATGGGAAAGATCAGGGGCTTCTCCGAGACCGGTCGGACCGCCGGAAGAATCAGCGAATGTCCCGGTCCAGTACAACAAGCCGAACAGCACGGCCATACTGCTAATGAACAGGATGTTTTTCTTTACCAGCGACAACAGCTTCACCTTCCTTTAGCATAGTCTTTCGATAAAACGTGCGAAACGGCTCCGGATAGAAGGAAGATCACTCCGTAAATGCCTATGATTAAATGAAACAGTAAACCAACCAGAAGGATGAAAGCTCCGTACCCGGTCAAGGCTTGTGTGGTTAGAAGCAGAGCCTTTCTTTTTTTCATCCACACCAACGACCCTGCAATGATAAGGAATAAGAAAAAGACCGACCAGGCCAGCGTAATAAGCAGATCAATCATAAAGATCCTCCTTTATATCCAACTCAATATTGTAAGTGGCAGGCCTGCAAGCAGAGCGCAGAACAATAGACCGGTAAAAATGGCTGTGACAGGCTTTCTTCCAATCATGTTCATTTGATATTTGTAGAAAGCCAGCCAGGCCGCTACAGCTGTCAAAGGGAGGAAGACCCTGGCATTCATGCCGCCGAAAACAAGCGCTCCCCATGTGGTGAACAAACCGGCCCCGGAGATCATCACTCCATAGATAAGGTTGACGGTGTGGCTGATTGTTGTCACTGTCCGCTCTTTTTTATCAGCAGAAGGACTCGTAGTAGCGTTATACGAATTCCGTACGATAAAAACAAGGCAGAAGAGGACAAGAAGGGTTATGAAAAAGCTCATGAAGATGACCTGCAGCTGATAAAACGGGGGTACGACCATATAGTTGAACGCATTCCATAACATTGTCAGGAACACAATCACATTGACGGACCAATAATGCCGGCCGGTCCAGGCTATGTTGATGGCAGTCAAAACGACGAGCATTCCGAGTGACAGCTGGATGGCAAGCCATCCAGGCCAGGGGTCCCCGAACGAGAACGTCGCTGTAAGGTGAATGAAGATACCAAGCAGGATGGTACCGGACCCGATCAAGTAAAGCAGTCCCCGTTGGAAAGGGTACAGACTTTCCTGGATACCGCCCCCGATCATGCCGGCATCCCCAAAATCCTTGATGGCCAGTTTCTCCGCTCTTTTTTCATTTTCACCCTCATCGATATACTTTTGTTTGGCGCTCGTAAGGTGAGTGGTCAATTCTTCACGGATTTCCTCCCGTTCTTCTTTCGTGCTCTGCATTTCCTTCAATATGTGATCGACATGCTTTTCAATTCTTTTCATGCCAGGTCCTCCGACGTCTTAGAAATAAGGTCGCTGACACTTTTCCATTCCTGAAGCTTCTGCTGCAGGATGGTGCGGCCTTCATCGGTGATGCGGTAGTATTTCCTCCGTCCTCCGGTTGTTTCGGACCAATAAGACGTCAGCCATTCTTTGCGTTCCAGTCGTTTCAGAGCGGGATAGAGGGTGCCTTCGCTCATATTGTAAAGCTGGTCACTCTGCTCCTTCAGGTGTTTGACAATCTCATAGCCATACATGTCTCTGCGGTTGACTAAGTTCAACATGAGAATATCGATGCTGCCTTTCATGATTTCCCGGTCCATAGATTCACACCTTTTCCAAATTATTCTAAAACCATTGTATAACGAGGCACCTCGTTTAACAAGGGGATAAATGGAAAACTCACACATCTGGGCCTTCGCACATACAGTATCCATTGAGGTGGTGAAAGATGATACATCGCGCTAAGGAGATCCGCGATGATCCGGTTCAAATGGAACAGCAGGAATGGAAGCAGAGACAGCGTCAGCAGCGCTTGAAGCAGGCTCTGACGGTGTCATCACCGGTTTTCCTGCTTCTGGTCTGGGAATGTTTTTCGCGGATGGGATGGATCGATGCCCGTTTCTTTCCACCCCCGAGTGCCATTCTCTTCACATTTTGGGAGCTGGGGCAGAGCGGTGAGCTGTTTCATCATATTGGAATTTCCCTGTTTCGGATTGCTTCAGGATTTTTACTCGGGGTTATCCCGGCGGTGGCGATCGGTTTATTTATGGGGTTGTATTCACCGGCACGCCATTTTCTCTCTCCGTTGATTATGGCTGTTATGCCCATCCCTACGCTTGCGCTGCTGCCGATCATCATTATTATGTTTGGGGTCGGCGAAGTTTCGAAGATTGTAACGATTGCCGGCAGTGTCTTTTTTCCAGTTGTCATCAACACCGTGGCCGGGGTGACGAACATCGACCGGATTTATCTGGATGTAGCAAAGAATTACGGGGCGGGGTCCAGACAGTTTTTCTTCAAAATCGCCCTCCCGGGGTCTCTGCCTGTCATGCTCGAAGGTATCCAGATGGGGCAGGCGATTGCCCTGTTGACGATTGTGGCTGCTGAAATGATGGGAGCAAATTCAGGAATCGGTTATCTTATTTGGACGTCCTATAAAGCATTTCTGTTGAAGGAGATGTATGTCGGGCTGATCGTGATTTCGTTCTTCGGTTACCTATTCTCAGTTCTGCTGCGCGGCCTGCAGGTGAAGCTTCTTCCATGGAGGTGATCCAATGAGTACGAAAATCGTCATGAACGATTTAACGAAAGTATTTTATAAAAAAGATGCGAAAGTAACAGCGCTGGAAAACATATCGATGAACATCGAGGACGGTGAATTCATCTGCCTGCTCGGTCCGAGCGGCTGTGGAAAAACGACCCTTCTCCGAATATTGGCAGAGCTGGAAAAGCCGAGTGCCGGCTCGTTTGCCATCACAAGGGAGAAAGACGGGCGCCCACTTCAGTCCATGGTTTTTCAGGAACGGGGGGTTATTCCATGGCTGACAGTGGAAGGGAATGTGAGCTTCGGTCTGAAGATGAGACGCACGCCTGATGAAGTGACAAAGGAGCGCACAGCGTATTACCTCAAAAAAACGGGCTTGGAAAAGTTTTCCGAGTTGTATCCCCGTGAACTGTCGGGTGGGATGAAGCAGAGAGTCAGCATTGCAAGAGCATTTGCCAATGACCCGGAAATCCTTCTGATGGATGAACCCTTTGCTGCCTTGGATGAGCAGAACAAATTCATTCTGCAGGAAGAGCTGCTGTCAATCTGGGCTGAAACCAAAAAGACGGTCTTGTTTATTACCCACAGCATTGATGAAGCCCTCCTTCTCAGTGACCGGATCCTTTTAATGAGTGCGCAGCCGGGAAGGATCATTAAGGAAATCCATATCCAGTCACCAAGACCACGGACGATGGAGCAGATCCGCTCTGACCCGGAAATGGCCGCTCATTTTGTCAGCGTCTGGAACCATCTGCAGAACGAAGTGCAGCAGTCGCGTTCCCCTATTTGAAAGGAGTCGGAATATGATGGTGAAAAAAGTCTGTCACCTGCTTTCGTTTTTATTATTCCTTTTTCTTCTGTTCGGCTGTGGCGCCGTAGAGGAAGAGAAACAGAGGGAAGGCCCCCCGCCTTCAGGAGATATGGAGCCGCTTGAGAAGAAAACGACGGTCGTCATTGCAGAGGATGGTGCGGCTTCCGGGGCCGGCTTTTACATTGCGAAGGAAAAAGGATATTTTGAAGATTACAATATTGATATCCGGTTTACAAGTTTTGCCAATAGTGATGATATGCTTCCGGCTCTTGCCGCCGGAGAAGTGGATATCGCCGGTGGTGTCTCGACAGCGTCCTTCTTTAACGCGATCGCCCAAGGCATTGATGTAAAGATCATTGCCGACAAAGGGCATTACTTTGAAGGGAATTCTTATTTCAGCTTCGTTATCCGCGAAGATCTGCAGGAGGAGATTCAGGAGTATGCCGATTTGAAAGGGAAGCGGATTGCGGTCTCTTCAAGGAATGCTGTCGATGATTACATTTTTCAAAGAATGCTTGAGCATGCCGGTCTGACAGAGGATGATGTCGAGCTCGTCCTGATGTCCGATTTTGGGAATATGCTGGCAGCAATGGGCAGCAAGTCGATCGATGCAGCCTTGCAGATCGAACCTTTAATCACCCAGGGCGAGGCGCAGGGTCTTCACGTCCGCTTTAAAGATGCGACCGATTATGCCCCCGACGCTCAAATTGCTATGGTTCTCGGGTCACCGGACTTCGTTGAAAAAGAAGAAGAAGTTTCTGTCCGGTTCATGGCAGCGTATTTAAAAGGGATCCGTGATTATAACGACGCCTTCCTATACGGGGAGGGATTGGATGAAGTGATTGGAATGATGACGAAACATACGGCTCTCAAAGACCCGGCTATATGGAAGAAGGTCGGTGTCACGGGTCTTGATCCCGACGGCCGGATGTTTGTTGAAGATATTCAAAAGCAGTTTGCGATGTACAAGGAGAACGGTGCCATAAGTGGTGATGTGGATTTTGATCAAGCTGTTGATACATCGCTGACGGATCGCGCATTAGAGGAAATCGGTATGTACGGCCGGTAAAGAAAAAGGCATTCCTGACACCAGGGGTGCCCTTTGTACTTTATTTACAAAATATTTCATCATTTTTGACATAACATTTCAAAATGATTCATTGGACGCATTAGGAAGGGATGGGAAAAACAGGAGTTTGCGACTGATCAGGGCCTAAAGTGGTATAGACGACTATATCATAATTCGTTACGCTTTTATCACAATTTGCAAACGCTTTCAAAAAGTTTGTACATAGACCGTCTTTTTCCGATCTCAACGTTTTGCAGAAGCGGCTCCGGATACCCGTGGCCCTTTTACAAATAAATAAGGATAAGGAGGAATGGCAGATGAAGACAATTGGAAAGTGGAGTGCCTTGTTTGTGCTGGTGCTCGGTCTTGCACTTCCCCCGGGACAAGGGGCTGTAAAGGCAGAAGAGGAAACGGAGAGACCGGAACTCATGCTCCTCGAAAATGTTCCACAGGCGGATGTGACTGTGAAAGATGGACAGTTCGACTTAACGGCCTTACATGTGTACGGGGATGGATCGTTTAAAAAGGTTGAAGAGGGGCTGTCATGGGCAGCTTCGAATAAGAAGGTGGTCCAGGTGGATGACAAGGGGCAGCTGACCTTCACAGGGAAGCCTGGTAGATCCTGGGTTGCTGTATCGAATGGACGGGATAAAGATTGGATTTTCGTCTACGTTAAAGGTGGTAAAAAACAGTCGGAAATCCAAATTCAAAAAAATAGAGGGCAGAAATACGACCTGGTTCACCATGCGATGGAGAACATGTCGATGAAAGAAAAAGTCGGTCAGATGCTGATGCCTGACTTCCGGAATTGGAACGGGGAGAATGTTACCAAAATGCTTCCTGAAATTGAAGATCTCGTAAAGGAGTATCATCTTGGCGGAGTCATCTTATTCAGGGAGAATGTCGTAACAACCGCTCAGACGACAGAGCTTGTGGCGGACTATCAGGCGGCGGCTGAGAAATATGGACTGCTTGTCACAATTGATCAGGAAGGCGGAATTGTGACCCGTCTGCAGTCCGGGACGGATTTCCCGGGGAATATGGCTTTAGGAGCCACACGTTCGGAAAACATCAGTCAGGATGTAGGCCGGGCGATCGGGGAAGAGCTGTCTGCTCTTGGTATCAATATGAACCTGGCACCTGATATGGATGTCAATAACAACCCGGATAACCCGGTCATCGGGGTAAGGTCCTTCGGCGGAAATCCCGAGCTTGTGGCAGATATGGGACAGGCTTATATGTCAGGCCTTCAGGAAACAGGTGTTGCCGCCACAGCGAAGCACTTTCCGGGGCACGGGGACACGGCTGTCGATTCCCATATCGGTCTCCCGGAAGTACCGTATGACAAGGAACGGTTGAAGGAAGTGGAATTGTATCCCTTCCAACAGGTGATGGATGCCGGGATTGATGCTGTCATGACGGCTCATGTCACTTTCGCGGAAATCGATGATACGAAAGTCGTTTCCAAAAAGGACGGCGAAGAAATCGCTCTGCCGGCCACTTTGTCAGAAAAAGTGCTGACGGGTCTGATGCGTGAGGAGATGGGCTATGAAGGCCTTGTGATTACAGATGCGTTGAATATGAATGCGATTCAGGAACATTTTGGGCCTGTGGATGCGGTGATCCGCGCCATTAATGCCGGAACAGACATCGTCCTTATGCCGGTAGGACTCGAAGAAGTGGCGGGTGGAATTTATGAGGCTGTTGACACAGGGGAGATCGAAATGAAAACCATTGAGAATTCTGTAGAGCGGATTCTCACTCTGAAAATCAAACGGGGCATCATCAAATCTGAACAGCCGCCTGCGCTTGAGGAACAAGTAGCGCATGCCGAAGAAGTCGTCGGTTCAGAAGAACATAGGCAGGTGGAAAAGGAAGCCGCAGAGAAATCCATCACTCTTGTGAAGAACGAGGAAGTCCTGCCGCTTCAGGCAGAGACAGACGATAACATCGTCGTTGTCGGTGATTCATTCAGCTCCTCCTTAGCAGAGGCTGTGAAGAAGATCCATGACCGGACCACGTTGATTGATCACAATTCTGAGGCCTTTACGTCCGAAGAGCGGACGGCTCTTCAAGAAGCGGATTATGTCATTGCGGGCACCTATACGTATAATGTCTGGACGAGATCACAGAATCACCCGCAGATGCAGCGGATGCAGGAAATTCTGGAGATCGCCGAAGGACCGGTCATCGGCGTCGGGATCAGAAATCCTTATGATGTGATGGCTTATCCGGAAGTGGACGCTTATATCGCTCAGTACGGGTTCAGGGATGCGAGTTTCTCAGCCACTGCGTCGACTATTTTCGGGGATAATCATCCTTCAGGAACACTTCCGGTGACCATTCCAGGGGAAAACGGTGTGCTGTATGACTATGGAACAGGAATGAGTTACTGAATTTTAAAAAAAGGGGAGAGGTTCATTTGAAAAAATGGCTGGCTGCGGCACTTGTGCTGATCATGACTTGGACGACATTTTCTGTTGTAACGGCGGATCACAATGGAAGCAATGGGAAGCATAAAGGACATTATAAAAATGGAAAAGCCTTGAAGCTTGGGGTGGAAGTCCTGCTTGATGATAAGAAAGAGCTGATTGAAGGGAAAAAAGTCGGCCTGATTACGAATCCGACAGGTGTGGATAAGGACTTGAACAGCATTGTCGACCGGCTCCATAAGGACGAGGATATCGACTTGACGGCTCTCTATGGCCCGGAGCATGGAGTCAGAGGGAGTGCTCAGGCCGGGGAATATGTGGAATTCTATACCGATGAACAGACCGGTCTTCCGGTGTACAGCTTATATGGGGAGACGCGGAAGCCGACTCCTGAGATGCTTGAAGATATTGATGTACTGATGTTTGATATCCAGGATGCAGGTACACGCTTCTATACGTACATTTATACGATGGCCTATGCAATGGAAGCGGCACAGGAAAATGACATTCCTTTCATTGTCCTGGATCGTCCCAACCCGATCAGCGGAGACACGGTCGAGGGGCCGGTGCTGGATATGGATTATCAATCGTTTGTAGGGAATTACCCTATCCCGCTTCGTCACGGCATGACAGTCGGGGAGCTGGCGATGCTTTTCAACGAAGAATATGACATCGGTGCTGACTTGGAAGTGATTGAAATGAAAGGATGGAAGCGCAAGATGGACTATGACGATACAGGCCTTTCCTTTGTCGCTCCATCACCGAATATGCCGACGGTGGACACCGCCTACGTGTATCCGGGAGCGGCGTTGATCGAAGGGACGAATGTATCGGAAGGGCGGGGAACGACCCGGCCGTTCGAGCTGATCGGTGCGCCATTCATAAACAGTACGGAGCTGGCTGAGGCCATGAACGCCAATCATCTGCCGGGGGTAATGTTCCGTGCCGCTTCCTTTACCCCGTCCTTTTCCAAGCATGCAGGAGAATTATCTCATGGCGTGCAGATTCATGTGACCGACCGGGATGAATACAAAGCAGTGGAAACAGGTCTGACCCTCGTAAAGACCATTCATGATCTGTATCCGGATGATTTCGCTTTCCGTGCAGAGAACAGTTCAGGTATTTCCTTCTTTGATTATTTGATTGGAAATGGCTGGGTGCGTGAAGCGGTCGAAAACGGCAGATCGGTGGAAGATATCCAGGAAGAGTGGGAAGAAGACCTGGAAGACTTCAATGATTTGAGAGAAGATTACCTCCTTTATAAATAATGGAAGCTCCTGCCTCAGAAGTAGTTAATGGGGGCAGGAGTTCTTTTCTTTGTAAGCGTTATTTTTACATTCAAGGGTACCTTGTGATAAAATTTGTAAATATTCATACATATTTGACAAAAAATGTGCGGGAGAGAGGGGAAGGTCATGAGTCAAACGGCTTTACTTAAAAACGTATGGAATCGGATGTGGGTGCTTCATCGAGAAGCGAAGGAGCTGCTGACATTCGCCTCAGGGGGATCAGGTTCCACAGGAAGTGCAGGTGCACCGTCGGCCTCGAGCGAGGAAGAACCTGGACCAGCTTTTGATAGGAGACAGAGAATCGGACTTGTACTCGGGCCGCTTTTGTTTCTGCTCACGCTGTTATTTCTGGAGGCGGATGGATTGTCCGCCAGTGCGGTGGCAGTCCTTGCCAGCACCCTTTGGATTGCGACATGGTGGATTACCGAGGCTGTACCCATTCCGGCGACATCGCTGCTTCCCCTCGTCCTTTTCCCGATTACAGGAGGGCTTGATGGGGGAACGACAGCTTCCTCTTATGGCGATAATACGATTTTTCTTTTTATGGGCGGTTTCCTTATTGCATTATCCATGCAGAAATGGAACCTTCATAAACGGATAGCTTTGTTCATTATTAATGCGGTCGGGACCAGTACAGAACAGATTGTACTCGGGTTTATGGTTGCGACCGGTCTGTTGTCCGCCTGGATTTCCAACACTGCCACAGCGATGATGATGGTGCCGATCGGTATGGCTGTTATCTATCAGGCTTCTGAACAACTGAAAAAACAGGGAGAAACCGTGGATCACAGTAATTTCAACTTCGGGAAAGCCGTCATGCTTGGTGTCGCTTATAGTGCTTCCATCGGTGGGCTGGCAACGCTGATCGGAACGCCCCCGAATACGATTTTCAAAGGAATCGTGGAGCAGACGTACAATATTGAGATCAGTTTTGCCGGCTGGATGGCCTTTGGTGTCCCTGTTTCGGTTATCTTTATCGCTTTGGCGTGGTTTTACTTAGTAAAGATCGCTTACCCGATGAAAATCAAAGAGCTGCCGGGCGGACGCAAGGTGATCAACAAGGAAAGGAAAGAGCTGGGGGCGATGTCATCCGAGGAGAAAATCGTCATGGCTGTTTTTACGCTTACAGCGGCTGCCTGGATATCCCGTTCCTTTTTTCTCGCTCAAATCAACGAAAATATCAATGATACGATGATTGCCATGACAGCGGCTGTGCTGTTGTTCCTCATTCCTTCGTCGAATAGAAAAGGGGACTATCTGCTTGACTGGGATACAGCAAAAGGGCTGCCATGGGGAATTCTCCTTTTGTTCGGGGCGGGCCTTGCCATTGCGTCCGGATTTCAGGAAACTGGTCTGGCGGAGTGGATCGGGACCCAGCTGACCGTGCTTGACGGGGTCAATCTACTGGTGATTATCGTCATTGTCACAGCCATGGTGATTTTCTTGACAGAGATTACGTCCAACACAGCAACGGCAACGATGATGTTTCCGATTATGGCTTCTCTGGCCGGTGCGATTTCTGTTCATCCGTACAGTTTAATGATTGCTGCAGGCATGGCTGCGAGCTGTGCGTTTATGCTGCCCGTTGCTACACCGCCCAACGCTGTTGTTTTTGGTTCAGGATATCTTCGTATTCCAGATATGGCAAAAGCAGGATTTCTGCTGAATGTCGTGGCGGTTGTCCTCATTACTCTGGCTATCTATTTCTATCTCCCAATGGTATGGGATCTGGACCTGGCCTCTTTTCCGGAACGTTTTAACTCATAGAAAGAAGTGGATGTCATGGAAGCGACTGCTGCACAGCATCAACCCTATACACCATCAGAAGCGGGTTTCTGGCGCGTGACCATCGCGCTGATGCTCGCTTCCTTGTCTATATTTTCAACCCTTTATGTCTTTCAGCCGCTGCTTCCGGTTTTTACATCGGAACTGGATATTACAGCCACACAATCCAGTTTGCTGATGTCGGCCTGTGTTACGGCTATGGTTTTCGGTCTGTTCGTTCTTGGTTTTGCTGCGGATCGATACGGACGGGCGCTTGTGATGCGGGGATCTCTCCTTTTCACAGCTCTCAGTTTAATCCTCATCCCGATCATGCCGGAATTTGAATGGATGGTGACGCTCCGTTTTATCCAAGGGTTCTTCCTGGCTGGTATCCCAGCGGCTGCCATGGGGTATCTGGGCGAGGAAGTGTCGTACAGGCATATCGGTCTTGCGATGACCTTGTATATTTCCAGTAATGCTCTTGGAGGCATGGGAGGACGTGTCATCGGAGGTTACTTGACCGACTTATTTGACTGGCAGATGACCCTCTGGTCGTTTTCGGCCTTTGGAGTACTGGCTGCCGTCTTGTTTCTCTGGCTTTTTCCTAAGGAGCGTTTCTTTGAAAAAGCCGAACAAAATCTTGTAGTGGATTTAAAGGGCATGCTGATCCATTTAAAAAGTGTCCCGCTGCTTGTGTTGTTTCTTCTTGGCATCTTGATGCAGATTGTTTTTACGGCGGTTTGGACGTATCTGCCCTTTTATCTTGAGGGCGACCCGTTCCACTGGCCTTTGAAGTGGATTGCCTTCACGTACTTCGCCTATCTTTTCGGTGTGCTGGCCCCTCCAGCTGCAGGCAGGATCTCGGATCAGGCAGGGTTGAAGAAGGTTATGTTCTGCGGTGTCGTGATTTTCCTGATAGGGACAGTTCTTACTGCTGTAAGAGAAGGTTGGAGCATCCTGATCGGACTGTCGCTTTTGTGTATGGGGTTTTTTGTGGCTCACTCCATGGCTTCCGCGCTTGTCAGCAAAACAGCGACCCACCACCGGAGCGGAGCGTCAGGGTTTTATTTGATCAGCTACTATCTCGGAGTGGCCATCGGAAGTACGGCCGTGGGTACTTTATGGGAGAATTTTCAATGGTATGGGGTGTTGAGTGTAGGCTTTCTTCTCCTTGTTCTGTTCGTGCTTTATCCTTTTTATAAAGAGGCCTGATCTGATTTCTTCATGTGATAAAATAAAGGGAGGGAGAGGATACGATGCATGATGTTAAAGGAACTCAAGTGGACGCTCAGACACGCTGCGTCCATTACCACAGCGATATCGATATCATTGCTTTAAAATTCCACTGCTGTGGAACGTACTATGCCTGCTGGTCCTGCCATGAAGAACATGCCGGTCACAAGCCGTCCCGGTGGCCCCGGGAACAATGGAATAAGCGGGCGGTTCTCTGTGGAAACTGCGGATATGAGATGACCATTCAAGCATATATGAATACATCCAGCTGTCCTTCCTGCAGCCACAGGTTCAATGAACGCTGCAGCCTTCATTATCCATTATATTTTGATATGGAAAGCCGCCCATAAAAGGAGGGCGGTTTTTTTGTGCAGAAAAAAAGCCCCGGGACCTGGGGGGGCCGGGACTGCCTGCCGTGTTATTTGTTCATCTTGAAGTGCGCATTTAATTGACCGCGCAGCATTCGTTCCATCACTTTGCCCTTTTTCGTTTTCTGCAGATCCTTCCTGATTTCATAGGTCTGCACACCTTCCTCGCGTTTATCTGCAATCTGTAGAAGTATTTCTACATCGGAAAATGAATATTTGCGCGTTCCGCGTTTGGTACGCTCCGGATAAATAAGTCCTCGTTCTTCATAATAACGGATTTGTCTCAGGGAAAGCCCGGTCAGTTCATTGACTGTCCCGATGGAAATAACCTTTTTATGTTTATACGACATACATTCTCCTCCTTGGCGGCTAAGGACGGTTCAATCGTGATACAAGCGTTTCCAGTTCAGTCAAGGTGAGGGTGTAGAGTATTTCATCAGCAGCCTGATAGATGCCGGCTTCAATCAACTTTTGAATATAGTATTCTTTCATTTGGTCAACGGCCGCTCGCAAGTGGTTGGACATTATACATCACTCCCGTTCGGATTCCATTTTTTGTTTAAGTTATAATCAGTCTAATGGGAATTGTCTTAATTGTCACTCTTTATGTTAGAAAATCTAACATATTTTTTCGGAGTGTGAGAAGATGTTCCATTATCCGTGTCGCCTTCATGAATCTTTTATCTGCTTCTTCCGTTAAAATGGATAAAGTCGGCGGGGAAGATGTCTGTCGTAACTGCTGGATTCATGAAATGCTGCAGGCACCGGTATGTCTTGCTTTTTTTTTATAAGAGTATAATAATCCCTGTTTATCACAGGGGGAAAAGGTGAATAGGACAAGAAAAAAAGGAATGTGATACTTATGTGGATCAAGCATCCATATTTTAAATATGTGACAGGAGCTGTACTTTTCCTGATTCTCATTTATTTTCTTGAAAAGCTGGAATTTCTCTATCCAGTAAAGACCATTTTCGGTACGCTTTTTTATCCGATTTTAATCGCCGGTTTTCTTTTTTACATACTCCGGCCTGTTGTGGAGGTTTTAAGCAGGACGCGTTATCTTCCTAAACCGGCGGCGATTCTCCTTGTATTTGCTGTGATTGGCGGTGCGTTAACGGCGGCCGGCTGGGCTTTGTATGCAACCATTCAAAAACAGATCAACAATATATCCCAGCTTCCTGACAAGGTGAAAAAGACTGCGGAAGAAGCCTCGGACACTTTGGAAAAGAATGATATGGGCATGGTCTCCACAGCGAATATCCAGCAAAGGGTGACGGAGTATTTTGGTGGACTGACCCAGCAGATCGGCAGCCATATGTCCGATATCTTCACAACCGTTGCCGGAGCCGCTTCGGTTCTGGTGATTGTCCCTTTCGTCTTATTCTTTTTACTGAAGGATGGGGACCGCCTTCTTCCTTTCTTAAAAAAGGGACTTCCCGGGAAGTTGAAACCGCGGGGAGAAAAGCTGCTGCGGGATGTAGATAAAACCGTTTCGTCCTATATTGTCGGACAGGTGACCGTGGCAGCAATCGATGGGGTGCTTACCTATATCGGATACGTGATCATCGGTCTTGATTTTGCACTTATTCTCGGACTCTTTACAGCGTTTGCCTGCATCGTTCCCTTTGTAGGTCCTGTCATCGGTGCTGTGCCTGCGATCGGTGTGGCTCTCATGCAGGAGCCGTCCATGGCGTTTTACGTCGTCATTATATTTGTTGTCGTGCAGCAGCTGGAGGGGAATCTGGTGGCACCTTATGTTTTTGGAGAGAAGCTGAATATTCATCCCCTCACCGTCATTCTGCTGCTTGTCGTCGCTGCTCCTTTGTACGGAGTGGTGGGTATGATCATAGCTGTACCCACGTATACAGTGCTGAAAGTCATTTTGAAACACAGTTATCAAACCTATCAAATCTATTATTCTAAATAAAGAGAAAGGCCCGGAAGAATGACTTCCGGGCCTTTCTTTATGCTGTTCTCTGAAAAAAAGAAGGAAGTTTCAGGGATTACCGGAACAGCCTGTTGAATTTTTATTCGATAGATTGTATAGTTACTTAATATCAGAAATGTTTATTTATGCACTCATACTTATAAAAATGTCGGAGGAGGAAGAAGCATGGAACTACAACAGGAAAAAATGAAAGAGACAGCAGGAGCATCTGCTTATACAACGAAGCAGTGGATGAAATTCATCCTTCCTTCTATCATCGGAATTCTACTATTTCTCGTACCTATTTCTATCAATGGCAGAGTAACGATCGGGCTCGGAATTCTAGCGGATGGACTTCAAGGGGCCATGGCTGCTTATATTCCAGCTTTTATGACAGGGGTCATCGTCTTCTCGACACTCGGAACGTTCATCGTGAAATTCGTTCCCGTGGAAAAGAGAAAACCGGAGGCCTTCCTGTTTCAATTATTTGATGTAGGGCCGCTTTGGATGGCTTTCCGTTTCTTTGGGGCTGTTTTTGCGGTTCTGACTCTCACCCAGACGGGCCCGGCGGTGATTCAGTCGGATTTGACCGGCGGTGTCGTATTGAACGATCTGATCCCTGTATTGATGGTCTGGTTTTTGTTCGCCAGCTTGTTTATGCCGCTGCTTTTGGAATTCGGACTGATGGACTTTATCGGTACCGTGGTGCGGAAGGTCATGCATCCCCTGTTCAAGCTTCCGGGGCGGTCTTCGGTCGATGCAATGGCTTCCTGGATGGGGAGCGGGACGGTCGGGGTTTTATTGACGACCCAGCAGTATGAGGGAGGCTATTATTCTAAACGTGAAGCATCCGTGGTGGCTACGAACTTTTCCATTGCTTCCATTGCCTTCAGTTTAGTGATCGCCAAGTTCCTGAATATCGATCACCGGTTCGTTGCCTTCTACTTTACAGTCGTCGTCTGCGGGATTGTAGCTGCGGTCATTTGCCCGCGTATTCCTCCACTGTCGAGAAAAAAAGAAACGTATTACGGACCGGTCGGCAAACAGATTGATGAAGTCGTTCCGGAGGGAGTCTCTTCATTCAGATGGGGATTGGAAAAAGCGGTGGAAAAAGCCGATCAAGTGAAAAGTGCTGGAACGGTTGTGAAAAAAGGGGTTTATAATGTACTGGATATCTGGCTTGGATTGATTCCGTTGGTTATGGCTCTTGGAACGGTTGCGCTGGTAGCTGCAGAATTCACGCCCGTCTTCACGTATTTATCGTACCCATTTCTGCCTCTGCTGCAGCTGCTCCAGATTCCGGAAGCATCAGCCGCAGCTCCTGCGATGATCGTCGGGTTTGCTGACATGTTTCTTCCGGCTGTTGTGGGGAGCGGGATTGAATCAGAGCTGACCCGTTTCATAATCGGAGTCATGTCTCTTACGCAGTTGATTTACATGTCGGAAATAGGCATTCTGTTAATCAAATCTAAAATTCCGATCAACTTCTTTGAACTGTTCATCATTTTCCTGCAGCGGACCGTAATCACGCTGCCTGTGGCCGCGTTGATCGCTCATCTCTTCTTCTTCTAAACACGCTGTTCATAAAAAAGAGGCGCCGCTGATATTCAGCGGCGCCTTTCATTTTATTTCAATAGGGGAGGTCATTACATTCATAGGTTTCGGCTCTTTTTGTCATTTTCAGGGGGCCTTTACGACTTTTATCCTTCAACGTTAAAAAAAGTCGGCGCTGTGATGAATGGAATGTTTCTCATGCTTGATATCCACGCGGGAATTAGGGTAGAGTATGAAAGGATTCTAATCTTGAAGAAAGAAGGAGCATGTATGGAAAAAGAAAATAATATCAAGGGAAATGGCTTGGCCTTAATTCCTTTTCTCGTCTTTATTGTCCTTTTTATCGGTTCTGGGATATGGACCGGAGATTTCTACCAAATGCCGGTGCTGGTCGCTATATTTGCAGCGATTTTAACAGCCCTGTTTATGAATAGAAAAACGGATTTCCAGACAAAGCTGCAGCAGTTTACGGAGGGAGGCGGGCATTCCAATATCATTCTGATGGTCGTCATTTTTCTGCTTGCCGGAGCCTTTTCCACTGTCGCTGAAGGGATGGGAGCGGTAGATTCGACAGTTAACCTCGGGCTGGCCGTTCTGCCGGGACAGCTGCTTATTGTCGGCCTGTTTCTTATTGCGTGTTTTATCTCCATTTCCATGGGGACATCTGTAGGAACGATTGTCGCGCTGGCGCCGATCGGAGTCGGTATTGCAGATCAGACAGGATCGGCCCTTCCATTAACTCTGGGAGCGCTCATTAGTGGGGCGATGTTTGGGGATAACTTATCGATTATCTCTGATACGACCATTGCGGCTGTCCGTACCCAGGGAACGAAGATGAAGGACAAATTCCGCGCCAACTTTCTCATCGTCCTTCCGGCAGCCATTGTAACAGCTGTTATATATGGCGTATTGACCGCTGGTGCATCGGGGAGCGCGCAGGGAGATCAAAGTTTTGAAATCATCAAAGTTCTTCCTTATCTTGGAGTGCTCGTGTTTGCTGTGATGGGGATTAATGTCATCTTCGTCTTAATGGGAGGCGTGATCTCTGCCGGGCTGATTGGACTTCTGATGGGGGATTTCTCAGGAATGGAACTCATCACTCTCATTGGAGATGGTTTTGCCGGGATGCAGGAGCTTTCTCTGCTTGTTATCCTTCTTGGAGGTCTGGTGGAGCTGATCCGCAGAAATGGTGGAATCGATTTCCTATTAGAAAAAATCAGCAGTCGTGCCCGCTCCAGCCGTGGCGGTGAATTCAGCATCGCCGGCCTTGTTGCCGCTGTGAACGTGTCAACAGCGAACAATACCATTTCTATTATTACGGCAGGTCCGCTTGCTAAACAAATCTCTTCACGATTCGGGATTGACCCTAAACGATCGGCGAGTGTGCTTGATATCTTCTCAAGCTCGGTGCAGGGGCTGATTCCGTATGGGGCGCAGATCTTATCTGCCGCCAGTGTAGCGAGTATATCACCCGTCAGCATTGTACCGTTTGCCTTTTATCCCATTCTCCTGGCGTTATCAGGAATTCTTGCGATTCTGTTCAGGTTTCCACGTTCTCATGCAAATCAAAAGTAAAGCATTTGAAAAAGCATCAAGCCCTGGCTTGATGCTTTTTTTATTGGGATTGACCATTGGTTATGTAGAAAAGTGGGGATAGGTCAATGCATTCTCCTGTTCAAATGAAGTTTGTTAGCCGTCTTGATTGACGGACAGCAGTGCCTGTTTCAAA
Source organism: Halobacillus sp. ABH2_015 (assembly GCF_056158945.1). NCBI lineage: Bacteria > Bacillati > Bacillota > Bacilli > Caryophanales > Bacillaceae > Halobacillus > Halobacillus sp. ABH2_015. The sequence goes on from NZ_JBSWUG010000002.1 coordinate 526,944, forward strand.
TCATTGTAGGTTTCCAGCTCTTTGAAGCTGATTTCTGAATCGATGGCAGCCATAGCCATTTCTGTCCGGATGCCGGTCAGGACGGTCCTCGTACCGAGCAGTTTGATGGTTTTCGTTAGATTGAATAAGTCATGAATGAATACATCATCAAACGTGGCAATGCCGGAGAAATCAATGAACAACAGACGCAGGCCGTATTCTTTCACTTTATGAAGGGTATGATCTTTAACGACTTCAAAACGGTCCGGTGAGAATTCTCCTACCAGGGGCAGCACAGCCTGAAATTCATCAATGAGCACCACTGGGGTTGATACTTCATTTAAGTCCTTCTCGATTTTCTCATGTTCTTGTTCTTTCAATTTATTATAGTTATCTGTGGTTGCACGAATCGCTGCATCAAAGGCAGTCACCACTTCTTCCGTAACGAGAAAGCCCTCTTCCACCTTCGCTTCCTTGATCATGTCTGATTTTCTCATGTGCTTCATCAAGGAGAGGCGGAAAACGCAGAGGACATCTACGGTCTGTTTGAGAAGCACCCCACGGGAGTAGAGGTAATTATTCGTATCATAACCGATTTCGGCGGCGTTGGTTTCCTCTGGATGCTGCAGAAGACTTCTCGCCACACGATCAAGAAGCAGGGACAGCATATCGAAGTGATAAGTCAATTCCTGATCGGTATAGTCGATTTCTAATTGGTCCAATGTTGCGGGAAGCAGTTCACTGACAAGTTTCGTCTGGTTATCTTCAAAGTATTGCGCGAGTCTTTGGTTTAAACTGTCCATCTTTGGTCTCCTTCCGATAAGCATTATTGTACCTATACCCTATTTCACCGTTCTATAACTTAAAATTTCCCAGTCGGAGCATTTGATTCTACACTTATTTATTTACTCGGATGATTGTCCGGAAACGGCGAGGTACTGTTGATTGGAAAAAGGGATGAACTGCTGCCCGTTCCAGGAAAGGGGCGTTTGGATGAGGCCGAGGCCATCGGCATTATACCGTCCGATGACGCGTTGGAATGCGAATAATTCATATACACCATCACCGTTGAAGTCGATGGGATATAACTGATTGAGTCCGGATACTGATCCTTCGATCGGGATGAGCAGTGTCCCGTCATCAGCATAGATTTCAGAAAGATAGTCCTCACCGCGGTTACTCAGGTCAATGATAAAAGACAGGGCGAGTGTCTCATTCGTCACGTCCACTTTATAATCATTCTGGTAAGTGACGGAATACGTAAATAAAGAATCGAAGGTCTCATAATTAAATAGAAGAGAAGGCTGATTGTTTAAGAATGCATAGACATAGTAATAACCAAAACCGCCGCTTCCGCCTGAGTCCATACTGATTAAAATATTATCGGTGCCATCCCCCGTGAAATCACCTAAGAACAGCCGTGGTTGATATCCAGTGTTTGTAATGAGGGGAATACTGTAAAACTGCTGGGTACGCCCGTCCTGGATAATGAGCGTAATGCCGGTTACGTACGGACTGTCGGAAGACTGGTACCCGGTCAAGTACACAAAGTCGGTGATGGAGTCTCCGTTGACGTCTCCGTGAGCAAAAGCTGTAACAACTGCCGTTTCTGCCTGCCGCCTGAAGTAATGCTGCATGACGCAGACCTCCTTTATTACAGCTTATGCAGGCTGGGTGGGTCGGTGGAACCAAAAAAAAAGAGCCCGAGGGGCTCTTTTTTAAAGACGGCTGAATCCTTCCTGCTCAAGGAAAGACGCTGCCTCCTGATAGGAGTTGAACGCGCCTTCCAATGTTTCATCAGCATAGACGTTGTAGCCGTCTTCTTCTCTTAATAAAATCAAAGCCTGATCGCGATCGTTCAGCCATTCTTCCATAACCGGATTTTTTTCAGCCGGGGATAAGGAAAGCGAGTCAACCGCCTCTTTGATTAAATGTCTCAAAGCATCGGCGCTGTAGTCTTTAATATTGATCATGCCGCGCTCATCCGTGTCTGCGCCTTCGATTTCACCGGCATAGACAAAGCCGTTGCCATTTGGATGAAGGCGGTATACGATGATTTTCTTATCATAAAGGCTGTCCTCATAGTGGAAATTCACTCGTCCAAGCGAGACATCTTTCCGGTCTAATTCCGAAAACTCTTCAATAATTGCAACTTTTTCTTCAAATGTAAGCATAACGTCCTCCTGATGTCATTCGTAGGCTTAGTATAGCACAACCACGAACGTCATACATCAAGTCTGCAGCAATCATTTTGCGCCGAAGTTCATGCGTGTGTAACGCCCGCGGACGATTTGATAAATGCCGTACAGCATCAATCCCAATCCAGCAATACCGAGAAGGACCTGCCCAAAGGGCTGCTGAGATATTTCAGAAAGAGCACCGTCCATGCCTTTAGCCTGATCAGGGTTGGACGTCAAAGCGGTCCTGATGAAGAAGAACCCAATTAAACCAAGCACAACGCCACGGGCAGATAAACCGAAGCGTCCACTCGTTTCAGCTACTTTTCGGTGATGTTTATCCATATCACCATGATTGAAAGATTTCATAAACCGTCCTGTGGATCCTTGGTAAAATTCATAGACGGCATACCCGATCGTAATGAGCCCGACAGCTCCGACGAGCCATTGACCGAAAGGCTGGGATAACAATTGCGCGGACATGGTTTTTTCCGTACTTCCGCCGCTTGAGCCTGAGTTCATAGCGATTTTCACTGCATTGTAGGCAATACCACCATAAATGACAGCAGCTACGACATACCCAATCCGGGTAATGATCCCTTTTGCGTCACTGCCTTTATTTGCCGGGTCAAGAACGGCTTCGATCAGCCGCCAGATAATGTAGCCGAGCAGGCCGATGGCCACACCCCATAACAGGATTTCACCAAAAGCTACTTGAGCCACGGTACGGAACATACCGGATGTTCCGGTCGTTTTTCCGCCCCCGACACCGATCACTGCCATGAAAGTGAGGAGGCCGATCAGCATGTATACCGTTCCCTTGGCCATAAAACCGAACCGGGCCAGCCGGCGGACCCATGGTTTTATATCCTCCTTGGTTTGTTGAGCATCTGAATTGCTTGAGGATGTAAATGTAGAAGCCATCTCTCTTTGTTCACTCCTTCTTTAACTTATGATTGCTTAAAGAAGTATTTCCCGATGTGAGACAAAAAGAAACCGGCTCGTGGTGGAAATCATGTTAAAATAGGGGAGAGAAAGGGGGCGTCCTTATGTATATGACTGTAAAGGAAACTGCTGCATACCTGGAGCTTCCTGATGACTATATCGAGTATCTGATTCATCATAATAAAATTAAAACGGTCCATGATGGGGAGCAGTGGCTGATCAATAAACATCAATTCTCCAAGCATTTGGAGCAGATGGAACACTACAGGGAATTGATTCAGGAGTATTTGAACAGCCCGATTCCGGAAGATCCTGATATTAAGGATGAAGACTAAAAAAACAGAGCCGGTAAGGGCTCTGTTTTTGGCTATTTTCGAACAGCCACGGCTTCGATTTCTACTCTGGCTCCTTTAGGCAGTCTGCTGACCTCAACGGCGGCGCGTGCTGGATAAGGTTCTTTCAAATAGCCGGCATATACGTCGTTCACAGCGGCAAAGTCATCCATGGAAGCAAGGTAGATATTCATTTTAGCTACATGGGAAAAGTCGAGACCGGCTTCCTTCAGAACAGCTTTCAAGTTTTTCATAACCTGATGGGTCTGTTCAGTGACGTCATCGGATACAAATTCCATCGTAGCAGGATCCAGAGGGATCTGGCCGGAAAGAAAAACAAGGCTGCCAAGGTCAACCGCCTGGGAGTAAGGTCCGATGGCACCGGGTGCCTGGGTGGTGGAAATCGTTTGGAACATGGTTCTGCCTCCTTTTATGTATGTGGCTAAAGTTTACCACGTTTTTTTCTTTGGACATAGCGTTATCCGCCGGCGGTTAACCCGCGGCCTTCGTTCTTTAAAAGGAACGTCTCCCGTTTTTTTTCGGTTTAGGCTTCAGGAAACGGGGAAAATGATTGAGGAAGGAGTTGAGGGCATGCCTTATAAAGAAAGACTTGAAAAGCAGATTGAGGAATTAAGAAAACACATGTATGACATATATAATAAGAACCCGGAGGATCCGGAGCTGCTGCGCATTTCCCAGGATCTGGACGACCTTTTGAATCGTTTCGGAAATGAGGACAGCTATCACTGCTCAAACCAGTGAACCTTTTTTACAGAGGAAGGGATGCATGGTTTGATGCTTTCGGCGTGTTGTGTTAAATTATCTGTAATGCCGCCCTGCGATCATTACGACTGCGGGAAACTTAACCATTCCTACAGGGTGGCAGGTTCCATACATAAAAAAGAGCCTTCTGCATCGAGCAGAAGGCTCTTTTTTATGTACTTTTAAGGTGCAAACGCTTTACTTCAAGAAAAAAAAGAATAAAAAAATAAATATTCAGATAATGGGTTGTTATTCGACAAAGAAGCGGCTAGAATACTTTTTATATTCTCATTTGGAAGGAGGCTCAGCGATGGTCACATTTATCGCATCTGTTGTTTTACTTATTCTCGGTTATTTGGTTTATGGAAAGGTGGTCGAACGCATTTTTGTCATCAATGACGAAAAGACGACACCGGCCTATGAACAAAATGACGGATTTGACTACATGCCTATGAGCTGGTGGAAAGCGAGCTTGATCCAGCTTCTCAATATCGCTGGGCTTGGACCGATTTTTGGTGCTGTTATGGGTGCTCTTTACGGGCCCGTTGCATTTATATGGATTGTCATTGGATCAATTTTCGGAGGAGCGGTCCACGATTACTTCTCTGGAATGATGTCTCTTCGGCATAAAGGCGAGCAGTTCCCCGGCCTTGTAGGGAAATATCTTGGAAACCCAGCCCGTGTCGTCATTAATATTCTATCGATTGGTTTGATGGTGCTGGTTGCCGCTGCATTTACTGCAGGGCCGGCTCAGCTGATGGCAGAGGTTACACCGCTTGGTTTCTTTACATGTATCCTGCTTATTTTTGCTTACTTTCTGGTGGCGACTGTTCTTCCTATCAATAAAATTATCGGAAAAGTGTACCCGGTTTTCGGGGCGATTCTTATCTTTATGGCCGTCAGTATCGGAATTGGATTGTTCTTCTTTGATCACCCGGTTCCAAACCTGACTGTGGAGAACCTCCATCCTCAGGAACTTCCCATCTGGCCGCTGCTGATGGTTACCGTTTCCTGTGGTGCCATTTCAGGGTTTCATAGTACTCAAAGCCCGATCCTTGCCCGGACGTTGAAAAAAGAAAGCGAAGGAAGAAAAGTATTTTATGGCGCAATGATTGCCGAGGGTATCATTGCCTTGATCTGGGCCGCAGCTGGAATGGCCTTCTTCGGGGGCACAGGAGAGCTTCAAACGGCGCTTGACGCAGGCGGTCCGGCCGGCGTGGTCAACGAAATCAGTACATCTACGCTCGGGACTCTCGGGGGTATTCTTGCTGTTCTCGGTGTCATCATCCTCCCCATTACGACAGGGGATACAGCGCTTCGGTCGTCCCGAATGATGCTGGTGGATCTGCTCAAAGGGTTTACGAATAAAGAATGGAATGGGAAATGGGCGACGATTTTCCTTGCTGTACCTGTCGCTATCCCAACCTTCATGCTCACACAGATGGACTACAGTTTCCTTTGGCGTTATGTCGGCTGGTCGAACCAGGTAGTGGCCACCGTCATGCTTTGGACGGGAGCCATGTATTTGATGAAGCAGGCTAAGTTCCACTGGATCTGCAGTGTGCCCGCGCTGTTTATGACTGCGGTGGTCAGTACCTACATCTTTTATGCGCCGGAAGGATTCGGCCTTGCTTACTCCACATCCATGATATTAGGCGCCGTCATCTGGACAGCCGTCTTCACATGGTTCGTGTGGCAGGTGATCAAACACAAAGTGCAGAAACAGCAGCGTGTCCTTACAACGAAAGCAAGCTGACCTCAACACCCTCCATCGTGGAGGGTGTTTTTTCGTCCAGGGATGCTGTGCCTTTGAAGGGTCGATAAAAAGGGCGGTGGATGGATCATATCCTAGTAACTTTATCGGGATTTTATGATAAAATAAAGAAAGTATCGAAATGAAAGGAGTCCTGGCATGAGTAAAATCTATGTACTTCATGAAAACGACGAATGGACCGGCCACTTGACGGAACGGCTGGAAGAATTGGATCTTCCCTACGAGTTATGGCATCTGGATCAAGGGACGCTTGATCTGACAAGCGAGCCTCCGGAAGGCATTTTTTATAACAGGATCAGCGCATCGTCTCATACGAGAAATCACCGTTTTGCACCGGAATATACAGAGGCTGTCCTTGCTTGGCTGGAACGCCACGGCCGGACGGTAATCAATGGCAGCCGCGCGCTTCGTCTTGAGGTAAGTAAAGTGAATCAGTACATGGCCTTGAATCAGGCAGGTATTCAAACACCGAAAACCATCACAGCCGTGGGCAGATACAACATTCTTGAAGCGGCCCGCAAGCTTGATCAATCCTCTTTCATCACAAAGCATAACCGTGCCGGAAAAGGTCAGGGGGTTCAATTGTTTCATTCGACTGAAGCTCTGAGAGAATATATCGACGGCCCGTCCTTTGAGGAACCGGTCGATGGAATAACGCTGATTCAACAGTATATCAAGGCTCCCGAACCTTACATCGTCCGCCATGAATTTGTCGGTGGGAAGTTTGTCTACGGGGTGAAAGTGGATACATCAGAAGGATTTGAGTTATGTCCGGCTGATGCCTGCACAATCGAAGACATTTACTGCCCGACAGATCAACAAGCGGAAGCACCGAAAGCAAAGTTTGAAATTCTGGAAAATTATCGTCCGGAAATTGTCGATCATTATGAGGCATTTTTAAAGGAGAACAACGTTCAGGTTGCAGGAATCGAAGCGATCCAGGATGCGGAAGGGAATCTTTTCACTTACGACGTTAACACAAACACGAATTACAACTCGGATGCCGAGGCTGCGTCCGGCATTTACGGCATGCTTGAGCTTGCCCGTTATCTTGGCGGCCTGCTTGAGAAATCGTATGTATAAACAAAGAGATCGATCACACCTTGTGATCGATCTCTTTTTAATGTCGTTTGCTCAGCCACAAGACTCCTGACTTGGCAAGACGAGGGAGGACACCGGTCATAGGCTTTTGGAGCATATTGCCGAATCCGTCGTTTTTTCCAAGCGAGCCGAGGGATCCCTTCAGTTTGACGTCGCCGGGACGTTCCGGTACGCGGTCCTGGAGAACGGCACGAAGGACATCTGCAACTTTTTCGCCTTGCTGGCCGGCCAGCTGTGCACTTGGAGAGTACTCGGAAGACGCACAGTCTCCTACAACATAGACATTTTGATGAGAGGGTACCTGGTAGAAATCATTAATGATGACTTTTTCCTGATCATCTTTTTCAAAAGGAAGCTCTCGTACGAGGAAATTCGGACGTACACCAGCGGTCCATACTGTGACATCATTGATATAACAAAGGCCGTTGTTGCAGACCCCATCCTTCTCGACGTACTCCACATTGGCATGATGGATAACCTCGACACCATTGTCATTGAACCACTTTTCTACATATTCCTGAATCTTTGAATCAAAAGCTTTCAATACAGAAGAGCCCCGGTCAAGCAGGCGGATGTTCAAATCCGGCCGGCTTTCACGTACCTCAGAAGCGACTTCAATGCCACTCAGCCCGGCACCTACAACGGTAATTTTGCCGTATGCTCCGAGGTTATTGATGGAATAGCCGGCACTACGGGCTTTGGAGAACGTCTGGACACTTTCTGTAAATTGCTGCGCCCCTTCGATGCCGTGATAGTTATCCTCACAACCCAGTCCGATAAGGAGATAATCATAAGGAACAGGCTCAAGGCCGCCTTTCACCCGGACGTGCCCGGATTCAACATCAATGTTTTCAATTTCATCAAAAACGTAATCCACCTGCTCATGCTCAGGAAAGTCTACACGGGCATGACGGTCGGATTCCGTGCCTGCAGCAATGGTATAAAATTCTGTCTTCAATGAATGGTATGGGTTCCGGTCGATCACGGTGATGTGTACATCATCCCTTACGCCGTCAAGCAGCCCGTGAAGAGCGTTCATGCCGCCGTATCCCCCACCTAAAATGACAACTTTTTTCACTTTTGTTCCACCACCTTCACAAATTCAAGTCCCCTGCGTTCCCTTCTCGTAAACGTTTTCTATCATTTGTTACAATCATTAGCGTATCAAAAAAATCGTCGAAAAACTATATGAATGGCGCATTTATTCCTGGGTGTGGCAGAATATGGATGTCTTTTCTGATGAAGGAAGACATAGTAGAATGAAGCTAATTCAGAAAAAGAGAGGGTCAGATGATGAAGCAGGTATACAGCAGGGTGGTACAATTTCGAGGCTCCCATTACGATTATGGATATTTTCAGGGGAAACAGCTGAAAAATTCGATGACGATAAAAAACCGGGAAAAACAGTGGAAGGTACGTATCCCGCGTTTTACAGTAGAAGAATCAGAAGTGAAGGAGGCGATTACCCGCTTTGCTCCGGGCATTTGGGATGAACTGCTGGGCCTCAGGGATGCCCTGGGGTGGCCGATGGAACGGGTGATGATGGAATTCGGCGGCTACCGGGTCGACTATAAACGAAGCGGTTGCTCCATCATGACGGGTAACGGGTATTTTATCCGTAATTATGATTATATGCCGAAAACGTATGAAGGGCGTTACGCCTTGTTTCAACCGGAAGATCAGGGATACAGCACAATCGGACCGACGCAGAGAATTACCGGTCGTATGGATGGGATGAATGAAAAGGGACTCGTTCTCGGCTATAACTTTATGCACCGGAAGAGGCCGGGAGATGGGTTTATCTGCTGTATGATTGGAAGAATCATCCTCGAATCCTGTGCGGATGTAGAGGAAGCTGTGGCGATGCTGAAAGAAATCCCCCATCGTCATTCGTTCAGCTACACGGTATTTGATCCGAGCGGACGTACGTATGTTGTGGAAGCTTCTCCGCGTGGAACGGCTGTAAGAGAAGCGGATGTGTGTACCAACCATTTTGAAATCATGGTAGAGGAAAACCGGAACCATCTGGTGGATTCCAAACGGCGGATGGAGGCTGTTCAGGCCGGACGTGAACAGCTTTCCGGGGCTTACGAAGCTTTCCGTCTGATGAATGATACAGACGGCGGTGTATTTTCGGATCTCTATGACCAATGGGCTGGTACGATTCATACAGCTGGCTACCTCCCGAAAGAAGGAAAGGCATGGTTTGCTTTAGGCGGAGATCAGGAGCCGGTGGAATTGGACTTTCATCAGTGGCTTGCAGGGAAGGATGAAGCACGGACGATGATTTATGGAGAAGTGGACACAGAACTGCCTTTTGTCCACATGGAAGACGGGGCTTACTAGAATGGAAGAAAACGGAGATAGGGGGAGCGCAATGACGGAACGTGTGGTTGTATCGTGGAGTGGCGGGAAAGATTCTGCTTTTGCTTTATACCTGATGCTGAATGATCCTGCCTATACTGTAAAAGGGTTGATCTCAACCGTGTCTGCAGAAAGGAAGAGGCTTCCGGTCCACGAAGTGAAAACGGAATGGATAAGGAGCCAGGCTGAGGCTCTGCAGCTGCCCTTATACGAGGTGGAACTTCCGGAAGAGGCCTCCAATGAGCAGTACGAGCAGGCGTTGGGACGACAAGCGGAGCAGCTGAGGAAGGAAGATGTCTCCGCTGTCGTCTACGCCGATCTTTTGCTTGAGGATATCAAAGATTACCGCCTGCAGCTCTTGGATAGGATAGGGATGGAAGGAATATTTCCTTTGTGGAAACAGCCGGCAAAAGAAACAGCAGAGACGTTGATCCAGCTTGGCTTTAAAAGCATCGTCACGACCGTGGATACCGACGTGCTGCCTGAAGAGTATGCAGGAAGGACGTTCAACATGGATTTTCTGAATGCTCTTCCTGAAGGGGTGGATCTGTGCGGGGAACATGGGGAATTCCATACCTTTGTCTATGATGGCCCCTGTTTCATCCACCCGCTGCCCGTCACCTCTGGACTTCGTTTTACCTCTTTAGGTGGAAGATTTGCTCATGTAGAATTAGAGGAGCCCGGCAAATAAGTATGGTAAGATAAGTAGTCGAGAAAAGATTCACTGGAGGTAATTATGGAAGACATTTTACAGTTGAAAGATAAGAACATCGTCGTGATGGGTGTAGCCAATAAGCGGAGCCTTGCCTGGGGCGTAGCGAGGTCCCTCTACAAGGCAGGAGCGAATGTCATTTTTACATATAGAAAAGACCGCAGCTATACGAAACTGCAGAAGCTTCTTGAAGAAGAAGGCGTCGAGGCGGGAGCTGTTGTTCAGTGTGATGTAAACAATGACGAAAGCATCCAGGAGGCCTTTACGACAATCGGAGAGCAGGCAGGTGTGATCCACGGGGTCTGTCACTCCATTGCCTTTGCCCATGCGGAAGACTTGAAAGGCGACTTTATTGAAACGTCCCGGGACGGCTTTGCCTTCGCTCATGATACGAGTGCTTACTCCCTCATAGCGGTAGCCAAAGCGGCGCGGCCGTATATGACAGAAGGCGGTTCATTGATGGCTATGAGCTATCTCGGTGCGGAGCGCCTGGTGAAAGGATACAACGTCATGGGGGTAGCAAAAGCCTCCCTTGAAGCGGCTGTCCGTTACCTCGCTGAAGATATGGGACAGCAGCAGGTCCGTGTGAATGCGATTTCTGCGGGAGCTGTCCGTACGCTCGCTGCAAAGGGTGTACCAAGCTTCAATGAAATTCTCAGCAAGATCGAAGAAACGTCTCCGCTTAGAAAAAATGTGACACAGGAAGAGGTCGGCGATATGACGCTGGCTATGATGAGTCACCTATCCCGGGGGGTAACCGGCGAAATCGTGTATGTGGATTCTGGATATAATATTTTAGGTTGAACAAAAAGCTCCCTTATTCAGGGAGCTTCAGCTTGTAGAGAAACCTCTGTTTCTTTACAAGCTTTTTTCTTTCTTGCCGCCAGGAGCGAAAGCCCCTTCCCTTTCCGCGGACGAGCGCCCGAGCTTCCTCGCAACACCCACGCTCGGCGATCTCGGACCACTCGTTCTTCCGCAGGAGTGGAAGGGGCACCGCTCCTTGGGAGTTCTTTAACATCGAAAATGACTCTCCTCCACCCAGCTCATCCTTGCTGGATGGAGGAGAGTCTTGTTCATATTCCGGCAGGCATCCGTGATCAGCGCCTGTTCTTTCCCTTTTTCTTTTCCACGCAGGCGGCCATAACGCAGCCCATGCCGTTCTTTTGAATCTGCATACACGAGGAGCGTTTGGTGGTGATGCCCGCGGCATTCATCCACCAAAAAGCGGAATGTGACCCTTGGCACGACAAATGGACAACTCTAACTGGTTAACACAGACTTTTTCTACAGCCAAAAGCTCCCTTATTCAGGGAGCTTTTTTAATGGTTAGGAAACGTTTCACGTGGAAAAATTAGGGTATGGGTAATTTAGTGAGTGAAAATCAGCACAGGACCTTATCATTAGATCGGAGGCTTTATGTATGCAGAGACAACAATCAATCATCGAAGAGTCACTGAAAGCAGTTATGGAAGATGAAGATTTTCTACCGGATCTGAAGTACCAGTCCAGAGAGCAGGCGTATAAATCACTGGTGGCCCTTCTATCCACACCGAATCACGTGCACAAATCATACTTAAGAGTTCCCATGGAGGACGGTCAGATCGTTCGTATTCCAGCCTTTCGTATCCAACACAGTGATACGGTAGGCCCATATAAAGGCGGGATCCGCTTCCATGAATCGGTCCATGAAGACGAAGTGGCCAACCTCGCTAAGCTGATGACGTTGAAAAATGCCCTTCATGAGCTGCCGTTCGGCGGAGGAAAAGGCGGCGTCGGAATCAATCCCAAAGATTACAGTGTGAAGGAACTGAATCTGATCTGCAAAAAATATGTCCAGTATTTTAACGATATTCTGGGGCCTGATAAAGACATACCAGCTCCTGACGTAGGAACGGGAGAACGGGAAATGGACTGGATGATGGGAGAGTACAAGGCGCTCCATCCGGGAGAACCCTACCGCAACAGTTTTACAGGCAAAAGCATTGTGAACGGTGGGTCACTTGGACGCCGCGAATCAACAGGGAAAGGTGTCTACTTTACGTTCCGCTATATGCTGCATGACTTCTTGAAGAACAATAAGGACTGGCTGGAAGGAACCGATAATATATTTGCCAAAACGGCGCTGAATCATGCCGATAAAGAATTGAAAATGGCTGTTCAGGGCTTTGGAAACCTTGGATCAGTAGCCGCGCTTGAATCCAGGAAATGTGATTACTTGAACAACAAAGTGGTCGCTGTCAGCGATGCAAACGTCATGTTGTACAACCGTGATGGGCTGGATATTGAAGCACTTGTGGAATTCACGAAACAGAATGATGGAGACCTTCCCACCGAAGATCAGCAGCTGGAAGAGCACGAACTCCAAGCAGAAATCAGAGACCGGGATGAACTGCTTACCATGGATGTCGACGTCCTGTTCCTTGCAGCGCTGGAAGATCAGATTCACGAAGGCAACATGAAGGATATCCAGGCAGAAATTATTGTTGAAGGCGCTAACGGACCTATTACAGAGGAAGCAGATAAGCATCTGGCGGATAAAGGGGTCTTGATCATTCCGGATATCCTCGCCAATGCCGGTGGTGTGATCGTTTCCTTCTATGAATGGGTGCAGGGAAGAGAGGCGCGTTTCATGAACGAAGACGAAGTATTTGAACGGCTGTTCGATAAAATGAAACATACGATGGATACGATTCTTCCGCAGTTTTTCGGAGATCCGTTCCCGCTCCGTCAAAACTGCTATATCCACTCCGTTATGAAATTGTCCAACATTATGTACCGCCAGGGAAAACTATACTAAAGAAAAAGTTCGTCCTACCTAGTTAGAGTTGTCCGTATGTCATGTTGAGAGGGCACGTTCCGCTTATCGGTGGATGCCTGCCGCGGGCACGTCCTCCGCTGACTTGGTCAAGAAAACCATTGGACCAAGTGGATCTTCCGCTCGCACTGTTCCCGGAGACGTCACCACCGAACGCTTCTCGTGCCGATGCCTGTGGGAAGACTGCTTTATCCTATGATAAAAAAGAACGTTGAGCATCGCTTCTTCGCTGTTTCAAAAGCACAGGACAAGCTGCGTTACTGCCGCTTTGAGAAAATCCTATATTGGTGACCGCTCCTTTGAGTCACTGGAAAAAAGGTTTCTCTACAAGCTGAAAAAACTCAGCCTTTCAAAGGCTGAGTTTTTTGTGCATTTTTCCGGAAAAGTGGGAAAGGTAAGGAGTGATGAACCTAGAAGGAGGAATTATCGTGTTAGAAGGAAAATCTGCCTTAATTACAGGATCAGGCCAAGGCATCGGTTTGGAAATTGCTACGGAATTTGCAAAAGCCGGTGCCAAAGTTATGTTAAATGACATCAACCAGGAAACATTGGACAAATCGGTCGAGGAGCTTCGATCTCAAGGCTTTACGGTCGAAGGTGTTGTCGCCAACGTAGCGAAAGAAGAAGATGTGAAGCATGCGATTGAAGAAACAGTCAGTAAATTCGGCCGTATCGATATTCTCGTCAATAATGCCGGGATTCAGCACGTGGCTCCGGTGGAGGAATTTCCATCTGAGAAGTTTGCATTGATTCTTGATATTATGCTCAAAGGCCCATTTTTCGGAATCAAGCACGCCTTTCCCCATATGAAAAAGCAAGGGTATGGACGTGTCTTGAATATGGCTTCCATCAACGGTTTAATTGGGTTTGCCGGTAAAGCAGGGTACAACAGTGCCAAGCACGGGGTTATCGGGCTGACGAAAGTGACGGCTCTGGAGGGAGCTGATGATGGCATTACCGTTAATGCGATCTGCCCAGGCTATGTGGATACGCCGCTTGTTCAGAACCAGCTGGAGGACCTGGCGAACACGCGGAACATTAAGAAAGAAAAAGCCTTGGAAGAAGTCATCTATCCACTTGTCCCTCAGAAACGTCTCCTTCAGGTCCAGGAGGTCGCTGACTACGCCATTTTCCTTGTCAGTGATAAAGCGAAAAGCATCACCGGTCAAGCTGCAGTCATTGACGGTGGGTATACCGTTCAATAAAACCATAAATAAAGGAAAACCCTGTCCTTGGTGCAGGGTTTTTTTATGACTTAGACAAAAAAGGGAGGAACTTCTCATCATGAGAAGTTCCTCCCTTTTTTCTATATGATCATTTGGAGACGTCTGAGGCAGCCGGGTTAATTGATTCCCATCATAGCCAGCAGGATGATGGCTATGGTTGCAATCATTGGAATGACCAAGCCCACTACGAATACGTCCTTGTAGGAATCCTTATGGGTCAGGCCGGTAACCGTGAATAAAGTCAGCAGTGCCCCGTTATGAGGAAGGATGGAAGCACCTGAAGCTACAGAGGTAATTCTGTGGAAGGCTTCCAGACTGAGTCCTTGATTCACTGCTATATCATAATACTCCTGACCGAGCGCTTCCAAAGCGATTCCCATACCACCAGAAGCAGAGCCGGTGATCATCGCTAACAGCTGGACAGCGAAAGCTTCTGAAAAATAAGGGCTGAGTGGAATACTGAAAATAAGCTCTTTCACTGTATCAAATCCGGGGGAAGCGGTAACCACTGTCCCGAAACCAACAGCCGCACTTGTATTAATGGTCGCCATAACCGATCCGGAGGCACCGCCGTTTATGGCTTTGATAAAGTCTTTATAATCTCTCCAGTTAAATGCCATAATCAGCAGAATTCCGATGAGCAGGGCGGTCAGGATATTCAAGTCAAATATATTCAACGTCGCTACTACTGCAATGAGGGGGATGGTGGATAAAATCCAGTTTGGAAGTTCTTCCTCGTTGACACTTTTCACCTGGTTATCCCCTTCAGGTTCTGTAAAGGTCTCATCATTTTTAGTCAGCCGGCCTTCGCGGAATTTCAAATAAAAGTATCCGCCGACAGCCATGATTAAAGCGGCGGCGATGCCCAGAATCGGTGCCGCCATCGTATTGGTCTCGAATGTATTGATCGGAATGATGTTCTGAATCTGTGGTGTACCCGGAACAGCGGTCATCGTAAATGTGAAAGCGCCGAGAACAAAGGTGGACGGGATCAGTTTTCTTGAAACATTCGCTTCTCTGAACATCGCTACAGCGAGAGGATAAACAGCGAAAACGACGACGAACAGACTGACACCGCCGTAGGTTAGAATAGCAGCCGACAGCAGCATACCAAGGATGGCCCGTTTTTTTCCAATGACACTGGAGATTTTGTGAGCGACGGACTGGGCAGCTCCTGTATCCTCCATCAGCTTTCCGAAAATCGCACCGAATAGGAAGATGGGGAAGTAGTCTTTTGCAAAATCTACGAATCCCTGCATGTACGTGTCCGTATAGGCAGGAAGGATGTCCATTCCGCTTAGAATTGCGACAAAGCCTGATACGAGCGGCGCAATCCAGATGATGGACCAGCCCAGGTAGGCGAGAAGCATGAGTAAAACAAGTCCTAAAAGGATACTAATCATGATGATTCCCTCACTTTATGTGGTTGATGTCTGTTTTACTATGTCCAATTCAGCGGATTTGATGAACCACATAAAAAAACTGCCGGCGCTTGGCCGGCAGTTTTGTTGATCAACCTGTATTACGAAGTCCTGCAGCGATTCCGCTGATCGTCAGCAGTACTTCTGTTAGAATTTCATCGTTTGGATCTTCTTCCTTGCGGAGCTCTTTAATCAACTCCACCTGCAGGAAGTTCAATGGGTCGACGTAAGGGTTCCTCAGACGGACGGATTCCTTGATCGTCGGCTGATGATTCAACAGTTCATCATCTCCTGTAATCCGGAGGAGGATTTCTTTCGTACGCTCATATTCTTCAACCACTTCATTGAAGATCCGCTTTCCGATCTTTTCATCCTGGACAAGCTCGGTATACTCACGGGCCGTTTGAATGTCGGCTTTCGTCAGGGCCATCTGCAGGTTATTGATGGTAGAACGGAAGAACGGCCAGTTTTCATACATCTGCTGCAATTGGTCAAGTTGCTCGCTGCCTTGATCGGCATAATAAGCGAGACCCGTTCCTGCGGCGTACCAGGCAGGGAGGAGCTGGCGGTTCTGTGTCCAGGCAAAGACCCATGGAATGGCGCGCAGATTTTCAAACTTGGAGCTGTCCTTACGCTTCATTGGCCGTGACCCTATATTCAGGCCGCTGATTTCCTGAAGCGGCGTGGCTTCATTGAAGTACGTAAGAAATTCAGGGTCGCCGAAGACAAGGTCCTGGTATTTTTTAAGAGACACTTCGGAAATTTCTTCGATGGCCTGTTCCCATGTGTCTTCACGGTGGTGGCCCTGCTCCGATTCCTTCGAGACATTGGCTGCGCCTTCCACAAGGGTGGAGGCTGCCTGTTCCAGGCTTCGGTAAGCAATGTCACGTAGCAGATAACGGGAAGAAAGCACTTCTCCTTGTTCGGTGATCTTCACTCCTTCACCCAGGGTTTCAGCAGGTTGTGACAGCAGGCTGCGGTTCAATGGTCCGCCCCCGCGGCCTAATGAGCCTCCGCGGCCATGGAAGAACTTGAGACCGATACCATAATCCTCGGCCATTTCACGGATTTCCTGCTGAGCCTTGTACAAACGCCAGTTGGCCGTGAGTGTTCCACCATCTTTACTGCCGTCGGAATATCCAAGCATAATTTCCTGTGAACTGCCGCGCTTTTTCAAGTGACGGCTGTATATGTCCATATCAAACACAGTTTTAAGAATCTCAGGTCCGGCAACGAGATCGTCCACGGTTTCCAGCAGCGGGGCAACATTGATGTTGCTTTCCACTGTGCCATCGGCGTGAAGTCTGTAAATACCCGCCTCTTTAGCAAGGACAAGAACTTCCAGAAGATCACTTGCGGCTTCTGTATGACTGATCAAGTAAACTTCAATGGAGCGTTTACCGAACTCCAGGTGAGCTTTACGGATCATTTGGAAAACGGTCAGCATCTGCTGGGTGGACTCTGAATAATCCTCGTTCAGCAGGGAAATCGGACGCGGGTCTTTCAATACATCCTGAAGGACGGCCAGCTTCCGCTCTTCAGAGAGAGCTGAATAGTCCTCTTCAATTCCAACCTTACGGAGCAGTTCGGTAACCGCAGCTTCATGCTCCCCGCTGTGATTACGGATGTCCAGAGTAGCGAGATGGAAGCCGAACATTTCCACCTGTCGGATCAACTTTCTCAATTTTTTGAGTTCGCCTCGGTTCGGCTGGTGGGTCTGGGCGCTTTCCTGTATAAGGAGAAGGTCTTCGTGCAGTTCGTCTGCATCTTTATAACCAATCTCAGACCGGCCTACTTGACGCAGGCGTTCAAGGATGATGGCAAACTTCCTGCGGTAGATTTCCCGGTCATCCCGCCATCTCTTTTCTTCAGAAAGAAGAGGTTCCTGCTCCTCGATCGATCGTTTCAGAGCGTCGGTCACGGTCACTTGTGTCGAAGAGTGACTGAATCGTTTCATCAGCTCCACAAGGACCTGGTCATATTTTTTCAAAGCAAGACGGCG
Source organism: Halobacillus sp. ABH2_015 (assembly GCF_056158945.1). Taxonomy (NCBI): domain Bacteria; kingdom Bacillati; phylum Bacillota; class Bacilli; order Caryophanales; family Bacillaceae; genus Halobacillus; species Halobacillus sp. ABH2_015. Next base: position 544,554 of record NZ_JBSWUG010000002.1, read on the forward strand.
CTGCTTCTCAAGCGTTTCCCAAGTGATTTCCGGAGTCACGTTCGGGTTTCCGTCACGATCTCCACCAATCCAGGATCCGAATTTAAGGAAATTCGGTACGTCCCAGTCTTCTCCTGGGAAATGATCTTCCAGACGATTTTCAAGCTCCTGATGAATATCAGGAAGAACATCAAACAACGTCTGGTCGAAGTAGTACAATCCATTCCGTACTTCATCCATGACGGTCGGTTTGCGCTCACGGAGTTCATCCGTCTGCCATAGAACTGTCACTTCGTTCTGGAGGCTGTCCTGAAGATTTTGGCGTTCTCCTTTTGTGAGCTGCGGGTGATCCAGCTTTTGAAGGATTGCAGCAATCCGTTTCTGGATTTCGAGCACAGTTCTCTTGGTTGCTTCCGTCGGGTGTGCGGTAATGATCAATTCAAGGGAAAGGTCGTGGAGCACATCTTGAATCAACTCTTTGGAAAAGTTGTTGTTTTTCAAATTAACCACGGCACTTTCCAATGAAAAAGGCTGTGCCCCATGATCTTCACGGAGCTGATATTCTCTTCTTCTGCGGATTCTGTGGTTCTGCTCAGCGATATTCACAAGATGGAAATAGATGGAGAATGCGCGGATGACCTGCGAGCGCATAGGAGGCTCGAGGCTCTGGATTTCTTGTTTCAGCTGTTTATAAGTATGCTGTTCAGGGTTTTGGCGTAAGTCTTTGGTCAGCTGGCGGATGGTTTCTACTTTATTTAATAACTCTTCACCGCCGTGATGGACAAGAATGTTTCCAAGCATTTGTCCAAGGGAACGGATATCTCTCCTCAAGGGAGTCGTGTGGTCGTTTGTACTGTTAAGCGTTGTCACAATTTCACCTTCCTGTCAGATCTGTAAAATGGATAGTATTGTGCTTCATAATATTATCAGAATTATTTGTATAGTCAAATGTTCAGCAGTACCCTGTGCTTTTATATGGAAGCAGCGAGGGGGAAGGAATGCTTCCGTAAAGTGTGCTGGCCATAGACATGTAAGCGCTACCTTATAATCTGAGTAAAGAACCTTCTTTTCTATTTTAATTTTTTTTGAAGCAGAAAACAAAGATATCAATGATATGGAAACATCCGCTGATTTTTCCATTCATTTTTGGTGAGGAACATTTCCAGTGTGTGCCAAGGCTGGGTCTCCGTCATTTCCTTATTTTTATCTTGTTCTTTGAATGAGAACCCCGCTTTTTCATATACCCGGAGAGCCGGGGTGTTGAAGGCGAAAACGCCTAAGGTGACGCTCTCCAGATGAAGTCGGTCGAAGGCGTAGGTTGTGATTTCACGCAGCATCCGTGCAGCAACCTTTTTTCCTCTGTGTTCGGGATTCGTTATCACACGACCGATTCTTCCTGTCTTAAGAGGTTCGATCCGGCCGATGGAAATGTGTCCGGCCGGGCTGTCTTCCAACAGAGCTGTGAACGATTGACGGTCCTCCTCATTCAAGTATTTCTCCCACTGGCTCAGGGAGAGGGGGTGCTCAAAACCGGAGCCGCTCCATTGTTTCAGCTCGTCCTTTGACCTGATCCATTGACTGATCGTTTCAAAATCTTCCATTTTTGCCTGCCTTAATTTCATAATATAACTCCTTTATAACCAATGGTCTGTTCAGATACTATTACTGATCAGAGGTTTCTGTGCTTTCCAGATGATATCCTGATTTGCTTTAAAGTGGTAACAATTCAGCTGTTTATATTCCATCATATCAGGTGGTAAACTATACAAGGTTAAGTAATTGTTGAGGAGGGAATCAGATGGCTGATCAAGAGGGAAGAAATGAAGAAGTCATCGATGAAGCCTTAGGAGAAAAAGAAATCAAACGCCTGGAGTTCCATGGCGGGGTATTTGCTGCAACGATTCCTTTGGTTTTCTTTATCATTTGGGCCATTGTCTTAAGTGTGGCAGGTCTTGTTACAGAGCAGGGGCTTGTCTTAGGAATTGTGATTGGAATCGGCCTCGGTCTGTTCTTTACTAAATCGAAATGGTCAGATTATGCGCAGAGTCTGATTACAGGGATGGCTCAGCCGGTAGGGATCGTTTCGATCATTGCCTGGTTCTGGGCCGGCATGTTTGCAAATATGCTGTCTGCCGGAGGACTGGTGGATGGTCTGATCTGGTTCGGCTTCCAAACAGGGCTGGAAGGTGGAGCTTTCGTCGGTATTACGTTTCTGCTCGCCGGCTTATTTTCCACAGCCGTAGGAACTGGATACGGTACGGTAGCCACGTTCGGTGTGCTTATGTATCCAGCTGGTGTCATATTAGGAGCGGATCCGGTGCTGCTTGTTGCAGCGATTTTAAGTGGAGCTGTATTCGGGGATAACCTGGCGCCTGTTTCTGACACAACGATCGTCTCTGCAACGACACAGGAAGCGGATGTCCCTGGAGTTGTCCGTTCCCGTTTTAAATACTCCATGGCGGCTGCTGTTCCGGCAATGATTCTTTTCATTGTTTTCGGCGGCGGTGGGGAACAAGGAAGCCAGCAGGTGATCAATGACCTGCAGAGCCAGGTGTCACCCAACGGTCTGTTGATGCTGGTGCCATTTGTACTCGTTCTTATCCTGGCGCTGAGAGGCCAGCATCTTCTGACGTCCTTATCATGGGGGATTCTTGCATCCGTGGCTTTCATATATTTGAGTGGCATATCCTTAAAGGAAGTGCTGTATATTCATTTCAATGAAGCAGGAGACCCTGTGATTGAAGGGGCCCTTATTGATGGAATCAGCGGATATTTCAATATGGCTGTTTTGATCCTGTTCATTCTTGCGGCGGCTTACATGCTTGAAGTAGGAGGGACGATGGAAGTGATTAAGAACTTCTTCCTCCGCATCATCAATGGTGTAGTCCGCAGAGCTGAACTCGCCATCTTTGGTATTGTAGCTTTCTTGAATGCCTTCATCACAATCAACACAGCGGCGGAAATTGCAGCGGCTCCGTTTGTGAGGAAAATCGGGAAGGAATTGAATATCCATCCATACCGGCGGGCCAACTTCCTGGATACAGTGACCTCTTCCCTGGGGTATATTTTCCCTTGGAGTGGTGGTGTCCTGCTTGCCTGGGCCACGGTTCAGGGAGCGGCAGACAAGTATGACTTCCTCCCCGTCGTTTCGCCTGGTGAAGTATTCCCGTATGTGTTCCAAGGATGGCTCCTTCTGCTTGTTATGCTGATCGCAGCATGGACAGGATGGGGGCTCCGTTACACCGGGAAGAACGGCGAAGAAGTGAAGCCTGAAAAGTAAACAGGATCGTCAAAGATAGAAAAAGCGCAGAGATTCGTCTCTGCGCTTTTCAACTGTAGACAAGAGACTGGACTTGTCATCCAGTGGATCTGTAGGTGGTGTGGAGAGATTTACCTCTGCGTGTTTTTCTACGCGTTTATAAAGCTTCCACAGTTTCTTTCATTTGATCAAGGTGGCGGAGTTCGTGCCAGCCGATGAATTCAATCCACTGCACCAAGTCCATGTCTCCGAAAGCGGGGTGGGGAAACACACGGTTCTTCAATGTTTCTTCATCTTTGTTATGAATGAGGAATAACGTAGCTTCCCTTGTTTTTTTCAATCCATCCTCGGCTTCTGCAATCGTTTGGCACGTACCTTCAGGCCGGACGGACTCAGGGGCTTCCACCTTGTAGTCCCTTTCCGTCGTCCGGTGGATCGGTTTTTCGGAAGTCTGCTGGATATCTCCCTGCTTTACTGCCTGCTTGATCTGGTAGACGACAAGTTGTTCCATCAGGTACAGGTGCTCCAGAATTTCAAGGACCGACCATTTTCCTTCCCCGGGCTTCTGTGCTGCCATTTCGTCAGAGACGGAATGGGCATACTCCAACAGCTGTTTTCTTTTCTCATCAAGACCATACATAAACAGGTCCTCCTCGTCCTTAGGTTGTTTGAATAGATCAAATAGAATCATCATTCCCCTGCCAGGTGGTGATGAAACCTTTCCTCCATTGTAAACGTAAAACGATAGACAAAGGTTTCATAAATGGTCTAACCCACCCCGGGGTGTGGTATAGAACTATAACCTACATAAAAGGAGGAATCTGTCATGGCAGACTATTCGATTGAGGAGTTTATCAGGGCGACGAAACAGGATGATTCAGAAAATGATTATTTTGAGCTGGAAACCCCGCGTATTCTCGAGGTGAACCTGATGGATCAGGTCTGGGCGAAATCCGGGGCCATGATTTCCTATAATGGGAATATCAAGTTTGAGAGAGAAGGGATTCTGGAGCACGGTGTAGGAAAAATGTTCAAGAAGGCGTTGACGGGAGAAGGCAGTTCGCTGATGAAAGCGACAGGGCGCGGACGTTTGTATCTCGCTGATCAGGGGAAAAAGATTACGATTTTTGACTTGGATAATGAAACCATTACAGTCAACGGTAACGATCTTCTCGCCTTTGAGCCGAGCATCGACTGGGATATCAAGCTGATGAAAAAAGTGGCCGGGATGGTTTCCGGCGGTCTGTTTAACGTGACCTTGAATGGCAGCGGACGTGTGGCTGTCACCTCCCATTACGAACCACTGACATTGCTCGTACGCCCGGGAGAACCGGTTATTACGGATCCTCATGCGACCGTAGCCTGGTCCGGGCATTTGGAGCCGAATTTCAAGACGGATGTAAGCTTTAAAACGTTTATCGGACGGGGAAGCGGGGAATCTATTCAAATGCAGTTCGAAGGAGAAGGTTTTGTCATCGTCCAGCCGTATGAAGAAATTGAAACAACAGGCAGTCAGTAAGACTTTTCTTTTGCGTGGACTGGCATAGTCATGCTAAAGTGTGAATACAATGATGATACAAAAAGAATCATCATTTATCCTTTACTTCGTTACTGAAACGTAGTATATTGATAATCAACATTAAATAAATAACGGAAACTTCTTATCCAGAGAGGCGGAGGGACTGGCCCTTTGATGCCCGGCAACCATCGAATCAATCCACGGATTGACGAGAACGGTGCCAATTCCTGTAGGATGAACACCATCCTAAAAGATGAGAGGATCGTACGGATTGATACGAACCCCTTTTCTTATGTGGATAAGAAAAGGGGTTTTTTGCATATCAGCATACCCGTCATGGCTCTCGATAGAAGTTGCGTTAAAGGAAAGGGAAGATGTAGATATGGCAACAGCAATTTTCGGCGCAGGATGTTTTTGGGGAGTAGAAGCATTTTTTGAGAAATTCGAAGGGGTAACGGCAACAACCGTCGGTTACATCGGGGGACATCTCGAAAACCCTTCCTATGAAGAAGTGAAACAGGGAAATACCGGTCATGCGGAAGCTGTCCGTATCGAATATAATCCTGCTGTCATTACGTATGCCAAACTGGTCAATATCTTTTTTGAAGCTCACGACCCGACACAGGTAAATCGTCAGGGCATTGATGTAGGACATCAATACCGTTCAGTGATCTTCTATACAGATGCAAGCCAGAAGTACATTGCAGAAGAAAAAATCAAAGAATGGAGTGCCAAAGGCATCTTCAAGCGTTCAATCGCTACACAGGTGGAAGAGGCTTCTTCTTTCTTTGAAGCAGAAGAGCATCACCAGAAGTACATTCAAAAACATGGCTCCGCAGCCTGTTCCATCGGCTGATGAAAAGCCCCACACTGAGGGGTTCAGCTTGTAGAGAAACCCCTGTTTCTTTACAAGCTTTTTTCTTTCTTCCCGAAAGGAGCGGTGCCCTTTCCGCGGACGAGCGAACGAGCTTCCTCGCAACACCCACGCTCGGCGGTCTCGGACCACTCGTTCTTCCGCAGGAGTGGAAAGGGCACCGCTCCTTGGGAGTTCTCTAACATCGAACAAGACTCTCCTTCACCCCGCTCATCCTTGCTGGATGGAGGAGAGGCTTGTTCATATTCCGGCAGCCAGCCGTTATCAGCGTCTGTTCTTTTCCTTTTTTTCCACGCAAGTGCGCAACAGCGCAGCCCGTGCCGTTCTTTTGAATCTGAGAACCTGCGTAGGGCGTGCCCGCGGCATTCATATACCGATAAGCGGAAAGTGGCCCTTCCCACGACTCATGGACAACTCTAACTGGTTAACACAGGATTTTTCTATAGCCAGAGCCCCTCAGTGAGGGGGCTTTTTTTATGGGGGAAAGTTCACTAGAATGGAGGAGATGAAGAGAGGAGGGAGAGGCTGTGTTGAATGATATCATCCTTATGGTCATGTGCGCCTTTATGGTTCTTGGAGCTCTTGATTACTACATATTGAATCACCGCCTTGCCTTAGGATGGCGTTTTTATGAAGCCTTTATGATGATGGGTCCTCTGGCCTTGTCCATGGTGGGGATCATCTCTCTGGCCCCGGTGCTGTCCAGATGGCTCGCGCCGGTCGTCACTCCATTGTTCCAGGCTGCAGGAGCTGATCCTTCGATGTTTGCTTCTATGCTGCTTGCCATTGATATGGGGGCTTATCCTCTGGCGGAATCGCTCGCGGCAGACAAAGGAGCGGCTGTTTTTTCGTGGGCTCTGCTTGGGACGATGATGGGCCCTACGCTTGTGTTTACCATTCCAGTTGCCTTGACCGTTGTAGCAAAAAAAGATCATCCTTTTTTCGCAAAGGGAATTCTTGCAGGAATGGTGACGATTCCAATCGGTTGTTTCATCGGCGGGTGGACAGCCGGCTATGAACCGGGGTGGATGCTTAGAAATCTGCTTCCGGCCATGATTCTATCCCTTTTCATCGCCGCCGGTCTCTGGCTCTTCACAGCCTTGACCATTCGTCTGTTTTCCTATTTCGGCAAAGCGGTCGAAATCATTATTATTTCAGGGCTTGCTCTCATCATTATTGAAACGTTAACAGGTATAACGGTTCTCCCCGGTATGGCTCCGTTATCAGAAGGGATGCTCATCGTGGGTAAAATCACTGTCACACTTGCAGGGGCTTATCCGCTGGTGGCGTTTATCAGCAGGCACGGCGAAAAAGTGCTCACCCGTGCGGGAAGACGTCTCGGGATGAACGCGGTATCGATGACAGGATTCATCGCATCGCTTGCTCATCATTTGCCGATGCTTGCCGTCATGAAGGACATGGACGATAGAGGGAAGACCATCAATGCGGCCTTTGCAGTCAGCGGAGCATTCGTATTCGGAAGCCACTTCGCATTTGTGGCCGGCGTCCAGCCGGACATGATACTTCCGGTGATCGTGGGCAAATTAAGTGCAGGTATTCTTGCTGTGAGTTTAGCCCTGATTCTAACGAGACAAGACGTTTCATTTTATGAAGAAGAAGATTCTTCGTATAATGAAGATTGAAATTGATCATAAAGGAGTTTTTCAAATGACGACAGATATGCGCAGACAATTTGACCAATACATCGAGAAATTCAAACAGAATGCCTCCCAGGAAGTTCAGGACAAAATGAGCGACGCCATTAATGAATTGGAAGCCTCTGAAGAGGGGAACGGTCTTTCCAAAGGAGAAAAAGCCCCGGACTTCATCCTTCCAGATGCCAAAGGTGGTCAGGTTCAGCTTTCCGAACAGCTGAAGCAGGGTCCTGCTATCGTAACTTTCTACCGCGGCGGCTGGTGCCCTTACTGCAACATGGAGCTGCGTGCCTATCAGGAAATCATGGATGATATTCATAATGAAGGAGCTCAGCTGATTGCTATCAGCCCGCAGACGCCGGATCAATCCATGACTACTCAGGAGAAAAACGACCTGGAGTATCACGTTTTGAGTGATGTTGGAAACAAAGTTGCTCAGCAGTTCAACCTTGTTTATGAGCTCCCGGATTATCTTGTAGATGTGTATAAGGATAAAGGATTGAATGTAGACAAGCATAATGGAGACGATTCCTGGACGCTTCCAGTATCCGCTACCTACATCATTGATACAGATGGTACGGTTGTATACGAATATACAAAATCTGACTATAAAGACCGTGCAGAACCTTCTGAAGTTCTCCAAGAGCTGAAAAAAGTAAACGCATAAGTCCAAAAAGATGCCCTCCATGGATGTGGAGGGCGTTTTTTTATGAGTGGAAAAATCCGAAAAGGTAGAAGCCGGCTGCCAGCATCAGCAGGACACTGACCTGGATGCAGATGCCAATGATGGAACAGATTTTTCCTGCCGTCGCAAAGTGCCGGCCGTTTTCTTTTTCCTCCTCTTCGCTGCGTAAGAAGGCATTGGCCATCACGATGCCGATGATGCCTGTTATTAATCCGGCGAGAGGGAGGAAGATGGACATGATGCCCAGTACGAGGGATGTCACAGCCTTTTGATACATAGAATGCTCCTCTCCTCCAAACAACCTTAGGGAGGTTATTTGGTATATCGGTTCGCATAGCTGCTGGCGGCGATTGAGTCGGGCTTGATTTTTGGTTCCATCCCAAGGGATTCAATCCTGGCCACCATTTCATTTACATACACTCTTGTCCGGTTCCGGTCACCGGAACCTATATCAATGTGTCCTTCCATTGTAAATGTCGCACCTTTGTAGATGTGAGGGAGGACAATATCAATTAACTCATTTTTCCGTTCTTCTGTAAAAAGGGAGGCAACCCGCTCTGTTAAAGATGTTTCATAGGAAATCCGCTCATGCAGGGTAGTCATTTCCCTGGGGATGACTTCTTTGCGGTAACAGGCCCAGGCCCCTTTTCCTACCCGCTGAATGACGACTCCGGTAATAAACAGCGTGCGGGAAGGGTGGACTTGTGAATCTGTTCCTACCATTAAACGGTAATTCCCGACAGGCTCCCGTTTCATAAATGTTAAAATATGTGAGAATACTTCTGCAAATCCCATTTTTTTATGCGTGAGGTTTTGAAACAAATCGAGCTGGTGCACATGTGCCATCTCCTTTTTTATTTCTAGGCAGTGGAGTGTGGGGGATAAGTGTATTCCCTTTTTTCTCCTTGGGCAATCCTTGATTGTCCTGCCGTGAAACTGTCTCCATCCAAGCAGCTGTGACCATTCTGTTATTAGGATATTCATAGACCTGCTTGAAAGATAACATGTTTTTAAATAGAGTATGTGTGCATTCTGCGCAATTTATGTAAAAAATAGTCAATGTGCAGAGGAAGAGGAGTGAAAGGACTGGAAAACCTGGATCCATATCCTGCCCGTTGGAGAAAATGCATGGCACTGGAAAAAGGGACCTGGTGGTGAGTGAAACAGGCCCTAGAAAATAAAAATCCAGCAAAGAATAATAGTGATCACAAAAGTGATCGCGTAGATCGTGGAGAGTAAAGGAATGCTTCCTTGATCTTTTTTATCGGATTTCAAGTGCTGCAGATCCTCTTCCGGGGTCAGCTGGTTTTCCGACTTGTCCATGTTTTTGGCAATGACAACCGTACTGACCAAAGCGGTAATCGACAAAACAATGATGATGGCATAGTACAAAGGATACATTGAACATCCGCCCCCCTGATTAAAGTCTTACCTTCATTATAATAGAAAGCGGGCGGATGTTGGAAATGTTCCTGATTTACATATGTTCCGGCGCAGCCATTCCAAGCAGACGCAGCCCTTCCTTCAGCACGACGGCAAATGCGTAAACGAGCGTCAGGCGTTCCTGTTGGGAAGGGGAGCCGATAATTTTTGATTTGGCATAAAAGTGATTGAATGTTCGGGCAAGGTCCAGCAGGTAACGGGCGATTTTAGAGGGATCATTGGTCGTACATGCCATTTGAGTCATTTCTGGAAATGCACGGACCGCCTTTACTAATGGCCAGGCTTCAGGGTCGTCAACCGCCGGCTGCGGAGTGTCTGCCGAAAATCCGCCTTTACGTAAAAGCGAGCATGCGCGGGCATGAGTGTACTGCAGATATGGACCGGTATTTCCTTCAAAAGTAAGCATATCCTCGAGAGAAAATTCAATATCATGACGTCGATCCTGCTTTAAATCGTGAAAAATCACGGCTCCAACTCCGACTTGGCGCGCTGTTTCTTCAGGATTCGTGAGGTTGGGATTTTTCTCTTTCATATTCAAGAGTGCCTGCGCTACGGCTTCCTTCAGAGCTTCTTCCAACAAAACCGTCTTCCCTTTTCTCGTAGACATCTTTTTTCCATGCTGCAGAATCATCCCGAACGAGACATGCTCCAATCGGTCTGCCCACTCAAACCCGGCCTTTTTCAATACAAGCTTCATCTGCTGAAAATGAAGGGACTGTTCACTGCCAACAACATACAAACTTTTTTCGAAAGGATAAGACTGATAGCGGTCAATGGCTGCAGCGAGATCACGGGTGGCATACGTAGTGGTGCCGTTGCTTTTACGGATCAGACAAGGGGGCATTGTATCGCCCAGTTGAACCACATCCGCTCCTTCTGATGTTTCCAACAGACCCTTTTCATCCAAAAGTTTGATGACAGGCTCCATTTTGTCCGTATAATAAGCCTCACCACGAGTCCAATCAAAATCCACTCCAAGCATTTCATATAACGTGTTGAATTCGTTCAGGGAGGCTTCGCGGAACCAGTTCCAAAGGGTGAGCGCCTCCGGGTCCTGGGATTCCAGCTTCTTGAACCATTCTCTGCCTTCTTCAATGAGGGAAGGTTCTTCCTCGGCAGCTTCGTGGAATGTCACATATAGCTTAGTCAGTTCCTTGATTGGATCAGCTTCGACGACATCTGGATCACCCCAGCGGGTGTAGGCGGCCAGAAGTTTCCCGAACTGTGTCCCGTAATCTCCGATGTAGTTGACCTTTACGGGAGTATAGCCGCACTTGTCCATGAGATTGGCCAGGGCGTTTCCAATGACGGTAGAGCGGAGGTGACCCATGGAGAAGGGTTTGGCGATGTTCGGAGAGGACATATCTAAGACTACGTTTTTCCCCTCCCCAAAGGTATGGCTGCCATAAGCTTCAGGGTCCTCAAGAACTTGATTCAACGTATGTTCGGTAATGAACGAGCGGTCAAAGAAGATGTTGATATAACCACCCTGGACCTCTACCTGATCAAAAACAGGGTGGTTCAGTCTGGAGGCGATTTCTCCTGCAATGATGACTGGTTTTTTACGCATCGACTTGGCTAGAGCGAAGCAGGGGAAGGAGACATCCCCAAAGGATGCCTTTTTCGGTACCTCCAACATGGACTCCACCCATTCGCGTGGATAATCCTCTCCGAGTATGTGAGATATTTGAAGTGCTGTCATTTGCTTTTCCATCTATGCTCCTCCTTTTCCATATAAAAAGGCCCCGTCTCTAAAAAAGAGACGAGGCCTGGACTCGCGGTGCCACTCTTATAGCTGAATGTAAATCAGCCGCTTGAATTTGATAACGGGGTGTCCCCGGATCTTCCTACGTGTGTTTCAGAAGACCATCTCCAAAGTCCGGTTCACCGACAGAAGGACATCCGGGCTTCCACCACCCCCGGTTCGCTGTGACCTTCCCGCCGGCTACTCTCTTTGTCATTGATTTTGAATAGTTGAAAAGATTATATCGGATTTCCAGCGACGATGCAATGTTTCATGTAAAAAGGGTCCATGTGGTAATGCGGGGCGTGATACGCGCCAACGTAAGAAGCCGCGTTTTGTAAAAATACAGTAAATAGGCCTCCATAACGATCGGTTCTGGAATAAATTTCATAAATTTTCACATTTTAAACTGGGTATATAAACCCTTTTAATTCCCATAAATTTATAATGATCCCGTTCATGGAAAATAACGTGTGTAAAAAGGCGCATATGAATGAGAGCGGTTTCTTTTATCCTGTCAGAAAATGAACCATTCGATGGTGTTCAGGCAAGACTGCCTGATAAGTAAAGCCGGCTTATCATTTGTTTATACAAAACATTCATGAATGCTCGAACGTATGGGACAGCGATGTACGTCTGTTGTGCTGTTTAAGGAGTATTTGAAAAACATCTTTCAAGCAGGAATAGGAAACTTTGATTATGACAAATAGATAACATTTGTATGACAAATAGATAACACTTCCATATAAGCCTGTGAGAAAGTAAATCCATCACCAACGAGCGGAGGATGTACGCATAGGAAGATGGGGGAGGAATTTTCTATCTAATTACATAATACTTTACTACCTTTTGACGTTTATTCTTGATGTGATAGTGTTGTTTTGCAATCAGATTTCGACACATTTTTTGGAAAGGGAGGTGACGTATGGGAATGATTCCGAGTTATTCACCCGACCGTTTATACAGCATGATGGTTCAAGCGGTGAAGACTCATTTGAACGAAGCCGTCCTTGCCCGGATGGCTGAGCGGTTTATCTCCTATAAGAAAGCAGAAGGGTTTTCCTTTTCGCCGTTGACGCAGCTGCACTTTCACATCCATAGCAGGAAAAAGCATGAAGGGGTGTATGTTCTATCGGCAGCTATCGAGTTTTTAATACTGGCTCTCGATATCCTGGATGATCTTCAGGATGAAGATGCTGGCGATAAACCTTGGAGTCAGGTGTCTTCTGCCTCGTCCATGAATATTTCGACGGGGTTTTTGATGCTGAGCATGCAGCTGATGCATGAATCCCCTTTTCAAAAAGAAACATCTTCGGATGCTCTTCAGGCCATGCACCAGCAGGTCCTGCAGGCGGTGAATGGTCAGCACGCCGACCTGAATGAATCCGCTTCTACGGAAGAAGAGTTTCTAAGGATGATCAGGCGGAAATCCGGTTCGCTGATGGCATGTGCCTGTATGGCCGGAGCAGCTTTTCAACAGAATGAAGACCTTTCAGGCGTTCGTTTGTATGCGGAGAGTTTTGGAATTGCGGCTCAGTTAGTGAATGACCTGCAGGACATTGTGCGTTTCGATGCTAAAAATGATCTCATTAACAAGAAGTGGACCCTCCCTGTATTTCTGCTCCTGCGGGAAAGCAGTGAGGAAGCCGGCTGGATACGTGATTACTATGCAGGCCGTGTCGATCAATCGTTTATCACAGATAGAAAGCAGCCGTTATTTGAGTGGGTATCCCGGTCCCCTGTCAAACCATATATCCAGGTGCTGATCAGGAAATATCAACGGCAGGCGCTACGGGAGCTGGACGTGTTTCAGGCAGGACAGGCTTGGAAGGAACAAATGAGGAAGAGGATTGAAGATTTATAAAAGATGGATCTTGCATAAGGAGGAAACAATCATGCTATTTGAATTGGTTCAGAAGATTGTACAAAATCCAGCGCTTATGAATGCTGTGAAAGAGGGAAAAGCCGACCTTCCGGGTGTTTCTGAAGTGGAAAAGGAAGCCCTTATTGATGTGTTCGCATCCGAAGACCTCCAGGGCATAGAGTGGAGAATGTGTTACTGGAAGTAATCCATGATAGAGATCCTGAAAGCCAGAGATACTCTGGCTTTTTTGACGTTATAAAAGAAAGGGAATGGAAATGGCTCGAATAAAAAGTAAGAGATTTATCTTTTATTTTAGTTTTATCTTTGTTGTTGCTCTTTATTTAATTTTCGTAACGATGACAAAAACATATGTAGGTATCGATGTCAGTGAGAATAAAGAAAGATCCTTGATCGTGACGAAAGTGGATTCGATTGGCTGGGCTGCTCACCGGAAAATAAAAGAGGGAGATCGTGTTATTGAAGTCAATCACCAGGAGGCAGCCAGGTATCACTCCATTCAAAATTACGGGGTGATCGGTAACCTTAACCAGATGAAGGTCATGAGAGCAGGAACCGAGTTGGAATATAAGGTCCAAAACCCGATGAACTATAATACGCTGCTTTATCATACCATACTGCCGACGGTTGTATTTTTCGTTTTATTTTCGTTTTCATTACAAGTCTATGTAAAAAAACGGGGGGACCCGGTTGCGTTTTATCTGATCGCCTTTCTTCTGGCTGTTGGTATTGGGTATTTAAGTGCAGGCGCTTCTGCGAGAACGGATACTCTTGCGAGGATCATCAACAGTTTCAGCTTGATGATGGTTCCTGTGCTGTTTCTGCATTTTCATTATCAATATTTCTTGAAATACGAGATTCATCTGATTAAAAAGCGCCTATTGGCTGCGGTCTATTCCATTAATCTGGTTGTCGTTCTTATGGATATCATATCTATTTTCTGGATGTCTCTGGGGCATTATGAAGTGATCCGCAATACGCAGCTGATTCTTTTTTCCATGGAGATTCTTATCGGTTTGAGTGTTCTCCTGTATTCTTATCTGACCTTTCGGAAAACCATACATAAGTCGATTTTTCAAAATGCGATTTTCGGAATCATCGTCTCGTTTTTTCCTTTTATCTTCTTGACGGCGCTGCCTAATGCAGTTGTCGGCGTTGAACTGATTCCTGCGCCTGTAACCGCGGTATTCCTCATCTTTCTGCCGATCTTTTTTCTTTATCTCGTGCTGACGGATCGGATATTTGATATTGACTTTATTAACAGCCGTTTGCGGTACTATGCGGTCATTTCTTTCCTGTTGACGGCTGTGGTTATGATTCTGCTCGTTTTCTTTACGAATCTGGATGACCTGCAGTGGATCAGACTGGGGATTCTAACCTACGGACTCTTGATTTTGTTTTTCTATTTTGAAGAAAAGTTTTCTCTTCGTTCCAAATGGTTTGGAGATAAGTTTAACTATCAGCTGAGTCTTGATCGGTTTTCCTATGATGTAGCAAAAATATTAAAAAAAGAAGAGCTGGATGACCGGCTGCTCCGTGAAATCAAAGAGGTGCTTCCAGTAGAGCATGCCTGCCTGTTCTCCTATGACAAAATAGAAAATGAGATGAACCTCATTGCGGGAGATGAATCCATCCCCTACCCATTGATTCAGACGTATATCTCCTATAAAGGAACGTCGTTGTCCATAGGAATGCCGTTTCTATTAGAAGATGGATTAGGGTATGTGCTTAGTGAAAAGCATGATACGGTCGATATATTATGGATTGAACAAAAAGTCAACCGGACACCGTTCAACCAGGATGAGCAGCGTTGGCTGAAAACCATCGTCCAATATACAAGCATCGTATATGAAAATTTTCAATTGATTGAAGGAGTGACCGAAGATTTAAAAAGTTCGATCCAGGATGAACGACGTGTACCTTCGTGGATGCTTCGGTTCATGTTTAAGCTTTCAGAAGAGGAAAGAGCAAGACTTTCCGCCGACCTGCATGATTCTGCTCTTCAGGAACAGCTGGTGTGGTATCGGAAAGTAGAAGAAATAGCCGCCTTGGATCATTTGGATCGTCATGTAAAAGATGAACTCTCTGACGTACAGGAAGGTTTGCTGGGGGTTGTCAGTCAGATTAGGGAAACGTGCACCTTTCTCCGTCCTCCTTTTCTTAAGGAAACGGGTTTTGTGGAAGCATTATCCTACTTGATTGACCATTATCGTCAGCGGGAGGACTTTCATATTGACTATCGATATAATCATTTCACAGCTGATCTTGGGGATGAACAAGCTCTCACGCTTTATCGCATTGCGCAGGAACTGTTGAATAATGCGTCCAAGCATTCGAAGGCGGAATTAATTGAATTTGAACTGAAGAATGATGGAGATATGGTAATGCTATCCTATAAGGATGATGGAGTGGGCGTTCAGAATAATCAACAGAAGCCGTCAACAAAAAGCATGGGCTTAACGGGAATCAGACAGAGAGTCAACAGCCTCGGAGGGAGTATGGAATTCTTTTCACAGGAAGGATCAGGCGTTGAAGCCGCCATCTTAATTCAGGCGGAGGGATGAAGGAAACGATTGGAAAAAGGTTGGAGAAGAGGAGAGGTTTGATGGTTTCGATATTATTGGTGGATGATCATCCGGCTATTGGTGAAGGGTCCAAATTAATCATTGAAAGAGAGAGTGATATGGTTGTAACCATTGCAGACAGTCCTGGGAAAGCTTTGGAAATCTTAAGGGAGCAGAGCTTTTCAATTCTGCTGTTCGATCTGCGTATGAAAGGGATGAATGGCATTGAGCTGACCAAACATGTACGGGCTGAAGGACATACTTCGCCGGTACTCATCTATACAGGTCACGATGTAGGTCCTTATTTCAATACATTAGTGGAGTCTGGAGCTTCGGGGTTCATCAGCAAGACGGCTCCGCGGGAAGAATTGATTGAAGCGATCCGTTACGGGGTGAAGGGGAAAGCAATCGTTCCCGTCTCCCTTCTCGAACAACTAAGAAAAAATGAGGTCCGTGTTGAAGAAATGCCTGAACATGAGCTGCCGGATCGTGACGTTTCCGTTACGTCCAAAGAACAGGAAATCCTCAAAGAGGTTGCCAAGGGGAAAAGCAACAGGGAAATCGCTCAGATTTATTTTAAGAGTCCACGAACGATTGAATACAACTTAACGGAAATCTTCAAAAAACTGCAGGTAAAGACAAGAGCGGAAGCTGTGTTGAAATCCAAGCAGTGGGGGATTATCACGGATGATATGGATTGAACCAGCTCAAGAAGCGTCATCTATAAACCTATGGGCGTAGTTTAGGGGGATCTTCTATATATAGAAGATCCCCCTTTGGCTGTAGAAAAAGCCTGTGTTTACCAGTTAGAGTTGTCCATTTGTTGTATGAAGGGTCACTTTCCGCTTATCGGTAAATGAATGCCGCGGGTACGCCCTCCGCTGACTTGGTCAGGAAGGCCGCCTGCCCAAGTGGTTCTTCAGCCCCTGCTGTTCCCGCATCCTTCACCAATGAAAGCTCCTCGTGCCGGGTTAGAATAGATTGGAGAGAGGGTGTGCCCTAAGCAGGTTTGCAGATTCAAAAGAACGGCACGGGCTGCGTTATTGTCGCTTGCGCGGAAAAAGAATGTACGCGAACAAGCGTTACTGACGGCGGCCTGCCAAAACATGAAAAAGACTGCCCTTCACCTATCCAGGGTGAGATAGGTGAAGGAGAGTCTTTTTCGGTGAAGGGCGGGCGAATACCAGGAGACTCCTGCGGAAAAACGGGCGACCCGAGACCCCGCAGTGTGGGTTTTCACGAGGAGGCTCGGGCGTTCGTCCGCGGAAAGCGAGTGGTATTCGCCCGCACGAACTGCACAAAAAAAGCTTGCAGAAGAACACGGGGGTTCTCTACAAGCTGGGGGATCTTCTATTACATAGAAGATCCCCCTTTTATTTTTCACAGCCTGTCTTTTTTCCCGAGGTCGCTTAGATGCTCGGACGAATCTTCAACTGCATCCTTCACTTATTCTTTGGCATCGTCCCAATATCGATAGGCATGGACAGTATAGCCCTGGTAGGAGGAATAGGAACGGAATGCCTCATCAACGAGGGAAAGCTGATTCTCCATGACCTCTTTTCCTTCCTCATAGAACGAAATATGTGGGTGGGAAGGATTTTCTTTGATTTCTACGGAAATAAGAAGATCTTTTCCAAGCTCTTCAGAAAAATTGACTTCATTCTCAGCAGCTTGAATGATGCCCTCTGCTTGATCACGGAAGGCCATAACTGAGGTGTGATCCATCAATCCGATTACCCATTCATTAAAAGGCGTTTCCGGGGATCCCGGGGTTTCTATATCATCAAACCACATGGCCATGTCCATACTGGCCTCCAAGTCCGAGTCTTCTTTTGTTTCTTGTACAAAGCGTTCCAAGTTGCCCATCCATTGTTTCAATACAGATGCCTGATCGGTGGACCATGATGGTTCTACATAAGGCTCGATATCCAGGTGGATGCCATCAAAGGACTGGTTTTCGTTTACCTCCTGATTGTAGGATTTCACATAATCCACAAGTTTTAAAATCCGGTGTTCTTCTTCCTTCAAGGCCCAGGAAGGGTGTCCACCCATGGCATGTACTTCGATTCCGGCTGCATCTGCGGCTTCCACGAAGTGGGAATAGGCGCTGTAGGGCTGGGATAGATCCAGACGTGTATAGAGCAGATTAATATTGTTTTCTTTTGCGAAATCCAGGATTTTATCTTTTTCATTGATAAGGGTTTCCGCTTCCCATACGTATGTTCCTCGCTTCTGTTCTTTTTCCATGTCCTCTTCGGAAGGTGTTTCCTCCTGCTGTTTTAGATTCGCATAATCATCGATGGCATAACCCGCATAGGAACTGTGCTCCCCAAGGTGTTTATCTATCAGATCGAGGTGCATATGCATACTCTCCGGTCCCTCTTCATAAAAGGTCGTCCAATTCCTCCCTGTTTCTGCTGTCGTTATGCCGATGAGGATCTGTCTTCCTGCCTGGTCTGCGGCCTCTAATTCATTCTCGGTCAAGGCTGCGATTCCATTGGTCGTTTCCAGCGTATCCCGGAAGGCAAGAATGGTCGTATGGTCAAATTGTTGAATCACCCATTCATGAAAAGGAACGTCAGACTGTCCGGGTGTTTCCATTTCATCCAACCAAAAAGGGATGGAATGACTGATTTCAAGTGCCCTGTCTTCCGGGACCGATTGAATCCCTGCTGTGATATTCGCTTTCCATTCACGAAGGACCCGGGGCTGGTCGTCATACCATTCCTCCAAGTATTGGGGCTGGACTTTGAAATGAATACCAGCAAACTGCTGGTCCGGTGAGACGGATTGGTTGTATTCCATTACCTCATCCACAAAAGCATCATATCTCCCCTGATTTTCCCCAAGGGCCCATGAAGGTTCTCCGCCAAGGGCATGGACCTCGATCCCTTTGCTGTCTGCTTCCTGAATGAAGTCTGCCGTTACCTGTGGATCCTCTTCTATTCCTTTCAGATATAAAACATTGATGCTGTTCTGCCCGGCGGTCTCCAGAATGGATTCTTGTTCTTCGCCGAGTTCCGTTTTTTCCACCCACATGGCCCTTTTGTATTCTTCTGACTCTGAAAAGCCAAAGAGAGGGAGCGAGAGAGCGGTGAGCATTAAAGATAGACATAGGATTCGATTCATTGTTTACCTCCAAGTGTGTAAGTGATGAGTTTTTAACCGGATTTCTGCCAAACGTACCCTTCTGTTTCTTTCTCTTTATCCGGGGGGCCCGCAACTGATGAACCAGGTATTTTTGAAAGCGGTTCATCTATCCCCGCTTCTGAATCCGAAGCCCGACCCCCTGATAAAAAGGGCGCGGATTTTGTCGGATTTTTGCGGAGGGTTCCGAAATAGAAATTCGCTGTTCCGAAACTGGGTTTTCGATGAAGTGTCCGGACCCCCGTGTTAGCGTTATAAACGTAGCGAGGCAATACACTAACAATCTAAACGCTCTACATTAAGTTTGCAACACTAAAAAAATTTTCCCTAAAGCAAAATTTGAAGGAGGGGGATAAATGAGATGGAAGGGGAAGGGGCTCGCTGTTCTCTTTTTTATAACAGTAGCTGGCAGTTGGTTTTTAGTGGGATCAACAAAGATGACGGAAAGCGAACAGCTCCAAAATGGGAGCCAGCTGACATTTCGTACGCAGGGCGAGCAATTCGAAGTCTATCAGGATGAAAGCTGGTCACCGCTTTTTATTAAAGGGATAAATATGGGAGCCACTTTGCCCGGCCATTTCCCGGGAGAACTTCCCATTTCTAAAGACGACTACCTCCGCTGGTTTGAAATGATTGATGAAATGGGAGTGAACACGATTCGGATTTATACGATCCATCCTCCTGTTTTCTACGAAGCGCTGGTGGAATACAACGAAGATACCCAAGGGGATCCTCTTTATTTCATGCAGGGGGTCTGGTCTCCGGTGAATATCATGGATGACACGGGAGATGCTTTATCCAACCGTGTGCTGCAGGCTTTTAAGCAAGAGATTGATCATGCTGCAGGAGCGGTTTATGGAGACATCCGGATACCTGAGCAGGATGGGAAAGCAAGCGGGAACTATACGGCGGATGCCGGCCCTTATTTGGCTGCCTGGCATATTGGAACGGAATGGAATCCTGATCTTGTTCAACAGACTAATGATAAACACAGCGATGATCCAGCTTTCAGTGGCACATATTTTGGAACCACCGAAGATGCCTCCCCCTTTGAAAGCTGGTTAGCTGAACTTTTGGATTACACAGCAGAGCAGGAAAGTGAAAGAGGGTGGCAGCATCCGATGACCTTTACCAATTGGATGACAACCGATCCTCTGGAGCATCCGCAGGAACCCCAGAAAAGAGAGGATATGGTGAGTGTCGATCCCACACATATTGAGGAAACGAACTGGGCTGCCGGCTATTTTGCTTCGTATCACGCTTACCCGTACTATCCGGACTTTTTAAGGTTCACCGATGAGTACGATGACGTAAAAAATGAAGATGGAAAGGTAGATACATACCTCGGATACTTGAAAGATTTGAAAGATTATCATGAAGGACTGCCTGTCATGATCAGTGAATTCGGAGTTCCTTCATCCAGAGGAAGTGCTCACAATGGTCCTTTAGGCCGGGATCAGGGCGGACATAGTGAACAAGAGCAGGGAAAACATGCTGTCGATCAGCTTCACCATATATACAACGAAGAATTCTCGGGGGCTCTGCTTTTCACCTGGCAGGATGAGTGGTTTAAGAAAACGTGGAATGCCATGCCTTTGAGTACAGATCACAGGGAGGCGTTCTGGTATAACACGTTATCTGCTGAACAATCCTACGGTGTTTTAGGCATGTACCCGGAAAAAGCTGATGATGTGGAGATTGATGGTGATCTCAAGGATTGGCAGGAACTGGAGAAGGAAGACGTGGAGAAAATCCCTGCACCGCTCACTGATTTGAATGTGACCCATGACGAAGGGTATGTGTACATTTCCGCGCGATTACCAGAGGACATCGATTTGGAGAAGCAGTCTGTTTATGTCGGTGTCGATAGTGTGGATGGAGGAACAGATCCTCCTCAACACCTCCACGGCATCCAACTGGAAGAAGGACTGGAGACAATGATACGTCTCAGTGCATGGGAAAAAAGTGAAGTGTTGATCGAATCCACCTATGATTTCCATACGCGTCTCTATGAAGAAGCTTCCGGCAGCGGTCAGGAGGGAACCTTCCAACCTTGGAAAATGGCTGTCAGTCTACCATTGAGGCATCCTTTGACAAAAGAGGAAATTCCATTTGAAGCCGTAGAGGTGGGACAGATGGACCGCGCTTCCCTTGTGAATCAGGCAGAGGCCGACTGGGAAATCAAAGGCCGTGTGCTGGAGATGAAAATCCCCTGGGGACTGTTAGGGTTCTCAGATCCGAGTACAAAACAGGCGGTCGGTTATCCTTCTTCTGAGCAGATGGAAGGGGATCTTCCTAAAGAGACGGTGGATGGCATCCGCCTCCTCCCCTGGATCTATGATAAAGAATCAGAGGAAATCCGTGGGTTAAGCAGCTCAGTTTCTACAGAGCCGTACCCGATCTACGAATGGAAGGAATGGCAGGAAACAGCGTATGAAGAAAAAAGAAAGGCAAGCTATTACATGATGAAAGAAGCCTTACAGGGATTGGAACAATAAGGAAGGAGGTTCTCCATGTATATCAACGTTCAAATCGCTTACTACATGATTGGGGTTTTACTCATTCTCATGACCGCATTCATTATGGCGACGTTAAGTTTGAAATGGAATAAAAAACGTGTAGAAAAGCGGAGAGCGCAATGTCTGGTTCAACATAAAGATTATCTGGAATATGTACAAATGCACTTAGGAGAAGAAGACCGGTTAAGACCCCCCGGCGGCTCTCTGACAACCTTTGAACGACGAGTGCTGCAGAGCGAGCTTGTCCAATGGATCAATCAGCTGGATGGGATTTACCGGCAGCGGCTGTTAAGGCTGTGCGGGGATCTCGGGCTGGTCGAACACAATTTAAAGCGGTTGGGCAGTCATCGGCCGCTTGTCCGGTTGGATGCCGCGTATCACCTTGGAGCATTGAGGGCACCTGAAGCCACATCCTCTCTGCTTTCCCTGCTGTATAAGAAGCGTGTGGATTCTTCCTCCTTCATCTATGCACGGGCGGCTGCTCAAACGGCCACACAGTTAAGTGAGATGGGCGATCTGCTCCGTTTCCTTATTGAGAATGGGAAGCAGGATGTTCATTTGACAGCAGACATCACAAAGGAATCTGAACTTGATTTAACACAGTTATTTATCACATTCCTGCATGAAAAGAATCCCAAATATGTGAAGCTCGGGCTTATTGGTCTTCAGAACAGCGTGAAGGCTGATCTGCCTGACCGTATTCAGGAACTGACGAAATCGGATGATCGTGACATTCGTATGAACGCAGCTAAACTGCTGATTTCCTCGGTTGACTTATCTGAAGAGGATGTTCAATTTTATCTTGCTTTCCCGGACTGGGAGGTCCGCAGACTTTTTGCTGAATGGATTGGGAGATCTGGTCTCATTCAATACATTCCCTTGTTATCCACCCGGCTGGAAGATGTAAACTGGATGGTCGCTCGTGCGAGTGCAGCGAGTCTAGTCCGTATGGGAGACGAAGGGTTTGAAGCCCTGTGCCAATTGGCTGTTGGAGATGGAAGTGAGCATGGAAGGGCCGTGGCCATGGAATTCATCGAAGAAAATTTGAAGCAGTCAACCTCCCCATCTTCCCATGTCGAGGACATCATGAGTCACAACCATAAAGAGTTTCTGTACAAGAAGTATTTTGAAAATCACCAGACATTAACAAACGTCATGTAAGGAAGGAGGATGAAGAATGAGAGAGATCCTGCTGTTCTATGGAATTTTTGCCATGTATTACGTAGTTACGATCAACACCATTTACTTCGGAATTATCTTATTTTCCTTCCGGAGAATACTAGGAATTATGAAGGAAACCTTCTACTCAAAGTATGAGGCCCTGTCCGGATCCAAACATGTCCCGCCCATATCCATCCTTGTTCCAGCTTTCAATGAAGAGCTGACTATCAAGGAAAATGTCAGATCCCTGCTGGCCCTCCATTACCCGGAGTTTGAAGTGATTGTGGTGAATGACGGATCGGGAGACAAAACCCTCGATACCTTAATCGAGGAGTTCCAATTAAAATATCATCCCCCGAATATGATCAAAGATACGATTGCTACAGCTGAGGTCAAAGGGGTTTACTACAATCCGGATTATCCAACTCTCTATCTTGTAGATAAAGAGAATGGTGGAAAAGCAGATTCCCTGAATGCCGGCATTAACTTATCGAATTACTCACTGATCTCATCGATCGATGCGGATTCTTTACTCGAAGAAGATGCGCTGATCCGGATTGCCAGAAAGTATATGGAAAATCCTGAGGAGAATGTGGCGATTGGTGGGAACGTGCGGATTGCCAACGGCTGCCGTATCCAAAACGGGATGGTGAAGCAGGTCAATCTTCCGAAAAAATTACTGCCGATGTTCCAGACCGTAGAGTACTTAAAAGCGTTTCTAGGCGGACGGATCGGCTGGAGTGACGTCAATGGACTGATTATCGTTTCCGGTGCTTTCGGTGTCTTTAAGAAAGAATACGTTGTAAAAGTCGGAGGCTACCGCGGGGGTTACCCTGGGGAGGATATGAACATTATCATTAAGCTTCACCGCTACATGCTGGATCACAAGCTTCCCTACAAAATCGATTTTTGTCCGGATGCAGTCTGTTGGACGCAGGCTCCCGACACGTTCAAGATTCTCGGCAGTCAGCGTAAACGCTGGGGCCGTGGAAATTTGAAAAATATGATTGAAGAAGGGCGCTTCATGTTCCTGCGTCCGAAATACAAGATCATGGGTATGTTAACGATCCCATATAACATTATTTTTGAAACTTTGAGCCCTTATTTCCGAATTACTGGTTTTCTCGCCATTCTCGGTTACAGCTTCATGGACATGACCGGATGGAAGCTCATGGGAATCTTCATGCTGATTAATGTTCTGTACGGAACACTGCTTGGCTTAGGTTCGCTGCTTTTGGAGGAAATGGCCTTTCAGCGCTACCCGAGAGTCCGCGATTATTTCAAGATGATTTTGTACACGGTTTTGATGTTCTTCGGATACCGTCAGCTGGGGATTTTATGGAGGTTCCTCGGTCACATCGACTTTATGCGGAAAAACAACTCCTGGGGAACGATGGTACGAACCAGTTGGAATGAAGACGAAGACGAAGACAAGGAAAAGGCCGCATAACCGAACGAAAAAAGGAGGGTGGAAAATGGCAGCGACTCATATTGGTTCCCGGATCATTCAATCGTTCAATCATTTTCTTCACTATTATCAGAGCAGCCAATTAAAGTGCGGGATCATTCTGGCCCGTGCAGATATGAATGAAGCAGAGGTCGGGGAAATGGAAGCGTATTTGGAAAAGGAAGAGCCGGGTACCGCCTTTCAAGTCAGTTACGATCCACAGGAGAAGATTCTTGGCATCCTGCTTGATGGCTGTGCCTTGGCGTATACCCATTTTCTATCGCTGCACGTGAAAGATGTGTTAAGCCGGAACCGCCAGCTCACCGGAGATTTATGGGTGGGGAGCTTTCCTGAAAACAGCGACCACGCAGAACAAATGATGTTTGACATGCTTTGGAGAATCATTGATGGAAACCACGAAACGAACGATATCCATGTTTATCAAGGACAGAAGGAAAAGGGTCCATCAACGAAATCCGTGCTGCTTGTTGATAGTGATCAAAGCTTAGTTCAGTTATTGACAAACTACCTGCAGGGAAAAGGTTATGTCGTCCATACAGCAGAAGACGGGAAAACGGGCGTGGATGTCTATCAAAATGTCCTGCCGGATCTCGTCATTACGGAAATCAATCTGTCCGCTCTGGGAGGCTATCAGTTCATCAATCAAATCAAGAACATCGACGAAGCCTCCAAAAAGTCGACAGCGATCATAGTTCTTACAAATAAACAATTGGAAGAAGATGTGAGGCGCACGTTTGATTATGGTGTCTCCGATTATATGACCAAGCCCTTTTCACTTGTAGAGCTTGAAGCACGGATGAAAAGACTCGTGAGCGTTTCTAAATAAATCTTATAAAAGAGAGGGATCAGGAATGGGATATTTTGAACAGCTGTCTCAGAAGATTGAAATGAAGAAAGCAAATATCGGAGTTGTCGGTATGGGGTATGTCGGGCTGCCACTGGCTGTCGAAATGGTGAAGTCAGGATTCAACGTATGTGGCATCGATTTGGATCAGAAGAAGATTCAGTCGCTGCGTGAAGGGCATTCCTACATCAACGATATTGCGGATGAGGATTTGCAGCAGGCGCTTGCCACAGATCGGTTCTTTCCAACAAGTGACTATGAAGTTGTCAAAGACCTTGATGCGGTCAGCATTTGTGTCCCTACCCCATTAAGTGAGAACCAGGATCCGGATACTTCCTATATTACAGGCGTGATCAACAGCATGAAGCCCTTTATGAAAAAAGGAATGCTCGTGACGCTGGAAAGCACCACATATCCGGGGACGACCGAAGAACTGATTTTGAAAGAATTCAATCGTATGGGATACGTCGAAGGCGAAGATATCTTCCTTTGTTATTCACCTGAGCGCGTGGATCCAGGGAATCAGTCCTTCAACACGCATAACATGCCGAAAGTTATGGGCGGCATGACAGAAAAATGTAATACAGTCGGAGGGCTTCTCTACAGAAATTACATTCCAAACGTTGTTCCTGTTACGTCACCAAAAGTTGCAGAGATGTCCAAGCTTCTAGAAAATACGTTCCGAAGCGTCAATATTGCTTTTGTCAATGAGATTGCAATGATGTGTGAACGTATGGATATCGATGTGTGGGAAGTGATTGATGCAGCGGCAACGAAACCATTCGGCTTTATGAAGTTCCAACCGGGACCTGGAATCGGCGGTCACTGTATCCCTCTGGATCCGATGTACTTGTCCTGGAAAGCCAAAGGATTCCGCTTCTATAGTAAGTTCATCGATCTGGCCCAGTCGATCAACAGCAACATGCCGGACGTTGTCGTTGGAAAGACGTCACAGGTATTGAACATTCATGGGAAGTCCATCAATGATTCTAAAATCCTTATTCTCGGTATGGCCTATAAACCGAATATCAGTGATCTTCGTGAATCGCCGGGGCTGTATCTCTATGAACTATATAAAGAAAACGGAGCAAAGGTGGAGTATCACGACCCCCATGCCCACAGCTTCCTGGATGATGATGGTGACGTCGTCCACTCGGTTCCTTATGATAAAGAACAGCTGAAAGAGTACGACTGCCTTGTCATGGTCACGAATCACAGTGACTTTGATTATCATGAACTGGCGGAATTAGGAGTTCCGATTGTAGATACAAGGAACGCTTTCCAAGCCTTCGATCAACCACACATTCATAAACTTGGGACGGCTTCGAAAGTGAACAAGAAACAGCACGAATCCATTGCTCTGTAATCAATCAAAGAAAGCTTAAAAACTACTTATTATAAAGGGGATGAACGACAATGTGCGGAATCATGGGATATGTTGGAGATAAAGAAACACAGCGTGTATTAACAGAAGGACTGCGTAAGCTGGAATATCGCGGCTATGACTCTGTTGGTATCGCATTGAACAACGGGGAAACCCTTCAGCATGAGAAGTCTAAAGGAAGACTCGAAGTGTTGGAAGAAAAATTGGAGGGGGCTCCGCTTTCTGGGTCGATCGGAATCGGTCATACCCGATGGGCTACACACGGACGCCCTTCCGATGAGAATTCCCACCCGCATCTGGATGAGCAATCCAAATTTGCTGTCGTCCATAACGGCATTATTGAGAACTATATGGAAATTAAGCGGGAAATGAAGGAGGAAGGCTATTCCTTTACTTCTGAAACGGATTCCGAAGTGATTTCCCACTTATTCTCTCATTTATATGATGGAGAAATAGTATCGACCATCCAGAAAGTGGTGGATAGACTTGAAGGAGCCTATGCGCTTGGAATAGTTTCTGAGCATGATCCAGAGCGGTTGTATGCTGTGCGTGAAGCCAGTCCCCTCATCATCGGATCCGGCGATGGAGAATCCCTGATCAGCTCCGACATCCCCGCTCTGCTGGAACATACACGTGATGTTTATATTTTGGAAGACGGCAAGATGGCAATCCTTTCAAAAGAAGGTGTCACGTTGATGGAAACGGAGAGAGGAAAGGAGTTGACACGCGATATTTTCCGTGTGGACTGGGATATGGAACAGGCTGAGAAAAATGGGTATGATCACTTTATGCTGAAAGAGATCTTCGAACAGCCGACGGCACTTCGGAAAACGATGACCGGTCGTCTTGATCAGGAAGCGAAACGTGTGGACTTCGAGGAACTGCAGTGGTCACCTGAAACCATTCAGCAATGGAACAAAATTACGATTGTAGCCTGTGGGACAGCTTATCATGCAGGGTTGATCGGTAAGCATGTAATCGAGGAACTGACACGTATTCCAGTCGATGTTGAAGTGGCTTCGGAATTCCGCTATCGACGCCCGATCGTAGACGAGAAGACATTGGTCATTGTTGTCAGTCAATCTGGAGAAACAGCAGATACTCTGGCCGCGCTGCGTCAAAGTCAACACCTTGGAGCGAATGTTCTGGCCATAACGAACGTTGTCGGAAGCTCCATCGCCCGTGAAGCAGATGAAGTGATTTTGACAATGGCCGGTCCGGAGATTGCTGTAGCTTCTACAAAAGCGTACACCACACAAGTGCTGTCATTCTACCTATTAGGTCTGTATCTTGCTGAAAGCAAACAAACCATCACCGAACAAAACTACAAGCAGCTGATTGAGTCCATCATCGAACTGCCGGAGAAAATCGAGGGCATGCTGGAGCACTCTCAGGGAATCCGCTGGTACAGTGATTCCATCAAAGATGCCAAAAGTGTCTTTTTCCTCGGCCGGGGACTGGATCATGCGGTTGCGTTGGAAGGATCGTTGAAACTGAAGGAAATCTCCTATATTCATTCGGAAGCTTATGCAGCAGGGGAATTGAAGCACGGAACGCTGGCCTTGATCGAAGAAGGGACACCAGTCGTTGCTCTCATTACACAAGATGAAGTGAGTGAGAAAATGCTCGGGAATGTCAAGGAAGTAAAAGCCCGTGGAGCGCAGGTGCTGGGGGTCGCAGAAGAAGGGAATCTGGATATATGGGAGTATGTAGATGAAACGTGCTATATTCCGAACACTCCATCCATTCTGACACCGCTGCTGACAGTCGTTCCTTTACAATTGATCGCTTATTATACATCGCTCGCTCTTGGTAACGACGTCGACAAACCAAGAAACCTTGCGAAGAGCGTTACGGTCGAGTAGGTATCCAAATGATGGAGGTCATGGAACGGCAGCAGACAAAACTGAATAAAAGTAATTTAAAAGGGCTGATGCTTGGGGTTTATGAAAAGGTGGAGAACGAAAGCATCCAAACGGACCGTCAGATTATTGATGAGGTGATGGAGCAGTTAAGACCAATCATCCAGCCGATCGAGGAATAACTACGAATGGGGGAAGAAAAATGAGTGAAACGTTTGCTGTAGTATTAGCTGCTGGCAAAGGAACAAGGATGAAATCCGATCTTCCGAAAGTTCTTCATAAGGTTTGTGGAAAACCTATGGTGGAACATGTCATTGATCAGCTGAAGCAGCTTTCCATCGATGAGATCGTTACCGTTGTGGGTCATCAGAGTGAACGAATACAGGAACAGCTGGGTTCGACCGTAGAGTATGCTTATCAAGCGGAACAGCTCGGCACAGCTCATGCCGTGAAAATGTCTCATGAACAGCTGGGTCATCGTGAAGGCAGCACGCTGATCATTACAGGAGATACGCCGCTCATATCCAGCGGAACGTTAGCCGATTGTCTGGAACTCCATCAGGAGACAAACGCAGCTGCTACGATTCTGACGATGCAGCCGGATGACCCCGCGGGCTATGGAAGGATTATTCGTAATGAGCAGGGACAGGTGGAACGGATTGTTGAAGAAAAGGATGCTTCCGAGCAGGAGCGTTCCGTCAACGAGGTGAATTCGGGTATTTTCTGTTTCGATAACGGGCTGTTATTTGAAGCTTTGGATCTTGTGTCAACGGACAATGAGCAGGGGGAATATTATCTGCCGGATGTCATTGAGGTCCTGCAGCAAAAAGGGGAGCGAATCTCAGCAGCCCGTATGCCGGACGTTGACGAAGGACTCGGCATTAATGATCGAACCCAGCTTGCGAAGGCGGAGAAAATTTTACAGAAACGCATCATTGAATTTCATATGGAAAATGGGGTAACGATTATTGATCCCTTCTCTACTTACATAGGTGCTGACGTGACCATCGGCATCGATACGGTGATTGAACCGAGGACGCATTTAAGAGGGAAAACGAAAATAGGAACGAACTGCATCATTGGTCCGGATGTGGATCTGGAGAATTATCAAGCAGCGGATCGTACAAAAGTGAAAAATTTCTCAAGAACAAATGATATCAGTTCTCTGCCCTATGTTAACTAAATTACAGAAGGAAAGACCTTTCAATGGTGAAAGGTCTTTCTTTAAACGAAAATTCTCCCGAAGAAACAGCATCATCGGATCAGTGATGCTGTTTCTTCTCATCATTGGGGTGGGCATATACATGAGTCAACCATCAAAAGTGAAGGCTACCTGGATCTGGGATTTGGACGAGATGGAAGGAAGCATAGAGGAAAATATCGCTTTCGCTGAAGAGCAGGAAGTGAATTTAATCTATCTGCACATCAGTATTAAAGGATTCGACAGGGAGCGTGTAGAGGCGTTTATAGAAGAAGCTTCCGCTCATAATATCCAAGTGTATGCCCTTGGTGGTGATCCCAACTGGGCGCTGGACAAACATCAGGATAGTCTTGCTGCCTTTATATCCTCGGTCAAGGATTATAATCAAGACGTTCCAAGTGAAGCAGGATTCAAAGGAATCCATATGGATATTGAGCCTTACCTTCTGCCCGAGTGGGATGCGGACAGGGATGTAGTCATAACTCAATGGATGGATAATGTCACATTCTTAAGACAAGAAGTGGAAAAAACAGGCCAGGATCTTCAATTGAGTGGAGATTTTCCGTTTTGGGTGAATGATTTACAAGTGCCGGAGGAAAGTGGATCGCTCAGCTCGTGGATGCTGTCTCAACTGGATTCTATGACGATTATGGCTTACAGGGATTATACGGAAGGACGTAACGGGATTAAACATATTGCTTCCCCCCTCATCGAACAGGCAGCGAATCAAGATAAATCGGTGGTTATTGCTGTGAATGTCATCAAGACGGATGAAGGCAGTTATACGACTTTCTACGACAGCTCACCCGGTCAGATGGAACAGGAGTTGAACGGGTTGAACCAAAGCTTTTCCGGCCATCCCGGCT
Organism: Halobacillus sp. ABH2_015; assembly: GCF_056158945.1. Taxonomy (NCBI): domain Bacteria; kingdom Bacillati; phylum Bacillota; class Bacilli; order Caryophanales; family Bacillaceae; genus Halobacillus; species Halobacillus sp. ABH2_015. Next base: position 574,610 of record NZ_JBSWUG010000002.1, read on the forward strand.
ATGCAGGGACCGCTGTCCACGACTACAGCTATTGGAAGCTTTATCGGAACAAAGAATAGGGGAACGATGTTCTGCTTGTAGAGAAACCTTGTTTTTCTACAAGCTTTTTTTATCTCCGCAATCCTGCCGTGGAGGGGGGATATTTTCATCCGTTCAGGACAACGTATGAAGGATATAGGAAACGATGAGGTACATAAACGGACGGTTTTGAGGAGCTGGTTCGGGTTATACATCGGTTCTTCTGCCTTCGTATGGAAACGAGGTGTCTTTTATGGATTGGATATGGAAAGCTGTTTTAATCATCCTCGCAGGTACGATTATTCTTCGTATCGCCGGTCGGAAGTCAATCTCGCAGATGACCTTGTCCCAGACCGTCATCATGATTGCCATTGGGTCGCTGCTGATCCAGCCTGTCGCAGGAGAGAACATCTGGGTTACATTTGGTGTTGGCGGTGTGCTTGTCTTAACTTTGATGGCGATGGAATATTCCCAGGTGAAACTTGATTTTATGGAGAAGTTTTTAACGGGGAGGTCTGTCTCGATTATTGAAAATGGCCAGCTGAATGAAAAAAACTTAAAGAAGCTGCGTTTCACTGTGGACCAATTGGAAATGAAGCTCCGGCAGTCGAATGTGTCCTGTATTCAGGATTTGAAATCGGCCACTCTTGAACCCAACGGCCAGCTCGGCTTTGAGCTGAAAGAAAGGAAGCAGCCTGCGACCAAGCAGGACGTGGAAGACTTAAAGCAGCAGCTGCATCTGCTGGCTTCCAAGCTGCATCCGGATCAAGCGGTCCAGCCTTCCTCAGAAAGCCCGTCCGGTGAGGATTTGTTTAAGGAAGTCGAAAACAAACATCATGAGCAGCCTTTCCCTCGCCGTCTTCAGTAGGAAGAGGCGCGTGGAAGGAATTTTGGTTTAGAAGCTGATATAATGAACTCGAGGTGAGACAAATGGATTCTATACACTCCATTGAAGATTTAGATGCTTTTGTAAATGAGGAAATGCTCTCGATTGTTTATGTATCCAGACCGGGCTGCTCCGTTTGTCATGGTCTTCTACCTCAAGTGGAGGATCTGCTGGCTGATTATCCAAGCATACAAGCCCGCCATGTGAATGCAGATGAAGTACCCCAGGTTGCCGGTCATTACTCTGTGATGACTGTACCGGCCGTTCTTGTCTATTCGGAAGGAAAAGAGCTCTTCCGGAAAGCCCGCTTCGTGCCGATCGGTGAACTCAATCAGCAGCTCGCTAAATTAAATCATTTTATAAACGAAAGCTGAATGCCTGCTTCTGGTCCTTTGACCAGAAGCAGCTTTTTTTATGCATGAAAAAGGGAGGGCGGTTTTTCAGATGAGTGGGGAATGAAAAAATGAATGATTATTCCAACAATTCGGTTTTGTCGAGCATTTCTTAAAAATTCAAGCCGCAAATACATCCATGAGACGAGATTATTTCCGATGAGAAGCGATGACTGCGAAATATCTCTCTTTGAAACCGTTTACACGGACTAATTGACGAATATAGACCCGACTTGTAGAAAAGCCCTTGAATCTGTTTTTGCCAGTGTTATGATGAAAAACGTCTTAGAGAAAAAGCGAACAAAAATGCGAACGGGAGAGATTAACCCAAATGATTAAACAAACGATTGCTTTTCTAGGTGCAGGATCTATGGCAGAGGCGATGATTTCAGGAATGGTGGAGTCGGGTAATATTCCAGCTGAACAGATCATTGTAACCAACCGAAGTAATCAGGAACGTTTAAACCACATTCAATATAAATACGGCGTCCGTACAGTATTAAAAGATGAATTGAATTTCGCTGAAGTGGATCAGTTCATTCTGGCAATGAAGCCGAAAGATATTGACGCTGTTTTGGAAGACTTGAAAAATAAATTGACCCCGGACCAAGTTCTTGTATCTGTTCTTGCCGGTATTTCTACTTCTTATATGGAAGATCGTCTGAATGACCGCCAGCAGGTGGTCCGTGTGATGCCGAATACTTCCAGCATGCTTCGTGAATCAGCCACGGCCGTGTGCCCCGGGCAGTTCGCAGACATGGAGAAGGTCGAAGTTACGAAAGCTCTGCTTCGTTCAATCGGTGAAGTCTTCGTCATAGAAGAAGAGAAAATGGACGTCTTCACTGGAATCGCTGGAAGCGGACCTGCGTACTTTTATTATTTGATGGAGCATATCGAAGAAACGGGCCGTTCAGAAGGGATGGATCCGGAAACGCTTCGTGAAATTGGAGCACAGACACTGCTTGGTGCCGCCAAAATGATGTTGGAACGTGATGAATCCCCGGCAGAACTGCGGGAGAACGTAACTTCACCGAATGGTACAACGGCAGCAGGACTCGATGCGCTTGCAGCCAGCGGCGGAGGTCAGGCGATTTCAGAAGCCGTACGCGGTGCTGCTTCCCGATCCAAAGAATTGAGTGCAGAACTTGAAGGACTTCTCGTAGGCAGTAGATAAATACAGCTGACAGACGCAAAATTGTTAAACAGGAGTGATATGTTGAGTCAAACTAAGAAACGAATCGTTATTAAAATTGGAAGCAGTTCATTAACCAGTGCGCACGGTGAAATCAGCCGTCGTAAACTCGAAAAACTTGTCGATGAAGTTGTCCGTTTGAAGGACGACGGCCATGAAGTCCTCCTTGTCTCCTCAGGCGCGGTAGCCGCGGGTTACCGGAAACTGGGATGCCTGGAGCGTCCGAGCACCCTGCCGGAAAAACAGGCAGCCGCATCCATCGGTCAGGGTCTGCTCATGGAATCGTACTCTGATCTATTCCTATCCCATGGGTATATGGGATCCCAAATCCTCATCACGCGCAGTGATTTCTCTGATGAAAACCGCTACAACAACGCACGTAACACCATCAATGTCCTACTAGAACGCGGAATTATCCCTATTGTAAACGAAAATGACACGATTACGATCGACAGACTGAAGTTCGGAGATAACGACACCCTTTCAGCGAAGGTCGCCGGCCTTGTCGATGCTGATCAGCTGATTATCCTTTCAGATATTGATGGCCTTTATGATGCTGATCCTAGAAAAAACTCCGATGCAAAACTGCTTGATAAAGTCCACGAGATTACCCCTGAAATCGAAGCTGCAGCAGGTGATCCGGGAAGTGCGGTCGGAACAGGCGGCATGAAATCGAAAATTGATGCCTTCAAAATTTCCATGGCTTCCGGTATCGCTTCTTTCCTAGGAAAGGCTAATACACCGAACATCGTCTATGATGCGGTTTACGGGGATGCTGTAGGTACGTACTTTGAAATTACGACTGATGCTGAGAACCTCGATCAGAAGAAACAGTGGATTGCTTTTAACTCCGGACCGGAGGGCACAGTAATTATTGACCACCGTGCAAAAGAAACGGTTGTCGACATGAAACAGAGCTTGATGCCGGCCAATGTTCACCATGTCACAGGGCGCTTTGAAAAAGGTGCTGTCGTACGAATCCATGATTTGGATGGTGAAGAAATCGGCTTAGGCGTAGTCAACTATTCTTCTGAACAAATGAAGAACATGATCAATCTGACACAACCTGAACTCGAGTCTTATGATAAGGCTGCCGTTGAACAGAAAGATTTTGTGTGCCATCTCGAAGTATCCATGCCCGTAGGCGTTTAAAATACTCAAGGAGGTCTTTGATGACTGTAACTATGAATGTAAATGTGGAAGCTCAGGCAATGGAAGCGAAAAAAGCATCCAAACAGCTGATGATCCTTTCAAAAGAAGAAAAGAATGAAGCGCTGCTTCATCTGGCTGATGTACTTGAACGTGAATACGAAAGCATTCTGCAGGCCAATGAAAAAGATTTGGCCAATGGACGTGAGCAAGGCTTCACTGATGCGTTTATGGACCGTCTTTCCTTGTCCAAAGAACGCGTGGAGGATTTTGCCCAGGGACTTCGTGACGTTGCAGAACTGGAAGATCCAACAGGGCAGGTCCTGACAGACTGGACGCTGGAAAATGGACTGCAGGTAGAAAAAGTGACCGTTCCCCTCGGTGTGATCGGTATGATTTATGAAGCACGTCCGAACGTGACCGTCGATGCTACCGGACTCGCTTTGAAATCAGGCAATGCGATTGTCCTGAAAGGTGGCTCGTCTGCCATCCACTCCAACGAGGCTATTGTAGATGTCATTCACAAAGGACTCGAAGAGACGAAAATGCCTAAGGAAGCTGTACAGTTCATCGCTTCTACAGATCGTGCAGCTACAAACGAGCTGTTTACAATGAAAGAGCACATCGACGTATTGATTCCACGTGGAGGCGGACGATTGATTCAGGCTGTGGTAGAAAACGCCACGGTCCCTGTTCTTGAAACAGGTGTCGGCAACTGCCATATCTATATTGATGAGCAGGCGGATGTGGAAAAAGCGCTGAACATTTTGATCAACTCAAAAACCGATCGTCCGGCTGTTTGTAACGCAGCAGAAACGCTGGTTGTTCACAAAAACTGGTTGAAAGAGCATAAAGATGCCTTAATCGCTGCATTGAAAAAGAACAATATTGCTGTTCATGGCGATGAGCACATCGTTGATACGATTCCAGGCGCTGTTCCAGCTGGAGAAGAAGACTGGGCTGAAGAATATTTGAGCACAGATCTAGCGGTGAAAGCTGTAGACAATCTGACAGATGCAATCGCGCATATTGAAACGTATGGAACGAAGCACTCGGAAGCCATTGTCACAGAAGACCAAAAAGCTGCCGATCACTTCTTTGCGCTTGTTGATGCAGCGGCTCTCTATCACAATGCATCCACACGCTTTACAGATGGCGGGGCCCTTGGATTTGGGGCGGAAATCGGTATTTCCACGCAAAAACTTCATGCCCGCGGACCAATGGGGCTGCCGGCATTGACGACGATCAAGTTCCTTATGAAAGGAAACGGTCAAACCCGATAAACAGAGATCAATTTTTCAGGCTGTCGAGGATATTCTCTCGGCAGCCTGTTTTTTTATGTAACTGAAAAATGTGTTGGAACAGTCAGGGATAAGGAAAAAACGTTCCAGTTAAAGATGGAACACATGGTGGCTCGGATGACTGAATAAGGAAGAGCCCTTCTGATCAAGGAGGCGCATAGGATATAGGACTGGCCTGTTATTCCTCCCATTTCCTGTGGTCATTTACTTTAAACTTCAACAACTGTATGATGTTGGAAACGCATTTTACAGGAGGGCTGGCGATGAGACAGGGAGAGGCTGTAGAGGTATTGTTGGAAAGCTTGAAAGTAGATGCACTCGTAAAGGCTGTCTTTTTAAAAGGGTCCATGGGCAGAGGGGAAGAAGATGTCCATTCCGATGTGGATCTTTACGTCCTTGTGGATGAAGAGGAGGAGCATGCATTTTTAAAGAAGAGAAAAACGCACCTTTTATGCTATCAACCTCTTTTGTTTTATGATGAAATCTTCATCATTGCTCCTCAGGTGATTGCGGTTTATGATAATCTCCTCCACGTGGATTTATTTACAGTTACAGAAGAAACACTGATCCATAAGGATTACGTCCGTGTACTGTACGATCCTGAAGGGCGAATGGAAAGGCATCAACAGGAACAGCAGCTTTATTTAGATGAACGTGATTTTCAGGATGCGGTTGATGATGTCACCTTCTTTTTGCTGCAGTATAAGAAAGCTTCCGATCGTGGAAATGATATGTGGGCATGTAAAGTGTTGAATGACCTGGCTTTGAATACAGCGAAGGTTCTTCTCCAGCATTATGCTCCCGATCGTGCGCAGCTTGGATTGAAAACGGCAGATCAGTCCCTGCCTGCCGGGGTTAAAAAGAAACTTCAAAAGGTTTACCAGCACTTGTCTCTGAGGGAGCATCCTACAGCTGTAAACGTTCTTATTCACCTATTAGAAGAGGAGTCTGCCTGGCTTCAAAAGGTGTGGAAAGGGAAGAAAGATACCCTTCCGTTTTTGGAGCGCATGATCTTCGAACTAAAAAACCAGCTTCCTGTCTGAACAGGAAGCTGGTTTTTTAAAAGGTTTGACCGGCCATCGCCTGCGATAACGTCGCGGTCGTCGTGACGTGACTGAAGTCGAGGCCGAGGGAAACGGCGGTCTGTGCAATTTCCGGACGGATGCCGACGACCGTTGAAGATACTCCGATCAAGCGGAGGCTGTCAATCAGCTGGAAAATCTGCTGGGCAACCATCGTATCCACGAGATAGACTCCTGACAAGTCTATGTACAGCAAGTCTACATCCTGCTCGGTGCATTTTCTCAGTATATTCTCCTGGATCGCAGCGGCCCGGTCGGTATCAATGTTCCCGACAAGAGGCAGGAGCGCCTGCTCATTCGACAGTTGAATCAATGGAGAGCTCAATTCATTGATGGTCGACTGCTGTTTTTCAATCGTACGGTTCAAGTAATTGGATTTTTCCTCGACGACCTGATACATGATCTGATCGAAGGCATCCACCAGGAGACGGGTCCAGCGTGTTTCTCTATCCCTGTCTACGTCGACATCCTGGGTTTCAATGAATTCCTTGAGGAAATCCAAGTATTGGATACGAACACGCATGAATTCCCGCATGATTTCATGTGTAGGAGTCTCGAGATGGTGGGGGTCCCGTCCAATTTCCACGATCCAGTCATTCATGTGAGCAAGAAAGGCCTCTTTATCCAGAGTGAAGATCTCGGCCAGATGTTTGTGAAATGCAAAGTTTTGGGATTTTAAATTTTCAATGGTTGCCTGATCACGGGAGGCATAGACGCCCGAAACCGAACTTTGATCGAGGGAATTATACCATTCTTCTGTTAGAATCGATGCTTTTTTCAATAGAAATTCTCGAAATGCTAGGTTGGCTTTCAATGGGGAAGCTCCTCTCTCTACTTGAGCCTCTCATAAAATCCGGAGAGCATCATAGATACTTTTATTATATAAGGTATCCCTTATATTTTCCATCTTTAGGCGGCTGAATAAGGAAATAAAACAACTTTCCGGACTGGTGCCGATCTATTCATCCACGTCTACCATGTTTTCCTTGGAGTAGTGGTTCCTAAACATCGGATCGAGCTGAAGCATGAAAGGTCGACTGTCATACATGTTCCGGATGCTGTATAGGAGTGGGAAGAGCTGTGACAGGAAGGATTTTCGTGTGGAATCAGCAGCTCCAGAACAGCACAGGAGTGGTCGGGGGAGAGTCTGACCGCTTTGAATATGCAAGATGTAAAGCATATATAGCTGCCCTCCTTTTCTTTGATCCCATTACCACAGAAGCGTTGTCCATCTCTGCAGTACAACATAAACGGAATGGTCGTATTTCCTTGTCGATGCTGATGATCACCGCGCAGAGCTGCGATGGATGTGCGGCAGCTGGTTTCAGAGTGACGACCGGCTACTATTTTCTGGGCTTTTATGATGGCTGCCACCGTCCTTGTCACGGAGCAGCAACTGCAAGAATCGTGTTTCAAAGGCAGTATCCTCCTTTCTATTCGATCTCTTATAGTCTATTCCGGACTGGAAAAAAGGGCTGTGCTTCCGTCCTGTTAGAGCCTGATATAGGACAATGGCCAATCCGTGGGAAGAGGCGGATGCATAAGGTATAGGACAGCGGAAGGAAAACGGCAGCTGCAGCCTGCATATACAAGGAAGACCTTCCGTTTAAAGAATGCCAGCGTACACTGGCATTCTTTTTGTTTTTTCTTCTATATAAAAGAGACAGCCCCCTTCTCATGGACACGTATGAAAGGTGAATGTTCATTCATTTTCTGGTTGAATTTTCAGAATAATGGGAGTAGAATGGAAACATACTAACCGTTTGGTATGTTACATAACTGAACTATTAAGGAGTGAGCTGATGCATGTGAAGGAGTTGTTCGATCTATCGGGGAAGACGGCGCTCGTAACCGGTGGGGGACGAGGGCTTGGAAAACAGATGGCCGAAGGATTTGCAGAGGCAGGGGCGGATCTTGTCCTTTGCTCCCGGAAACGAGAGGCATGTGAGGAAACCGCCAGGCAGCTTGAAGCAGAATACGGAGTCAGGACTGCCGCTTATGGTTGTGATGTAACAAACGTCGAAGACATCGAGCACGTCGTTCAAAAAACGGTGGAAAAGTTCGGCACCATCGATATTCTCGTCAATAACAGCGGGGCAAGCTGGGGGGCGCCAACGTTGGAAATGCCGCTGGAAGCCTTCCAAAAAGTAATGAATGTCAACGTGACAGGGACGTTCTTAATGTCTCAGAAGGTCGGAGAGGTCATGGTGAATCAAAAGTCAGGCAAGATTATTAATATCGCTTCTGTAGCGGGACTTGGCGGGGCAGATCCCAGATTCATGGATACGATCGGATATAACGCGAGTAAAGGGGCTGTGATCACCTTCACGAAAGACCTTGCTGTAAAGTGGGGAGCCCACAATATTCAAGTGAATGCCCTGGCTCCTGGATTTTTCCCTACCAAAATGTCGAAAGGACTACTGGAACAGGGAGGAGAATTCATTCTGGACCGCACCCCTCTCAACCGTTTCGGGTCCGAAGAGGATTTGAAAGGAGCGGCTCTTTTCCTGGCTTCCCGTGCGTCTGATTATGTGACAGGGGATGTGCTCGTCGTTGATGGCGGAATGCATGCTTCGTGCTGAGAAGAGCTGTTTTGTAAAGGACAGACGCCCATCCGATAAAAGGGATGCGTGTCAAGTTTATAGAGGAGGAATCGCATGGAGATGAAACAGATCACAGTAATTGGAGCGGGGAGTATGGGACATCAGATCGCTATGCTGTCAGCCCTTGCCGGTTTCGATACGTACGTGCAGGATGTCCGTCCCGATGCTTTAGGACAAGCGAAGGACAAGCTGGAGCAGATCATGGCGAAATGGGTGAACAAGGACAAAATTTCTCAACAGGAAAAAGCGGAAGCCTTTGAGCGTCTTTCCTTTACGACCGACTTGCGGGAAGCGGCGGGGGAGGCTGACCTTGTTATCGAAGCCGTTGTGGAAAAGCTGGATGTGAAGCGGGAAGTATTTGCCCAGCTTGATGAGATTGTCCCTTCTCATACCGTGCTGGCTACCAACTCTTCTACAATGGTCAGTTCATTAATCGCTGATGTGGTTTCACGTCCGGATAAGGTCTGCAACATGCACTTCTTTTACCCTCCCCTCGTTATGGACTGTGTGGAAGTGGTCAAAGGGGAGCATACATCACAGGAGACGGCAGGATCGGCTATGGACGTCTGCCGGGCGTTGAACCGTACGGCTGTTTTACTGGAAAAAGAGATATCAGGATTTATCGCCAACCGCATTCTTTTTGCGATCCAGAAAGAGGCGGTGAGCCTGTATGAAGGTGGATACGCGGACTTCAAGGATATTGATAAAATCACCCGCAAGGCATTGAGTCATCCGATTGGTCCTTTCGAGCTCATGGACTTGTCAGGCATCGACGTCGGTTGTTATGTGATGCAGCAGCAGTACAACGAAACCGGCGATCCTGCAAACCTTCCACCAAGAACGATGACGGAGAAAGTGGAAGCGGGTGAACTGGGCCGGAAGACAGGGAAGGGCTTTTATACGTATGAAACGAAGGTGAATCAGTAGGAGGAGTAGGGCATGCACGAGATAGAAGTAACGGTACGATTTTGTGAGACGGATATGCTCGGTCATGTGAACAACAGCAATTTTTTTGTTTACATGGAAGATTCCCGCATTCGATTTTTCAAAGAACTGAAGCTTGTCGGGGAGGAGTGGAATTTTATTCTGGCTTCTGCTAAATGTGACTTTCTTAAGCAGGTGTACTTCAATCAGACACTGATCATAAAGAGCAGCGTAGCGAAAATCGGAAACTCCAGTTTTCATCTGATACAGGAGATGGTGGAGAAAGATTCACAGGAAGTCGTGGCTGAGGGAAGTTCAGTCATCGTGCAGTTCGATTTTGAAAAACAGAGAAGTCTGCCATTTACAGACGAAATGAGACAGCGTCTGGAGGAGCATAAGCCTGTTGTGAAATAGGAGGGGTCGGATGGCCGAAACGAAAGATACGCAGGCAGTGCGTAAAGGTGAAGAGCTGGATTATAAGATATTGATTCCCTTTTTGAAAGAACGTTTGAACATGCCGGGCGAGGAGCTTACCATCAGACAGTTCGGCGCCGGACACTCCAACTTAACGTATGAGCTTTCTGCGGGAGAAGACTGGAAGGTTGTGCTGAGGCGTCCGCCGCTTGGGCCGGTTGCTCCAAAGGCCCACGATATGGAGCGGGAATACAACGTGCTCCAGGCGCTGCATCCAGTTTATCCACTGGCTCCGAGACCTTTTCTCTTTGAATCTGGTGATCTGCTCGGAGCCCCTTTTTTCATAATGGAACGCAGAGAAGGAATCGTCTATGATAAACAGTTTCCAGAAGGAGTAGAAGGAAATGCGGAGCTCGGACGGCGGGTTTCACAGACGATGGTGGACAAGCTTGCCGAACTTCATGCTGTGGATTATTCGAAAACAGAACTCGTCCATATGGTGAAGCCTGATGGATTTATGGAGCGTCAAGTACACGGATGGATCAAACGGTACGACCGTTCGCGGACGGACGATGTTGTTTCAGGTGAACGGTTGAAGAAGTGGCTCTTGGATCATATCCCTTTATCCGGGGGAGCTTCTGTCATTCATTATGATTACAAGTTGAACAATGCCATGTTCAGCAGGCAGAACCATGCTGAAATGGTCGGGCTGTTTGACTGGGAAATGACAACGGTCGGAGATCCGCTTGCAGACCTGGGAGCAGCGCTCAGCTATTGGATCCAATCCGATGATCCACCGATGCTGCAGGAAGGGCTGGGCAGACCGCCGGTCACAGTAAAGGATGGCTTTTTTACAAGGGATGAGTTTGTAAACGCTTACTCTTTAAGAAGCGGCCGGAATGTCGACGACATCCATGTTTATTTGACATTTGCTTACTTTAAGCTGGCTGGAATTATCCAGCAGATTTACTTCCGGTATAAAAATGGTCAGACAGAGGATCCAAGATTTGCTCAAATGAATCATTTTGTCAATAACTTGATTCATCATGCGGAAGAAACGGCAGGGTTGTAGGTATGGGGAAAATCGAAGTCATTTTCAAAAAGGAAGACATCCAGCCTGAAAAGCTGGCCGGGAAAACAGCTGTGGTTTTTGACGTGCTTTTTGCAACGTCGACAATGACGGCCGCGATTGCTGATGGGGCGTTGTCTGTGCTCCCTGTTTACAGTCCTGAGCAAGCTCGGAAAACAGCCGAGGCATTTGACCAGCCCTTTCTTCTTGCCGGCGAGGATCAAGGGCGGACGATTGAGGGGTTTTATCCGCCTTTACGAAATCAGCTGAAACCATTTGTTGCGGGTAAACATCTGATTTTGACAACTACGAATGGTACGGTCGCGCTTCACAAGGCTCAACAAGCGGCAGATCTTTATGCCTCATCGCTGCTCAACAACCCGGCAACAGCCAAGCATCTGAACGAATCTCACGGCGGGGAAACGATTGTGATCATCTGCTCTGGATCAAGCGGTTTGTTTACAATGGAGGATTTTTATGGAGCTGGAAGTCTTGTCCATCATATGCAGCAGGATGGACATTGGGAGCTTTCAGATGGGGCGTTAACATCCCTGCATTTTTATAAGGGCGGTGGTGAGGGCCGGGAATTGCTTCGTTCCTGCCGGATTGGAAACTGGTTAATGAAACATGGTCTCGATCCTGTGGAAATCGACTTCGCTGCACAGGAAGGAGTGGTTGAAGCGGTTCTTGCTTACGACAAAATAACAGGACAAGTGAAGGAGAGGTATTATGCATCCAGTTAAAGATGAATGGAAAGGTGGTCGATTCCTCACTTCCGATATTGATCCGGAGGCGGTTTTCACCCCGGAAGATCAGACGGAAGAGCACCGGATGATCGGCCGGACCGCCCGGCAGTTTATTGAAGGAGAGGTGCGTCCATATAGGGAACGCATCGAACGGGGCGATTATGACTTCGTTGACCGGAAGATGAAAAAAGCAGGGGAGCTGGGGCTCCTGGCTCACAGCATTCCGGAAACGTACGGTGGTCTCGGGCTTGATAAAATCAGCAAAGGCATCGTGGGAGAAGCGCTGGGGAGCGCCGGCGGCTACAGTGTGGCCCATTCCAATCATACGTGTATCGCCACTCTGCCCATTACTTACTTCGGTTCGGAGGAACAGAAGAAGAAATACCTGCCGAAACTTGCCTCTGGAGCTTTTATAGGTGCCTACTGCCTGACAGAACCGGAAGCAGGATCGGACGCTTTATCCGCAAAAACGACAGCTGTCATGAATGACACCGGATCGCATTATGTGCTTAATGGAACGAAAATCTATATAACGAATGCTGCGTTTTCCGATACGTTCATCGTGTACGCGAAAGTGGATGGAGAGCATTTTACAGCTTTTATCGTAGAAAAGGATTTTCCAGGGCTGTCGATCGGCCCGGAAGAAGACAAAATGGGAATCAAAGGATCCTCCACCTGCTCAGTTGTAATGGAAGACTGTCAGGTCCCGGTGGAGAATCTTCTGGGGGACGTCGGCCGGGGGCATTTGATTGCGTTGAATGTGTTGAATCTCGGTCGGTTTAATTTAGGGTTTGCTACACTTGGTGCGGCAAAGTACAGCTTTCAGCTCGCTCTTGGTCATGCTTCCGAGCGTCGGCAGTTTGGAAAAGCGATCACAGATTTCAGGGCAAGTAAGCAGAAACTGGCTTGGATGGCCGCGGACTTATATGCGGCTGAATCGGTCATGTACCGGACAGCGGGGCATATTGAATCAGCACTCGCGGACCACTATGATACAGAAGACAAACAAGCTGTGTCCAAAGCGATGAACGAGCATCGTATGGAAGCAGCCATCTGCAAGATTGTCGGATCTGAAACACTGGATCGTGTCGTCGATGAAGCGGTTCAGCTTCACGGAGGGGCAGGGTTCATCAAGGAATATCCGGTTGAACAGGCTTATCGTGATGCGCGCATCAACCGCATTTTTGAAGGAACCAACGAAATTAATCGTCTCCTCATCCCGGGTGCCTTTTTCCAAACAGCCGGAAAAGCGGAAATAGATACACATACCTTAGTGAAACAAGCCGATGAATCCCTGAAAACAGGTGGTTACAAACGGGAGCAGGGTCCTGTGCCGAAGCTCGAAGAGGCGGTCGCTTTGTGTAAAGATTTATATCTCGTTTCCGCTGGAGCTGCCTATAAAATTCATGGATCCGCTATGAAAGAGGAACAGGAAATATTGATGGAACTGGCAGACATAGCCATTGAAATCTACCGCTCCGAATCTACCGTTCTTCGTGCCAAAAAAGGCAGTGGAACCTCAAGTCTTCACCTGCAGCTGGCTGAGACCGTCATTGAGAGGTCCATTGAAAATGTCCGCCTGTCTGTGAGCCGCTTGTTTTCTTCTCTCCTTAAAGGAGAAGAACGGACGAAGGCATTGAGGAGTGCTGCAGCCCTGTTGAGTGTGTATTCCTTTGAAGGAAGCCTGGATCGGAACCGCCGCCTTGCTGAACAAATGGTAGAATCCGGTCACTATAAAGTTTAAAAGGAGAGATGAAGATGAAATTAGGAAATGAGCATGTAGCTGTGGATATCAATGGACCCGTCATGTCCTGTGTACTGAACCGTCCGGAAAGTCTGAACGCTTTTTCTGACCAAATGATCGGTGGTTTGATGGAAGCTTTGGAAGAGGCCTCCAGGAATGAGGAAGTGAAAGTGATTACGCTTTCCGGAGCAGGGCGGTCTTTTTCGGCAGGAGGCGATGTGAAAAGCATGGGCGAAGCTTCGGCCCAGCATTTGTATGATCATGTCGGTGAGTTGAATAAACTGATTCTGAAGATCAAAGATGTACCGAAGCCGGTCGTAGCGGTCGTCCATGGGTATGCGGCCGGAGCAGGGTTCAACCTCGCTCTTGCCTGTGATCAGATTCTGGCAGCTGAAGAAAGTCGGTTTGTTTTGAGCTTTGCGCAGGTCGGCTTGATATCCGATGGCGGCGGTCACTATTTCCTTTCCCGTCTCATCGGTCCCTACCGGACGAAAGAGCTGCTGTTTACTGCCGAACCGATTCCAGTCGAGACAGCATCAGAGTGGGGCCTCGTCAACAGGGTGATTCCAGCTGGTGAGCTGGAAGAGACAGCGATGGATTATGCGCTTCGTCTGGCTAAAGGGCCGGGGAGGGCCATCGGTATGATGAAGAAAATTGTGGATCAAGCCGATCAATCCGACCTTGCCGCTATCCTGGAGCAGGAACGGATTTCTCAAACGATGATGGTGGAAACAATGGATCATAAAGAAGGTGTGGCTGCATTTAAGGAAAAGCGGAAACCACAGTTTACAGGGAAGTGAGGGAAGAATGATGAAAGCTATTCAATTTAAAGAATATGGAAGTCCATCCGTCCTTGAAAAAGTGGACATTGAAAAGCCGTCCCTGGCTGAGGATGAAGTGCTGGTCAAAGTATCGGCTGTTGGTGTCAACTATGCCGATACGGCCCGTAGAGAGGGGGCCTATGTGGTTCCGACACCTCTCCCATTTATCCCTGGTGCTGAAGTGGCCGGGGTTGTGGAGGCTGTTGGATCTGACGTCCAGGATGTGCACGAAGGGGACCGTGTCGTGACTTTGATTGAATCCGGTGGGTATGCGGAGTATGCGAAAGCGAAGGCTGTCTCCCTCATTCCGATTCCTGAAGAGGTGGACGATGAAACGGCTGTGGCCATTCCTCTACAGGGACTGACTGCTTATCACATTTTAACGACGATGGGACGGATGGAGCACGGAGAAACGGTGCTTGTTCATGCAGCAGCAGGAGGGGTAGGATCGCTTGCGGTGCAGCTGGCGAAACAGTTTGGTGCAGGGAAAGTCATTGCAACGGCAAGTACAGAGGAGAAGCGGCAGCTGGCTCTTGAACTTGGAGCCGATGAAGCGGTGGACTATACGAAGGAAAACTGGCGGGACGATGTTCTTGAAATGACGGGCGGACGCGGGGTCGATGTTGCTTTGGAAATGGCAGGAGGAGACATTTTCCACGAAACGGTGAAGTGTATGCGGTCGTTCGGTCGTGTAGTCGTGTATGGGGTAGCCAGTGGAGATCCGGCAAAAATGTATCCTTCCGGCTTGATGAACCGAAACTTATCCGTCATCGGTTTCTTCCTTCCGCAGATTATGAAGAAACCGGAAATGTTCAAACGAAGCCTTCACCATTTATTGGAACTAGTGAATACCGGCGATGTAAATTTGACGGTAGGCGGTGTGTATTCATTGGAGGAAGCAGCCAAAGTCCATGAACTGATGCAGGGGAGAAAAACGAAAGGAAAGCTTGTACTTAAGCCATAATGCCGGTTTAAGCCTGTCGGGAAATCCCCGGCAGCTTTTCTATTTTCCCCGATCTTCAAAGGTGCCTCTGAGAATCGGTCCCTTTTTTGAAGCTGATCCAAGGACAGGGAGGAATCAATTGGAAACTTGTCGAATACACAGGACACGCAGAAATAAAGGGGGCTTTTATCTTGTTTACCTATACAGTTGATGATCAGTTGTCATTGAAATTAATTGGACACGAAGACGCTGAAGAACTCTTTCAATTATCGGACCAATCCAGGGATCACCTTCGAACGTGGCTTCCGTGGATTGATTTCACGAAGACGGTGGAGGATACCCGGGGGTTTATCCAAAGCAGCCTAAAGAGATATGCGGAACATAACGGCTGGACGGTCTGTATCCTTTGGGAAGGGCGGATCGCCGGTATCGTTGATTTCCACGAACTGGATTACAACAACAAAAGGACCAGCATCGGTTACTGGATGGGAGAGGAATTTAAAGGGAAAGGTCTGTTGACACGCGCCTGCCGGGTATTATTCGATTATGCCTTTTATACGCTTGGGATGAACCGGATCGAGATCCGTGCGGCGGAGCAGAATGAAAAAAGCAGGGCTGTCCCTGAGCGTCTCGGTTTTGTAGAGGAAGGACTCATCCGCAGCGCCGCCCTCCTCTATGATGAGTATACAGATCATGTGGTCTACGGCATGCTTAAAAAAGACTGGGTCAAACAAACGGTGGACCTATGAAGTATCAGGTAGAAGCTGTCCAGTTGAAAAGTCCCGCCAAAAAAGAAAGCGAAGATGCCTATGTTCTTCATGAGGCCGCCGGTGTTTTCGGCGTGTTTGATGGAGCTACGCCACTTGTTTCGTTTGAAGATGAGGATGGTCATAACGGCGCCTATCTTGCAGCCCATCGTTTCAGGGAACACATGCAGAACATGGACGGTGATGCTTCCTTGAAAAGAACAGTGGAGGAAGCCAACACCCGTTTGTTTGAAGAGATGGTTTCTGCCGGAGTGGATACGTCCAGAGGAGAGGAGCGGTGGTCGACGTGTGTCGCTGCGATTAAATTGGAACACAGGCATTTCCACTATGCTCATCTGGGAGATTGCATGATTATGGCCGGTGATAAAAAGGGGGCTGTTCATGTCCTCACGACAGATACCGTCGCAGGAATCAGCGCCCGTGCAAAATCGAAAAGAGAGAAAGACAGAGGAAATGGACTGCAGGTCAAGGAAGAGCCGTATTATGACGTGCTTCTACATAAGCTTCAGTATAACCGGGGCCTGGCTAACACACCAGGAGGTTATACGGTAGCCAACGGTATGCCGGAGGTGATGACCCATCTGGATTCAGGCTCCTATCCAGTTGAAGGGCTCGAGGATCTATGGCTTGTAAGTGACGGTTTATTCCATCCTGAACTTTCTTTGGAAGAGACATGCAGACGAATGAAGCAGGAGGGGATCCGCTCCTATATCAGCGATCTTACTTCCTATTTAGAGAAGCACCAGCTTCCGATTGACGACCGGACAGTGATCCACCTGCGCTTTTCCTAAACTGTTTGCTGGTGAAACGAAAAAAACCTGAAGGATGACCGCTGTCAATCGATCATCTTTCAGGTTTTATAGTTAGGAGAAAGTCCGTTATGATTCGACCACCGCAAGTAGGAAACCGTCATACCCTTTGTTTCCAACTGTCTGGAAGACGGTGCTCTCCAGACGCGGATGATTGTGGAGAAGGTCGAACATCTGCCGGATTCCTTGGATACTTTGGGACTCGCTGTTTTCCTCGAGGATTTTACCGTTCCGAATGACGTTGTCGACCAGGATGGTTGTTCCTGGTTTGGACAGTTTCAATACGTGTTCGATATAGTGGGGATTGTTCTCCTTATCGGCATCGATGAAAATAAAGTCGAAGGGTTCGTCATTCTCGAGCATAGGGAGCGTCTCGAGAGCAGGCCCGACGTGAATGGAGATTTTATCCTTCACACCAGCGTTTTCCATATTGATGGAAGCCGTTTCGGCATGCTTTGGGTTAAACTCAAGAGTGGTGAGCACTCCATTTTCCGGCAGTGCTTTGGCCATCCAGATTGAGCTGTATCCGCCAAGCGTTCCAATTTCCAACACTCTGCGGGCTGCTTTCATTTTGACATAAAGGTAGAGCATTTTTCCCTGCGCAGCGGAGACACCGATGGAAGGCAGGCCTTCTTTTTCATTCAAGTCTGTAATGGAAGCCATTGCCTCATCCTCAGGAATCAGCCGGTCGATGACGTATTCATCTACGTTTGCCCACGTTTCACGTTCGCTCATAACATCCTCTCCTTTTCTTTTTTTGATGCCGCTTCCCAACCGGCAGCTGGTTACAAAGAACGGGCGGAACCCAGTGGACCGCCCGTTTTTCTATTTATTCAAAAAGCTGTGGAATACCTTGAATCAAGGATACACCGCCCATATAAGCCATTGCAATGACAATGAGGGCTCCGAAGATCGTAAGCCAGAGCGGATGTTTGTAATCGCCGACGATTTTTGTTTTATAGGCGGCCACAAGCATGACCCCGAGAGCAATCGGAAGGATCAGACCATTCAAAGACCCGACAAGAATCAGAACTTTGACAGGTTTCCCGATGGAAACAAAGACCGTGGTGGAAATGACAATAAACCCGACGATGAACCACTTGTGGTACTTCTCGATGGTTTTACTGAATGTACGGATGAAGGATACGGACGTATAAGCGGCACCGACTACTGATGTAACAGCGGCCGCCCACATGATAATTCCGAAAATCTTATATCCGACATTTCCTGCTGCGGCCTGGAATACAGAGGCCGGCGGGTTGGATGGATCGAGGGTGACACCGGAAGCGACCACTCCAAGAGAAGCGAGGAAAAGGAAAATCCTCATAACGGAAGCGATTCCGATCGCCGATACGGAGCTTTTCGTTACCTGCCCCAGAGATTCCTGTCCCTTTACACCGGCGTCAAGAAGGCGGTGGCCCCCTGCGAACGTGATATATCCACCGACGGTTCCACCGACAAGCGTGATAATCGCCAGGAAATCAATCGTATCCGGGGCGAATGTTTTGGCAGCCGCCTCCCCGATAGGCGGGTTGGCTGAGAACATAACAAAGATGGTAAGAGCGATCATGATAAAACCGGCAATTTGAGCGAACCGGTCCATCACCTTTCCAGCTTCCCGAACGAGGAAGACGGCGACGGCTACAATACCGCTGAACAGAGCACCCATCTCAGGGGAGATGCCGAAGAGGACATTGGTCCCCAGTCCGGCACCGGCAATGTTACCGATATTAAAAGCGAGACCTCCGGCTACAATGAGAATGGATAAGAAAACGCCGAGACCCGGCAGGAGGCTGTTCGCTATATCCTGTGCCGGTTTTTCCGAAACGGCGATGATCCGCCAGATGTTCAACTGCGCACCAATATCAATGATGATGGATATGAGGATGACAAAACCGAAACTCGCAGCAAGCTGTTCGGTAAAGTGTGTCGTTTGTGTTAGAAATCCCGGACCGATGGCGGAGGTCGCCATAAGGAAAGCGGCCCCTAAGAGGAGACTTCTGGTCGATTGTTGTTTCATGTTGTTCTCCTTTCTACTTATCGTGATAAGACCGATCCGATAGCTTCAAGCTGGATGCCTGATTCCTGGAAAGCCTCCCGTATGTATTTTGCGAAGTCAACAGCGCTTGCGCCGTCCCCGTGGATACAAATCGTTTCGGCATCGATATCGATATCGATATCTTGAAGCGTTGAGACTTTTCTTTCTTTGACCATACGAATCACCTGATTAACCGCTTCTTCATGATCGGTAATCAAGGCATTCGGTTCCCGGCGTGAAGTGAGAGAGCCATCCTCCTGATAGGTACGGTCGGAAAAGACTTCACTTGCTGTTTTCAACCCGGCAGCTTTACCTGCGTGGATTAATTCACTGCCAGCCAGCCCAAACAGGATGAGTGAAGCATCCACGTCATGAACTGCTTTGGCAACAGCGTCAGCCAGCGGGCGGTTTTTAGCGGCCATGTTGAAAAGGGCGCCGTGTGGTTTGACATGCTGGAGCTGCCCGCCTTCCGCCTGGACAAACCCTTGAAGCGCACCGACCTGGTAAACGACCATATCATACGCTTCCTCTGGTGAAATCTCCATTGGTCGGCGGCCGAAACCAGCCAGATCCGGAAGGCCCGGGTGTGCACCGATTCCTACACCATACTGGATGGCCATGCGTACGGTTTTCTTCATAATGGATGGATCACCAGCGTGATAGCCGCAGGCGATATTCACGGAAGTCACATAGTTCATCATTTCTTCGTCCCGTCCGATTGTGTAGGACCCGAAGCTTTCTCCCATATCACAGTTCAAATCAACAACGTACATGCGTATTCCCCCTTATTTTAATTTCATTTCAATGCCCCGCGCTAACAGCTTAATATCCTTCTCCTGCTGCAGATACAAGCGCTGAGCTTCCTCATGGGTGATCATCGTAAACGAAAAAGATTCTCCAGGACGCATCTGCGCCAGCCTTGGAAGGTCGACAGAAGCGACTTGAGCGATTTTTGGGTAGCCGCCGGTCGTCTGACGGTCTGCGAGAAGAATAATCGGGTTTCCCTCGGCCGGAACCTGGATCGTCCCGAAGGTTACAGCCTCTGAGAGAAGGTCACGTTCTTCCACGGCTGATAACCGGCATCCGGTCAACCGATAGCCCATCCGGTCCGATTTGGAGTCAATGTTGAATGTCTCACTCGTCAAGCGGCCCTGGCTTTCTTCATCAAACCAATCATATTCCCGCCCCGGCATAATCCGGATAGGATCCTTTGTATATCCATTGTGGTTGAAGTCATGTCCGACGTACCAGGAAGCCTCGTGGAAGCTGGAGTCGCCGGCGTCTGATTTCAGCTGCTCCATCACACGCTTGGAGAAGGGAGAAAAAGGAGAAGGTTCAAGAACATCCCCTTTCTCGAGCGGTCGTCCTTGATGTCCGCCGATGCCGGCGCGGATGTAAGTCGACGCGCTGTTCATTGTAATAGGGATATCAAATCCGCCTGCCACAGCCAAATAGGCACGAAATCCGGTCTTTGGTTTTCCAAAACGAAGTTCACTGCCTTGTTTTATGTAAAGAGGTTTCCATGTCCCTACACGTTCTCCGTTAACCATTGGAGTCAGATCGCCGCCGCAGATGGACAGGCAGACGTCCTGCTGGAATTCCAGTACAGGACCCATTAACGTAACTTCAAGAACAGGGGCGTGCTGTTCATTGCCGACCAGAAGATTGGCAATCCGGTAAGCTTCCTGATCCATCACTCCACTGGCAATGACGCCGTGCTTTTGATGTCCGTACCTGCCAAAGTCCTGAATAGTCGTAAGGAGTCCGGGTTTCAATACATGTATCATTCTCCGCCCTCCTTCAGGTTTTCATACTCTTTTTGGGTAATCCTTTTAAATTGGATCCGGTCTCCAGCCTGTAGAAGAGTGGGAGATTCTTCGTTTGATGGATCAAACATCTTCGATGGTGTTCGACCGATCAACTGCCATCCTCCGGGTGTTTCCAAAGGGTAGACGCCTGTCTGGGCGCCGGCAATCCCGACCGTACCGGATGGGATCTTCAAACGAGGATCCTTCCTCCTGGGTGTTGCAATGGCTGGGTCCATACCGCCGATATAGGGGAAACCGGGTGCAAAACCGATCATATAAACCAAGTAGTCTCCGTTCATATGTCTTTCAATGACTTCTTCTTCTGTCAACCCATTCTTCTCAGCCACATAAGCCAGATCCGGACCGAGCTCGCCACCGTAACAGACAGGGATTTCAACCGTCCGGGCCGCCCCGGATGCCTTGATTGTTAAAGTGGACAAAAATTGAGACACCTGATGGTGAACCCAATCATAGGGGAGCTGGTTCTGTGAGGTTTTATGATTGGCTATGTAAAGAGGATCATAAAAAAGTGTCACCGTCGTAAAAGCGGGAATGTACTCGATCATCCATTCCGGCTGCCATTCGTCGAGGCTGCTTGCTGCCGCCTGCACAGTCTGATTGATTTCTTCACTGATTTCGTTTCCGAATTCAATCAAAACCGCCTGATCACCTAAGGGATGCAGGGACCAATCCATACAATAACCTCCTTTATTCCTTGAGTTTTGTCGTAAGGCTGAAAAAATCCTTACCTCTTATCGTAGCCTATTTTAAGGCCGCTTTCAATTTAAGAATCCATTACAGCAAAGGGTTAAAGGATAGGGGTGGAAGGGAATAAAGGAATAAACAAGGAAATGGAGGGATCAAGGATGCCGTGGGATAACAACGATTATCCAAGTTCATTGAAGAATTTGGATACAACGGTCCGGAAAAAGGCCATAGATATCGCCAATGCTATGCTGGACGAAGGGTATGAGGAAGGAAGAGCCCTTCCGATTGCCATTGAACAGGCGAAGGAATGGAGCAGTCATGCGGACGAGGAAGAACGGAAAGAAGTAAAGCAGATGAGTGACAAGGCACTGAGGAGCAGAGAAAAGGGAGAGGATGGAGAGTCGCAAGCGCGTCCGGAATTGATGGACAAAGGCGAACATGTCCTTTCTCACAAGCAGGGCTGGGCTGTCAAAGTGGAGGATGCAGAAAAGCCGTCCAATGTTTATGAAACCAAACAAGAAGCAGTCAACCGGGCAGAAGAAATCGCTGAAAATAAAGGGACGCAGGTGATTATTCATAAGAAGGACGGGACCATTCAGAGGAAACAATCTTTTTAAAATGGAATTTTATGTTTAAAATGGGTGGAAACAGGATATTGTTTTTATACATTAGTTAAAGGAGGAATTCATTGTGGCTGAATCTAAGAACCAGGCAGAACACGTTGTTCCTCATGAGGACGGCTGGGCTGTCAAAGCAGAAGGAGCCGAACAACCGACGAAAATCTACGAGAACAAGCAGGATGCGATCGATCGTGCGAAGGAGATTGCCCAGAACAAAGGGACGTCGGCCATCATTCATACGGAAAAAGGGACCATTCAGAATCAATTCAATTATTCCAGCTGATCAGTGAAAAGCACCCGGATCCGGGTGCTTTTGCTATGTTTTCTTTCCAAGGCCTGTGGTAAGATAAATGGATAATGGTCAGATGGAAGGAAGGATTTCGATGAGTGGAGAAAAACGCAGTGATATCCAGACTGGAGCAGAAGTGGATATCGTTTTGAAACAGGATCAGCGGACAGGAAAGCTGACAAGAGGGAAAGTGAAGGACATTCTTACTAAATCTCCGTTTCATCCGCACGGCATTAAAGTGCGTCTGCAGGATGGACAGGTTGGAAGAGTCAAGCATATTCACGAATAAAAGGCTGACAAGCCAAAAGGTGCCGTCTAAAGACGGCACCTTTTGGCTGTAGAAAAAGCCTGTGTTAACCAGTTCGAGTTGTCCATTTGTCGTGTAAAGGGTCACATTCCGCTTATTGGTGGATGAAGCCGCGGGCACGCCCTCCTCTTACTTGGTCAGGAAGATCGCCTGCCCAAGTGGATCTTCGGTCCGTGCTGTTCCCGCAGGCATCACCACCGAACGCTCCTCGTGCCGACATTAGGTTATAGAGGAGAGAGAGTGTGCCCGAAGCAGATTCAAAAGAACGGCAGGGGCTGCGCTATTGCCGGTTGCGTGGAAAAGAAAATGGGAAAGAAAAGGCGCTGATGATGGCTGCCTGCCGGAATACGGAAAAGACTGTTCTCCATCCAGCAAGGGCGAGCTGGGTGGAGAACAGTCTTTTTCGATGTTAAAGAACTCCCAAGGAGCGGTGCCCTTTCCACTCCTTCGGATGAACGAGTGGTCCGAGATCGCCGAGCGTGGGTGTTGCGAGGAAGCTCGGGCGCTCGTCCGCTCGTCCGCGGAAAGGGAAGGGGCTTTCGCTCCTGGCGGTAAGAAAGAAAAAAGCTTGTAAAGAAACGGGGGTTTCTATACAAGCTGAAGGTGCCGTCTATAGACGGCACCTTTTTTTATGGATTTGCCAATGCAGAATAATATCGATAAGGCATTTCTATGGTGAAAAAAGCCCCGTCATCATCTTCTTCGGCATGAGCGATTGTATATTCGGTTCCGAAAATTTGTTCCATCGCATAGTCCCCGTTAACAAAAGGCTCACGATCAATGGAGAAACCGGATTGTAAGACTTTATGCCGGTCTTCTTCTGTAAAGCGGCTGATTTCCGTCAATTGGATCATGGGACGAATCAAAGAATATGCGCCGGGATTTTCTACAATCTCATAGCTCACTTCCACCTGCACGACGTGCCGTGCTTCACCGAGCATTTCCAAAACGATCGATTTGAATTCTGTAACATCCATAAAGAAGCGTACTTCTTCAGGCTCTATACGGCTTAAGTAGTCGGTCATCATCAAAACTCCTTCCCTCTATGGCTATATTACCATGAGAGAAAAGGGTTAAACGTCACTCCTATGGAAAAAGCGCACCGGGGAATACCCTCGGTGCGCTTTTGTACTTTCGGAAAATATCTGAAGTTTTTCACCTTGTGTTAGATAAACAAGTCTTCGTGGATAGATTGATCCACGGTATTGCCGCGGTTGTTTAATTCTACATGGTAGTTTTTAAGCAACTTAAACGACGCAATCCCTACCTCTATTGCATCCTTACAGCTCCGAAGCTGATCCAGTGTGATTAAGTCGTATCAAAACGTAGCAGAATGCCAGTCTCATACAAATCACTCTTTCTTTTTCCGAATTGCTCTTTAACGAGCATCAATACCTAGTATAGATTAGAAGTTAATGTATGTCAAATATCGTTTTGAGTATCGTCTACCATGATGTTTAATTGATTTACGATTGAACGGCGGCGTCGGTACATAGATAAGCTTTCCCCAGCTTATTGAAAAATAAACCTAGTCCTTCTGATCAGGCTTCATGTCCTCATCAAATTCTTCTTCCGTAAGTGAATCGTTCTTGGTTTTTTTGTGTTTCTTTTCGTCGTGAGCGAGTTTTTGACGCATTTCTTCGTCGGGGACATTATCCAGCAATTTTTCTTTCTCCAGCTTTTCCTTGAAGCTTTGATCATCCTCTGCCAGACGGTTGTTCTGTTTTTTGTTCTTTTCAGCCATACAGCTGTCCACCTCCATCGATGATTGTATTCTGCTTATCTATTCCTTTTTCTACCATTCCTTAAACGCCTATGACACACTGGACTCTTCAACTTGTAGATTTTCCGCTTTGAAGGACAAAAAGGGAAGCTCTCCTGTGAAATAGAAGACCTTCCCTTTTTAGATAGAGGTTTAATGAAGTTGTGCCTGTCCGACGCAAGCTGTTTATGTGGATCGTGCCATAGACGGCAAATGCCCGCGGACAGGAACGAGCGGGTGCCCACGGTTTATTTGCTGGTGAACTTCTGTTTGATGTTTTGGATAAATGGAATCTGCATGATGTAATCGACAGCGGTGCTGATGATTAATCCGTGAATGATGACGCCGAGGATGGTGAAGATGACAATGATGATATGACCGGCAGCTGTCTCTGGTTCAAATCCGGATTTTCCGAAAAAAGTGAGGGAGAGGACAGCGCTCTGCATCGCATCTGCGTAGGTTTCCAGCTCCTGTTCGTACAAGTTTAGAGGGATAATCAGCAGGAAGATAAGAAGGAAGGTGATTCCAAGGACTCCTGAAAGATGCTGGCGCTTTAGAAAGCGGATAAAAGGCATGGTATAGTACTTTGTCATGGATTTCAGGCGGAGCAGGTGGAGAATCCGGGCGACCCGCGCCACTTGGAAGACTGCATCCAGAGGAACAGCCGCTATAACGATGAAGGGGTTTTTCTTGATGAACTCCCACTTCTTTTCACTGGTTATCAAACGATAAAGAAAGTCGAGGAAAAAAATCGACCACGTGGACCAGACTATGACACTGTTGTAGCCTGTCTGCTGCCATATGGTGGCAATGGACAGAGCGGCAAGGCCGACCATCAACAATTCATAGAGTGTGCGCTTTGGTTTTCTTAGTAGTCGTTTCATGTACATCCTTCTCCCGGCCTGTGTCGAATCTCCTGTTATTATATCATTGCTCCTCATAAATTCGAAAAGAGTTTTTCCTGTCTTCGTCTGCTTTGTTTATGCAAAACATTGGCAGAGTGTGATTCGTTTCGGTGGGGAAGGGTTTGTGGTATTCTCTAGTTAAAGAGAAAGAGGAGAGACATGTGTGCGGATTCTAGTAAACTTTCTGAAGTTCCTTATTGGGATCATCGGAATCGGTCTATTGTTCTTTTATGTGATTCCATATATTGAAAATGAAGCGGGGCCTTCCTTTTTGAAGAAAGAGGATGTGCCAATTCCTGACACCCTTCATCCTGCTGTTCAGGAGAATAAAGGGAAACTTGTCAACCATGCCGAAGAGAAAGGGATTGCTGTCGTCATTACAGATGGTCACCGCTCAGTCGGGGAGCAGGATGCTCTCTATGAGCAGGGAAGGTCCGAAGATGGCAGAATTGTAACCTATGCAGAAGGCGGGGAATCTTATCATAATTACGGTCTTGCCATCGACTTTGCCATTGAAACGAAAGACGGGCGTGTCGTCTGGGATATGAATTATGACGGAAATGACAACGGGGAATCGGATTGGATGGAAGTTGTAGATATAGCTAAGGATCTTGGATTCACGTGGGGAGGGGACTGGGAAAACTTCAAGGATTATCCTCACCTGCAGATGGATTTTGGGTTGTCCATCCGGGAGCTTCAGTACGGCAAGCGTCCGGAAGTCCAAGATTATGCGAAATAAAATACCGCAGCAGGCACCTGGCAGGTGTCCGCTGCGGTATTTGTTATTGCTGGAACGTTTCATAGGGTTTGATCATTCCGAAAACCGTTTCGATGCAGGGGAGGGACAGATTGACTTCACTGCCGAGACGCAGTGCGCCTCCGTGCAGGTGCTCTACTTCCAAAGGCAGGCCTTTCCTGCGGTCCTGGTGCATGGAAGACGTCATATCTTCTCCAAGGCTGCGCAGTTTTTCGAAGCCATTTTGAACGTGTTCCTCTGTCAGGTTAAT
Source organism: Halobacillus sp. ABH2_015 (assembly GCF_056158945.1). Taxonomy (NCBI): domain Bacteria; kingdom Bacillati; phylum Bacillota; class Bacilli; order Caryophanales; family Bacillaceae; genus Halobacillus; species Halobacillus sp. ABH2_015. The sequence goes on from NZ_JBSWUG010000002.1 coordinate 600,914, forward strand.
TTTATGGGCATTTGCCAGTTCTTTCATCTCTGAAAGCATACGCTCGGCAATACGCAGGGTTTGTGGAAAGCTGCGGACAACACCGATGGGTTGATTGACAGCCGTTGTAATTCCTGAAAAAGCTGTAATGAACATGTACTTTTTCCACATATCCTCAAGGATGTTCGGACTTAATGTCCCGGTCATATTTGCCTGATTGCAGGCAAGAGCCAGCTCTTCACAGACGGCCTGCTGGGATGGATGAAGAGGACCGAATACTAAATCATGGAATTCACTTGTATGGACGACATGTCCGGCATCATCCAGGGTGGCTATGATATAAGAAAGCCCGCCGAGGACTGCTTCTTCCCCCAGCTCTTTCTGGAGGATGCTGATGTGTTCCATACCATTGAGGACTGGAAATACTTTGGCTCCTTTTTGGACAAGGGCCTTCAGCCAGTCCATCGTCCCGTGGAGGTGATATCCTTTAACCGCAAGAAACACCAAATCAGGCTCGTGGATTTCCTCTGGACTTCTGGCGATGATGGGAGTGTCCGACTCATAGCTGCCCATTTCGCTATGTATTTGCAAACCATTCTTCTCCAGCTGTTCTGCACGGCCTTCCCGGACGAGGTTGATCACTTCATGACCAGCTTCCTCCCAGCGCGCCCCAAAATAGGCGCCGAGAGCACCTGCACCTAATACAACGATTCTCATCGATCTGCACCTCCGTGATTAATTGGTTTCTGCAACGCGTTCTGTTGTAAAGCTTGATGTAACGACACGGTTCATTTCTACAATATCCTTGATGTTCCCATCCAGATAGTGGATCATATCATCAAAACCGACTTCTTTCATAACATTATGATAGTGCTCTTCACTTTCAAAAACCGATTGGCCGAGGAATAGTTCCTCATTCTCTTCCATTTCCACCAGGTTCAGCAGCCCCATGGAACCTTGTCGTCCTGTTAACTCGCGGGCAAAATAAATGTTGTGCTCAAGGGTCCCGTGATTTTCAAGGATTTCTCCAGACTTTTTGGTGATTTTCAAAAACTTGTCTATATTTCGCTGTTCGACTCTGAAAAAACAAATAATAGTAAACATTGAATGCCCCCTTTAGTTATGCTTTTTTATCTAAACTGGTCGCTCGTCCGGCGTCTATTAATAGGAAAATGGCGGTAACGGAGTGCAGGATCCAGCCGAGAACAGGAATCCACGCAAGGGCACTTGTGATTAACCCGAGTACACTGCCTGCATAAGTCCGATTGTCCCGTACGGCAAAGATCAGAGTAATCAAGTGCGCCACAAACATAAAGAGAAGGGCGTTCCATCCGCTTCCGACTACAAATAATCCCCCGATGAATGGAATAGCAAGAAGTGCCTCACATCCTCCGGTCACCCATTTTAATATTGTTGATAGTTTCATTCGTTAGTCTCCTTTTCACATGTTCTATCCACTTTTTTAACCTTATAGGAAATTTTAAAACCTTTCAATTCATGGAAAGTGAAAAGTAACGGATATTCCTTACTGCCTTATTTCGACATGAACGGGGGAGAGTCCTTTAATTACGCGGATAAAAACCAAGCCTCCCGGGGTTTGATCGGAAGGCTTGGCAGGTTCCCGCTCTCGGGATATAGGGTTTTGAATGGGATGGCTCCGCATTTCTGCGATGTCCAGCTTTGCCACCCAGACTCTCGTGACATAAGTCAATCCCTTACGTGAAGAAAGATCACTTCACTGCAGGGCTTGTCTTATCCATGTCGAGTCTATCGGGGTGGCTCCGCATTTCTGCGATGTCCAGCTGCAGTGCCCAGTCCCTCGAGGTCATAAGTCAATCACCTCCGTGGAGGAAGATCACTCCACTGCGCTGCTTGTCTTATGCTTGTCGGGACTACCAGGGCACTTCCGCATTTCTGAATTACTTACTGGCTTTTTGTAGTTTCTGGATCATTTTGAGGGAGCGGCCGGTTCCGATGGCTACGGATTCGAGCGGGCTTGGGGCCATGTGTACGGGAACGGAAATTTCGTTGGACAGCCATTCCTGCATGCCGTTCAGGAGCGATCCGCCTCCTGTAAGGATGACACCGTGATCGACAATGTCGCCGCTCAATTCCGGCGGACATTCTTCGAGGGTGGCGCGGATGGTTTCCAGAAGCTGATCGAGCGATTCTTTCAGAGCCTGCTGGATTTCCGTTGATTTCAATTCGATGGTTTTCGGCAGCCCTGTGACCATGTCGCGGCCGCGGACTTCCATCGTTTCTTCCGGATGATCGATCAAGGCATAGCCGATTTCCATTTTAATCTGTTCTGCGGTCCGTTCACCGATCAGGACATTGTAGGCTTTGCGTACGTATTGGATGATTTCCTCATCCATCACATCTCCACCTGTACGGATGGATTTGCAGGAAACGACGCCGCCGAAGGAAATAATCGCAACCTCACTCGTTCCACCGCCAATGTCGACGACAACGTTTGCAATCGGTTCATCTACGGGCAGGTCCGCGCCAATCGCTGCGGCAATCGGCTCTTCGATCAGGTGCACATGCTTGGCGCCGTAGCTTTTGACAGCATTGTGAATGGCACGGCGTTCCACAGACGTGGATCCGGATGGCGTACAGATAACGACTGTTGGTTTGCGCATAGATATTCCTGATTTTTTGGAAACTTTTTTCAACAGCTCTTTCAACATTTGTGCCGTCATGTCATAGTCGGCAATAACACCGTCGCGAAGCGGGCGGACAGGAATGATGTTCCGAGGGGTCTTTCCTACCATTTCTTTCGCTTCTTTTCCGACAGCAACAACGTTCTTGGTTTCAGTATTGTAAGCAACGACAGATGGCTCGTTCAGCAGAATTCCTTTAGACTTGGAATAGATAAGTATGTTTGCAGTACCGAGGTCGATACCGATTTCAGCATTTGATAACATTTAGACGTACCTCCAAAGATGACAGATTCTCTTATATGTCTTCTCATATCATAGGAGTTTTATGGGGGTTGAACAACAGGAAATTCGTGGACTCTGCTTATAGTAGGAAAGTCTCTGTGACATGTATAATAAGACTATGGATAGATAGAGGAGTTTGAAAATGAGATTTTTGAAACATGAAGATATTATTAAAAAGTCAGAGCGTATCAACCAATCGTACGAAGTGGACCCGGGATTTTTTGACCAGATTGTAGATGATCTGCTTGATAGTGAAAAAGAGACAGAGGCTGTGATTATCGAAGGATTTGAACGGCTTTTATCTGAAGTGGACCATGAAATTGAGCGTATGGAGGATTTCGCTTCGATGAAACCGAATTGTTTTATGGGGTGTGCGTTCTGCTGTTATTTTCCAATTGTCCTGACGAAATTGGAAGCGAAGCTGCTTTTCCGGTCCATTGAGCAGTTTTCTGCTGAGCGCAGACAAAGGATATTTGACCATTGGGAGAGTTACTTCCCTGCCCAGGAGAAAAAGCTTCAGGAAGCCCTCGCTATGGATTATGAAGACCCGGATACGAAACTGGCCTACAAGCGTTTGAATCTGCCTTGTCCGATGCTTGATCCGGAAACCCAGCTTTGTATGGCTTATGAAGTACGTCCGATTCCGTGCCGTACGTACTTGAATTACAGCGACCCCCAGGTGTGCGCTGATCATGATATGCCGAAGGAGCCGTTCAGTTATGAGTTTTTGTATTCCTTTTATTTCACCAGTATGAATGAACTGATTCAGGCGCTCTATGAAAACGGTGAGGATGTGTTTGTTGATTACCCGATGGATGCGTGGCAGTACGATTACCTGCCGGCGTGGATCCAAAAGTACAGGGAAGGGGAGTTTTATGAAGTATAAGCTCTTATCTTTAAATGTCGGCCGGCCGGAAACGTATGAGACGAATAAAGGTGAATTAGAGAGTGCGTATCGAAAAAAGCCGGTATCCACACCAGCTTTTTTATCGTATTGGAACTTTGAAGGGGACGAGCAGGCTGATAAAAAGAACCATGGAGGGAGAGATAAGGCGGTCTGTCTTTATCCCGCCCAGCATTACAGACATTGGGAAGAGCACTATGGTCAGTCGTTTGCTTTCCCTTCTTTTGGTGAAAATATAACCGTGGAAGGCGTGTCGGAGGAAGAGGTTCATATTGGAGACATCTTCCAGATGGGGGAAGCTCTTCTTCAAATCTCTGAGCCGCGCAAACCTTGTTATATCATCGCCCGTACCCATGGAATTGATGATTTCCCCGCCCAGGTCATGAAAGAAGGGTTTACCGGCTTTTACTTGAGGGTGTTAAAAGAAGGAACCGTGCAGGCCGGGGATTACCTCAGCCTTGTTGAAGCTCATCCTGCCGGGGTGACGGTGGATGATGTGAATCAGCTTCGCTACCACGACAGGGATAATAAAGAGCTTCTAGAAAAGGTCATCCATCTTGAACCTCTTGCAGAAGGGTTGAAAGAGTCTGTGAAAAAACGTCTTTAGGAGGAACGCTATGAATTCATTTTCCAAACGTGCACTGGAACTCGCCTGTGAAAATGTAGAAGCGGGCGGTCATCCCTTTGGAGCTGTTCTGGTTTCTGCCGGGGAGGTAATAGCCGAAGGGGGCAATGAACTACACAAACATCCTGATGTGAGCGGCCATGCTGAAATGCTGGCGATAAGACGGGCCCAGCAGCAAAGAGGTTCGGTCGATTTAAGTGATTGTGTCCTTTATGCCAGTGGTGAACCTTGTTCGATGTGTCTGACGGCCATTTATTTTTCCGGTATTCAGACGGTCGTCTATTCTCAATCTGTGGAAGAAGCGGCAGAGGCTGGTCTTTCTCTTTCTGGTGAAGTCTATGCCCAGATCGCCCAGCCGAAGGAATCGAGGAGGATCACCTATGCATACGAGCCGGTAGAAGACCAGGAGATGAATGCGATGCGGCTGTATGCGGAAAAATCAGTGGAACAGGGGCGTTGACGGTGGATTATGCACATCTTGTTGAAGAGAAAATCAAGCAGGCCTTGAAAGATGGGGATTTCGATCATCTGCCCGGTCACGGGAAACCCCTTCCCAAAGACGAATTCGCACACCTCCCGGAGGAAGTAAGGAACAGCTATCGGATCTTGAAAAATGCCAACATGCTGCCGGAGGAAATGGTGCTCAAAAAGGAAATCAGTGAGCTTGAGGATATTCTCGCGGAAATCAAAGACCCTCAGTTATCGGCGCACTACAAAAAGAAGATCACTGAAAAGCAGATCCGGTTCGACATTCTCATGGAAAAGCGAAAATGGAGTGAATCCTCCGCTTTTCAGAAGTATCAACGGAAAATCGACAATAAATTCGGATTTTAATTCAATAGTTTTCCATGATGCAGCACGAACAGGCTGGGTATTGAAGGATCGGGAAACCTTTATACTGGAAAAAAGGAGGATGCCCGATGTGTGGAAGGTATACACTTTTAGCTGAAGAAGCGGAGGTCCTTAGAGAGTTCGGCATTTCCCAACCGATTCATGGTTATGAGCCAAGATACAATATCGCCCCAGGACAGCAGGTACTGGCTGTGATTCATGACGGCAGAGAAAAGCGGGCCGGTTTCATGAAGTGGGGGCTTGTTCCATCCTGGTCGAAAGACCCGAAAATCGGCTATAAGATGATCAATGCCAGAAGCGAAACCGCTCATGAGAAGCCGAGTTACCGGAAGCTGATGAGCAGGAAGCGATGCTTGATTATAGCGGACAGCTTTTATGAATGGAAAAAAACCGGGAGTGGGAAGCAGCCGCTTCGGATTCAACCAGAAGACAGGACGCTGTTTGCTTTTGCCGGCTTATGGGATCAATGGAAAGGCGGCGGTGACCCCCTCTATACGTGTACCATACTGACTCAGGAAGCAAATGAGGACGTGGCTCCTGTGCACGACCGCATGCCGGTCATTCTTCCACAGGACCAGCAGGACGGGTGGATTACACCTGTGCAGTGGGAGGCACATCAGGCGAAAGAATACCTGGATCAGCTTACGATGGATGATTTATCGATGTATGAAGTCAGTACACATGTGAATTCAGCCAAAAATGAAGACGAGGCGTGCATACGGCCGCTGACATAAAACAGCCCGAAGCAGGATCTGCTTCGGGCTTCAAGTTGTTGAGAAAGGGTGACTGTACGCAGACGGCATTATCCGACCTGGCGTTGTTCTTTCTCCTGCTGTTTTTCCTGTTTCGCTACTTTCAGGAACTTGTTCGTCTCGGCCGCTACGACCCCGGATAACAGGAGCAGGCCGATCAAGTTCGGGAAGGCCATTAATCCGTTCATTACATCAGCGAAGACCCATACGGTGCTCAGCTGAGAAACGGATCCCACGAGAACAAACGCTACAAATACAATTTTGTACAAACCGATGAAGCGCTGGTTTGTTAAATAACCGAAGCATTTTTCTCCGTAATAGGACCAGCCCACGATCGTGGAGAAAGCAAAGAAAATCAAACCGATGGTAACAACATAAGCCCCGAATTCACCCAGGAAAAGCTCAAAGGATGCAGAGGTCAGATCCGCGCCGTCAAGTCCGCCCTGGTACTGACCGGCCATGACGATGGTCAGCCCAGTCATTGTACAAACGATAATGGTGTCAATAAAGACCTGGGTCATTGATACGAGCGCCTGACGTCCGGCATAGTCGGTTCTTGCTGCAGCGGCTGCAATGGGTGCGGATCCAAGTCCGGCTTCATTGGAGAATACGCCCCGGGCAACCCCGTAACGGATCACGCTTCCGAGAATACCGCCGCCCACGGCGTTAGCTGTGAAGGCATCCGAGAAGATGGTCCCAAAGGCCGGCAGGATCAAATCGGCATTAAGCACAAGAATAATTAAGGCCCCAATTACATAAAAAACGGCCATAACTGGGACGAACAAGGCTGTGACACGACCAATACTCTTGATTCCCCCGAGGAGAACCAGTCCCGCGAGAAGCGTCAGTACAATTCCCGTCACCCATGGAGAGATGTTGAAGGTCCCCTCAACAACGTCTGAAACGGAGTTGGACTGCACCATATTTCCGATTCCAAATGCAGCGACGGCCCCGAAGAGGGCAAATAAAATGCCGAGCGGTTTTCCGAGCCATTTGGTTTTTAAGCCGCGGGACAGATAGTACATGGGGCCGCCGGACATCTGTCCGTCTTTTCCTTCAATTCGATATTTAACGGCAAGGACGGCTTCCGCGTATTTCGTCGCCATTCCGAAGACCGCTGTAATCCACATCCAGAAAACGGCTCCCGGTCCGCCAAGCACGACTGCTGTCGCCACCCCGGCGATGTTCCCGGTACCGATGGTTGCCGCAAGCGCGGTCGTCAAAGCCTGATAGTGGGAAATATCCCCTTTTTCACCCGGCTTTTTCTTTTTGTCCGGTTTAAAAGCGAGCCTCAGTGCATAAGGCAGTGTTTTAAACTGGAGAAAACCGAGTCGTAAAGTCAAATAAACCCCTGTACCTACCAGCAGAATCAGCAGGACGGGGCCCCAGACCAGACCACTCAGTTCACTTAAAAAACTATGAAGTGCACTCTGTTCTCCCATTGTCATCCCCCTTAAAGATAAAAAAAGATAAAAACATTCCATGTATAAAATATTCCGAAAATTCAGAGCGTCTGTCAACCTCTTTTTATAAAATGGTGTCGAAAAGCGGTTCAGGGAGAGACGTAAAGGGAATTAAATGGAAGAATAGTTGCACCAGGCAGGATTATGTGTCACCTTATAGAATTAGTACAGTTAGAAATACTATGATGGAGGAACCAACATGATACGAGTTTTATTTGTTTGTCTCGGCAACATCTGCAGGTCGCCGATGGCTGAAGCGGTCTTCAGGAACCTGGTGGAAAAAGAAAACCTCAGCGATCGGATATCTGTAGATTCCGCAGGGACCGGTCATTGGCATACGGGGTCACAGCCTCATGAGGGAACACAGGACATTTTAGATAGGAATAATGTCTCCTATGAAGGCATGACCGCTCGTCAGGTCAGGGAAACGGACTGGGATGAGTTCGACTACCTTGTTGCCATGGACCAGAAAAATCTTCAGGATCTTCACAGCATCCGGCAGAAAGATGGAGTCACTGTGACCAAGCTGATGGACTATCTTCCGCAGTTGGATGTGGATGAAGTGCCCGACCCGTACTACACAGGGAATTTCGATTACGTTTATGACCTTGTCCAGCAGGGATGTGCCGAACTGCTGGCCTCGATAAAAAAAGAATATAAACTTTGAGGAGGAAGAAACATGGGACAGACATTATGGAAGGGAATTCTGATCGGTGCTGCGGCAGGTGCTGCAGCTGCCTTGATTGATAAAGATACACGCACAATGGTTGGCCGGAAATCGAAAGCCGCCGGATCCAAGTGCCGTCAGATTGCTGCAAGTCCGTCAGAAGCTGTTCACTCTCTGCGGGTAAGCTATGAATCGTTTTCCAAGCAGTTGAACAAAGGAGTCGAAGATCTTCTTGAATTATTAGACAAGGCAGAGAGTATGCTAAATAAAGTAGGGGAAATCAATCAGGAGGTCAACGACCAGTTGAGAGCTGCGGACAATTCCGACAACGCTTCCTGATTTCAGGAGTGATGGAATATCATGAAAGTCATCAAGAATTTCTTCCGGGAACTTTTCACCCGGTTCGGGGAGGATGATGTAGGCGGCATGGCTGCCCAGCTTGCCTACTTCTTTCTGTTATCATTATTTCCATTTATGATATTCCTGCTCACGCTTCTAGGGTATCTACATATTGATGAACAGCGCGTTCTCACATTCGTAAGTGCGTATGCTCCTGCAGATACGTTCGAGATCATTACGGAAAACGTCACCTCCCTGTTTTCAGATGAAAACGGAAGCCTGTTATCCATTGGGCTGATAGGAACACTTTGGGCTGCATCGAACGGAGTCAATGCGATTATGCGTGCCTTTAACAGAGCCCACAGCGTGAAGGAGAGCCGGTCCTTTATCGTTTCAAGAATGATCGCCATCGTCTTGACCATCGCTATGGTCGTTGTCATCGGGATCGCTTTTCTGCTTCCGGTAGCGGGGCAGGCCATCGGAGTTCATTTGTTTTCTTATTTCGGTTTATCCGAAAGCTTTATCGGCTTATGGAATGGACTGCGCTGGGTCATTTCCTCGGTCATTTTCTATGTCGTTCTTTCCTTCCTTTATGTAACGGCCCCGAATAAGCGGTTGAAATACAGGGATACCGTAGGAGGAGCCGTTTTTGCTACCATCAGCTGGCAGCTTGTATCGCTGTTGTTCTCCTTTTATGTGAGCAATCTGGGAAACTTCTCAGCGATGTATGGAAGTCTTGGAGGGGTGATCGTCCTGATGATCTGGCTTTATCTTTCCGGGATCGTCATTATTCTCGGTGGTGAGATCAATGCCATGGCCTACCACCGCAGGACAGAAGATACATGGGGATGAAAAGAAGCTGTCGGGGTTACACCCGACAGCTTTTTTTACAGGCATTCTGCTGAATTTGTCTTATCATCGTTTCGTTTCAGGGCCGTATAAAACGCTCGCAGCTCTTATCTTTTGTAAATGATCCAGTCAGAAAAGGAGCATGGATATGAAGAGGAGCGTTCGGCTGTAATGCCTCCAGGAACAGCGCTGGCTGTTTACATTTTTAATTTTTCAAGAGGCGGAGTCCGTTCAGGATGACAAGAATCGTGCTTCCTTCATGGCCGATGACGCCAAGCGGAAGATCCAGCCACTGGAGAAAGTTACTCATGATCAGCAGCATAATGACGGTGATAGAAAAAATGACGTTCTGTTTAATAATCCGGTTCATGCGTTTGGAAAGTTCCATGGCACGCGCGATTTTCGGAAGATCATTTTTCATAAGGACAACATCAGCTGTCTCTAAGGCGACATCTGTACCTTCTCCCATAGCAACTCCTACATCAGCCTCTGCCAGTGCCGGAGCATCATTAATGCCGTCTCCGACCATAGCGACGTGAGGGAAGTGCTGTTTCAACCGCTTGATTTCCTCCAGCTTTTGATCAGGAAGACATTCGGAAATGTATTGGTCCAGTCCTGCTTCTCGAGCAATGGCCTCCGCTGTGGCAGCATTATCTCCAGTCAGCATAATTGTATAAATCCCCTGATCCTTCAGTATCTGTACCGCCCGTTTCGTATCCTCTCTTACCGTATCCTTCAAGGCAAGAAGGGCCGAAACGAGCCCGTTCCGTTTTACGAAGATGACGGTCTTCCCTTCAGCAGCTAATGTGGAAAACAATCCTCCCTCAAAACTGGAGCAGTCGTCCCGTCCAATGAAATCGGCTTTTCCAATCGCCCATTCCTCACCTTTGTACCAGCCGCTTACACCGTTACCGCTGTGATTTTTTACGTCCTCAACGTTTACAAAAGGAACTTTCTGCCCGGCGGCAAAGGTCACGACGGCTTTTGCGAGAGGATGGTTGGATTGCTGCTCAATGGATGCTGCCACAGATAACAGGTCATCAGCGGCCTCTTTGTCCGTGGTGACGAAATCCGTTACGACCGGCTGCCCTTTTGTGAGGGTCCCGGTTTTATCAAAGGCGAAAGCTTTGATGGAAGACAAGTGTTCAAGGTGGACGCCGCCTTTGAATAGTATCCCCTGACGTGCCCCATTGGTAATAGCTGAAAGGGTGGCCGGCATAATAGAGGCGACCAGTGCGCATGGGGAGGCGACCACAAGCAGAATCATCGCCCTGTACAAAGTTTCCATCCAGGTCCATCCAAATAAGAAGTGCGGCAGAAACATCATGACAGCTACTGCTCCAAGCACAGCTTTGACATACGTGCTTTCAAACCGTTCGATAAACAGCTGGGAAGGCGATTTTTCGCTTTGTGCGTTTTGAACCATGGTAATGATTTTCTGGAATAAGGTTTCCTTTGACTCTTTTGTCACTTCTACAAGCAGGCTTCCATCGATATTCATCGTACCTGCAAAGACCTCGTGATCCATTCCCTTGGAAGCAGGCATGGACTCTCCTGTGATCGTGCTTTCATCCAAAGTGGATGTTCCTTCAGAAATGACTCCGTCAGCCGGAACACGTTCCCCTGGCTTCACACGAATGACATCTCCGACGGTTAATCGTTCTACAGGCACCCATTGTTGATGTCCATTTGTAACAAGCAGCGCCTGCTCCGGCTGCAGGTTCATGAGGGAGGAGATTTCCTTATGGCTCTTATTCATCGTATAGGTTTCCATAGCTCCGCTTAAAGAAAAAATGAAAATCAGGATGGCTCCTTCAGTCCAGTAACCGATGGAGGCCGATCCAACAGCGGCCAGGATCATCAGCAGCTCTACATTCAATGACCGGTCTTCCAGCGTTTCTTCTAATCCCTCTTTCGCCTTGGCAAATCCACCAATGATAAAGGCGGAAAGGTACAAAGTGATGTACACAGGGGGAGACCAGTAGTTTTCTCCTATCCAGGCAGAAAGCAGAAGCATACCACTGACAAGAGCGGCAATCAGTTCGGCGTGCTCTTTCATATGTCCTGGGAATTTCAGTTCCTTCCAATGTTTCGGGTAAGGAAACGTGCGGGTTTCATTCACTTGATTCTCAGCTCCTTTTACATAATTGAAAATGAAATTCATTCACAATTAATTATAAGATTTATTATTTTATAATCATTATAATCTGAGTATGGTATTATCATAGCACACTGGACGGAAAAGTCCACAAAAAATTTCCCAGCCGATAAAAATGGACAGCACAGTTGATTTGACAGGTGTCAAGTTGCTATATTAAACAGGTGACACGAATAAAAATGGAGGGTGGAAAGAACGATGCGCAAAGCTTTTATACTTATGAGCATGTTACTGCTGGCTGTGATTGTGGCTGCTTGTGGATCAAGTGAAGACACAGGGGACAGTGGTTCAAATAATGGAAGCGAAGAAGCTTCTGACAGTAAGTGGAGTGAAATTCAGGAAGAAGGAGAAATCGTCGTCGGGACATCCGGCACACTTTTCCCGGCTTCCTACTACCCGGAAGGCTCCGATGAAATGACCGGGTATGATGTGGAGATCATGCGCGAAGTCGCCGACCGCCTTGGTCTTGAATTGAAATTTGAGGAATATGGTGTCGATGGACTGCTTTCTGCGATTAACAGCGGCCGGATTGATGCCGTTATTAATGATATGGAAGTTACGAAGGAGCGCCAAAAACAATTTACGTTCAGTGAACCTTACAAATACTCCTATTCCACGATGATTGTGCGGGAGTCTGATTTGTCCGGCATTGAAAAACTGGAGGACCTTGAAGGCAAGACCCATGGTGGTGGAGCGACAACGGTATTCTCCCAGATTGCGGAACATTTCGGTGCGGATACGAAAACATACGGAAATGTCACCAATGATGTCTACCTTCGTGATGTGGAGAATGGAAACACAGACTTCATTATCAATGACTACTATTTACAGTCCCTGGCCCTGCAGGCTTTAACAGATATTGAAGTTCAGCTTCATCCAGATTTGAAATTCCATCCGACGAACTCAGCTATTGTGATGCCGAAAGAAGCAGAAACAATGAAAGAGGAAATGGATGCCGTACTGGCTGAAATGAAGGAAGATGGAACATTAACAGAATTGTCCGAAGAGTTCTTCGGCGGCCAGGATGCTTCGAAGGAACCGGAAGAGGATATCCGCGAAATCGAAGGCCTGGATTTATAAGGGTTAGGAAATGTTTGGCATTGAAGTAAACGAAATACAAGTCGAGAAGCTCTTTAATGCAGAGCGGGCCTGGTCCAACCTTCCTTTTATCCTGGAAGGTGTGCCTCTTACTTTATTAGTAGCAGTCATTGGAATGGCCATCGGTCTCATTCTTGGTTTTTTCCTGGCATTGGCACGTGGGTCCAGTCGTATCTGGCTCCGATGGCCGGCGAGGTTTTATATTTCCTTCATGAGAGGAACGCCTATCCTCGTTTATTTATTTGTCCTTTATTTCGGACTGCCGGTTGTAGGATTGAAACTGCCGGCAACGACGGCTGCCATTATCGGATTCGGAACCAACAGTGCTGCTTATATTGCTGAAATCAACCGGGCTTCCTTAAACAGTGTGTCCAACGGGCAGTGGGAGTCCGCCCGTGCTCTTGGATTTACGTACTGGCAGACGATACGCAGGATTATTATGCCGCAGGCGACGAGGATCGCCATTCCACCATTAGGAAATGTGTTTCTTGATTTGTTGAAGGCCACCTCACTTGCAGCCATGATCTCCGTTCCGGAAATTTTGAATAAAGCACAGATTGCAGCAGGACGGACAGTGGATTCCATGACCATGTATATTACAGCAGCATTGATCTACTGGCCGCTGACGATGATTTTCTCAGCACTGCAGGATTATCTGGAAAGAAGAAACAATCGGTATTTATAATATTCAAAGACCAGTGCAGGGTTCCCTGTCCTGGTCTTTTGCTTTACATAAAGAAAAATAGGGTACTTCTCTCTTGATTCCTCAGGCAACCTCCTATATGATAGGGAAAGAATTTTAAATCGTAATGATTATTATCTTGAGAGGGATGGACCATGAGTGAACAAACCATTGTAAAGTTGGACAATGTCTCCTTTAAATATGAGAGAGAAACGGTCGTTCAGGATGTAGATCTTGAGATTAAATCAGGTCAGTTCCTTGGACTGGTGGGGCCTAACGGATCAGGGAAGTCGACACTCATTAAATTGATGCTCGGACTCGAGAAGCCTGATAAAGGAACGATCCAGTTGTTCGGCAGACCACTGAAACAGTATAAAGACTGGCAGGAAATCGGTTTTGTCTCCCAAAAGGCGAACAGTTTCAATTCCGGATTCCCCGCAACAGTTCTGGAGGTTGTAAAGACCGGTCTCGTATCGAGGATAGGCACGTTTAAATTTTTCAATAAAAAACATAAAGAGAAAGCGATGGATGCTCTGCGCACAGTGGAGATGGAAGAATACGCGCATGCCGGCATTGGTGATCTTTCCGGCGGTCAGCAGCAGCGTGTGTTCATAGCAAGAGCTCTTGTCAGTGATCCATCATTGATGATTCTGGACGAGCCCACCGTCGGAGTCGATGCTAAGCATGTCACCGAATTTTATGACCTGCTCGGCAGATTGAACAAGGAGCGGGGCATTACGCTGCTGATGATCAGCCATGATATTGGAACGATTACAGACCATGCCACCCATGTGGTGTGCATGAACAAGACGGTCCATTTCCATGGACAGTCGGAGGAATACAAGGAATTCAGTGAAGAGGATTTGAATCAGCTTTATGGATACGCCGTTCAGCAGCTGACTCACAATCACAGTCACTAAGGAGGAAAAAGAGCGTGCTTGAAAGTTTTATGCAATTTGAGTTTTTACAGAATGCAGCGATTACAGGTCTTTTGATTGGCATTGTCGCTCCTCTCCTTGGAGTGTTCATAGTCGTACGACGCTTATCGTTGATTGCTGACGCCTTGTCCCACATCACACTGACAGGGATTGCGGCCAGTCTTCTATTGGAAAAGAGAGTATCATCCATCGATGACTGGAACCCGGTTTATATGGGCATGGCGTTTTCTGTAGCCGGTGCCATTTTGATTGAACGGTTGAGAAAAGTATATAAACACTACGAAGAACTGGCGATCCCTATTATTTTATCCGGAGGGATTGGACTTGGTGTCATTTTGATTTCCCTGGCGGACGGATTTAATACGGACTTGTTCAGTTACTTGTTCGGAAGTGTTACAGCTGTAAGCCGCGACAGTATGTGGACGGTATTATTGGTAACCGTGATCGTTATTTTTATCGTTATTTTCTTTTATAAGGAATTGTTCGTTCTATCGTTTGATGAGGAACATGCGTCGGTATCAGGGGTGAACGGCCGTTGGATTCATTTATTATTTATTGTTATGGTGGCGCTTGTGATTGCTTCCGCCATGCAGGTCGTCGGCATTCTGCTCGTATCAGCGCTGATGACGCTGCCTGTGGCTTCCGCACTCCGGATTGCCACAAGCTTTAAGCAGACGATCGGGCTTTCCATCGCGTTTGGGGAAGTCTCTGTCATGGTCGGGCTGTACTCCTCCTACCACCTGAGCGTACCTCCGGGTGGAACGATTGTCGTCATGGCCATCTTGATTCTGGTAATGTCTATTATTTATAAAAATGTTAGAAACCAGCAATGGATAAAGGGTGAGGCTTCATGAATGTGGAAACAGCATTGCAGAGATTGAAGGAAAAGGGATATAAGCGAACCAAGCAGCGCGAACGTATGCTGAAGATTTTTTCTGGTCAGGACCAGTATATTGCGGCTAAGGAAATTCTTAAGGAATTTCAGGGATATTTCCCGAGCGTCAGTTATGATACGATCTATCGGAACCTTTATATGCTGACGGAGGTTGATATTCTGGAGTCGACAGAACTGGGGGGCGAAAAGCATTTCCGCCTCAGCTGTGATACGGACGGCCACCATCATCATTTCATCTGCACAGACTGTGGAAAAACTAAATCCATCGCCTTTTGTCCGATGGAAAACGTGCATGAGAATTTGAAAGGCTATGATATTGAAAACCATAAGTTTGAAATTTATGGCAAATGTCCGCGGTGTCATTAAACAGATGGGAAAGGGTGTCTTCACAGGCATCCTTTCCTTTATTGATTAAAAGGTAATGGTTACTGTTTACAAACCGTAATGATTACGCTAAGATTTGGGCAGAACCATTTGGAGAGGACGAAATCATATGAAGAAATTTGGTATATTATCGTTTTTATTAACAGCAATTTTTCTTCTCAGTGCCTGTGGAAGTGAAGAAACTTCAGGGGATGGGAAGGAAGGAGAAGAGAGCGGGGACACTCTCAAGGTGTATACAACAGTTTACCCGCTTCAATTTTTCACCAGTGAAATCGGGGGAGACACGGTAGATGTGGAAACGATCCTTCCGCCAGGGTCTGACGCGCACACGTACGAACCTACAACAAAAGAAATGGTGGATATGGCCGGGGCCGATTTGTTCGTTTACAACGGAGCAGGCCTTGAAGGGTACGCCCAGAAAATCTCTGAAGCTTTGAAACCTGAGGGGACAACCGTGTTGGAAGCGGCCGGCGATATGGACCTGCAAGAGCGTGTTCATGATCATGGAGCGGAAGACAGCCATGAAGGTGAGACAGCGGAAGAACATGCTGAGCATGACCACAACCATGAGGGAGAAACAGAAGAAGAGCATGCCGGGCATGAACACAGTCATGAGGGCGAAACAGAGGAAGAGCACGCGGAGCATGAAGACAGCCACGAAGGACATGATCATGGGGAGAATGATCCGCACGTCTGGCTCGACCCGGTTCGATCCATTGAACTCGCTGAAGGTATTAAAGAGCAGCTTATTGAGTTGAATCCTGAAAAGGAAGACCTGTATGAAGAAAACTTCGAGGCCTTAAAAGGAAAACTTACAGCGTTGGACGAGCAGTTTCATAAACAAGTGGAATCACAGCCGAAAGACAAAATCATCGTTTCTCATGCGGCCTACGGCTACTGGGAGGAAGCTTACGGCATCGACCAGATTGCAGTGTCCGGACTGAGTCCGACGAATGAACCTTCCCAGAAAGACTTGGAGGAAATCATTGAACTGGCAGAGGAAGAGGAGCTCCGCTACGTGATTTTTGAACAAAATGTCACTCCTAAAGTATCAAAAGTCATTCAGGATGAAATCGGTGCAGAGCCTCTACAGTTCCATAATCTTGCTGTGTTGACGGAAGAAGATGTAGAGAATGGAGAAGATTACTTCTCCTTGATGGAACAAAATCTGGAAGTGCTTTATAAAGCACTCGCAGAATAAACAAACAGGCAGCTCTTAGGATGGGGCTGCCTGTTTTTTCTCTAACGGAAGAGGTTTGTACAAGAATATCGCTGTCAGAACGACAACCAACAGGGATACGATGACATAAAAGAATGAAAGGTCCGGCCACAGGTCCAGAACGAATCCTGATAAGAATGGACCTAGAATACTTCCGATACTGAAAGACATCCCGCAGAGAATGTTTCCCGCGGGAAGGAGTTCCTTAGGTAGAAGGTCGGTCATATAGGAAATCCCCAAGGAAAAGAGAGAGCCCACAAAAAGCCCGCCTAAGGCGAAGGAGGCAAAAAGCCAAGGGATCGATCCTTCAAAAGCTGCAGCGAGCAGAAAGGCGGCAATGCCTCCCGTCACGACCGTTATTATCACTTTCTTTCTCCCAATATGGTCACTTAATATGCCTAGAGGAATCTGCGAAAATAAACTGGCCGCAGCAAAGGAAGGGATGATGAACGATAACATGTTCACATCGTGTCCGATCCGCATGCCGTACACGGGGAAAATCCCATGCAGGGTGGCTTCCAGAAAGCCATAGGCAAGAGGCGGCAAAAAGGCCGGCCATGCCAGACGGATACTCCGGCCGAAACGTTTCCATGAACTTGTCCCATAAGCAGTGGCCTGCTCGGTTGGCGGCTTTTCGCTGCGAACGCGCAGGAGCAGCAGCCACACCATGAAACTTAAGAAGGAAGACAGGAGAAACGGAACGAAAATCCCGAATTCCAACAGGTTGGTCATTAATGGACCAAGGGTGAATCCGACACTGAAAAACAAACCATAATAGGCAATGCTGCGCCCTCGGTTCTGCGGGTCCGAGGAAGCGGTGATCCATGTCTGGGTACCGAAGTGGAGAATCTGGTCACCGATTCCGACAGCTACCCGGAGCATAAACCAGAACCACAGCGCCTGCCAGAAAGGAAAGAGCGCGAGTGAAACGAATACGAGCGCTCCCCCGAACAGTATGATGGCTTTGTAGCCGAACCGACGGAGTGGTTTTTCCATAAAAGGGGACGATAATAAAATTCCTATGTAAAGCCCCGTTGCATGT
This sequence comes from Halobacillus sp. ABH2_015, assembly GCF_056158945.1. Lineage (NCBI taxonomy): Bacteria > Bacillati > Bacillota > Bacilli > Caryophanales > Bacillaceae > Halobacillus > Halobacillus sp. ABH2_015. Next base: position 618,705 of record NZ_JBSWUG010000002.1, read on the forward strand.
ATCCCGTTCACAGAAGACGAAATCCCGTTCTGCTCAAGGATGACCGCGATGAGGGGGAGAAGCATGCCTTGGGAAAAGCCCGATATGGTGACAAGACCGATTAAAATCCAAAACCTGGTGCGATTAGAAACCATAGTCATCCTCCTGTTCTACACGCTTATCGTATCGGAAAAGGTGTCAAACAGGCAAGGTCGGGGCGGAAAGACGGTGTGGTTTCTTTTACAGAACGATCTATTATATAATGAACGCAAAGCCGTTAAGCGAAAGGAGTGAATAAACTGATGGAGTTTCATTTAAGAGAGAACGGCATCCGTACTTCTTTGGAATATGGACAGCTGGACATTTCCGGCGATGAAGCCAATGGTTTCCGCCCGTTTCAATTGATGGTGTCTTCGATTGCAGGGTGCAGCCTTGGGGTGTTCAGGAAAATCCTCGATAAACAGCGGATGAATTACGAAGATATACAGGTATCTGCGGAAGTAACGAGAAATCCCGATGAGGCGAACCGTATCGAAAAGATCCACCTGCACTTCGTTGTCAAAGGGTATCACTTGAATCAGGACAAGCTGTTGAAAAACCTGGAAATTTCCCGGAACAACTGCTCGATGGTTCAATCAGTAGAAAATAGTATAAATGTGGAAGAAACGCTTGAGTGTATCCAGTTAAGCTAGTAAAATATAAAGAGCATGAGTCCGACAGCCGGATTCACGCTCTTTTTTTGTGTCTTATGTACAGGTTTTCGGTTCAAAGCAACTTTGAAATAAAGAAATGAGGGAGACCATGAGAACATTAGTCATTAAAGGATTCTTTTATCTTGCAGGGTTGATTGTCATTGCGATGGGCGTCACACTAACGATTAAATCGAATCTGGGAGCTGGAGCGTGGGATGCCGTAAATGTCGGGCTGACGGAACAGATCGGACTTACAATTGGAACGTGGGTTATGGTCATTGGTGGTTTTCTGATTGTAACCAATGCACTGATTGCAAAAGAGAAGCCGGACCTGCCTGCGGTGATTACTATATTAGTACTTGGGAAATTCATCGATTTCTGGATGCTGCAGGTGTTTGACACCTTGGTGCTTCAAGCATTCTTCATGAAATTGATCACTTTAATCCTCGGAATTGTAATTATTGCCATCGGCGTATCGCTTTATCTGCAGCCGAAATTCTCCTTGAATCCTGTTGACGGGTTTATGGTCGCTCTCCAGAAGCGTTTCGGCTACAGCATTACCAAAGCTAAAACCATGACCGAGTCTTTTGCTCTCGTGCTGGCTCTTGTGCTTGGTGGCCCTATTGGTATCGGTACCATTGTAATTCTTCTGGGGATCGGGCCATGCATCCAGTTTTTCGACAGCAAAGCGAGCTATATGATGAACAAGCTAATTGCAGCAGAATAATGTATACTACGGGCCATCTTTCACAAGCTATAAAAAAAGTGAAAGGTGGCCCTTGATGTGAATAGAAAATGGCTGGGACTACTGCTGTTTATTTGTATTCTTACTTGGTTTGCTGCCGGTTCTGCCTCGGCTGAACCTAAGAAGAATGAAAAAGAAGAAGGCTCCATTCCGAATCACGTCTTAAACATATCCAAAGACAACACGTATCCGAACTCTACCGATGATCAGGAATTGCTGGAAGCGGAGGAAATTACGAAAGAGCTGATGGAGAATACGGAGGTCCGCATTACCAATCCCCAGTTGATTGAAATGCTGAATGAAACGTCCTTGAAGCCTTCTCCACTGGCGATTGGGTACAGAGGAGACATATTTCTTGGAAGGTGGCCGCTTTCCTATGATTCGAAAGAAACCAATATCAATTGGGAGTATCAGGAGATCAATACAAATGAACTGAACAACCACGGAGGAGAAAAGCAGGAGAAACTGAGTTATCTTCAAAAAGAAGAAAAAGCAGTCAAGGGTGGTCTGACCTCACGGATCAGCCACAGCGACCAGATGATGAAGCTGATTCTTCTGGAAGCTCAGAAAAACACAAAACTTCCGTTATCCTTTAACACCGTGATTGGTAAAGGAACAAAGCAGAATAATACGTACGGCATCCCGACCAACAAAGTAGGGGTCCTTCATGCGTTTGCACCGGCCGTGAATGAAAAAGGAGAAGTAGCTTTCGGTGATGTTTACATCCAGCTGAAGGGGTCGAAGAAGACACTCTCCGTTAAAAACGTGACCCGGCAGGGCATCGGAGCCTGGATCCCCATTCAGGATCACGTCAGCTTTTCCTTCGAATTAAAATGAGAAGACGCGCCGTCTGTACGAGAACAACACATTTGTTTTCGTACAGACGGCGCTTTTTTACAGCTGGGTGAAGCCGGTTCTGGACAGAGGCAGATACTTGTACTATGATGGACTGGACGTAAAACAGATAAAGGAGCTGAATCGTTACATGACGCAGCAGGAGAAGATGTCCAACTTGAAGCAGCGCCTGGAAGATTTTATGGGACGTTTAGATAACCTGGATCCTGAGCAGACGTCAGTGGAAGACATTGACCGCCTGATCTCTATGCTTGAATCCCTTGAGCGCAGCATGGACGAATAAGCAGCTTTCAGAATTGACTCTCTATTTTCCTGAGGGTTGATTTTTTCACCATCATACTTTATCATGATAAATCGCTAATGCATGAAACTACTGGAGAGGAGAATGTCTTATGGCATGGGCAGTTGTCGTTTCTGTCCTGGTGATGACCGTGTTAAGTTTATTACGCGTGAACGTCATCGTTGCCATTATCGCCGCGGGTTTAACCGCAGGTCTCATGAACGGGGAGAGCTTGACAGATGCGTTAACCCTTCTTGTTGACGGGATGGGAGAACAGGCGAATGTGGCATTAAGTTATATATTGCTGGGAGCTTTCGCGGTTGCGATCAGCTACTCAGGCATCACATCCATACTAGTCGGATTTTTACTGCGTGTTTTAAAGGATAAACGGACGATGATTGTTTTTGTCATTGCGTTCGTAGCCAGTCTTTCTCAGAACGTCATTCCTGTACACATTGCTTTTATACCGATTCTTATTCCACCGCTTTTGAAATTATTTGATGAAATGAAGCTGGACCGGAGAGCTGTAGCTGCCGCCTTAACCTTTGGTTTGAAGGCGCCGTATGTCATGATTCCGGTTGGCTTCGGCTATATTTTCCACGATACGATCAAGACATCCATGGAAACGAACGGCATTGACCTTGGGATTGGGAGTATTGCTTCATCCCTTATTATTCCCGGTTCGGGAATGATCGTCGGACTTTTCATCGCCATCTTCATTACTTACCGGAAACCGAGGGATCCTTCTGTCGTACCAGAAGATAAAGAAACGCCGGATGAAGAGGTTGTCCTTGATTCACGTTTCCAATTGAAACACCTTCTGACGCTTGCAGCCATGCTTGTGACCCTTATCATTCAGGCGGTCTGGTCGAATCTGATTCTGGCTGCTCTGGCCGGTATCATCCTGATGTTTATCTTCCGTGTCGTTCCGTTCAATAAAGGCGACAAGGTCATCAACGACGGCATCGGAATGATGGGTTTTATCGCTTTTGTGATGCTTGTCTCATCAGGTTATGCCAATGTATTGACCGCGACAGAATCTGTATCGGCGCTTGTAGAGCTCAGCTCCGACTATCTGGGGGATAACCAGGCTTTCATCGCCTTTATCCTGCTCCTGGTCGGACTGATTGTCACAATGGGAATCGGGTCTTCCTTTGCAACGATACCGATTCTTGCGGCTCTGTTCGTTCCGATCTGTGTGGCTGCCGGTTTTTCACCGATGGCAACGGCTGCACTGATTGGTACAGCAGGAGCTCTCGGTGATGCAGGTTCTCCGGCTTCAGACAGTACACTCGGTCCGACTTCAGGGTTGAATGCGGACGGCCGGCACAATCACATCTGGGATACTTGTGTACCGACATTTCTGCACTACAATATTCCATTGTTCATCTTCGGATGGGCCGCATCTTTATTTTTGTAAAAAGGCAGCGTGGGGAATTTTCCCACCTGTCTTTTTTTATATTCCTTTTTCCTTCACACATACTAAATAAAAAGCGAGGGATACACATGAGCAGGATAGTGAAGTTGATCACAGCCGTCCTAATGGTCTGTTTTTTTCCTTTAACCACCTATGCGGAAGGCTGGGGATATAATAAAAGCAAAAATGGTATGACACCGGATCCAGGCAGATATGGGCCGATGATTGAACAGCATCATGGTTTTTTTATGGATCCTTCTGAAGAACGTGTGGTTTATTTAACGTTTGATAATGGGTATGAACAAGGACATACCGGTCAGGTCCTGGATGTTCTTAAGGAAAAGGATGTTCCGGCTGCCTTCTTCGTGACCGGGCATTATATAGAGAGTGCGCCGGATCTTTTGAAGAGAATGGCTGACGAAGGACATATCATTGGAAACCATTCCTGGAGCCATCCTGATTTTACGCAGAGTTCCAAAGCGGAAATGGAAAAGGAATTACAGCGGGTGGAGGAAGCTGTCAAGGAAAAGACAGACCAGGATATTATGACCTTTCTTCGTCCGCCTCGAGGTATGTTCAATGCGCAGACATTGAAATGGGCAGAAGAATTGGGGTACACCCATGCGTTCTGGTCCGTCGCTTTTGTTGACTGGCATACTGACAGGCAGAAAGGGTGGGAGTACGCCTACCGCAGCGTTATGGATCAGATTCACCCCGGAGCCGTCATTCTCCTGCACACCGTTTCCAGTGATAATGCAGAAGCTCTTTCCCAAATGATTGATGAGCTCAGGAAAAGAGGCTATCGGTTTGGGAATTTAAATGAAATCTTGATGAAAAAGCTTGTCCCCGCCCCGGTGTGGGGATTATAAAATAGAATGCCGCCGTACACGTTGTACAGCGGCTTTTCGTTTTATGAAATCAGAGCAGGTGTCTGTGATTGTAATGTTTTGCTAAGTTTCATCAAAGCTTCTATGATAAAGGGAGAATTGGTCGGATAAGCCTCAGGTCTTCTTTCCTATTCTTGACAAAATAGAAAAACTAAAGGAATTGAAGGAGGAGAAACTCACGTGTGGAAAGAAAAATTAAAGGCAGTTAACTTTTACGATTTTGATTATACGCTACTCCGCTGGCAGCTGGACCCTTTAATTCATCTGGACAGAGAGGAACGATGGGTGGACATCCCTGTCAAGCTGAATGAGGACCATCATATAGTCAGAGTGCAGGCCCTTGGGACGACCCTTGATCCTGTTTTCTCTGTGCAGAGTGACAGCGATGAAGCCAGACCACAGCTCCTGAACTACATCAAGCATCTTTTTCAATGGGATGTTGATTTGGAGGGAATTCATCAGCATTTTTTGGACACCGACTTGGAACAATTATTCAGAAATCATCCGGGCACACCGATTGTGAAGGATTTTCACCTTTACGACTGTTTGATGAAAGTCATCATCCACCAGCAGTTGAATATGAAGTTCGCTTATACTCTGAGTACCAGGTTCGTAGAGACACTGGGCAGACAGAAAGACGGGGTATGGTTTTATCCTGATCCGGAAACGGTCGCTCAGACGCCATACGAAACACTGAGGGAACTGCAGTTCAGTCAGAGGAAAGCCGAGTATGTGATCGATACGTCCAAACGCATAGCAGAAGGGGAGCTGGACCTGCCGGCGCTGTCTGCTATGGAGAACGATGACATTATGAAACGTCTGGTGAAAGTCAGAGGAATCGGGCCATGGACAGCAGAAAACTGGATGATGTTCGGGCTCGGAAGGGAAAACTTATTCCCGAAAGCGGACATCGGCATCCAAAACGCGTTGAAGCACTACTTTCAAATGGAACGTAAACCGACAATAGAAGAAATGGGAGCATGGAGCCGGCCGTGGTCGCCTTATTTGAGCTACGCCTCGTTAACATTGTGGCGCAGTATTGAAGGGTGAAATTTCTGTCATATCGTTGTTCTTTTCAGCGTACAATGTTTAAAAAGCAAAAATAAAGGCTAAATCGTTAGAAAATATTCAAAATTTGTTAATTTTGCGTTATAATGAAAACCGTATTGGAAATAAACGAGCGGCAAAAAGGAAAGAGGTCTTACTATTGGTTATAAGAGAGAGGTATTCAGACCAAGTTCATAGCGGTGAGATTTTGGATGTTCTCAGTATGAATGGAACACCCGCATGTTTACTCGATCTGCGTCTTCAAGCCGTTACATTGAATCAGGAAATGATTCATATGCTGCATTTGAAGGAAACAGACCTGTCTTTCTCTCAGTGGATCCGGTGTTTCCGCCACACAGGCCAGCACCGTCTTCAACAATCTCTTCATCAGCTTCTGACCGAAGGGCTGAGGGAAACCTCTGTCCAGTTGACAGATAAGAATTTTAATCTTAGGTTTCAATGCCGTATGGTGCATCTGACCAACGGACAAATCACCTTTACACTTGCCAAAACGGAACAAGACCATCATTTTTCTGCATCGGGTCCGGTGGCCGCTGATGTGCCTTCAAAGAATGATAAGCCGTCCTTATCCATTACGAATTATGAAGGCGTTCCGCTGTCAAGCTTTTCCTCTTCTCAAATCCAGCACCGCATGACACACATTGTCGATAAATTCCCACACGGCCTTGCCGTCATTAATCATAACTGGGAAGTTGTTTATGCCAATCCTAAAATGGAAGAGCTGACCAAACGTCCTTTTTTCAAAAATTATTATAAAAAATTATGGGATATCTTCTCCATAGATGAGCACTATCCATTTTTTCAGCATTTCCTGCGATCTATGGAAACGTACGAAACGGTGGAATTCGAAGGTTTTATTGAGGAAACCCAGCTCGATGTGAAAGTGACGGTCCATCCAACAGAACTGGGCCTTACTGTTTTTCTGCAGGATATTACTCAATACAACAAACATTTGCAAGCGCTTAAAGATTCAGAAGAACGTTTTGCTCTACTCGCTGATAACATTACGGATGTCTTCTGGATCAGTGATCCACACTTTGAGGAAGTCCACTATATCAGTCCTGCCTTCCAAACCTTGTTCGGTATTCCGAGGCGCCAGGCATTTTCAGACCCCAAGTCACTTTTGGAGCACGTACATGAAGCGGACCGTTCTCATTTTGTAGACGGCCTTTCGAAAATGAAGGACGAGGAATTCGTCGTTGACTATCGGGTGTGTGTCCAGGGAAAAGAAGAAAAATGGATCCGTACGAAAGGCTTCCCTGTGGATTATAACGGAAAGTCGCTCATTCTCGGTATTCATCAGGACGTAACGGAATACAAGGAAATGATTGAGCTGAAGGAAAAGTCCCAGCAGCTGTCTACAATTACGCAGATGTCTGCAGGTATTGCTCATGAAATCAAGAATCCCCTGACCGCCATCAAAGGTTTTCTTCAGATCGGAGCGGCTAATCCGGAGCTCAGGGATAATTATCAGGAAATCATTTTAGATGAAGTCAATCGGATCGAAGCAATCGTCCAGGACTTCATGATGTTATCAAAGCCTAAATCTTCCATCCAGCTTGAGGAAGTGGACCCGGAACAGCTGGTATCGTATGTACTCCGCCTTCTTGAACCGGAAGCGAACGAAAAGCAGATCCTACTGCTGTTTGATTGTGATCCTGTACAGGATAAGTTCAGGACGGAACCGAAACGTATGAACCAGATTTTAATCAATTTGGTGAAAAATGCAGTGGACGCGGTCGATCTTGGTGGTGAAGTACGGATTGAAATTCAGATGTCGAGCTCTCATCTAACGCTTTTCGTTAGAGATAATGGGCCGGGTTTAAGTGCTCAGGAACTCTCGAAAATCGGTGAACCGTTCTTTACTACAAAAGAAAAAGGAACAGGACTAGGAGTTATGGTCACGAAAAAGATCGTATCGGATTTGAACGGGACGATAAATTATGAAAGTGAAAAAGGAAAAGGAACGACGGTCATTGTCAAACTGCCTCGTGCATGAACGAAAAAACGCCACTTAAAACGTGGCGTTTTTTTATGTTTCCTTATCAGGGAAAACCATTTCAATTTGCTGAATATTTACGCTTAAACCGCTTACTTAAAATAAATCCTTTTTTTACATCAACAGCTGTTTACAAAAGGCAGAAAGGGCTCTATAATCCCGATTGTATTGCAAATTTCGTTCGACAAAATCCTATCATTAATTACAATAAAGGAGGCTCTCAGATGTTTAAAAAAGTGTGGTCATTTCTAATGATGAATCTTGGTGCGCTTGCTGTAGCAACCAACGTCCACTTCTTCCTGTCCCCGAACGACCTGGCTACAGGGGGAGTGAGTGGTTTATCCATCGTTTTGAATAAGGTTTTTCCTGATTTGTCCCTTGGAATGATTATGATTCTCTTGAATATTGTCTTATTTATCGTCGGTTTTATTTTCCTAGGGTTCCAATTTGGTGTGAAAACTATTTATGCAAGTTTTGCACTTTCATTTATGGTTTGGGGCCTCGAAGCCTTTTTCCCTATGCAGGAAGCTCTGAGTGATGATCTGCTGATTCAGCTGATTATCGGACAGATTATTGCCGCTTCAGGCATGGCCCTCGTTTTTCATCAGGGAGCTTCCACAGGTGGGACCGATATCCTGGCTATGATTCTAAATAAATTCTTCTCCATTGAAGTTGGAAAAGGTGTGCTTTTCTCTGATATTGCCATTGCCACATCTTCCATCTTCCTGTTCGGCCCTACGGTCGGTATGTATGCGTTCTTTGGTGTCATCCTCAATGGTCTTGTGATCGATTATATGCTTCAGCAGTTCGAGGATAACAAGGAGATTGTTATTATCAGTCGTGAGAGTGAGCTTGTCCGTAACTTTATCATCAATAAGCTCGGCCGCGGTGCTACCATTCATGAAGCAAAGGGTGCGTTTAACCAGGAGCAGAAGGAAGTCATCACTACAATTCTCAGCCGGAAAGATTATACCCGTCTCAAGAAATATATGACGGCTGTAGATGAGCAGGCGTTTATAACGGTTCACTCCATGAATGAAATTCTTGGGGAGAATTTCAAACGACTGGCTTGACTCCTGGAGAAACCGACGGCGCTTCTCATCCCTTCATTCACGAACGGTCGAATGGCAGCGGGGATCAGTCGTGTCTGATCATACTTGGATGAAAGATCAACATGATACGGATATAGAGATAAACATCAAAAAAGAGTCTCCGGAAGGCATCACCGGAGGCTCTTTTTTCTGTCTTTTCGGATGGAAGGGGAAGCGAGAGCTACATTCATAATGACCACACTTGCAACGGAAGCTGCGGTGTAATTGTAATTGTTTGTTACGATGGAGAGGGACAGAAATAAAGCCAACATCACTCCTGAAATGAACAGGAGAGGGAAACCTGGAATGACACGCTGCTTTTTCATTGGACGAAACTCCATCTGCCGCACTCCTCTCTACAGTTAGTACCAGTATATGAAAAGTTTTAATTATCTGTCAATTGTTCTGAATAAAAGGAACAATATTTGAAAGATTTAGATAAATTGGTATAATGGGAGTGTTGAAAATGCAGTACGTTATTATGGAGGAGGATGGCACATGAATCGAGAAGAATTGATTGCCCCGGAACGGTACAACGTCGTTTCTGAAATGGAAAAGTATGCAGACGATGCCGAACGGAAAGCTTTATTATGGTTGAACGATCAGGGGGAAACGAAAGAAGTTACATATCAAAGCCTGATGGAACGTGCGAATAAAATTGGAAACGCTTTCCTTGACTGTGGATTAAAGCAGGGAGATAAGATCCTGGTTATGATCCCACGCCTTATTGAAGCATATCAGGTTTACACGGCGGCTTTGAAGGCCGGACTTGTCGTTATTCCAAGTTCTGAAATGCTGAGGACGAAAGATCTTCAGTACCGGATCAGTCACGGAGAAGTCCGGGGCGTTGTCAGTTATTCTCCTTATACAGATCAGTTTCAAGGGATCCGCGAATACGATGAGCTTGTGAGGTTTTCCGTCGGTGAACAGAAGGAAGGGTGGCATCACCTGGACAGTCTGATGGAAGATTACAGCGGAACGATGACGCCTGCTGACACGGGTCGTGAAGATATGGCATTCCTCTCCTATACTTCAGGAACCACCGGAAATCCAAAAGGGGTCGTTCACACGCATGGATGGGGATATGCCCATCTGAAAACAGCGGCTTATCAATGGCTGGCCATTGAAGATGGAGATACCGTGTGGGCAACAGCTGGTCCAGGGTGGCAGAAGTGGATTTGGAGTCCGTTTTTATCTGTGCTGGGGACGGGTGCAAGGGGACTCGTTTATCAAGGGAAATTCGATCCGAATGTCTACCTGGATATCATGGACAAACACGATGTGAATGTGCTCTGCTGTACGCCGACGGAATATCGTCTGATGGCGAAAGTGGATAACTTGAGTGAGTACAGTCTGAACCATCTTCACAGTGCCGTGTCAGCAGGGGAACCTTTGAACAGAGAAGTTATCGACACCTTCCAGAGGCATTTTCAAGTGACTGTCAGGGACGGATACGGCCAGACGGAAAATACACTTCTCGTTGGGATTATGAAGGATATGGAAGTCCGGCCGGGATCGATGGGACGCCCGACACCAGGCAACCAAGTCGAAATCGTGGATGAAATGGGGGTACCTGTAGGGACGGATGAAGTGGGAGATATTGCTGTACACTTGGATACCCCGGCGCTCTTTAAAGAGTATTATAAAGATCCAGAGAGGACGAAAATGTCAAGGAGAGGCAATTACTATATTACTGGAGATCAAGCCAAAAAAGATGAGGATGGATACTTCTGGTTTGAAGGGCGCAGTGATGACATCATTATCAGCTCGGGGTATACGATCGGACCATTTGAAGTAGAGGATGCGCTCGTCAAACATCCGGCTGTCCGGGAATGTGCCGTAGTTGCAAGTCCGGATGAAGTCCGGGGCAATATTGTAAAAGCATTCGTTGTGCTGCAGTCCGGGTATGAAAAAGACAGTCAAATCGTTCAGGAGCTGCAGACTCATGTGAAGGAGCATACGGCCCCTTATAAATATCCGAGGAAAATTGAGTTTATCGAAGAACTTCCCAAAACAACCTCGGGTAAAATACGAAGGATCGAACTGAGGGAAAAGGAAAAATCCTTCCATAATTAAGCGGGAAAACCGGAGGCAATCAGTCTCCGGTTTTTTCGTTCTCTTCCGTTTGAAGTGATAAGATAGACGGGAAATAGGCAGATTATAAGAACAGGAACTTACATCGAAGTGGAAAGGTGGAGTCTTATGAACATACACGTAGAAATTACATACCGTGCGAAAAACAAAACTGAAGTCTTTTTCAAATCTGAACCTGTTTCTCCTGGAGAAGCGCTTCTTATAGCGGAAGACCTTGAAAAAACAGGACGGTTGAAGGATATCGCATTTATTGATGATTATGATACTTCATGGAAATTGAAGGATCTGAAGAAGTATATGGCCAAGGTGGACGCCGAGCCCCATCATATACGAGTGTATTTTGACGGAGGGTTCGACAGGAATGACAGGAAGGGTGGTCTGGGATGCGCGATTTATTATGAGCAGGACGGCCGGTTTATGCGTCTAAGGAAAAATGCCGCGGTCGAGGAAATGGAAACGAATAATGAGGCGGAATACGCTGCTCTTTATTTTGCTGTACAGGAACTGGAGGCGATGGGGGTTCAGCATATCCCTGTAAGCTTTATCGGTGATTCCCAGGTTGTCATCAATCAAATGAAGGAGGAATGGCCGACGATGGAACAATCCCTTCATGAATGGGCGGATCGGATCGATGGGAAGCTTAGGGCCATGTCCATAGAGGCGTCCTACCATCTGATCTCAAGGAAGGACAACCGTGAATGCGACCGGCTTGCCACTCAGGCCCTGCAGGGAACAGAAGTGGAGAGTACGTCTGAAGTGCAGGGATAGGTTATAAATGGATGGTGACGGGGGTGCCGTTCGGAATCGTGAGCGCCAGTTCTTCCACGTCTTCATTGTACATCCGTACACATCCGCGTGATACAGCTTTTCCAATGGAGGACGGATTGTTCGTTCCGTGGATGCCGTAATGTTCTTTTGATAAGCTCATCCACATCGTTCCGAATGGTCCGCCGGGATCGGGGGCTTTATTCAGGATAATAAAATCCCCTATCGGTGTTTCATAAAGCATCCGCCCGACAGCCACTGGATATTCTTTTACGAACTGCCCGTTTTTGTAGAGCCTCAGCAGGCGTTCATTGATGGAAACATCCAGCTGGTACGGCTGGGTTTCTACAGGTGGGTACCCTGGGATTGTAATTCTCTGTCCGACCCTGATCACATCCGGATTAGGAATGGAATTGACGGCTAAAATGGTTGTCAGCGGCATCCGGTAATCTCTTGATATTTGATAGAGGGTTTCTCCCGGTTTTACCGTATGGAGCATTCCATCATCTCCCCAGAAGTTTTACACCATTGTATGCATGGATGAGACAAAAAAACCAGACCTCCTGTCTTTGTCAGAAGGAGGTCTGGTTTTTTTCGATTTATAATACGATGGTTTTGTTTTCGTGTACGATGACGCGGTCCTCAAGGTCCCATTTGACCCCTCGGTTTAGAACAGTACGTTCAATCAACCGGCCTTTCTTTTTTAAATCGTCGATGTGGTTACGGTGATCGACACGGATGACATCCTGTTCAATGATGGGGCCTTCATCAAGGTCATCTGTTACATAGTGGCAGGTGGCTCCTATCAGCTTAACGCCCCGTTTATGCGCCCGTTTATGTGGATTCGCTCCGATAAAGGCGGGTAGGAACGAATGGTGGATGTTAATGATCTTCGATGGGTGGGTCGACACGAAATGTGGAGTAAGAATCTGCATATATCGTGCAAGTACAATGACATCGATGTCGTATTCCTTCAAAAGCTTCAGTTGTTCCTCTTCCACTTCGTGCCGGATCTCTTTACTTGCGGGAATATGGTAGAAAGGGATGCCGAAGGATTCGACGAGCTCCTTTCCTTCCCTGTGGTTGCTGATGACGAGAGGGATATCCGCCATAAGACCACCACTTTCCCATTCGTAAAGGAGCTCTCGAAGACAATGGAGTTCTTTGGAAACGAAGATGGCCATGTTCTTGAGTTTATATAAAAATGTCAGCCGCCATTTCATATGGAATTGGGCAGCAATTTCCTTGAACCCTTCCTGGAACGTTTCTTCCTTTTCTTTCATATCCGAAGCGGCAAATTCGATGCGTATGAAAAATGTCCCCTCATCCGGGTGTGTTGTGTATTGATTGGACTCCACGATATTCGCTCCGTGTTCATGAAGGAATGTGGAAATGGCAGCCACTATACCCGGTTGATCTGTACAACTGATGAGAAGCCGCGCTTTGTTTTGGTTTTTTTCTGTGTGGTGCTGGATGTGCTGGTTGGTAGACGTCATGCCTGGTCCCCTTTCGTTGTTTCTTTATATTGTAGAGGAAATAAATCCCGAAGCAAACCATGTTTTTGCAAAATTCGCTCGATACCTTTTTGATTTGACAATCATCAGATAAGGAAGGGAACGTTGAGATTTATGAAACGTTTTTCCCTTCCATGTCGTATAGAGAGGTAGAGAAAGAAATCCTGGCGGAAAAAATAACAGGTCCTGTCTATACAAAGAAATAATCAGGAAGGATGGCATGTGTGAAGAAAAAATTATTGACGTCAGCAGTACTGGCTGCCTTTCTTGTGTTGTCGACCTGGTACATACACCACACGTTTTTTTTCAGCCCTTTATCTTTTGAACAGGATGATATTACCCACCACTCATGGAGCGATTACCAACGTCCGATGACGCTTACTTATTATGACTTGGATGGAGAACGGTCATCCTACCAAATGGACACGGATGAAGACATACGGTCGTTTTTCAAAGCAATGAAGAAGTGTCCGTCAAGTGCAGGAGAGAAAAAAGGGGCACAGGTGCTGGGGGCACTCCGCATATCCAGTGCCCGTGAGGTCGTGCTGGAAGCCTATTTTTACAAAGATTTCTGGCACGTGCTGCAGAATGATCATGAGCGGCTTGAAATCACTCCGCAGCTGGAGGGACTGATCAATCAATTGTAAACACTGAGGCGGCGTTTCTTCGTCCGCCTTCCATGGTATTCTTCCTAAAAGAATAAGGTTGTACTATACTTGGAAAGGATACAGGCAACCATAAGTGGAAGGAGTCAGACGGATGAATAGCTGGTTCACCCATATTTTTAACATCTTAGTCGGAATATTGATCATTGTCGAAGGCGGCGTGTACATATTTATGAATAATAAAGACGGAGACCTTCATCTGCGCAGTATGATGATGACGGTCCTGCTCCTCACAGCTTGGGCCATGTCCTACCGCAAACAGGTGACAAGCGATAATCCCAGTGCGTGGCTGATTGTAACGATCATCATTATGATCCCGATGATTCTCCCGTGGTTGTTCTTTATATAATTTAGAAGAGCCAGCGGTAAAGACCTGCCGCAGCAAAGAAGACGGCTGCCAGCAGGTATAGAAAGCCGAAGACGCGGGATCTGGGTTCTTCAGCGGCTGTTTCTACAGCCCCTGCGAACACCAAAAAAAGAATGCCCATGATCACCATCGTCACTTCAACCCCCGAAAACGGGGGTTTTTTTAATAGCAGCCATACTTCAATAGGAATGGCTGTCCACAGGGGTGAAAGCAAGGGACCGAACCATTTTTCCACGCCCTTCTTCAATCCGTCCATTTTCTTCCTCCTTTCCTCATCCAGTCAAGTGTCCATTCTGGTCGAATGCCGGCGGAAAATCTGTTAAATAGGAATATTCTACCCGGGATGGGGTATTAGATTTACATCTAGATTTGCCTTCTGTCTATACAATTGGTACAATTCATTCTGTACGAAGTACTTAATCCTCTGATTTATCCCCCGCATTGCATGTTTTAACCCTTGCAGTTCAAACTACTTAACGAAGGTATAGGAAAGGATGTATGTCACTTGAAAATGAAGCTTATTGACTGGCCTACGTTTATTGGGGCCTTAATATTACTGCTCGGAGTTACCATTCCGTTAATTGTTTTCCCTGAGGCAGGGAAAGAAGTGGTGTCTCAAGCCAATACATTTATGACAGAGAATTTCGGCGTTCTTTATATGGTTCTTGGATTTGTCATTTTTGCTTTTTTAATCTATGTCGCTTTCAGTAAAAATGGAGCCATCAAACTCGGAGATGAAGGAGAAAAACCTGAATTCAGTACATTCTCCTGGGCTGCGATGCTTTTCGCTGCCGGGATCGGTTCCAGTATTCTTTACTGGGCAGTCATTGAATGGGCGTATTATTATCAGGGACCTCCTTTCGGCGTAGAGCCGGAGTCGAAGGAAGCCATCAAGTGGGCTTCTACTTACGGCATGTTCCACTGGGGACCTATCGCCTGGGCGATTTACACGCTGCCGGCACTGCCGATTGCCTATTTCTATTATGTACGCAAAAAGCCGGTGTTGAAAGTATCTGAAGCCGTACGTCCGGTCCTTGGTGATACGGTGGACGGCCCGGTCGGTACAATTATTGATGTCCTGTTTATGTTCGGACTTCTAGGCGGGGCGGGAACGACGCTTGCGCTCGGAACACCGATGATTGCACAGGGGGTCAATGATTTAACAGGCATCCCAGTAACGCTCGGTCTGAAAAGTGGGATTATGCTGCTTTGTACGTTGATTTTCGCAATCAGTGCCTATTCCGGCTTGAAACGCGGGATTAAAATCCTTAGTGATGTGAACTTATGGTTGTCCATCTTCCTGCTTGCGTTTATTTTCATCTTCGGTCCGACCCGTTTTATGAGTGAAACGACGTTCACATCTCTCGGACTTCTTGCAGATAACTTCTTCCGCATGGCTACATGGATGGAGCCGTTCGGGAACCTCGGCCAGTTTGAGAAGACGAGCTTCCCTGAATACTGGACCGTGTTCTACTGGGCATGGTGGCTCGTGTACGCTCCGTTTGTCGGTTTATTTGTTGCCCGTATTTCCAGAGGACGTACCATCCGTCAAATGATCCTCGGGACGATGGTTTACGGAACAATCGGATGTGTCCTTTTCTTCGGAATTATGGGGAATTTCGGACTTTACCTGCAGATTTCAGGTCAATTTGATGCCATTGCCTTTATGAACGATAACGGGGCACCGGCAACCATTATTGAAATTATGAACCAGCTGCCGCTGGCTGATTTCATTGTCTTGATCTTTACGGTCCTGGCTATCATTTTCCTTGCCACGACCTTTGATTCTTCCTCCTACATTCTTGCGTCTGTGACACAGAGAAGTGTAGAAGGTGAACCGCTCCGCTGGAACCGTTTATTCTGGGCGTTCGCGTTATGTATCATGCCGCTCGCTCTCATGTTCCTCGGTGGACTGGATACGCTGCAGACAGCAAGTATCGTCGGTGGTTTCCCGCTCATTATCATCATGTTCCTGCTCGCCTGGTCGTTTATGAAGGCGTCCAATACGGATATTCGTGAGTCTGACGACTATGAGCCATCCACCATTCACATTAAGCGCTGGAAAAACCGTAAGAAAAAGAAAAAGCGTTCCGCCCTCGAGGCTCTTGAAGATAAAGATACGGATTAAAAATAAGGAAACCCTGAACTCCATTGGAGTTCAGGGTTTTTTCTTTCCCGCAGAACAAAGGGGGTCAAACGTTCTTTTTTTCTGGAAGGTAGGGGACGACGTCCTGGATGATCACATCGCCGCTTTCCTGGAGAAACTGTTCCACCAGATGAAGGTGATCGGCACCGACGAGAACAAGGACACGGTCCCCGGGTGCAGCTGTGCGGAGGATGTTGGCGGCCATGGCTAAGTCGCGGTGGTGCCACTGTTTGAGCCAGTGGACACCAATTTGGTGCTGGCGCTCCCCGACACGGGTCAACTTCATATAGACGCGCTGCAGTTGTTCTTTGTAACCCTCGTGATTAATGTAACGGAAATAGCCGGCCAGTGTTTGTTTATCCTCCATCTGCTTTACATCCTGCTGTATGGAAAGAATATCCTTGAGAAGCTCCGGTTGATGCTCTCCCGCCCAGGAGAATACCTGCTCAAGGGAAGGGGTGGACATATCCACAATCTCGTCAACAGGATAGAGGTGATTCTGTCCAAGGGAGGCAGCAAGTGGGAAAGCGATCTGTTCCACTTCATCGTACGCAGGTGCCTGCTCTCCCGTTAGGAACTGCCCCAGCCTTTTGTTGAGTTCTTCTTCAAGGAAAAAAGACTTTTCCACCGCGATCTTTGTCGGTTTCCATTCTTTCAAGGAAGCGGTCAGGGAAGAAAGTTCATCTCTATGCTTATGGATCATTTCCGGCTCCACAGCCATATGAAAAGTGCCGAGAAGCATAATCTCCGGTTTCATATCATCATTCCTTTCCGTGTCATTTGAAATAGGGCAGGATATCTTCGCCAATTTCCTGCATTACCTCAGTTGTCGGTCGTTTGTTTTTGGAAAGGCCGAACATCATATGGTTCACACCAGCGGAACGGTACTGTTCGATAATATCTTTTAATCCTTCGCGTCCGGTTTGATAACCGGCCGGAATTTTTTCGACAGGGGCTTCAGGGTTTTCAGAAAGAATGACAGGAAGAGGCATGAAAAAAGGACGGAAAACATCGCCGTGGAAGCCTCTCACTTTTTCCCTGTACATGTCAATCGTCTGTTTCTGCTGTTCTGGACGCTGAGGATAAAACATCCACCCATCTCCGTGTTCAGCAATCCAGTCGAGCGTCTGCTGACAATAGCCTGTCATAAAAACAGGAATCCGGTTCGGCGGCTTAGGAACGAGGTTGGCTTTATCAAGCTTGCCGAAAGAGGAGAAGGCTTCCGGGTACTCTTCATATAAGGCCTTCGCAAAGAAATCGTAGGCTTCTCTGAACCATGCCCCGCGCTCCATGATAGGGATGTTCAATCCTTCAAAGTCCTTCCGCCGGTCTCCAGAGGATAGGCCGGCCATGAGACGTCCGGGAAACAAGCGTTCAATGCTTGCCAGCTCCTTTGCTGTCCGTAAAGGGTGGCGGAGCGGCATGACCAATGCGGCTGTCCCGAGATTGATGGACTGGGTGTGGGAGGCCAGGTAGGTTAAGTAGATCAGGCTGTCAAAGATCTGCCCGGTTGCCGGGTCTTCAAACGTTGGATCTTCAAGAAGGACGTCCTGCAGCCATAGACAGTGAAAACCGAGTTCTTCTGCCATCTGCGCCTTCTGGACTTGATCGTCCATGAGCGGTGTCTCTTTATCGTAATTTTCAATCGGTATCGTAAGTCCAAAAGATATCTGATCTTTTTGGAGCATGTTCTGCCATCCGCGATGGTTTTCAAACAAAATATTTCCTCCTCCATGTTTCTTTCTTCTTCTTATTATAATGAGGTGGAGGCTGGACTTCTAATTAAAGGAACTAAAAAGCACCTTCTCCTGAGGGGAGAGAGGCGCTCGTTGCAAATCACATGACATAGATGGCCAGATAAAGGACAAGAGTGAGAAAAACGGAACCTCCGGCTACACTCACGATTTCTGTTCGGTCGTATTCCATACGTTTTTTCAATGTCATCGCTCCTTAAAGATATAAATGCATCTTCCTATGTATTTTTTTGTTCTACTCTATATGACGATTGAATAGTCAGAAAGGTTTCATTTATATTACAAAAATGTAACTTTTTCATGTCGGTGATTTTTATGTGTCATCACGTAAAGGGAGTTTGCACCTCTGATATAATGGGAGAAGCAATCCATAATAGATGGGAGAGGAAACGCTTATGTCTACCTATGCAATGACGTGGAATCTGGACAGTCTTTTTCAAGGCGGCAGCCATTCCAGTGAATTAAAAAACTATGTCCAGCAGCTGGAGGTTCATCTGGAGGAGCTTGAATCGCTTATTCCATCCTTTGTGCCGCCGTCCAGTACAGATGAAACGGAACCATTACATCACATGATAGAGGCTCTTCAGGTGGCTGTGAAAGAGCTTGAAGAATTCAGTGCCTTTACGAGCTGTCTGCAGGCTCAGGATGTGAACGATACTGGAGCTGGTCAATGGCTGGCGAAGAGGAGTGAACTGGGAGCCCGTCTGAATAATGTGCTGGTTCAGCTCGATGAGACGTTCATCACCATTGATGATGAAATCTGGACTTCACTTCTACAGCAGCCATCGCTGAAGGAACTGTCCTTCGTGCTTGATGAGCGGAGACAGAAGGCTGCAGATAAGCTGGATGCGTCACGGGAATCGTTAATCAATGACCTTAGTGTTGATGGCTACGACGCATGGGAGCTCATGTATGACCGGCTTGTTGCTAAATTGTCTGTCAAAGTGGAAGGCAGGTCCTTATCGGTTGGGCAGGCCTCCAATAAATTGGATTCCCCCGACCGTTCTGTCCGCAAGGAAGCTTTTGATCAATTGCAGAAGGCGTGGCAGAACGAAGCGGACGTATTCAGTGAAACATTGAATCATTTATCTGGGTTCCGCCTTCAAACTTATAAGCATAGAGGGTGGGAGAATGTCCTTAAGGAGCCACTCGACTACAACCGGATGAGTGCCGCGACGCTTGAGACCATGTGGAACGTCATCACCGATTATAAGCAGGCCTACATTCCATATATGAGAAGAAAAGCAGAACTTCTGGGTGTGGACCAGCTTCGTTTTTATGATGTGGAAGCTCCTGTCGGAAAGACGGATAGTACAAAAAGCTTTCAGGAAGGGGCCTCCTTTATTATCGAGCAGTTCAGGAAGTTCAGCCCTAAAATGGCCGATTTTGCTGAGATGGCATTTGAGAAAGGCTGGATAGAGGCTGAGGACCGTCCTGGGAAGCAGCCGGGTGGATTCTGCACCAGCTTTCCGGATAGTGAAGAAACAAGAATTTTCATGACCTACTCCGGCAGCCCCTCCAATGTCGCCACACTGGCACATGAACTTGGTCATGCCTATCATCAGCATGTCATGAATGACCTTCCTGTATTGAATCAGGGCTATGCGATGAACGTAGCTGAAACAGCCTCTACGTTTGCGGAAATGATCGTAGCCGATGCCGCCGTGAAAGAAGCGTTCACGAAGGAAGAGAAGATGACGCTTCTCGAGGGAAAAGTACAGAGCAGTGTGGCTTTCTTTATGAACATCCACGCCCGCTTCCTGTTTGAAACACGGTTTTACGAAGAACGTAGAAAGGGAATCGTACCTCAGGAACGTCTCAATGAATTGATGGTGGAAGCACAGAAGGAAGCCTATATGGAAACGCTGGAAGAGTATGATCCGACGTTCTGGGCATCCAAGCTTCATTTCCACATCACTGATGTTCCGTTTTACAACTTCCCATACACCTTCGGCTATCTGTTCAGCGCGGGAATCTATGCGAAGGCATTGGAGACCGGACCTGAATTTGAAGAGCGTTACACAGCGCTGCTGAGGGATACAGGGAAGATGCCGGTAGAGGAACTGGCCTGGAAACATCTCGGTGTCAATCTCGAGGAAAGAGAGTTCTGGGAACATGCCGTGGAACTATGCACAGCCGATCTGGATGCATTTATGAAATACAGTGAATCATCAATGGAGGGATAAGGATGGATGAAACGCGTATTCCGGAAGAAGCCAAGCTGGAGAGAGTGGCTGAGCTGGATGGATGGAAGCTGACCGATGAGAAATTCATTACGAAACGCTATCGATTCCAGGATTTTTTAACAGGCGTCCGTTTTGTCAATTTGATTGCGGAGTATGCTGAGGAAATCCAGCACCATCCGTTCATCAGCATCGATTATAAGATGGTGACGTTGAAACTGACCTCCTGGAATGCCGGGGGCCTGACAGAACTCGATCTGGAGTGCGCCCGGAAGTACGACAGCATTTATCAGTCTATTGAACAGAAATAAAAGACGCTGAACGCACCTTGTGCCAAACAAACGGTTATAACAAGACCCCCTTACTTTCACAGAGAGCCACGTTCCGCCTACCGTTGGATAGCTGACGCAGACGTTACCAGCGATCAGCTCATCCGGGGTGGAGGCAAGAATGAAATACTGTTGGCCATCGACGGAAGAGGGAATCATCGGGAACTTTGTTGAGCCAAAACCCGCTCCTGGAATCAGGAGCGGGTTTTGGCTGAAGAAAAAGCCTGTGTCAACCAGTTAGAGTTGTCCATTTGTCATGTAAAGTGACACATTCCGCTTATCGGTGGATGAATGCCGCGGGCACGCCCTCAGCTGACTCGGACAGGAAGGTCGCCTGCCCAAGTGGAACTTCGGCCCGTGCTTTTCCCGCAGGCATCACCACCGAACGCTCCACGTGTCGACGTTAAAATATAGAGGAGAAAGACTGGACCCTATGCAGGTTCGCAGATTCCAAAGAACGGCATGAGCTGCGCTATGGCCGCTTGCCTGGAAAAGAAGGGGAAGAACAAGCGCTGATGATGGCTGCCTGCCGGAATACGGAAAAGACTGTTCTCCATCCAACAAGGGCGATCTGGGTGAAGGAGAGTCTTGTTCGATGTTAGAGAACTCCCAAGGAGCGGTGCCCCTTCCAATCCTGCGGAAGAACGAGTGGGCCGAGATCGCCGAGCGTGGGTGTTGCGAGGAAGCTCGGGCGCTCGTCCGCGGAAAGGGAAGGGGGCTTTCGCTCCTGGCGGTAAGAAAGAAAAAAGCTTGTAAAGAAACAGGGGTTTCTCTACAAGCTGAAACCGCTCCTGGAATCAGGAGCGGTTTTTTATCTGTTTCAGCAAATCAATATGAGCATTGGTAAATAACGTGGACGATGGGGCGGGCGGTGCATAACAATGAATCGTTTCCTCAGTAAAAGGATGGACGAATGTCAGCCTGGCTGCATGAAGAGCCTGTTTATAGTGGATATTCCCTTTTCCCCCGTACAGCGTATCCCCGATCAATGGATATCCGATCGAGCTCAAGTGCACACGGATTTGATGTGTCCTTCCTGTCTCCAACTGCAGCATAACGAGGGAGCAGTCCTGACCGGCATCATAGCTTAACACGGTATAATGTGTCTCTGCATACCGGCCGTCCCCGGAGACCATTCGTTTTACGGTATGTTCTGGATCTTTGCCGATCGGTTTAATGATCGTCCCCTGCTCCGGGAGAAGTCTGCCGTGAACCCAGGCCAGGTAGGAGCGTTTGATCTTCCTTTCCTGGATTTCTTTTCCGAGCATCGCTGTAGCCAGTGCATGCTTGGCAAATAATATGGCTCCGGATGTATCCCGGTCGAGCCGGTGGACATACTTCGGAGTAGAGGGTATACCTTGTCTTTGGAAATATCCGGCGGCTCCGTTGACAAGGGTATCGTGTTCATCCGGCCGGTTCGGGTGTGTGAACACACCGGCCGGTTTATTGATGACAAGCAGATGATCATCTTCAAAAACGGGGTCGATCGACATGGACGATGGAGTTACCTCTAAGGGCTCCGGTCCGAAAAGCCGGAGGCGGAGGTGATCCCCGGAGTGGACATTCGTCG
Source organism: Halobacillus sp. ABH2_015 (assembly GCF_056158945.1). NCBI lineage: Bacteria > Bacillati > Bacillota > Bacilli > Caryophanales > Bacillaceae > Halobacillus > Halobacillus sp. ABH2_015. The sequence goes on from NZ_JBSWUG010000002.1 coordinate 641,105, forward strand.
TTTTGTAATGAGGAAAGGTGTTGTTCAGCATCACCTCATTCTGGGAACGGAAACGATGCATCAGTTTCCTCGGCACATGCCATTGTTTTGTCAGGATCTTTTCGATTGTTAAACCGTCCCATTTAAAGGGGATGATGACGTTGAGCCATTCCCCGTCCCGGCTTGTTTTCATGATGGACACCTAATTTCTGGCTGCTGTGTATCCGGTTCTTTTTCGAAGGAACCTGGACCAATTGATTTTATTTTACTTGTTTCCATATCTGTGGTGCAATGGGGAATAGAAGTGATTCTGCCGGGAAGGTGCAAAACCAGCCAGCTGTCTATCGTTAACTCTAAGTAAATCTGGTATCGATCCTAAAGCAGTTGTGTTATAATAGAACGGTTGAATAATATTTGCGATACGAAAGAGGTGTGTGCTTCATGCAACACAGAGATGATATTCGTAATATAGCCATCATCGCACACGTTGACCACGGTAAAACAACGCTGGTTGACCAGATGCTTCACTATTCCGGAACTTTCCGCGATAACGAGCATGTCGATGAGCGCGCTATGGACTCTAACGATTTGGAAAAAGAACGCGGCATTACGATTCTTGCTAAGAATACCGCGATCAATTATAACGATGCCCGTATTAATATTTTAGATACACCAGGTCACGCCGACTTTGGTGGAGAAGTAGAACGTATCCTTAAAATGGTAGACGGCGTTCTTCTCGTTGTCGATGCGTACGAAGGGTGTATGCCACAAACTCGATTTGTTTTGAAAAAAGCGCTGGAACAGAAACTGACACCAGTCGTTGTTCTTAACAAAATCGACCGTCCGAACGCCCGCCCTGACGAAGTCGTCGATGAAGTACTGGATCTGTTCATCGAGCTTGGAGCGGATGACGAACAGCTTGAATTCCCAGTCGTTTATGCGTCTGCTCTTAACGGTACATCCGGCGATGAGCCTGAAGACCAGCAGGAAACGATGGATCCGATCTTTAAGCTGATCATGAACAACATCCCTGCTCCGCACGATACGAAAGATGATCCGCTTCAATTCCAGGTGACTCTGCTTGACTATAACGACTACCTCGGCCGTATTGGTGTCGGACGTGTCTTTAATGGTCAAATTAAAGTCGGTCAGCAGGTTTCCTTGATGAAGAAGGACGGTTCAGTGAAGAACTTCCGTATTTCCAAACTATTCGGTTTCATAGGCTTGAAGCGTGTCGAAATCGAAGAAGCCAAAGCGGGTGACATCATTGCCCTGTCCGGTCTTGAGGATATTAACGTCGGGGAAACGGTCTGTCTGCCTGAACACCAGGATGCGATGGAAATCCCTCGTATTGATGAACCGACCCTGCAGATGACATTCCTTGTCAACAATAGTCCTTTTGCCGGTCGTGAAGGTAAATATGTAACTTCCCGTCAAATTGAAGAGCGTTTGATGACACAGCTGGAAACAGATGTCAGTCTGCGCGTCGACCCTACAGATTCCCCTGATGCCTTCACAGTATCAGGACGTGGTGAACTTCACCTTTCCATCCTTGTGGAAAATATGCGTCGGGAAGGTTATGAACTTCAGCTTTCCAAGCCTAAGGTTATTCTGAAGGAAATCGACGGTCAGACTTGTGAGCCTGTCGAGCGTGTTCAAATCGATACACCGGAAGAGTACCAGGGTGCCGTTATGGAATCCATCGGTTACCGTAAAGGTGAAATGCAGGACATGGTCAATGATGGTAATGGACAAGTGCGTCTTGAATTCCTTGTACCATCTCGTGGTCTTATTGGCTATGCGACAGAATTCATGACGCAGACACGCGGATATGGAATTTTGAACCATACTTTTGATGGCTATGCGCCCCTTGTAAAAGGCCAGGTCGGCGGACGTCGTGAAGGTGTCCTTGTGTCTCTTGATAAAGGGAAAGCTTCCACGTACGGCATCATGAACCTTGAGGACCGCGGTACCATCTTCGTGGAACCGGGTACAGAAGTGTACGAAGGTATGATTGTCGGAGAGCACAACCGTGAGAACGACTTGACGGTCAACATCACGAAAGAAAAACACTTGACCAACATTCGTTCTGCGAACAAAGACACGACGAATACAATCAAGAAAACCCGTCAAATGACGCTCGAAGAAGCGATTGAGTATCTTGATGATGACGAATACTGTGAGGTTACTCCAGAGAACGTTCGTCTTCGTAAGAAATTCTTGAACAAAAACGAGCGCGAAAAAATGGCGAAGAAGAAAAAGCTTCAAAATACGGACGTATAATAATGAAAGGACCACCGGGCAGCCCGGTGGTCCTTTTTTTATTCGATTACTTCTATGGTCTGCTGTTTTTCACCTTGAAGGTCTTTCTCTTCCTGTTCATAAACGACGGTGACTGTATAGTTTCCTGCTTCCTCGAACGTGTAGGATCCTTGGTATTCCCCCGGCTGTTTTTCTTCAGCCGTGACTTCGGTTTCCTCACCACCTGCTTCTGGTGTAATGAGGTATTTCACCTTACCTTCTGTGAACGGTTCCTCCATATGATTGATATGGGCCGTAAGCATGGATTCACTTCCGACAGCGAATGTTTCTTCTGTCATCAAATGAACCATGAACTTGCTGGATTCCATATCCATGGCCTGTCCCTCTTGTCCATGGCCGACCTGTACTTCTTTTTGGGGCATCGTATGCAGATCATCGACTTGCGTATGAGCAATCACCTGGTAGGAGCCTTCCTGTTCAAACGTATAGGACAGCTCGTAAATGCCGTCTTCTGTATGTTCGGCTTCTTTCGTTACCGAGTCTTCCTGCCCTTCCTCTGTATTCCAGATTTCAAACTTAACATAAGAGGCATCAGTGACAGGCTCCTCTCCCTGTGTCACTTCTGCGCGGATATCGACGGGTTCATTGACTGGATAGGGCTGCTGTTCGAGCAGCACTTCAACTTCAGGTATGGGAGCGGCCTGGTCTTCACTTCCGCTGTTCTCCGAATCAGCACAGGCCGTTAAAAAAATCGTAAGTATAAGGGCTGTCACTAAAATGGCTGCGTTCTTCAAAAAATCATCTCCTTTATGTTGACCCTTTTTATAGAATATCATTTCCATCATGGTCATGGAGTCCTGAATTTAGACAGATCGGTGAAAATCTGCCAGTGTAAGAATGATTTGGATCGTTCGAACTACAAAAAAAGTCCTGCTCCATGGAGCAGAACTTTTATGTTTTAGGTGACCTGATCGCTGGACCAGTCATACGTATAAAATTTCTCTTCGGTCACCCATTTAAGAGCTTCCGGATCGTTGACCTTGATGCCTTCTTCAAGCATTTCCAGCATAGCAGCTGTCTGGGAGATATGGGCGCGCATGGCATTCATTTTCTGTTCCTGGACACCGCGGATGTCGTTAATCACGTCCGGACTCCCCAGGTTTTCCTCTGTATCATTGGCGAAGGCAACAGCGTGGAACTTCGGCCGTTTGTCTTCATCGATGTCGCGCAGCGCCCGGACAACGGCGCGCGCTGTCGCTTCATGATCGGGATGGACGGCATAGCCTGGATAAAAACTGATGACAAGGGATGGGTTCAACTCGTCGATGAGCTGGCTGACCATGTTTTTCATCTCTGTATCGTCTTCGAATTCCAGTGTTTTATCCCGGAGCCCCATCATACGGAGATCTTCGATGCCCATAGCTTCAGCCGCTTTGACAAGCTCTCTGCGCCGGATGTCAGGCAGTGATTCCCTCGTGGCGAACGTGGGACGGCCGAGGTTTCTTCCCATTTCCCCAAGTGTGAGGCAGGCGTAGGTTAACGGTGTGCCCTGATTTATATAAGTGGAGATCGTTCCGGACACGCCGAATGCTTCATCATCCGGGTGGGGGAAGATCACGAGTACGTGTTGTTCATTTTGTATCATATCTTTCACTCCTTGAAGAGGATCACTAGTCTCCATTATTGCCTACTTTCTTAAAAATGAAAAGTCATTTGTTTATAGAGCAGGTTTATAAAAAGGAAGTAAAAGGAAGAAGAGGTTTAGATGATATTTGGAAGGGAGTTTTTACGATGGAAGAACGTATTGACTATTTAGTCCGGTGGCTGCAGGATAAAGTCGAAGAAGCAGGGGCAGATGGAGCCCTTGTCGGGATCAGCGGCGGAATTGATTCAGCTGTCGTCTCCTACCTTGTTAAAAAGGCATTCCCTGAACAGTCGCTTGGTGTCCTGCTGCCGATCAACAAAGAGATGGAGGAACAGACGGATGCGCTGGCCGTTGTAGAAGGGGCGGACCTTGATTACATCGGTATCAATCTGACGGACGCCTATGAAACGACGTATCAGGCAGTAAAAGGACAGATTGAGGAGAAAGGGGACTGGAAGGAGGATAAATCGCAGCTGGGTGGAGCGAACCTGAAGGCGCGCCTCCGCATGAGTACACTGTATGCCGTTGGAAACAACTACAATTATCTTGTTGTTGGAACGGATAATGCCGCAGAGGATTATACAGGCTACTTTACCAAGTACGGGGATGGTGGCGTTGACCTCGTACCGTTGATTAACTTGAGAAAAGAAGAAGTCCGGGAAATGGCGGGAGCGCTGGATGTGCCTTCCTCCGTTATTGAGAAAAAACCGAGTGCAGAGTTGTGGGAAGGGCAGACGGACGAAGATGAGCTCGGCATGTCCTATGATACGATTGACGCTTATCTGCGCGGGGAGAAAATCGATCCCGAAGATGAGAAACAGCTGAAAGACAGACATAAACAGACGGCCCATAAGCGCCAGATTCCTGCAGGGCCGGAAGAATACCGGGGAGATTAAACATGAAATCGTCCACGGCCCTTCTTATTATTGATATGATGAATACATTGGATTTTGACGGGGGAAAGGACCTGTTGGAGTATGCTCTTCCTGCGGCTGAAGATCTGCAGAGCTTCAAGCAAGAAATGAAGGAGCAGGGGATTCCTGTCATTTATGTGAATGACAACTTCGGTCTGTGGCAGGACAACGCCTCCGACATCATAGATACATGCCGCCAGTCCAGGGGAGAGCCGCTGGTGGAGCTTACGCAACCGGAAGAGGATGACTTCTTCATCATTAAGCCGAAGCATTCCGGTTTTTTCGGGACGCAGTTGGAGATTCTTTTGAATCAGCTTGAAGTGAGCCGGTTGATTTTATCAGGAGTCGCCGGAGACATTTGTGTTCTGTTTACAGCGAACGATGCGTATATGAGGGATTATGAGCTGTGGGTTCCTTCGAATCTCTCGGCCTCGGAATCGCGTGAAGGGAACGATAATGCGATGAAAATCATCCGTAGATCGCTCGGAGCAGAAACCGCCCCGACATCCGAACGGAAACTGCAGGATGTCTTTTCCGTTGACAAATGAACGCGAATCTCCTATATTAAAGAAGATGAATCGTCTGTTCCACGCAGAACGATCCTTATAACAAAGGAGAATGATGTATGAGTGTGGTTGTTCTTAACTAATCCATGAACTGGATACGTTTCTAATCAGGTGTAAAAAGTGTGCACGGTTGCATGCTTGTTTAAGTGCCGCCTTTTTAGGAACAGTTAAGAACAAGCATAAGCATAGCCTGGACAGATACGTCTTTGAAGCTGTGGCTGCTTTTCAGTCACAGCTTTTTTGTATCCCGTGGAACAGACGACGTTCACACAAAAGTCCGCGATGAGCTTATTTCAGCTTGCCGCGGGCTTTTTTATATGGATAAATATAGGAGGATTCACATTGAACGACCAAACTTTTCAAGTATTGGAATATCATGAAATTTTGAACCGTACAGCTGAGCATGCCCATACAGAACTGGGAAAGCAGACCATTATTGAATCAAGACCGATTCAAGATCGAAAACGACTGGAACTGATGCACGAGGAAGTAGAAGAAGCCAAAGCCATCCTCGCCACCCAGAGCCGTGTCCCGCTCCATACGCTCGCTGACATTCAGGGAATGTTGGAGCAGGCGCAGAAAGGCCTCTACCTTCAACCGAGACAGCTGATGGTTCTGCTTTCTTTCCTGGATCATTGTACGAAACTGAAGCGGTTTATGAAGGGGCAGCAGCTGATCGCTCCGAGGATTGCTTTCTATGCAGAATCCATGACGGAGCTGACCAGTCTTGAAGAAAATATCGCCTCAGCAATCCGCCATGCGCAGGTCGACGACCATGCTTCAAAGGAGCTCGCAAAGATCAGGAGAAAAAGAGAGAAGAAAACAGAGGAAATCAAGGAACGAATGAACAGCCTGGCTAAAAAGTATGCGTCCATCATGCAGGAGGCACGTCCCATGGATAAAGGCGGCCGGTGGACACTGCCGGTGAAAAGGGAGCAGCGCTCAAAAATGAAAGGAACCGTGCTGGATCAATCGGCGTCTGGAGCCACTCTCTTTGTTGAACCGGAAGAAGTGACCCGCCTTCAGGAAGAACGGCAGCTATTGACGTTCAGTGAGGAGCAGGAAGTCGAACAGATTTTATATACGTTGACTGGAGCGGTGCTGGAGCATGAACAGGATCTCTCCATAGCTGTCGAGACGATGCATCAGTATGATGTTTTATTCGCGAAGGCCAAATACAGTCGTCTGACGGGGGCTCATACACCGGTATTTACCGATCACGAGTTGAAAATCAATCAGGGCCGGCATCCGATGCTCGGAGAGAAGGCGGTGCCCCTGACCCTTCACATGAATGAAGGGGAACAGGCGCTGCTTATTACAGGTCCCAATACCGGCGGAAAGACGGTTACATTGAAAACCGTCGGCTTGTTCTGCCTGATGGCCCAGACAGGACTTCACATTCCCGCAGAGCCGGGAAGTCTTCTTCCGTTATACCAGTCGATTTATGTGGACATTGGGGACGGTCAGAGCATTGAGGAGAATTTGAGTACGTTCAGCTCACGTTTGACGAACTTGATTGACATTTTACAAAAAGCGAACGACCATTCGCTGTTGTTATTAGACGAAATAGGATCCGGTACAGAACCTGGAGAGGGGATGGGGCTTGCAACAGCCATCCTGGATCAGCTGGCTGCCAAAGGATCGGATATTCTGGCTACGACTCATTATAGTGAAATGAAAGCTTATGCGAAGGAAAAGGATGGGTTCATCAACGGTGCGATGGCATTTGATCTGGAAACGTTGAAGCCGACGTATCAGCTGCAGACGGGTACAGCCGGCGAGAGCCAGGCGTTCGACATCGCTTATAAGCTCGGACTGCATCCGGATATTCTTAACCACGCTCATCAGATCACCTACAAGGAAGAGGCATCCTATAAGCTGGAGGAAGAACAGCGCAAACATTCCTCTTATGCCAGTCAGGTGGCCGGCAACCGGTATAAGAAGAACCGGAAGCGTAACGACAGCAAACAGCCGCCTTCTTTCAAAATGGGCGATAATGTGCAGGTCCCTGATTCAGATGCGGCCGGTATCGTCTACACAGGCCCGGATGCAAGAGGTAATTATGTAGTTCAAGTGAAGGGGGAGAAGCAGACGTACAATCATAAACGGTTGAAACTGCATATCCCGGCCGAAGAGCTTTACCCGGAAGATTACGATTTTGATATCATTTTCAAGTCGAAGGAATACAGGAAAATCGACCGGATGATGAACCGCAAGTATGTGGAGGGGCTCACCTTGGAGGACGAAGAGTAAAGACAGCAGAATTCTGTCTGGAATTTTTATTCCGTGGTATGCTTAAAGAAATTCAACACGACAAGGGAGGCCTCTGTGTGAAGAAAAAAAGGATATGGACGGCCGGCATCATCGTTCTGCTTATAGGCGCAGCATTTGCTGTCCCTGAGATTTACTCCTATGTAACAGAGCGGAATTATGAGAGTGAGGAAGTGGGCGCATCAGAAATTCCGGAAGGGTACGAAACAGCTGTGCTGGCTGGAGGGTGTTTCTGGTGTATGGAGCCACCGTTTGAAAAATTGAAGGGCGTCCATAGTGTCGTCTCCGGCTATACCGGTGGAGATGTGGAAAATCCGACTTATGAAGAAGTGTCTGCCGGGGGGACCGGCCACATTGAAGCGGTGCAAGTTTATTTCGACCCTGATGTGATTTCCTATGCGCAGATCCTTGATGTTTTCTGGAGGCAGATCAATCCGACGGATGATGAAGGTCAGTTTGTAGACCGCGGGTATCAATATACATCAGCGGTGTTTTATCTTAATGACGAGCAGAGACAGACGGCTGAACAGTCCCGCAGAGAACTCGAACAGTCCGGACGGTTCGATGAGGACATCGTAACACGCATTGTGGAAGCAGAGACATTTTACCGGGCGGAAGAATATCATCAGGATTATTACAAGAAAAACAAGCTCCGCTATGACTACTACCGAGGAAATTCCGGGCGTGACCAATACCTTGAAGAAACGTGGGCAGAAGATCTGAACGTGGATCTTCCCCGAAAATAAAAATAAAAGCCTTTCCGCTTCAAAGCGGAAAGGCTTTTTAATATTGTTTCGTTTCCTGTGATATTTCAGGATTGGCATCTACTTCAGGATCTATATTGGTGTATCCTACATAACTGAAACCAAGCACAATGATTACCATGACAGCCATTAACACTCTACGCATCTTTCTATTCCTCCATCACTGCAGAAAATGTCGGTATACTGCAGCAGCCTGCTTCTTTTATTGTAAGCATTCTTTGAAAAGAACACAAGGTTCTGATGGATATTATGAAACCAATTTCAAACCGATGATACCGGTAAGGATACAGGCAATAAACAACAGCCGTTTCGGTGTTGCTTTCTCATTAAAAAAGAGGATGCCCAGCAGAACGGTTCCTGCCGATCCGATTCCTGTCCAGATCGCATAAGCCGTGCCGATCGGAAGGTCATTCAAAGACAAGGAGAGGAAATAAAGACTGCCGCTCATCGCAATGGCGGCACCCAGTGTCGGCAGCTTCTTTTTAAACCCATCCGACAATTTTAAAAAGAACATGGAAGTCATTTCCCCTGTTCCTGCGAGAATTAAGAAAATCCAAGCCATGTTATCCCTCCTGTGCCTGACTTGATGAAGCAGAATCTGTCATTTTCAATCCGATAATTCCCGTAATCAACAGAACGATGAAGAATATCTTCCCGATACCACCGGCATCGCCGAGAAAAATCATACCGACCAGCGCTGTTCCTACAGCCCCCACCCCGGTGAATATGGCGTAGCCTGTGCCTACATCCAGGCTTTTTAATGCCATTGTAAACAAAGCGAAGCTGATGATGATGCAGACGACGGTGATGGTGGAGTATAGAGGCTCGGTAAAGCCCTCGGACAGTTTCAAGCCGACCGCCCAGGCGATCTCAAACAAGGCGCCGACAAACAAATAGACCCATGGCATTTTACGATCCCTCCTGATGTTGTGTCTGGATGCCGAGCCAGAAAATTTCCCAGCTGCTGAGCTGGCGCTGTTCGAACACATCCTGATCATAGTAGTTTTCTTCCAAGAACAGACCGTCAATTAACGTATAAAAAGCAGAAGTCAGCGTATCTGTAGAAAGAGGGCGGATTTTCTTCTCCGCTATTCCTTTTTCCATGATCGGCTGAATGACAGCGGTCATTTGATCTTCCACCATAAGGAATACCTCTTTGATTTCAGCCGTAAACTTTTCAGGTGGGAAGAAGGTGACACGCTTAAAAAAAAGCCCTTCTGTGGAATGGGCCATGCGTTCTAAATAAAACCGGTAGAACTGGTGAAGCTGCGCTTTCACCGTCATTCCCTTCAGTTGTGGAGCTTGCTGCATGATCCGTTCCTTTTCCAAATCTCCGACGTGATAAAGCACATCGAGGAAGATGGCATCCTTATTGTCAAAGTGATTATAAAGAGACGGTTTTTTAATCCCGACAGCATCGGCGATCATCGTCAACGACGTGTTCTCATAGCCATGTCTGGCGAAAAGGCGTAAACTTTCCTGCCTGATTGTTTCTTTTGTCATCCAATCATCCTTCCTGACTACAAACTAACGGTCGTTAGTCTTTAGTTTACCACGTTTGAATTCTTCAGTCCAGTTCACCGTAAATTCGACATGTTTAGTCATAGGGTGCAAAGGGAATGATACTTCAAAAGAGACAGAAGACAGGGAAGGAATGTCTCTATAGAGAATTCCAAGTAGAAAGGGTTTGAGTAGGTGAATCAGTACAGACTCGATCGATACGAAGGTTCATACGCAATCCTTGTAGAGGATTCAGAGTTTCAGAATGAATTGTACGTGTTGAAAGAACGACTGATCGGTTTTGTGAAACCGGGAGACTGCCTGGAAATTGAATTTGATACTATAGGAAACTTAAAGCACGTTGCTATCATATCTACGCCTGACAAAATGGAAAAAGCATAAAAAAGAGTGCGTCATCATTGTTCAAACAGAACCTGATGGCGCACTTTTTTTGTTTTAAGACCGTTCATTCCAGCCAAATATAATGAGGAGGCTTATGTATGATTTTACAGGCGGCCATGGATCTTCTGGATGAAGGGGTATTGATTTCTGATGATCAGTATATCATTACCTATGTCAATCCGGCATTTATTGAATTGTTTGGTCTTCAGGGAAATCAAGCAGCGGGGGAGTCCCTTCACACACTCTTTCCGGATATCGATCCGGAGAGGCGGGTGGTGACAAATTCAACGAAAGAACAAAGGCCTTTGATTGTAGATGATTATCCGATGCATTGGCAGGGGGAGGAGTATGTATTCAAGGTTCATACCCGACCATTTACATATGAAGGGAAGGGCTACAATCTAACCAGGATTTTTGACAGGACCCAATCCTATTACAGGGAGAAACAGCTGATCCACATCATTGAGGAAATGACGGCGAACATCGTAAAAGTGGCTGATGGCTTTGCCCTGCTTCCCCTGCAGCCGATCCTCAGGGAAGAGCAGAAGGAGGTCCTCCTGACCCGTGTGCCGGAGCTTTGTCAAAACCAGCGGATCAATCGTCTGGCTGTTCAATTTTCTGGAATCGTGTCCGTAGAAGATGAATGGGTGCACCTGCTTAGAGACTTGATTGTCAGCCTCCAGCTGCTTGGTATTGAAGTGGTTCTTGCTGGAATGCGTCCACAGGTGGTGATGCAGTTCACACAGAACCGGATCAGTCTGTCCGGTGTGCGGACGTTCAAAAACCTTCCTCAAGCCGCAGACTACTTTTTAAATAAGCGGAAGTAAGGAAGTGGTCTTCTTCGGGTTCTGGAAGTATTTGTACCCTGCCGGAACTGTTCCTGTTTGATGTGGACATTCAGCGGAAAGAAAAAAAGCTTGTAGAGAAACTAGGTTTCTCTACAAGCTAAGGCGCATGAGACATGCGCCTCTTTTTCATCTCCGTACTTCTTTTTTCAATTCGTGATCCTTAATTTCCGCCTGTGGCAGCATGATGGATGGAAAATCGAAGGGGTCCAGATGCTGACCGTTCCGGATGCGGTTCGGTGCATCCGGATTTTGGAGCGCTGTTGTACCGAGACTGATGAAATCAGCCTCTTCGCTGCTCAACAGCTGCAGGGCTTTGTATGTCTCATGAAGACCGCCGTTGGCAATGACAGGAAGACCACTGAACATCTTCGCAGCGGCAGCCATGGAAAGGGAACCCTCTCCGAAGCTGGAGGCTGTTCCGTCTTTATCTGTTACATGGATGAAATCGATCGGAGATTCACCGAGTTTACCGAAGATGGTTTTGGCATCTGTTTCACCAAGAGCCCAGCGATGTTCGCCATCGGAGGCTTTCCCCTGCGAAATCCGAATGCCGAGAAGGTAATCATGGCCGACTTCCCGCCTGACTTCCTTGATGACTTCAAGAATATACCGCATCCGGTTGGTCGTTGTTCCTCCGTACTGATCTTCTCTCTGGTTGAAATAATCGGTCATGAACTGATCCAGCAGGTAACCATTGGCTCCGTGGAGCTCTACGCCGTCAAACCCTGCTTCCTTAGCCAGTCGTGCAGAGTGTGCGAAGGACTGCTTGATTTCTTCCAGTTCCGCATGAGTGGCTGCTTTCGGGGTAGGGAACGGGCCTTTCCCACCGTAAAAAGGCAGCTGATCATTTTTAGGGGCCACAGCTGAAGGGGCGATGGTTTGGTCCGTGTAGGCGTTTCCCTGCGACTGGGCACCTGCGTGCATGATTTGAGCAATGAACAGGGATCCATGCTGATGAACGCCCCGGACGATTGGCTTCCAGGCGTCCCGGTGCTGTTCGTCGGCAAGCCCCGGCTGGTTTGAGTATCCCTGGGAGTAGGTACGGTCCGGGTAGATGCCCTCGCTGATGACTGCTCCGAATCCACCTTTAGCATAGCGCTCATAATACTGCTTCATCCGCTCATTGGCTGTCCCGTTATTGGCCGCGCTGACTCTTGTCATCGGTGCGACCACATAGCGGTTTTTAAAGTGGTTGTCCTGAACGATCTTTTCTTCAAATAAAGGGGTGATATCGCTGGTCATAATTTCCTCTCCTTCCACAGGTCCATATCCGTTCCACTGAGGCTTCAAACCGATTCAGTGTGCTATAATACAAACAAATGTTCTTGGAAGGTGAATCACTATGGAAAAACTGATGGAAGGATTGAACGAAGCTCAGCAGGAGGCTGTCGTTTCTACGGAAGGATACATCCGCGTCGTGGCCGGTGCAGGTTCGGGGAAAACGAGAGCACTGACGCACCGGTATGCGTTTATCGTCAATGAACTGGGCGTGGATCCGGCCCATGTATTATCTGTAACCTTTACGAATAAGGCAGCTCATGAAATGAGGAGAAGGGTGAAGCGCCTGATCGGCGGCGAACAGGATACAGGATTCATTACGACTTATCACGGCTTCTGCGTCCGTGTGCTCCGAGAGGATATCCATCGTCTCTTCTATCCGAAAAATTTCTCCATTTTAGACGTCGAAGACCAGAAAACACTGCTGCGGGAGATATTTGAAGATATGGGGTTGAAGATGAATGAGAAAACCTTCAAGCGCCTTCTGGACAAGATCGGAATATTGAAAGGAAATACCCATTATGTCCAACAGATGATCATGCGCGGCGGCATGCCTGCGGCTGATGAATCCGGTGACCTGGACGGGCAGATTCTACAACACTATTTGAAAAAACAAAAACGCGTGTACGGCCTGGATTTCGATGACCTGCTGAATTTCGTCTTTGTCCTTTTTGAACAATATCCGGATGTACTGTCCAAATGGCAGGACCGTCTGTATTACATCCAGGTCGATGAATTCCAGGACAGCAGTCTGAAGCAGTTCGAACTTGTACGCATGCTCGCACAGGAACATGAGAACCTGTTCGTTGTTGGTGACCCCGATCAGACGATCTATGAATGGCGGGGGGCGGATCCGAAGTATATGGTCGAGTTCGACGAATTTTTCCCGGGGGCACAGACAGTCTTTCTGAAGGAAAATTACCGTTCCACCCCTGAAATCCTCTCCCTTGGCAATGCGCTGATTAAAAATAACTACTTCCGTGTGGATAAGGATATGCTTCCTGTCCACCCGCCTGGAGTCAAAGCGGTCCATTACCACGGAAAAAACGACATACAGGAAGCGAAATGGATTGTTCAGCAGATTCAAAGTCTTGTTGAGGAAAAGCAGGCGCGGCTCAGTGATGTGGCTGTTTTATACAGAGCAGGTTATTTATCGCGTTATGTGGAGCAGGAACTTATGGCGGAAAACCTGGAGTATACTATTTTCGGAGGTTTTAAATTTTTTGACCGGATGGAGATCAAGGATGCGCTCGCTCATCTGAAAATGATCGCTGCAGGAGATGACTTATCGTTTTCAAGACTGATCAATGTGCCGAAAAGGCAGATCGGTAAAAAACGGATGGCCTTTATCCGTCAGAGGGCAGAGGCAGAGAGGCTTTCTTATTATGAGACCTTGAAAAAATACGCGGATCATGAGCAGCTTCAGCGGACAGGGGCCAAAGCATTCATTGGTGCCATGGAGGAACTCAAGGAGAGGAAGAAAGAATTGAACGTGTCGGAACTGCTGCAGGAAGCGATGCAGAAGACGGGGTATGAAGCCTGCCGCCGCGAAGACGGGGACCAGGAACGCCTGGATAATCTGGCCGAACTGCTTCACTCCATCGTCCAGTATGAACAGACGCTCGGAGAAGATATCGATTTGGATGAGTACCTGCAGATGATTTCTTTGTATACCGATCACGACAGAGAAGAGCGTACGGATACGATCAAACTAATGACGATCCATACTGCCAAAGGTCTGGAATTCCCCTATGTTTTTGTGATCGGCATGACAGAAGGGGTCATGCCAAGTGTGCGGACCATCCGTCAGCGGAAGGAGCGTGGGCTTGAAGAAGAGCGGAGACTTGCCTATGTCGCCGTTACCCGTGCCGAAAAGGCGTTGTATATGACGGAGTCGGAGGGCTTTCAAAATGGAGGGCAGAAAAAATATCCGTCCCGCTTCATCTTTGAGGTGAACGAAGATTTATATGAGCGTGTCGGGGACCTGGATCCAGCCCTTATAGAAGAAGCGGAGGATTACATCCGGGCCTCTCACCATTTAAAACAAGAGGCTCCTCAAAAAGGGTTTGAAAAAGGAACACGTGTCCATCATCCCGTGTTCGGCATCGGGACTATTCAATCCATTGATGAAAAGAAGAACACGTACCTTGTTTTCTTCGATAACCTGAAGGCACCAAGGCCGATCAGCCGGATGTTTAAGAAACTGGAAAAAGTTCAATGAATACGGCAGTCTGTGACCACATAAAAAAGCTGCGGGGAAGGTTTCCCGGCAGCTTTTATAGATGATTGGCGATTTCCACAGCTTTTTCCGAACGCTCTTCAGCAGGGCCGTAATATTCAACCTGATAGATGATATCTTCTTCTCCTTCATACCATTCCACAAACACATGTGTCTCTTTTTCCAGTACGCCTGCCAGCGCTCCGGAATCCAATGGTACCTGCAGTTCGGATTCCTGCAGGATGTTTCCGGGACTGTATAAGGTCGTAACGACAGCTTTCTGCTCGGTATCGGATGTATAGGTTACCTCGGCTTCATTTTCTCCAACAGAGGATTCCACCATGGTCACTTCAAAAGGCATATCAGAAGGCAGGCCAAGGTTTTCCTGCTGTGTTTCAGAAAGGTTCTGGATAGGATCTGCGAAGTCCTCGGGATAAGCAGCGGTTAAATCTTCATAGGATAAATTTTGTGAGGAACAGGCAGCCAGAAAAAATAATCCTGTCAGCATCAACCAACGTTTCATAGTCATTCCACTCCTTGTGTCGATAAGAAAACAATCGCTCTTATTTTATCATACTTTTCTCTCATCATTGACGGAAAAAAGACACATAGAATGAAACGAATAGGGAATTGTATCGTATAATAGAGTAAAGAGATCAGGCTTCATCATAGACAGACTGGGAAACTTAACAGGAGAAAACTTGGAAAAGAAAGGGAGGAAACGATGGAATCCATTCAAATCCGCTCGTTTCGCGAACAAGACTTTGATAGTGTTCATCAGTTGAATCAACAAGAAGGATGGGAGGGGCTTGTGCAGTATAATGAAGAAACGCTGTGCGCCTGGATCAATTCGGAACCTGCCCTCGTGGCCGTGGATGAATCTGGAGAACTCGTCGGTTATTTGAGAGGATTGACCGACGGGACGACCACTTTGTACATCTGTGAACTCCTCGTTAAGGAATCCTGCCGCAAGCAGGGAATTGCCGAACAGCTTGTAAGAACCGCCCATGAATGCTATCCGAACGCCCGCGTGGACATGCTGGCTACAGAAAGCTCGGAAGGCTACTATTCTCATTCAGGCTACCGCTCGTTCTATGGTTTTCGTAAAGCAGCCGAAGAAATGTAAAAAAACTGACCCCGGAGACGGGGTCAGTTTTTTCGTTTCTGCATGAATTGGGCTTCTTCCTGAGGAGAGAGCACACCTGTGGCTTTGCCGACGTTCCCGTTCTGAAGCGTCCAGATCCGGTTATGGTCCTCATCAGCCGTTGAGAAATCACCTGCGTGCCATTTCGTCAGGATCTCTTCATATGTCTGTCTATGAGTAAGCGTGGTCTGATCCAATCCCTCAAGCAGCCACTCAATACGTTCCGGGTGGATAGTTGTAAATCCCCACTTTTTATCGGCTTTCACTTTCTGGTGGGACATGGAGTGGATGTAGCTTTGATAATCGGAATCTGTCAGTTCGCTTTGGCTTTTTTCATGACCGAATGGATTTTTACCTTCTTCCTCATAGGTCTGAAGCTTTTCATCTGCTTCCTCAGCGGATTCTTCTACGGCTTCCTTGACTTCTTGTTCTGTCATTGCTTCAGCCTGTGTGCTCATCAAATACCAGCCTGTGCCGGCAGCTGCGAGCAGAAGAAGGACGGTGGATAAGATCCATTTCTTCATACCTCTGCCCCCTGTTTAAGAATTTTCTTCCAATATATCAAGTATAAAGGAGATGGCGGCAGGAGGAAAGGTCTGGGACATAAGAATTATTGATCCATATAATGAGCGGCTTTTGCAGCCCAGGAACGAGGAAGCAGTTTCGCCGCATAAGCCATCGTCTGGTTGGCCGGCCCGGGAATGATGACACGGCGGCCTTTAACAAAGCCGACAAACCCTGATTTAGCAACAGCTTCCGGTGTCATCGTCTGCTTGACCAGCTTCGTATGCTCTGCCTGAGCTGTCTTGAAGAAGTTGGTTTCTGTTGCGCCCGGGCACAGCGTCGAGATTGTGACGTTCGTGTCCCTCAATTCCTCCACAAGAGCTTCGGAGAAGGAAAGGACGTAGGCTTTGGATGCATAATATACGGCCATTTTCGGCCCGGGCTGAAACGCCGCAGTGCTGGCGATATTCAGGATGCCTTTTGGAATGGAGCGGAATCGTGCCGCTTTGATTTCCGGCAGAAACAGGTGGGTGAGCTCTGTGAGTGCATTGACGTTGACTTGCAGCATTTTCTGCTGGTCTAACAGCGGAAGCTCCTCAAACAGGCCGTTCAGGCCGAACCCTGCATTGTTCACGAGCACGGTGACGTTCAAGCCGAGTTCTTTGACTTTGTCGTAAACAATTTGGGCGGCCCCGGGTTCTGACAGATCCTGCGGAAGAATGGTAACGGGGTGGCCATCCAATTCATTTCGCAGCTCCTCGAGTTTATCTTCAGATCTTGCTACAACGATCAAGTTATAACCAGCCTTCGCGAAAAGCAGGGAAAGTTCATACCCGATTCCCCCGGAAGCTCCGGTAATCAGTGCAGTCGGCTTCATGCAAATCTCTCCTTTAGACAATCCAATAGTTTTATTGACAATAGTCTATACCCTATTGGGTGGGAGTACAACTCTTCTTCCTTTTGATCCGTAAATTTTGACATTCAGGAGAGTCTGGTGCTTTTCTTCAAACGTTTCGTTCCTGCATAAAGGAGAAGGATGGTAAGCGCGGCTGTGACGAGACTGGTGTACCATAAATCCTCAGGCACTTCTCCCGTAATGAGAAGAGAACGAAGGTAGGAGGACAGCCGTGCGGGACTCCAGGCGAGGTACTTGGAAAACAGACTGGTGACCAGGCTCATGGTCATGAGGGCTGCCAGTGTGAAAAACAGGACGAGGCCGGGGATACGTGACCAGGCATTCATAAAAAGACTGATGCTCGTAAGAAATAAAATCCACAAGCTGTAGAAAAAGATCACTCCGGCTGCGGCCGTAAAGGACACATCTCCAAAAAGGAGCTGGACGTAATACCAGCTCGCTGTCAGGCCGATGGCAGCAGAGAGGATCAACAGTGTGGAAGCAGCCGCCCACTTCGCCGTCAGGTAAGAAAAGTAAGAGACCGGTTTCACGAGGATCAGCTCCGCCACCCCTGATTTTTTCTCTCCGGAGATTGTGCCCATCGTGATGAGTGCAAGGACGAGGATACCCAGCGTGTTCAGCTGGGAAATGCTCATCATGAACACCTCGGAAGGGGGAGGGGTGGGCAGGTCAAAGACCGCCCCTTCCGGAAGACCTCCGGCAGCTTCAATAATCACCGGAAGATAATAGGTGGACAAGGGGTCAAGGATACAGAAGAGAATAAAGACAAGAGGTACCCAAATCCATTTGTAATTCCTGATCATTTCAAGCCATTCCTTCTTATAGATGGTGATCCACTGCATGGTTTTTCACCGCCTTTATAAATAAATCTTCCAATGTCGGCCGTCCGACTTCGAAGTGGACAAGCGGCCATTCGTTTCGTGAGGCTTCCTCCAGGACTTTCTTCCTGACCATTCCACTGTCCGACACATAGAGGTGAAGGGTCTGTTTATGCCATTCCACACGATTGACCTCGGGCCATGCGCTCACATAATCCTTCCAATTTTCGGTGTCCATCGAAAACTGGAGGGTTAGTTTTTCCATAGGATGGCGGGATTTCACATCATCAATCGACCCAGATTCAATCATCTTTCCTTGATGCATCAGTAGAATTTCATCACTCACTTCTTCAGCGTCGTTCAGGATATGGGTGGAGTAGAGCAGGAGGGTTTCCTGTTTCAGCTCTTCCATCAGTTCCAGAACTTCCCGGCGCCCGATTGGATCCAAGGCAGATACCGGTTCATCAAGCAGGAGAACGCCGGGGGTGTGTATGACCGCCTGTGCGATGCCGAGGCGCTGCTTCATCCCTCCGGAGTACCGGGCGATTCTTTTGTTCTGAAACTCTTTCATCCCCAACCGGTCCAGCGTCTTATCCGCCTGTTGCCCTGCCTCCTGCTTGGAGAGGCCGGCAAGACGGGCGGCATATAACAGGAATTCCCGTCCTGTCATCCATCCATGAAATTGAGGATGCTGAGGCAGGTAGCCGATGTGAGCGCGGATATCCCCGGGTGTTCCTTCAAGGTGTATCGTTCCGGAATCAGGAATGAGCAGTCCGGCTATGAGACGCAGGGTGGTCGTTTTCCCTGCGCCGTTCGGACCGAGAAGAGCCATGCATCTGCCTTTTTCCAACTGAAAGGATACGTCGTCCACAACAGGGTGCCGGCCGAACGATTTCGTGAGGTTGTTCACCTGCATCATCCTTCCTCACTCCTTCCGAAAATAAAGTAGGCGACAGGCCCGAGCGTATTGACAAAAATAATCAGCAGCACCCACATCCACTTCGGGCCGCGTGTTTCTTTTGTTCCTGCCAGGCTGATGAGCGCGGTTACCATTAAAATCAACTGGACAGCCATCAGCGGGAGGAGAACAGGGAGGTTGTCCGTGAGCATGTGGAGAACCCCCGCTGTCATTGTGGACTCCTTTCTGCAAGGGTGACCGCTGTTCCGTAGGCGATGATTTCAGAAGCGGCACTCGTAATAGAGGACGTTTCCAGGCGGACGGCAATGACAGCATCAGCCCCTTTCTCCTCTGCATGTTGAATCAATCGTCCGATGGCCTGCTGACGGGCGCTGTCCATCATACTTGTATAATCTTTAATTTCTCCCCCGACAAGATTCTTTAATCCCGCCAGAATATCTTTTCCCACGTTTTTCGACTGGACTGTACTGCCACGCACAAATCCTTTCACTTCCTGAACGTCATATCCAGGAACAAATTCAGTAGTCACGATAATCATTCCAGTGTTCCTCCTTTTTTTCTTCCTTGGCTTCCTTCCACAGCTTTATGATTACGAGTGTGAAAGCTGCATAAGAGATGAGTAGAAGAGCGATTCCCGTCCAGATGGACACAAACAGGATAAGAGCGTAAGCTGCCAGTTGTGCGGCTGTACCTGCCGCAATGAGGATCATCTTCATTCTGTTGGATCCTTCCAGATTGTTTTGCACAGGATGATGAATACGATGGTTGGGAAAGGGAATTGAATCAGTCCGACAAGGCCCCACAGCCAGGGGGTCCGTCCGCGTTTTTTTGCCTGGATGAACAACAGGGTGCTCTGGGTGATCAGGATGGCGGCAATGATTCCCCACCCCCAGACAGGGATTTCTTCAGGTCCATAATGCTTCATTTATCGATCATCACCATTTCTCTTTTCTCCTTCCAAACATACCCAAGCAGCACGGCAGCGGCTGTTCCTTGAATGATGATGAACAGGGCCGGTACGAAATAAAAACTGAGTGCGAGCCCAGTGATCATCATAAGAGCGGCCGTCCATAACAGCATCAATTCCTTCCACAGCCTCTCATGCCATGCTTTCCTTTCCTCTCTCACAAGCGTTTCGAAATACAGGAGGGGGGGTTCGTCCGTGTCCAGCTGCTGATCCATCTGCTGGAACCCCTGCTTCAGCTTTTCCTCAAGAGAAAGGTTCTTCTTGTCATCCATGTTCATTCAACTCCTTTCGCAGCTTCTCCATACCATAATGCACCCGTGATTTCACCGTTCCGGTTCTGGATTTCGTCATGTCAGCGATTTCCTTGTATTCACACCCATAGTAATGTTTCAAGAGGACGGGGATCCGGTATTTTTCATCAAGGTTCCAGAGAGCCTCCTGAACGTCCAACCATTCTTCTGGAAGCTGCTGCGGGGTCTGCAGTTTTAGTCGTTCCTTTTCCTGCTGGTCCAGTTTTTCGTTTCTCTGTTGTTTTCGTCGTGTATCGATATACGTATGGGTAGCGATGCGGATCAGCCACGTGGAGAATTTGGACGTTCCCCGGTACTGGTCAATCTTCTGGATGGCTTTCATGAGCGTGTCCTGGGTGACGTCATAGGCCAGCTGTTCATCGCCGCACATTTTCCATACATATTTCATCACAAAGGAGTAGTGTTCTTTCAGGAGCCGGGCAAGACTTTCTTCGTCTCCATTCCTGGCACGTGTCAAATCGTTGGCTTCCATAATCATTCCTCTCTTCCCGCCTGTATATAAGACGTCACTGGCTGTGGATGCGTTCAAAAGAAATCCCGGTTTTTTTGTGGTGTGCTTTTCCTGGAGCCGTTCAGCGTTTCTTATATTATAAACAGATAGCTTTGAAGAACCGCAGCGGTTTGTTAAGGTGGAAATAGAGTTGCTGGAAATTCTCCGGTTGACTTTATTATCTGAATTTTATAGACTGTGAGAAAGTATTTTATAAATGAATACAAAGTTAGTTGAGAAGAGAATGAGTTGAGTTGAGGAATAGGATGAGCAGAGCAGAGCCGAGTAAGAGCGAGGAACCGCTGGACGTACGGAGCTGGTTGGTTGCCTGGCCGAACCCCTTTATTTCATCCACTCATTTTTTCATTCCTCAACGTCTCGTTCTCCATAAACCCTTTATGGAGAGGTGAGCGAATGACCACTTACGAAACATTTCAAACCGATGCGGAAGCGTACCGCACCATTCCCATCAGTCAATCCTTTTTTACAGATACGATTACACCCATTCATATGTTTCATGCATTGAAAGATGAAGCTGTCTTTATGCTTGAAAGCCAGGACCCGGAATCCCCGTGGTCGAATTTTTCATTCATTGGACTCGATCCCATGGTCCAGGTGAAAGAGAAAAGCGGCCGGTTTCTTATTGAAGATTACCGTCTGCAGACAACAGCATACGAAGAGACCTTCAAGGCCGCTTATGAAAAAGTGGTGCGCGATCTGGAGGTGAAGCAGCCGGAAATCGATCTTCCATTTAAAGGAGGCGGGGTCGGTTACATCAGCTACGATGCCATCTCAGATTTCGAACCGGTGGAACCGGCGGAACAGGATGACCTGAATCTTGCCCGCTACCACCTGCTGTTCTGCCAGACCTTGATCGCCTACCATCATAAAACGAAAGAAACGACGATTCTTTCCTTCGGAAGAGTCGACGAGCCAGAGACTTCCCGTGAAGTTTATGATACGACGAAGGCACGCATCAAAGAGATTACAAGCCGTTTGAGAAAAGGCAGCGATTTGGAAGATTTGATGCTTGGGGAGGAATCGGGAGAAGAGCAGGAACTCGTCCTTTCCAGCAACTATGAGCCGGAAAAATTCAGGCAGGATGTGGAAACGATTAAAGAGTACATCCGGGCCGGGGATGTTTTCCAGGCTGTTTTATCCCAGCGCTTCCACACCATTACAGACCGTACAGGCTTCGAGCTTTACCGGGTGCTGCGGAAAGTGAACCCATCTCCTTATATGTTCTACTTGAATATGGAGGATGTCGAAGTGATCGGAAGTTCGCCGGAGCGGCTGCTTGAAGTACAGAACGGGCAGCTTGAAATCCATCCCATTGCCGGAACAAGGAAGCGCGGGCAGACTCAGGAGGAAGATGACCAGCTGGTAGAGGAACTCCTTGCAGATGAAAAAGAACTGGCCGAGCACAGAATGCTCGTCGATCTTGCCAGAAACGATATCGGCCGTGTCGCTGAATTCGGAAGTGTGGACGTTCGTGAGTATATGACGATCGGGCGTTTCTCGAAGGTGATGCATATCATCAGTAAGGTGACGGGGCAGTTGAAGGAAGGGGTTTCACCGATCGATGCCCTTATTTCCTCCTTCCCGGCCGGAACGTTATCCGGAGCACCGAAGGTCAGGGCCATGCAGATCCTTCGTGAACTGGAGCCTACACCGCGTAATCTTTACGGCGGCGGCATCCTTTACCTTGGGTTTGATGGGAATATCGATTCCTGCATTACCATCCGTACAATGACTTTAACGAATAAAAATTTATATATTCAGGCCGGAGCCGGTGTGGTTGCCGATTCCGATCCTGAGGCTGAATATCAGGAAACACTGAACAAAGCCAGCGCCTTGAAGAGAACGATCGAGTTAGCAGAGCAGGTATTTTCGAGCCGAGAAGGAGTGGAGATGAGATGAAACAAACGTTGAGCCGGGTTGTAGCCGGAGAGTCCATGAGCGAGCAGGAAGCCTTTGAAACGATGAACACGATCATGAATGGAGGAGCCACAACCGGACAGTTGATGAGTATGCTGAGTGTCATGAGCTACCGCGGGGAAACCGTCGAGGAGATGACCGGGTTCGTCCGCGCCATGCGTGAGAACATGACAAGGATGGATGTGGACGATGCTTCCCTCGTAGATACGTGCGGGACCGGCGGCGATGGTGCATCCACTTTCAATATTTCGACGGCGGTATCACTCGTTCTAGCCAGTATGGGCGTGAAGGTCGCCAAGCATGGCAATCGGAAAGTTTCCTCGAAAAGTGGAAGCGCCGATGTTCTGGAATCTCTCGGTGTTCCAATTGATACGACACCGGAGCAGGGAGCGAAAGCCTTGGAGGAAAAGGGAATGACCTTCATGTTTGCTCCTCTTTATCATCAGGCTATGAAGCATGCCGGTCCAGCACGTCAGGAGCTTGGGTTCCGTACGGTGTTCAATCTGCTTGGACCGATGTCCAATCCGGCCAATGCAAGACGTCAGCTGATCGGGATTTATGACACAGCTTATGCCGAGAAAATGGCTGAAACCCTTTATAAGCTGGGTTCCGAACACGTCCTGCTCGCCACCGGCCGTGACGGTCTGGACGAAATTACGATTACCGGGGAAACCGATCTTGTGGAAATGAAGGACGGGAACATCCGCCGCTTTACAGTCAAACCGGAAGACTTCGGGATGGCCAGAGGAAACATTGAAGACATTCAAATAACAGAAACTGAGGAAAGTGCCGCCATCATTAAAGCCGTCCTTTATAACCGGGCAGGGGAAACAGCGGCATCGATCGTTACCTTGAATGCAGCAGCCGGGCTGTATGTGGCTGGTAGAGCAGAAACGCTGGAAGACGGTGTCATGCAGGTCCGCGAGGCCATTCAATCCGGCAGGACCAAAGAGTACTATGAATCTATCGCGTCAGAAAGGGAGAATCGCCAGTATGCTTGAAACCATCTTAGCTGTGAAACATCAGGAAATTGAAAAAATGTACCTGCCTGAGGAACAGTCCTTCCCGAGGCATTCCTTATATGAAGCGTTGAACGGGGCAGATCCATCCGGACTGATCGCCGAAGTGAAGAAGGCTTCCCCTTCCAAGGGTATCATCCGTGAAGACTTCAACCCTGTCCGCATTGCGCATGATTACGCCGAAGCAGGCGCCCATGCCATATCTGTTTTGACCGATCAGCACTTTTTCCAGGGGCATCGCGATTATTTGACACAGATCAAGCAGGTCGTGGACATTCCTGTCATGAGAAAAGATTTTATCATCGATTCCGCCCAGGTCGTTGAAAGTGCGTATATCGGTGCCGATGCGATTCTTCTGATCGGTGAGGCGCTGGAAGCGGAGAAGCTTCACGAGCTTTACAACCAGGCCTATGAGCTGGGAATGGAAGTGCTTGTGGAAGTGCACAGTGAAGAGACCCTTGAAAAAGTGCTGGACCAGTTCACACCGAAAATCCTGGGCATCAACAACCGCAACCTGCATACGTTCGAGACATCCTTGAAGCAGACCGAACGGATGGCGGTTCTTGCACCGGAGGAATCGCTGCTCGTTTCGGAAAGCGGCATTTTCACAAATGAAGATGTTCAACAAGCCGCCGGGTATGGGGCGAAGGGGGTTCTTGTTGGAGAATCGCTGATGAGGCAGGATGATATCAAAAAAGCAGTACGTACCCTGCTTGAAGGAGTGGAGGTCCAGTGAGGGAGCCTATTGTGAAATTGTGCGGCAACCAGTCGCTTTCTGACACAGCGAAAACGGCCTCCTCCAAAGCCTCTCATCTCGGCTTCATTTTTGTGAAGCGGACGAAGCGCTATGTGCGCCCTGAGCGTGTAGGTCGCTGGATTAAGAAAATCCGTCCGCGACAGAAGCTTGTCGGGGTGTTCATTGACCCTACAATAGATGAACTGGAGGAAATTCTCCATTTCGTGCCGTTGGATGTCATTCAGCTGCACGGGAACGAGACCGTTTCCCAGCTGCTGCAGATCAAAGAAGCTTTTGGTCTTCCGGTCTGGAAGGTTGTTCATCATCAGGATGGTGGTCTCGACCAGATGGACGTATTTAAAGGCGTCGCGGACGGTTTTATCGTGGACAGCAAAGTCGAGGGGGCATCCGGAGGTACAGGGGTCCGGTTTGACTGGGAAGCGGTCCCTGCCTACAGGGATGCCGCTTTTGATCAAGGAGTGCCCTGCCTGATCGCTGGTGGAATCAAGCCTGAAAACGTTGGTAAACTGTTGAGTTACCAGCCGGAGGGTATCGATATTTCCAGCGGGATTGAACGAGAAAATAAAAAAGATATTGGTAAAATACAAGCGATTATGAAAGAGGTGGAAGCAAATGTTGCAAGCATTTCCTGATATTAAAGGCCGATTCGGTGACTTCGGGGGCAAATACGTACCGGAAACGTTGATGGGCCCGCTTCAAGAGCTTGAAGAAGCTCTGGATGAAGCTATGGCGGATCCTGAATTCCAAAATGAATACCATCATGTGCTCAAAGAATACGCGGGGCGTCCGACTTCTTTGACGTATGCCGATAAAATCTCCGAGCACCTCGGCGGAGCGAAAATCTATTTGAAGCGTGAGGATTTGAACCATACCGGCGCCCACAAACTGAACAATGCGATTGGACAGGCTCTTCTGGCTAAGCGGATGGGCAAGGAAAAGATCATCGCTGAAACCGGAGCCGGTCAGCACGGTGTCGCTTCTGCCACGGTCGCTGCCAAATTCGGTCTGGAATGTATCGTATTTATGGGTGAGGAGGATATCCGCAGGCAGGAGCTGAACGTTTTCCGTATGAAGCTGCTCGGTGCTGAAGTCGTATCTGTTTCCAGTGGGAACGGCACATTGAAGGATGCAACGAACGAAGCGATCCGCTACTGGGTCGCGAATTGTGAAGATCACTTCTACCTGATCGGTTCTGTCGTCGGACCGCACCCGTACCCTCGGATGGTCCGCGATTTCCAACGTATCATCGGAGACGAATCAAGACGTCAGTTCCTTGCGGTTGAAGAAACTCTTCCGGACCGCATATATGCCTGTGTCGGCGGCGGAAGTAATGCAATGGGTATGTTCTACCCATTCCTACAGGACGACAGTGCCCTTGTCGGGGTGGAGGCAGCAGGAAAAGGCATTGATACACCGGAACATGCCGCCACGCTGTCTAAAGGAACGCCGGGTGTCATTCACGGATCGCTGACATACTTGATGCAGGATGATAACGGACAAATTACCGAGCCGTATTCCATCTCGGCAGGCCTTGATTATCCGGGCATCGGCCCTGAACATGCACACCTTTTCCAGACAAAGCAGGTCCGCTATGAAGCTGTGACGGATCAGGAGGCCCTGGACGCGCTGAAGCTTCTTACGCAGACAGAAGGCATTATCCCGGCCATTGAAAGTGCCCACGCTCTTGCTCAGGCTTTCAAGGAAGCCGGAAGCATGGAAGCGGATGAGACGATTCTCATCAACCTGTCCGGACGCGGGGATAAGGATATGGCAACACTGATGGAACATTTCCAGGAGGAGGTTTAACATGCTGACGAAAACATCGTTTCAAGGGAAGCTTAACAAAACCGAGAATCTGTTCATCCCGTTCGTCGTAGCAGGAGATCCTTCTCCGGAATATACAATTGAATTTGCGCTGAGGCTGCAGGAGCAGGGAGCGGACGTTCTGGAACTCGGTGTTCCCTACTCCGACCCGCTTGCTGATGGACCGACGATCCAGCGCGCGGCCAAACGGGCGTTGAACGCCGGCATGTCTCTGAGAAAAGCGATCCAGCTTGTTCCGGAACTCCGCAGGCACGGAGTGGAGATTCCTGTTGTGATCTTCACTTACTACAACCCTGTGCTGCAGATCGGCCATCAGGACTTCTTCAACCTGCTTGAAGAAAACGGCGTGGAAGGCGTTTTGATTCCAGACCTTCCTTTTGAAGAGAGTGAAGAAGTGCGGAGCATGGCTGTTGAGAAGGATGTCGAATTCATCTCCCTCGTCGCGCCGAATTCAGATACACGTATCCAGCAGATCGCAGAACATGCCCGCGGGTTCCTGTATTGTGTATCCTCCCTTGGTGTGACCGGCGGAAGCAGCGGAATGTCCGCAGAAGCGTTAACCTTCATTAAAAAAGTGAAGGAGCACAGCCAGGTCCCTGTGGCAGTCGGATTTGGAATTTCTACGAATGAGGATGTGAAGCTTGTTCGTGAACATGCCGACGGTGTCATTATCGGCAGTAAGATCATCCGGCTTATCGAAGCGGAGCTTGAAGTTATAGAAAAAGGGCAGAAGGAAGAAGCCCTGGACAGCTTTACGAAAGGCATTCAGGAACTCGTCAGAGATTGAGATAGATTGAGCAGAGAGGAGATGAGCAGAGTGATTTATATGATTGACCACTATGATTCATTCACGTATAACCTCGTCCAGTACCTGGGCGAGCTAGGTAAAGAGGTCGTCGTCCGCAGAAACGACGAAGCATCAGTTGAAGAAATTGAACAGCTGGATCCGGAGCTGATATTCCTGTCACCCGGACCGTGCTCTCCGGATGAGACGGGGGTCACGCTTGAAGTCATCGATCATTTTAAAACGAAGACACCGATTTTCGGCGTCTGCCTGGGCCATCAGTCGATTGCCCAGGTATTTGGTGGCAACGTCATCCGGGCGGAACGCCTGATGCACGGCAAGTCCTCCCGCGTCTTTCATGATGGCCGCGGTATTTATGAGGGCTTGAATAATCCAATGGAAGCGATGCGTTATCACTCCCTGATTGTCGAACTGGATTCCCTTCCTGATTGTTTCGAAATCAGCTCCACCACCGTTGAAGGAGAAATCATGGGGATACGCCATCTGGAATATCCTGTGGAAGGCGTGCAGTTCCATCCCGAATCCATCGGTACAAATGATGGTATGCAGCTTCTTAAAAATGTCATCGAACAACGGATGAAAGCTTTATTATAATAAAGAAGAAGACCGGTATGCCCATTCATACCGGTCTTCTTTTTTTAGGACTATAGAACTAATTTTACTACAAAATTCTGTCGCTCTTTTCCTTTTTTAACTGAACTTTCATAACAAAAAGACAACTTTTTGAGATGGTGCCCTTAACCTGCTTATCGAAGATTGTGAAAGATGAAACAAGCCCCAAAACGCCTGGAACTAACGCTTTTTTCCCAAGGTGTAATGCGTTTTCACAAATGCTGAAACTGTGTTAGGTTATAAAGTGTTGTGTTAGACGGGCAGTCACCGGCCGGTGGATAGATATTCATGTGCTCTAGGAAATCCAGCAGTAAAAAAACATCAGGAGATGATTCAGTCAGTATGGAATTGCAACAAGATCCAACTTTACTATGGTTTATTGCTATCTACGGGATTGTAATGATCGGCATCGGTGTAGTCATGTCGAAGAAAGTATCTGGAAGTGAGGACTTTGTCCTTGCCGGTAAAAGTCTCGGACCTTTTGTGCTTATGGGGACCCTGCTTGCTACGTGGACAGGAAGTGGAAGTATTTCCGGTGGGGAGACGTCGATGGCGTTCTCTTACGGTATTCTGCCTTCCTTGATGATGATGCTCCCAACGTTGGTCGGAATTATTATTCTTTATGTCGTCGCTCCTAAAATCCGGGCCTACGGGAAATTTACCGTCTCAGGAATTTTGGAAGCGAAATATGGACGAACGTCCCGAAACCTTGCGAGTGTTATTATCATCCTGGCCTATGTAGGGATTGTATCCTATCAGATGAAAGGCTTCGGCTTTATCTTGAATTTGACGACAGGGATGACCGTTCAGGCAGGAACAATCATCGGTGCAGGAATGATCATTTTCCTTGCGATGATCGGCGGACTTCGTTCGGTTTCCCAGACAGACGCCATCAGCGGCTTTTTGATGGTAGGTGGTTTAATCGTCACAGTTCCTACGATTATCATGGTCGCAGGCGGATGGAGTGAGATCGTCGCCAATGTGCCGGAAAGTCATATGACCTCTACAGGCGGACTGACAACCGTACAGATGATCGGTTATCTGCTGCCTTCCTTGTTCCTTCTGCTTGGTGACCAGAACATGTACCAGCGACTGGCCTCATCCAAAGGGGACAAGTCAGCCAAACGAGCTCAAATCGGCTGGTTGATCGCGATGCTGATCATTTCACCATCTATTTCTATCATCGCCTTTGCCTCCCGTTCCTTATTCCCGGACATTGATCCCGGAATGGCCCTTATGGCTACAACCGTAGCTATGCCTATGGCCATTGGTGGCGTTCTTCTGGCAGCTGCCGCGTCCTTTATCATTACGACCGGAAACTCGTATCTTTTGTCGGCAGCGACCAACTTAACCTACGACTTGTACGGCAAGTATGTGAATAAAGACGCTTCCGATAAGAAGCTGCTCACGATGACGCGGATCTTTATCGTAGCCCTTGGATTGTTTGCTTTTATCATTATCAGCTATTTCCCAACCGTGTTGAGTGTGCAGATGTACGCTTATACCGTCTACGGTGCCGGATTGACGCCGGCCGTTCTCGCCGTTTTCTTCTGGAAACGCGTAAACGCAGCAGGTGGTGTATCTTCCATGGTTGCTGGTGTTGTCACAACGCTTGTATGGGAGATCGTCCTGCAGAAGCCGTTTGACGTCAATAGTGTCGTCATCGCGGTCCCTGTAGCCGTTCTCGTCCTCATTATCGTTACCCTTTTAACATCGAAAAAAGGAGAGGCTGCCGCAGACGTGCGTGCATCCTAATTCAAGAAGACCTTCTGATTGTAATCAGAAGGTCTTCTTGTTGTAGAAAAAAAGTATAGCTTTTCGTAGGTCACGTCGTCACGTTCCGCTTATCGGTGGATGCCTGCCGCGGGCACGGCCTCAGCTAACGTGGGCAGGAAGATCACCTGCCCAAGTGGATCTTCGGCTCGCGCTGTTCCCGCAGGCGTCACCACCGAACGCTCCTCAAACCAACTATAGGCCATATGCGAACGGAAAGACCTTCTGATCTTAATCAGAAGGTCTTTTTTGAATTTTTTTGTCAAAAAGTATTGATAAAGAAATACGGACATGCTATTATCATACTTGTCTTCAATAAATACGGGGCATTAGCTCAGCTGGGAGAGCGCTACACTGGCAGTGTAGAGGTCAGCGGTTCGAGCCCGCTATGCTCCACTTATAAGGTACGATTAAAACCCTTCTTACTCAAAGTAAGAGGGGTTTTTTGTTTGAATATGTAGAATTTAGGAAAAAGACCTTTAATCTAACAAATTGGGGTGACAGCATGGGGAAAAGGAAAGTGAAAAACAGATGGCTCATCGCTTTATGTGCCGTCGGCATCCATATTTCCATCGGATCGGTGTATGCGTGGAGTAACTTTACGGGGCCGTTGAGTGAGGAATTCGGCTGGTCGGCCAGCCAGGTGCAGTTTACGTTCAGTGTCGCAATTTTATTTTTAGGTTTATCTGCTGCTTTTCTTGGCTGGTTTGTAGAAAAATACGGTCCGCGGGTGGCCGGTATAACGGCAGCGATTTTCTTCGGAATCGGTGTCGCGGGATCAGGGATTGCGGTACAGGCCGGATCGCTCTGGCTGCTGTACTTTTTTTATGGGGTTCTTGGTGGGATCGGTCTTGGAGTGGGCTATATCGCACCGGTATCCACGCTTGTTAAATGGTTCCCGGACCGTCGTGGACTGGCGACCGGCATGGCGATTATGGGCTTTGGCTTCGCCGCTGCAATTGCCAGTCCGCTGATGAACTTTTTTATCAATCAGACAGGCATTGCCGCAACCTTCTACATTCTCGGTATCTCTTATTTTGTCGTTATGATTGGTTCTTCCCTGTATCTGTCCCGTCCGCCGGAGGACTGGGTTCCGGAGGGCTACGACCCCAAGGAACAGGAGTCTTCGGATAAACAGGACCTCGCTAATATGCGGGCGAAGGAAGCGGTCAAGACGAAGCGTTTTTATTACTTATGGGTAATGCTCTTCATCAATGTGACGTGCGGGATCGCCGTCATCTCCGCCGCCAAGCCGCTGCTTGAGGAAAGTGTCGGTGTAGCAGCTGGGACAGCGGCGACACTTGTGGGCGTGATGGGGATCTTTAACGGTCTCGGCCGGATTGGGTGGGCGAGTGCGTCGGACTATATCGGCCGTGGAAATACGTATTTAGCATTTTTCGTTCTGCAGATTGGTCTTTTCCTGATTGTGCCTTATACATCCATTACATGGGTGTTCGTCGTGGCGTTTTCGGTCATTTACACTTGCTACGGTGGAGGATTTGCAGCGATGCCGGCCTTTATCGGCGACTTGTTCGGAACGAAGGAGCTTGGTGCCATTCACGGGTACATTTTGACCGCATGGGCAGCTGCGGGACTTGCCGGTCCTGTGTTTGCAGCATGGATGAAAGATACGACAGGCAGTTATGAGAACAGCTTGATCTACTTTGCCGGGTTGTTTGTGATCGCCCTCGTCGTTTCCATCCTAACGAAGCGTGACGAAAAACAGAAACGCCAAGCGCTGAAGGAAGAATCGCGCACAGCGTAATAGAGAGGAAACCCGGGTCTCATTCTCTGGGTTTCCTTTTTTTAGTGGGAGGCGTAGAATGGGATTCATATATAGATAGATAAGGGGAGGAGAGCGGGATGATTCAAAGGTTGAACCGGCTGCTGCAGAAGCTGATGCCCTACATCACACCTGCAGCTGTCGTTTTCGGTGTGATCTTCGCCAGGTGGCTTGAACCGCTTGTTTTTCTTGTACCATGGATCTTTGCTGTTATGACCTTTGCCGGCAGCCTTGGTTCCAATTTTACTGATTTGAAAAACGTGCTGCGTCATCCGTTCGGGTTAATCATCTGTCTTCTCGTTTTACATATACTCATGCCGGTCATCGCCCTTGGAACAGGAGCGCTATTTTTCAGCGGGGATGTGAACACAACCATCGGGCTTGTTTTATCCTTTGTCATTCCAACCGGGATAACGTCGCTGATCTGGGTATCGATCTATAAAGGAAACGTCGTGCTGACGCTGTCAATTATTCTGGTGGACACGATGCTTGCTCCGTTTATCGTTCCGGTCGTTATGAAGCTCCTCGTCGGA
Source organism: Halobacillus sp. ABH2_015 (assembly GCF_056158945.1). Classification (NCBI taxonomy): domain Bacteria; kingdom Bacillati; phylum Bacillota; class Bacilli; order Caryophanales; family Bacillaceae; genus Halobacillus; species Halobacillus sp. ABH2_015. Next base: position 672,865 of record NZ_JBSWUG010000002.1, read on the forward strand.
AATGCGGTGGAAATGGATGCGCTGTCGATTATGATGGGTCTGCTCTGGATGATTGTGATTCCATCGCTCCTCGGGATGTGTGTGAACCAGTGGGGAAAAAGGGAATGGACGGAGCGTTTGGAGAGGAGCCTGGCTCCCACAACCAAACTTGGCATTGCTTCTGTCGTGATGATCAACAGTTCAGCGGTCGCTCCTTACTTGAAGGAAATGAACGGGAAGCTGGCAGCGACAGCGCTGACGGTGTTCCTTCTGGCTGTCCTGGCTTACACGCTCGGCTTCTGGTCAGCAAAGCTTGCGAAGCTTGAGAACGAGAGTATCCTATCGCTCACGTTCAACAGCGGTATGCGCAACATAAGTGGAGGAGCCGTTATCGCGATTACCTATTTTCCCGCAGCGGCCGCTGTGCCAGTCATCGTCGGAATGCTGTTTCAGCAGGTGCTCGCTTCGTTTGCCGGGAAATTTTTCGAAAAGCGGGCGGTACGGGTGAAAGAGGCCGGTTAATCGATATCATGCAGATTTGGCTGATATATCCGGAAAAATGTTGATATCTCACCAATATGGATCGATCTATTCAAGAAACGACCGATATATCGATCTGATTGACCTGGGAACACGAAAAAAGCTACCGCTTCGTCAGGAGACTACTGAAAAACTCCTTCCTATCAAGAGAAGGGGGTAAAGGTGGTTATTGCTTCTCACGAATCGCTTGTCGATGGATGTTTGCCGCGGGCACGGCCTCAGCTGACTTGGTCAAGAAGATCATTGGACCAAGTGGATCTTCGGCTCGCGCTGTTTCCGCAGGCGTCACCATCGAACGCTCATCGTGGAATCAACGGTGTCCCACCTAAAAAGAGTGATTTTCTTTAATTTATAAATCAAAGAAAATCACTCTTTTTTCTTATACGATGAAAAGAATACATGAAAGTGAGGGATTCCATGTTAGATCGTCAATCATCCATACCTTTCACAAATCCTCAGTTTTTCAGTGGCCTTCTTCGTTAGCGGACGCTTGTTTTATACACCACGTTTGTTTCCCCAGACGAGGGCGTGCACCTGTGGCAGCACGCGTACATGATTCAAGTTTTTCGAGGCCGTCACCTTGTCAATCAGCCATTCATACTGGTCAAGCAGGTGAGAGGCAAGGCTGCCTGGTTTCTCTTCTACAAGGTCATCATTGCCGACTTGTAAAAAGAAAGGAACGTCCGGGTAACGCTGATGCACGGTTTCCGCATACGTCAGATCCTCATCGTTAAAAATAACGACCTTCAGACTAACATGCGAGGAGCGCCCCTGCTCCTGAAGCCTCTGGATGATGTCATCGAGCACGTCCCAGTTTGTCGTCATCAGCGAGCTCGGCGGTTTTGGTGAAATCGTTAAATCATCAATGTCCACAAACCAGTCCTGCCACCGGCTTCCCTGCGTTTCTAGGGCCACTTCAATGCCGCGTTCATGCAGCGGCTGAATAAGCTCATGCAGGTTTTTCAAAAGGGCGGGGTTTCCACCGGAGATGGTGACGTGATCGAATCGGTCGCCGCCTTCTTCTACCAGTCGGTCGATGATGTTATCGGCTGTCAGGCGTTCGATATCCTCTTTGGCACTGCCATCCCACGTGAAGGCGGAGTCGCACCAGGCGCAGCTGTAATCACAGCCGGCTGTCCGGACGAACATCGTTTTCCGGCCGACGACCATTCCTTCGCCTTGTATGGTCGGTCCGAATATTTCGAGTACAGGGAACTTATGCATCGTTCATCCACTCCCGTCGGGCTTCCGCGTAGCTTGTCGGTGTTTCATACAGCTTTACAAATTCAACGCGGTAATCATTGGGGTAGGAACGAAGCGACTCCTGCATTTGTTCATAAATCCAGACGACCATGTTCTCTGCCGTTGTATTCATCTGCGGAAGCGTATCGTTCAAGTACCTGTGATCGAGGTGGACTTCAATTTCGTCCTTCCAGATTTTCTTGATATCACCGAAGTCGATCACAAGGCCGATCTCATCGGTATAGCCACTGATGCCGAAGATAACTTTGTACGTATGTCCATGCAGGTTTTTGCACTTGCCTTCATAACAGTGGAGGTGGTGGGCGGCGTCAAAGGTGAATTCCTTGCTCACCATCACCCGTTTCTGGTGGTATTTCAACTCATGACGCTTAATATCTTCATCGATTTTCTGCAGGTTTTCCACGATCGTAAATCCGTACATCGTTACGCCTCCTTCCGCTCAGATAAATAGTTTTCCAAACCCTGTCTGCGCAGGTCGCAGGCGGGACATTCTCCACAACCGTCTCCGCGTACACCGTTATAGCAGGTGAGGGTTTTTTCGCGTACGTAGGAAAAGGCGTTCAGGTCATCGGCCATTTTCCACGTCTGCGCTTTATCCAGCCACATGAGCGGGGTATGGATGACGAATTCATCGTCCATCGACAGGTTCAGGGAAACGTTCAGTGATTTAACGAACACATCGCGGCAGTCGGGATACCCGCTGAAGTCCGTTTCGCATACACCAGTAATAATGTGCTTGGCACCAATCTGACGGGCGAGAATCGTAGCGAAAGATAGGAATAGAAGGTTTCTTCCTGGGACGAATGTGGAAGGAAGCTCTCCGTCTTCTCCGTCTTTAACGTCGATATCGTCCCGGGTCAGCGCGTTTGGGGCAAGCTGATTCAACAGCGACATGTCGAGGACGTGCTGACGGACACCCAGGTCTCCGGCGATCTCCTCTGCCACTTCGATTTCCTGTTTATGACGCTGATTATAGTCAAAAGTGACCACTTCCACGTGATCAAACTGTTCTAAAGCCCAGAAAAGGCAGGTCGTGCTGTCTTGTCCGCCGCTGAACACGACGACGGCTTTCTTGTTTTTTTCCATAAAAAAATTCTCCTTTCAATCATGAAAAAGAGAATTCTACACACCCAAAACCATAAAAAAACCGCACCTAAGGCAAGGTACAGTTCCATCCTTAGTTTTTTATAGAGGGTGTCGCTAGAACCTCTCCTGCTTATTCAGCAGATTTTATGAAACTATCTGCCATTGTATCACATCTCTACGAAGGGAAACAGAAATTTCTGAGATTCCTAATGAGATATTGTGAAATATTTCACAAAGTGGTCACTCTCTTTTCCATTCTTTTCCGATATAATGAAAGTATCAAGAGGTAAGGGTGTGGGTAGGATGACATTTCTTCAATTAATCACGGCACTGATGCCGGTGGCTGCCGTCTTTATTCTATTGGTCTTATGCCGTTTTCCGGCGGTACGTGCCATGCCGGTCAGTCTCCTTGTCGTTGCTTTATCCGCCGTCTTCATTTGGAAGGTGCCTTTGATCAGGGCGGCTGCGGCCTCCCTTGAAGGCATCATGATTGCCGTGTCTATATTATGGATTGTATTTGGCGCGGTGCTTCTTTTGAATACTTTGAAAAACAGTGGCGCACTCGGAGTGATTCGTACCGGTTTTTCCGGGATTACGAGTGACCGCAGGGTCCAGCTGATTATCATCGCCTGGCTGTTCGGGTCCTTCATTGAAGGGGCGGCCGGATTTGGAACGCCTGCCGCGATTGCTGCGCCTTTGCTCCTGACACTCGGATTTCCGGCGCTCGCTGCCGTCTCTCTTGCTTTGATCGCGGACAGCAGTGCAGTATCCTTTGGAGCTGTGGGGACACCGTTAATTGTAGGAGTGGACCAGGGATTGAGACAGGGGGAAGCGGTGGCCGAACCCGTCCGGCAGGCCCTTGGCAGTCAGACATTAACACAATTTGTATATGAGGTCGCTCAATCTGCCGTTCTGATGGACTTGTTTATCGGCAGTTTTATCCCCCTTGTGCTCGTATTGATTCTTACGAAGCTCTTCGGTGAAAACCGCTCCTTAAGAGAAGGTCTTGAAATCTGGAAATTTGCCCTTTTTGCCGGGGTAAGCTTTACGCTTCCCGCTTTACTTGTCGTTCATCTGCTTGGACCGGAATTTCCGTCCATCATCGGCGGCCTTGTCGGCTTGGCACTCGTCGTTCCGGCAGCTAAAAAAGGGTTCCTTCTTCCGGATGAACCCTGGGATTTCGGAAAAAGGGAGGAAGATGAAGCGGTGGAGGAAATCAGCGCCAACGCTGTCACCATGCCTTTATACAAAGCATGGGTTCCTTATATCGTTGTTGCTGTCCTGCTCGTTCTGACCCGGGTGAATGTTCTTCCTCTGAAAAGCTGGCTGACCTCTGTGTCTGTAACATGGAACGATATTTTAGGAACAGGCATCACAACTTCTTTTCAGCCCTTCTATCTTCCTGGAACGATTTTTGCCGTTGCTGTCTTGTTCACTATTTTTTATCACAGGATGAGAAGGAAAGAAGTGCTGGAAACATTGAAAACGTCCGCGCATACCATGGTGGGGAGTGCTGTAGCCCTGGGCACAGCGGTTCCGATGGTGCGGATCTTCATCAATTCCGGCGTGAACGACGCAGGCCTTGCCAGTATGCCGATGGAGCTTGCCGAGATTGTTTCTGCTTCTGTTGGAGAAGCCTGGCCGCTGGCCGCTCCTGTAATCGGTGCGCTCGGTTCTTTCATATCCGGCAGTGCGACATTCAGCAATATGATGTTTTCTTTATTCCAATTCAGCGTAGCGGATCAGATCCAGGTCGCTCCGCAGCAGGTAACGGCTCTGCAAGTGCTCGGTTCCAATGCGGGTAACATGGTGTGCATCCTCAATGTTGTGGCCGCTGCCTCTGTCGTAAACCTCGTCGGTGAAGAAGGAACAATCATCCGTTTGACGATGATTCCGATGCTCCTCTATGTAGTCATGGCGGGTGTAATCGGTATGGCGGCTGTCTATCTACTTTAATCCTCATTTGGATTTGAAAACGGTCCACCAGAAGGCGGGCCGTTTTCAAAGAATAAAAGTAAAGTTTTTCAGATTTGCTTGTTGACTTCCTCTGTATATTTTGTATAATTATAAACAATAAATAATAAAAATACATTCGAAGACGAAGAAAGTACGTATGGATGCTGGTCTTACAGCGAGTCGGGGTTGGTGGAAGCCTGATGGCCATTCATAGGGAAACGCACTTCCGAGAAGTTTGGTGAACGCGAGTAGCCGGAACCGGGATCCCCCGTTATCAGTATTGAGCTGGTCTATGTTTCATAGACAATGAGAGTGGCACCGCGGATGTGAACGATAAAATCCGTCTCTTACGATTAGTAGGAGACGGGTTTTTTTAATGGACAAAAATATGAAGGAGGACGTTATAATGACAAAACCAAAGGTTGTATTAGCATATTCTGGTGGATTGGATACTTCGATTTCTGTGAAATGGATCCAGGAGAAGTACGGCTATGATGTGATTGCACTCGGGCTTGATGTTGGAGAAGGGAAGGACCTTGAGGCCATCCGTCAGAAAGCGCTGGATGTCGGAGCAATCAAGGCCATCATGGTCAATGCCAAAGAAATCCTTGCTGAGGAATATTTGATGCCTGCCTTGAAAGCCAACGCCTTGTATGAAGGTAAATATCCGTTATCTTCTGCCTTGTCCCGTCCACTTATTTCCAAACTTCTTGTAGAGGTTGCAGAACAGGAAGGAGCAGTGGCAGTCGCTCACGGTTGTACAGGAAAAGGGAACGACCAGGTTCGTTTTGAAGTTTCCATCCAGGCGCTGAATCCGGAGCTTGAAGTCATTGCTCCTGTCAGAGAGTGGGGAATGACTCGTGATGAGCAGATCGTTTACGCAGAGGAAAAAGGGATTCCGATTCCTGTGAATCTGGAAAATCCGTTTTCCATCGATGCCAACATCTGGGGCCGTGCCTGCGAAGCCGGCGTCCTGGAGGATCCATGGCAGGAAGCGCCGGAAGCGGCTTACGCCTGGACCAACCCGCTTGAAAAAACACCGGATACACCGGAAATCCTTGATATCGATTTCAAAGAAGGTAAGCCGGTCGCTTTGAACGGGGAAGCGATGGACATTGTGCCATTGATTGAAAAGCTGAATGAGCTCGGAGGTCTGCATGGGGTCGGAAGAATCGATCATACCGAAAACCGCTTAGTCGGGATCAAATCAAGAGAAGTGTATGAAAACCCGGCCGCCATGATTTTGATCAATGCCCATAAAGAACTGGAATTCCTTACCCTGACCCGTGAAGTATCCCAGTATAAAACGAATGTGGATCAGCAGCTGTCCAAAATGATTTATGATGGTCTCTGGTATTCTCCGCTTCAGCCGGCCTTGTCCGCCTTTGTGGAAACAACCCAGCAGGTTGTCACAGGAACGGTGAAGGTGAAATTGTTTAAAGGCCATGCGATTGTCATCGGGAAGAAGTCACCGGTCAGCCTTTACAATGAAGAGTTGTCCACGTATTCCAAGGAAGATGCTTTTGATCACAACGCAGCCGTCGGTTTCATCAAGCTGTGGGGACTGCCGACAAAAGTCCACGCGGATGTGCATAAAAAGAAGCTGATCGATCAGGCAGCGGTGAAGGTCAATGAGTAAACTGTGGGGCGGACGCTTTACAAAACCAACCAATCAGCTGGTCGAAGAGTATACCTCTTCGATCGGCTTTGATCAAAAGCTGGCCCTCCAGGATATCAAAGGAAGCCTCGCTCACGTGGAGATGATCGCCCACTGTGACATCATTTCCAATGAAGAGAAAAACCAGATCATCCGCGGGCTTCACACGATCCAGGGGAAAATCGAAAACGAGGATGTGGAATATTCCGTAGCGGATGAAGACATTCATATGAACATCGAAAAGCTATTAATAGAAGAAATCGGTCCTGTCGGGGGCAAGCTCCACACCGGAAGAAGCCGGAATGATCAGGTCGCCACGGATATGCACCTGTACCTCCGTGAGAAAACGGAGGCCATCATTGAGCTTGTGGAAAATGTCCAGACAGCGCTGCTGAAGCAGGCCGAGGGAAACGTGGAAACGATTCTTCCAGGGTATACCCATCTGCAGCGGGCGCAGCCCATTTCGTTTGCCCACCATGTGCTCGCCTACTTTTGGATGTTTGAACGTGACAAAGACCGGCTGCAGGACAGCTTGAAGCGGATCAATTGGTCTCCGCTTGGGGCTGCAGCACTTGCCGGAACGCCTTACCCGATCGACCGGCAGATGAGTGCGGATCTCCTCGGGTTTGAAAAGGTATATCCAAACTCTCTGGATGCGGTGAGCGATCGTGACTTTATTCTCGAATTTCTGTCGATTTCATCAATTATGATTACGCACATTTCCCGCCTTTCTGAGGAATTGATTTTATGGAGCAGCGAAGAGTTCAACTTTGTTGAGCTTGATGATGAATTCTGTACCGGTTCAAGCATTATGCCTCAGAAGAAAAACCCGGACGTGCCCGAGCTTCTCCGTGGAAAAACGGGACGTATTTATGGAAACCTGATGGGGCTGCTGACCCTTTTGAAAGGGCTGCCGCTCGCCTACAACAAGGATATGCAGGAAGATAAGGAAGGCATGTTCGACACGGTCGACACTTTGGAAGGGGCACTGGCGCTGCTTGCTCCGATGCTTGATTCCATGGAAGTGAAGGCAGGCGAAATGAAAAAAGCAGTGAAAGAGGATTACTCCAACGCCACTGACATTGCCGATTATCTGGCTGTGAAAGGCCTGCCTTTCCGTCAGGCTCATGAAGTGATTGGAAAGATTGTGTTGTACGCCATTCAGGAAGGACGCTATCTCCTGGATCTTTCCATGGAGGAGTACCAGCAGTTTTCTGAGTTGTTCGAAGCGGATATTTATGACAAGCTCGCTCCGGAACACGTGGTTGCTGCAAGGAACAGTGAAGGCGGCACCGGCTTTGAACAGGTTCACGTTCAAATTAAAACGGCAAAAGAGCACCTCTACGAATAAGAGGTGCTCAGCCTGTAGAGAACATTTTTGTTTTCAAAGTGTTGTACTTGTGCACATTTTGAATCCTATTGAAAAAAGCTGTCGAAGACTTTTTCGGCAGCCTTTTTTGATGGACTTCAGGGCTCCAGTTTTTTCTCCTGTGATGATGCATGATGCATAGAGGGTTTTCTGTTCATCATTCGATCAGGTTACGAAGAGTGTTCGGTGGTGACGCCTGCGGGAACAGCACGGGCTGAAGATCCACTTGGTCAAGTGATCTTTTTGACCAAGTTAGCTGAAGCCGTGCCCGCGGCAAGCATCCACCGATAAACGGCTCGTGACCATTCACAACGACATAGGGCCGCTTGTCGAGATGACAGGTGCTCTTTTTGTATGGAGGTTTGAAAGGGTTTGCTTAAGGATACTATATCCATACTAACTATATTAAGAGAGGAAGAAAACGATGTCTAAAACCGTTCAAGCTTATTTCCAGACAGAAAATGATGCCGAAAGCGCTAAAGCCGATCTGCAGTCGTTGTCCGTTCAACAGGAAATGGTGGAGGCCATCCCGGAAGATGCGGACCTGACCCCGGTTGTCCCTGTAGCAGGCTCTGCCAATACAGGCGGCGGGACATTCAATTTCACAGAGGTCATCACTCCAAAGCACGATCGTGAGGAAGCCTTATCCGACAAAAGGCATTTGACCCATGTGCTCCACTTCTCCGTGAAGGAAGAAGAATATGAACGGGCCGTTGTGGTCATTAAAGATCATAATGGACATATGAATCGAAACGATTTTGATGATGAGTAAATCCCGTGCGGGGACGTTCCCCGCCGGGATTTTCACATATAGAGACTGGCAAGGAAGATGCCGATGGATTCCTGATAAATTTCATCAAACTGTTCAAGTGGAAGAGGATTGACGCCCTGCCCGAGCTCCACGGTGAATCCCGGCTGGCGGAAATCCTGGATGAACCAGTCTTTGTAGCCGGCATAACTGTCCACGAAACGAATCGGTTCATAGCCGCTCACCCGGCTGAATTCTTTTACTATGGTCATGGCCCGGGGAGGTTCAAGCCCTTCATATCCCCAGTAAATGACCTCTCCCTGCGTATGAAAAGCGAGCATCTTCGAAAACTTTCTCTTCCTGGCAAGCTCCGCCATTGCCACAGCTTCCGGTTCACTCAAAGGTTCATAGCCGGGAAAATCCCTGAACGCAGGTTCTTCAGGTTTACGCTCTGCTTCGACTTCCCATTTGGCAGGGAATTGATTATTGAGATCCACACCGCGGATATTCGCTTTCCATCCGGAAAAGTCCCGGCTTCCTTCATTAATAGCAAGCGCGGCTTCTCCGACCTCACCTTCAGGCGGACCGTTCAGGACAAGATCTACGCCATCCGGGTCCACCATCGGTACAATCGACAAGGTAATCCGGTTGTACAATGGCTGGACATCCATGCCGCGGATCGATTCTTTGTTGGTGAGTGCAAGTAAATAATCATTCAGAAACTGCATGATGACTCCGGTTGTAATCCACTCATTGGCATGAAAGGATCCATTCCAGTGCACGTACTCGTTCCCTCGGCCGATCCGCAGTTCCTGAAGCTCTTTTCCCATGACCGACTGTCCGATGCTGGACCGCCGGATGAACGGATAAAGGTCAAACAGGGCACGAAGGTCCTCTGATAATACAGCAGACGTGTAGGGGCGGTTTCCGTTAACAATCCGGGTCGATACACGTTCCGGGAGGAGAAGGAATCCGCCGAGCGGAAGCGCGTCGGGATCGGCGTCCGGGTTTAATAGAAACAGCGCATCTAATGAGAGACGATTTTCACCGGCCAGCTTCCATAACGTGTCCCCCTGCGCAATGGTATACGCAGTAGTACGCCAGCCGGGGATTTTAATGGTCTGACCAATTTGAAGAGCTTCAGGCGTGAGCCCGGGATTGGAATCCATGAGCAGTGGGAGAGGAATATTGAAAAGTCCGGCATAGTACCAGAGCGAATCCCCTTTTCTTACTTGTACGTCCAATACAATTCCCCCTTACCGATATATCTTTATTCTATGTATATGGATTGTCCCCGTCCGGCATGAACAAGGACGCTCTCAAGAAAAAAGCTGCCCGGCGTGGGCAGCTTTTTTCTTACGTAATGTCTTTTTTGGAAATGTACCAATCGATATAATCAATATCCTCCTGTTCAGAACGTTTGGCGGCTTCCTCCTGGGATTTTGGTGGAGAAACGACGGCCTTGTCTCCTTCCTGCCAGTTCGCGGGCGTAGAAACGCCGTATTCATCGGTCGTCTTCAGAGCTTTAACAAGGCGTAGAATTTCCTGCATATTCCGTCCTGTCGTAAGTGGATAATAGATGATCGAGCGGATCTTCTGCTGGTCATCAATAACAAAGACAGCCCGGCTCGTCTCTACCTGACTCTCCCCAGGCATAATCATGCCGTACTTCATTGAGACTTCCTTATCCAGATCGGCAATGACAGGGAACTCGATGGACGTGTTGAAATTTTCTTCGATGCTGCGGATCCAGGCGATGTGGGAGTTTACAGAATCGACGCTTAAGCCAAGCAGCTCGGTGTTAAGCTGATGCAGTTCAGGATAAATCTCTTGAAAGCCGACAAACTCTGTCGTACAGACCGGCGTGAAATCGGAAGGGTGGGAAAACAGCACGAGCCATTTTCCTTTGTAATCCTTCAAACTGATATTTCCGTGGTTGGTGGGTGCTTCAAAATAAGGAGCACGGTCCCCGATTCTCGGCATCGTGACTTGAGAAACTTCTGTATCAAACTGAGCCATTATTTTTCCTCCTTGGTAGGAATTTCTTTTCTGTATGTCTCATTCCACAAATGAGAGCGCTTAATCTTTCTGTGGAAAGAATGAATCAAAAGTCCGCCCTGTCGAAGGAGCACAGAATTTTTATAGTTTTTCTTGAGAGAAGGAGGTGGAACGGTGTTTTTTCAGGTATACTACGGGAAGGTATGTATACAGGAAGATTTTATTGAAGGAAGAAGGATAAGTAGTGAAAAAAACTTTTGAACAACTGGGTATGTCCCGGGAAATGATTGATCGATTGAAGAAACAGGGAATTACCGTACCCACTCCTATTCAGGAGCAGGCGGTCCCTGTAATCATGGACGGACAGGATGTCATGGGACAGGCGCAGACAGGCACGGGAAAAACGTTTGCTTTTACTGTTCCGATATTAGAAAGGATTGATCCTTCCAAGCCTCACGTGCAGGCGCTGATCATATCACCGACAAGGGAATTGGCGCTGCAGATTACGGAGGAGACGAAGCGCCTTGCCCCGGAGGGGATCCATGTTCTGCCGGTTTATGGCGGGCAGGATACGATCAAACAGCTGCATAAGCTGGAAGGGACGGTTCATATAATTGTAGCGACTCCCGGCCGGCTGCTTGATCATCTGCGCCGGGAAACCGTCGATCTTACCCAGGTGGAGTACCTTGTCATTGATGAAGCGGATCAAATGCTGGAAGCCGGGTTTTATCCAGATGTGATGGACATCCTCGATCAAACGAATCCGGATAGACAGTCCATGCTGTTTTCTGCCACCCTGCCGTCCTCGGTGAAGAAACTCGGACGGGAAATGCTCCGGGAGCCTAGAACCATTCACGTAAAGCCCGAGAAAGAGACGATCGGCCACATTAAACAGCTGCTGTATCAAACGACAGACAGAGCCAAACAGGATGCCCTGATGACAATTATGCACGAGCACCGGCCATTTCTTGCTGTCATTTTCTGCCGGACCAAACGCCGGGCGAAGAAGTTGAATGATGCGCTGCTTGCCAAAGGATTCCTCAGCGATGAACTTCATGGTGATCTTACCCAGGCCAAACGGCAGAAAGTCATGAAAAGGTTCCGTGAAGCGGATATCCAATATTTAGTGGCTACCGATGTAGCAGCCCGGGGATTGGATGTAGAAGGAGTCACTCATGTCTTCAACTACGACATTCCCCAGGATGCGGACAGCTACATCCACCGCATCGGCCGTACAGGAAGAGCGGGCGGCAAAGGCCTCGCCATCACCTTCGCTTCGCCGAAGGATAAGCAGATGCTGAATATTATAGAAAAACAAACCAAACAAAAACTCGAACGTCGTACACTCGATACACTATCCCCGGGCAAAAGAGAGAAAGAATAAAGCGAAGGATGCTGAAAGGCATCCTTCGCTTTTTTTCATACCGTGCCACCCCATTTTTTCAGGAAGGTTGGCACGGCAGTGAATGAAGTAAACCGGTGGATGGATAAGCAGATGCTGAAAAATGGGTCATAGACCTATACCGTTGTAGAATCTTCAGAAATATGATACATTAATAATGTAATTCCGAGTAAACGCATTGGGATTATAAATTATGGGGAGAGATGAAGCGATGGGAATGGAATTCGTCGACCTATTCAACCAATGGGCGAGTTCATATGATGATACAGTAGCAGGAAAAGATCCAGAATATAGAGAAGTCTTCGACGGTTATGAGGAAATGCTGGAGCGCTTAGCCAAGCTCTCATTATCTCCCGTATTGGAGTTCGGAGTAGGAACGGCCAACCTTACAAGAAAAATGGTCGATCAGAACAAAGTGGTGCTGGGCGTTGAGCCTTCTTCGGAAATGCGGAGAATTGCCAAAGTGAAATGTCCTGAAGCAGCAATATACGAAGGGAATTTCCTTGAATACCCTATGCTTCAGTCACCAATCCGTTCCATTGTCAGCTCGTTTGCTTTTCATCACCTGACTAGTTCAGAGAAGAAAGCAGCCATTGTCGACTTTCATCAGCGTCTCGAAGAAGATGGCCAGGTGATTTTTATTGATACCCTGTTTAAGGATAAAGGTCATAAGAACACGTTGATCAAGGAAGCCGAGCAGGCGGGATTCTTGAATTTAGCACAGGATTTGCAGGAAGAATACTACCCTTATCTAGAAGAGATAAAAGAGATGTTTGTAGAAGCTGGATTTGAGGTATCGTTTGAACAAATTAACAAATATGCCTGGCTTATCCAGGCGGGAAAAGGAGTATGATCTTATGCCTATGAACGTAGAGAGCTTTAACCTTGACCATACGAAAGTCAAAGCGCCTTATGTACGCCTTGTTGGTGTGACCGAAGGGGAAAAGGGAGATAAGATCTATAAATATGATCTGCGTATCAAGCAGCCGAACCAGGAACACATGAATATGCCTGCACTTCATTCTCTTGAACATCTGATGGCAGAGAACAGCCGGAACCACCATGACCGTATCGTCGATATCGGACCGATGGGATGCCAGACAGGTTTTTATATTGCAGTACTGAATGATGACAGCTACGAAAATATCCTGAATGTGATCGAAAAAACGCTTCAGGATGTATTGGAAGCGGAAGAAGTGCCGGCCTGCAACGAAGTGCAGTGCGGTTTTGCAGCCAGCCACAGCCTGGAAGGTGCACAGGAGCTTGCCCGCGAGCTTCTGAATAAGCGTGACGAATGGACGGAAGTTTTTTAAAAAACGGGAGATGAGAATGCGATGGGGTACGTGAAGAATATCCAATCTTTGATTGGGCAGACACCTATGATTGAACTCACTCATTCAGCGATCCCGAATCAAGCCCGTATATTTGCCAAGCTTGAATTCATGAACCCAGGCGGTAGTATCAAAGACCGCCTGGGTTTAAAACTGATTGAGGATGCTTTAGCACGTGACCTGCTGAAGCCTGGCGGGACAATTGTGGAACCGACCGCGGGCAATACAGGGATCGGCGTCGCTCTTGCTGCTATTGGAAAAGGGTTCCGGGTGATTTTTGTGACACCTGAGAAATTCAGTGTTGAAAAACAGACGCTGATGAGAGCCCTTGGAGCAGAAGTGATCAACACGCCGACGGACCAGGGAATGAGAGGCGCGATTGATAAAGCGGAGGAGCTGTGTAAACAGATTCCGGACGCCTTCAGCCCTCAACAGTTTAACAATCAGGCTAACCCGGATACTTATTATGAATCCATTGGTCCGGAAATTTATGCTGATCTTGAGGGAGACATCGATGTTTTCGTAGCAGGAGCTGGTACAGGAGGGACCTTTATGGGGACAGCACGGTACTTGAAAGAACAGAATCCTGCTGTCAAGACGGTCATCGTTGAACCGGAGGGATCGATTCTGAATGGTGGAGAAGCCGGATCGCATCGTACGGAAGGCATCGGTATGGAATTTCTACCTTTTTATATGGATACAGATTATTTTGATGCCATTCACACGATTGCCGATGAAGATGCCTTTGCCCGTGTGAGAGAACTGGCACTCAAGGAGGGGCTGCTTGTGGCGAGTTCTTCCGGAGCAGTGTTTGAAGCCGCCCTCCGGGAAGCGGAGCAGGCAGAACCCGGGGCCCGGATTGTAACTATTTTTCCCGACAGCAGTGAACGGTATTTAAGCCAAGGAATATACGAGGAGTGAAAGCATGAGGAAAAAAACGCAGTTGATTCACGGTGGTATTACAGGAGATGAAAAAACAGGAGCGGTCAGTGTGCCGATTTATCAGGTCAGCACGTATGCTCAGGATGGCGTGGGTCAGCACCGCGGATATGAATATTCGCGGACAGGCAACCCGACCCGTTTTGCCCTGGAAGAACTGATTAAAGATCTGGAAGGCGGGCACCGCGGGTTTGCCTTCGGTTCTGGGATGGCCGCCATTACGGCGGTCCTGATGACTTTCAACCACGGAGATCACATCATTTTTACCGACGATGTGTACGGCGGTACGTACCGTCTCGTGTCCAAAGTGATCAACCGTTTCGGCCTGGAAGCGAGTTTTGTAGACACGAGTGATACGGCGAATATCGAAGCGGCAGTCACGGATCGTACGAAAGCGGTCTACGTCGAAACGCCGACCAATCCACTGCTGAAAATTACCGACCTTGATCAAACGGCAGAGCTGGCGAAAAAGCATGACTTAACGTTTATCGTGGATAACACCTTCAGTACACCATACTGGCAGAATCCACTGGAGCACGGTGCGGACATCGTCCTGCACAGTGCGACGAAATATTTAGGCGGACATAGTGATGTTGTCGCCGGGCTTGTCGTTGTGAATTCAGAACAGCTCGCGGAAGATGTTCATTTTGTGTTGAATTCTTCAGGTGGAATCCTCGGACCTCAAGATTCGTGGCTGTTAATGAGAGGAATCAAGACGCTCGGTATCCGCATGGAAGAAATTGAAGAGAACACCCGGCAGTTCGTCGAGTTTCTTCAGGAACTTCCGGAAGTCACGGACATTTACTACCCAGGCCTTTCTTCGCATAATGGTCATGATGTACACACGAAACAGGCAGGCGGAAACGGTGGTATGATCAGTTTTGACGTCGGCACCGCTGAAAAAGCCGACAAGGTGCTCCGCCATGTGAACTATTTTACGCTGGCGGAAAGTCTAGGAGCTGTGGAAAGTCTCATTTCTGTACCTGCCCAAATGACTCACGCGTCCATCCCTGAAGACCGACGGACAGAGCTTGGCATTACGGAGGGGCTTGTCCGCGTGTCCATCGGGTTGGAAGATATTGAAGATTTGAAGGAAGATTTCCTCCAAGCCTTAAGAAAATAACCAGAAAAAGGGGAGTGCTCTTGTTAGAGCACTCCCTCAGTCTGTAGAAAAAGTTCGTCCTATCCAGTTAGAGTTGTCCGCATGTCGTGTTGAGAGGGTACGTTCCGCTTATCGGCGGATGCTTGCCGCGGGCACGGCCTCAGCTAACTTGGTCAAGAAAACATTGGACCAAGTGGATCTTCGGCTCGCGCTGTTCCCGCAGGCGTCCCCACCGAACGCTCCACGAGTCGATGCCTGTGGGAAAACAGCTTTACGCTAGGATGGATGTCCGCTCCTTTAGAGTCGCTGGACAGAAGGTTTTACTCAAAGCTGAGGGAGTGCTCTTGTTAGAGCACTCCCTTTTTGTATAGGAAAAGAAGGGAGTGTCAAACTAACAGGGACTACCAATCAGGAGTGGAATGACATGGATTATATTCAATATAAAAAGCAGTTGGAAGATCGAAAGAGGGAATTGGAACAACAGACGATGGACGATGACCAGTATGGCCTGAAGCGGGGATTTGCGAGTGATATGGCCTCGGGTGAATTGTCGCAGTACGACAATCATCCCGCGGATTCAGGGACAGAGCTGTATGAAAGGGAAAAGGATATGGCCCTGCTTGCTCATGTTAAAGAAGAATTACAGGACATTGAATATTCGCTTCAGCAGATAAAAGACGGCACGTACGGCATTTGTGAAGTGACGGGCCGGCAGATTCCTGCGGAGCGATTGGAAGCTCTCCCGACAGCGCGGACGATTGCAAATGCATCACCGAATGAGGAGGTTCCCTCTGACCCTCCGGTCGAACAGGATGTGTTGACTCATCTTGAGAATGCCTATGGAAGAGACTCGGATGATCCTGAATATAATGAACAGAATGCTTATGAGCAGGTGGCTTCCTTCAATCAAAGCAGCATGACCTATGATGATTCATCCCTTATGGACAATCAGGACGGTGTCGGCTATGCAGAAGAATTCGAGTCGTTTGTTTCCACGGATATGAATGGCTATACAGGAGCGGAGGGTGTCTCCTTCCAAAGAAATGAGCATTATGATAAATATATGGATGAAATGGATGAAAGAGAAGAGGAGCAGTAAACTCTAAAGGCCCGGGAGTATCCCGGGCCTAAGGCTGTAGAAAAATCCGTGTTATCCAGTTAGAGTTGTCCTGTCGTGATGAGGGGGCACGTTCCGCTTATTGGTGGATGCTTGCCGCGGGCACGGCCTCAGCTAACTTGGTCAAGAAAACCATTGGACCAAGTGGATCTTCGGCACGCACTGTTCCCGCAGGCGTCACCACCGAACGCTCCTCGTGCCGATGCCTGTGTGGAAACAGTTTTACCCTATGATAAAAGAGAACGTTGAGCATAGCTCCTTCGCCGTTTCAAAAGAACAGTACAGGCTGCGTTACGGCCGCCTGCGTTGGAAAAATTCTACCCGTGACCAAGAATTGATGCCCGCCCTTTGCAGTTATTAGAAAAAAGGTTTCTCTACAAGCTTAGGCCCGGGAGTATCCCGGGCCTTCTGTTGATTAATAACCGACTTCAACGGCTGCGTTTACGATGTACATCAAATCATTTTTGTCTTCTTTTTCTTCAAGGAAAATGCCGCTGGTTGTAAGCATTCCACCTTCCATGACGGTGATGGTCACTTCGCCGAAAGGAATGGCTTTTTTTACTTCCTCATGATCCAGCTGATCGAAATCGCAGGGAACGGCCAGTTTGACGTTGATTTTCATATTGTCCAGAGATTGTTCTGGAAGAACGGTCCGTATGCCGGGCATGGAATTGGTGTGGATGGCATTCTTGATTGCTCGGACGGCTGCCTTTGTCACGTTCTGTCCATGTACATCTGTTCCCATTCCAGTTTGTATAAACATAAGTTGATCCATTCTTATTTCCCACCTTTCTTCTTGTATGGTATCACAGGTTCCAGACGCTCTGGAAAGGATATGGATAAAGACCAGCGGATAAAAATTTCTGTCCTGTCCATTAGTTTCGCCTATTTAGGTCAAACTAATGGTACAGGAGGGATGGACAGTGAAGCGATTATGGGTAATGGCTTTGATGATGACCCTGATCACATCAGAAGCTGTTTCAGCGGAAAGTATATATAAAATCATGCACAAAGATAAAGTGGCGGAGGATTGGGAGGTACATGCCGACTATCCTTTGTTTACGAATTTGGAAAATGAAGAACTGCAGAACATCGTCAATCACAGGATTGTTCAAAAGCTGGAGCATACGGCCGGGCGGGTGCAGAAGGGGGCAGCCGATTTCAGCGGAGTTCCCTATTTGTATTATGAGGAGTCCGCCGTTTACCAGGAAAAGCATTTCTATTCTGTTGTCATGATTTCCCACATATCAAGGGGGGACCGTTACAATTCAACGGTCACATCGGTGAATTTTGAAGACAGGACAGGCGGGGAAGTGAAGAAGCTGCAGGATCTCTTTGATATGGCCAAATTGAATAAGGAAGTGAAAAAAATATTGGATGCTGATCCGGATCTTCGTGCTGAACAGCCATTTGCGGGTGTCCGCGAGAACACAGCTTTTTACATGAAGGATGATCACCTGGTGCTTGTATTCAATAAATTTGAAGTAGCGGCGGGGGTTCACGGCACACCAGAAGTGCCCGTTCCAATGAAAGGTCTTCTGAAAACAGAAATCAATGCCCCGCAGGTTCCCATCCCATCGGTTACATGATTTGTGCACATCATCCACAGCGGTGATGTGGTTTTTGTACACAGGAATTACTGTGAGAAAGTTGCGTTTTCGCTGATTATTCAGAAAGTTATTCACATTGTGCACAACACTGTGGATTGTTTTCTCCACAAAAAAGAAGCATAAGCGCTCTGCTTATGCTTCCATCATTTCCTCATTATTCTGCTCACCATAATAGTGGAATAAATACTGGTCTTTCGTAATGACGTACAGGTCATACACGTCCTCGTTACGGTTGATCCATTCGTAGACGTCCGGGTAATCCTCGTTGGCAGAGGATACATACGGAATTTTGAGTGCGGCTTTCATGGAACGGACATTGGTACGGCGGATTTTCATAAAGACCGCCTGAACATCCAGCTGGAAGAACAACTCTTCAAAAAACGCTTCCTTGGCAGGCTTGTTGTATCCCATACCGAAATACGGGCGGCCGATCCAAGTGGCCAAAAATCCTCTTCCTTCTTGTATATCAAAAAGATTGATCGTTCCGATTGGCTGGGCCCACTCATCCAGGATCGTACGTGAAACCAATTCACCCCGATCTTCTGCTTCTATGGTCTGCTTTGTCAAAAAGTAAAACTCATCACTTGATGAAGCTTTATGGCGGACATATGGAAAAACTTCAGGGTGACTCATCAAATCAAACAAAACCGGGGCGTCATGCAGCTCACGCTTTTTCAGCATAAAAAATCCCTCCTTGGATGAGGGGGGGGTTCGTATGCATAGGAAAGAACCATTCCTGGCTGGTTCGAACCCCCCTCGAATTTTTATCAATTGCTCACAAAAATCCGGGGTGGGAATCGAACCCACTAGAACCAGTACAGCTACTGGTGGCGCACCATTTGCCTTCCCTAAAACAGAAACTTATAAAGAATCATCTAAACTTATAATAATCCAAAACCGTAAAAAAGTGAATAAAATAATTGTAAAGTTGCGATGAAATTTTTTCCTTGTTCCGTCACCTTCCCGCCGTTATGTAAAACATAAAAAAGGCACCCTTATCGTGAAGGCTGGGTGCCTTTTAAACGTCCTCTACTTCTGTCAGTACAGTAAAGACAACGAGACGCTCGGAGTAGGTAGAGGCTTCCTGGTTGTACGATCCTGTACAGGTAATTAAGTTTAACCTCTGTTCGCTGGAAGGACCGAAAAGTTCACGGATGGGTGAATCTTGAAAAGGATAGGACGCTGTTTTTTCCACTGTGAACGTTAGGCGGGTTCCTTCATCATCGTAAAGATAAATCTCATCGCCCTCTGACAGTTCTTTTAAATCATAAAATACCGCGGGGCCGCTTCTCCCGTCTACATGACCGGCAATGACGGAATTCCCCTGATTCCCTGGTTTTGTCCCAGGCTCAAACCATCCGGTGTCCGTCAAGTTAGCAGGGACCGCCATTCCACCTTCATCGGTATACCCGAGAGACTGGATAGGGGCGTCGACGTCGATGGCGGGGATTTCCAACCGATTCGGTACGATGCCCTCCTGTTTGTCAGGAGATACGGTGGCGGCAGGTGTGTAATTCTGCTGGATCGGCTCGTTTTCAAGGGCGTCTCTGGTTTCTTTTTCTCCTGCATGTGTTTCTTTCATAAACTCATCCTGGCTGGAGGTAAAAAGAACCCCGGCCTCTTTCAATGGTTCTTCGCTAAGCAGGGAATAGCTTGCGAAGAAAACGAAGAGACCGAGGATCACAGGGGTGAAGATTCTTTTCATATTTTACTTACGCTTCAGATTTTCTGCGTGTAAGGAATACACCAGCACCTGCTGCTGCCAGACCCAGGATACCGGCATATAGAAGGGCATTGGAAGTTTGACTTGTTCCACCAAAACCAGTTTCAGGCATATCAGAAGGCATCGCGGATGAATCTTGAAGAAGGATTACTTCAGGATTATCAGCGGTCCCTACAGCGAATGCACTATAGACGTTCCCTGCTTCCAGAGCTGTTCCGGAAAGGTCAATCAGCTGTGTCCCATCTGTTGTGCGTACTTCAAGATCATACGTTCCTGCTTCAAGTTCCTTATAATCGGTTACCATCGGGAATTCGGCACCAGAGAAGACAGCGTCTCCATCAATAGGTCCTACATCAACAGCTGGTGCTTCTGGAATGAAGTGTCCAACACGGATTTTAGCCATATCTTCGCTTGCTTCCATGGAATCTTCAAGAGCTTTCAACTGCAGATTCTCCAGGTTATCAACAGCTGCTGCGGTATAAGCTTTACCAGCTTCTACCGTAACATTTGTAGAAATGACAGGATCCTGTTCACCTTTTGTACCGGCTGCATAAATTTCAACGGTATGTTCTCCTGCAGGAACTTTCATATAGTCGGTAGCTGCTTTGAACTCAGCACCTTCCACAGCGGCTTCATCATTTAAGTATACGTCAACCGCAGGCGCATCAGGTGAAGCATGGACGACACGGAGCATAGCTTCCTCGTGATGATCTGCGAAAACAGCCGGGGCGAACATTCCAAAAATCAAAACAACAGCAGCAAGACTTGATAACAACTTTTTCATTCATTCCACTCCCTTGATTTTTTATATTGATTGCCGGAGAGGCAAAAAATATCGAATTCATACAACGTTGTGTAACACTTGTACAAGTTTTGTTACAGTCTACCTATTGCCGTAAAGTTTGAATTCGAAACATTATATTTGTAATGAATGTGCAAAAAAAGCACCGGGATGAATCGGTGCCATTTTTACTGCCTTGCTATGGATGGATGTTATGCGTTATCCGCTGTGATCCCCGGCGATAGTGAAGTCATCTTTACCATCGAGCACCTCATCGACATAATTTCTTCCCCAGGCGTACATCGCTTCTAAGATCGGAAGCAGGCTTTCCCCGTGTTTGGTCAGCGAATATTCCACTTTGGGGGGAACAACCGGGTACACTTCCCGGTGAATGATATCGTGGGCTTCAAGTTCACGCAGCTGGTTCACGAGCATCCGCTGGGTAATCCCCGGCATAAGGGTCTTCAGTTCTCCGAAGCGTTTCGTTCCTTCTTTTCCTAAATGCCAGAGAATCAGCATTTTCCACTTTCCACCTATAATGGCTAAAGTTAATTCTTTTTCACAGTTGAATGATCGTTCTCCCAAATTCGGCATCGTGCTCTTCCTTTCTATATAAAAGTCGAGGGGGCAGTATACTTTTTTTCACTACGTGAGAAAAAAATGCGTACTTTTTTTATTTCACTAGGCTGAGTATACTAATCCCTGTGCCACAGCGTAAAGTTTTTAACCTGGGGCTTATCCAAACTCAAAGAAGAAGGAGTCGAAGATAAATGAAATTACAACTTGCTTTAGACCTTGTAGATATTAACGGTGCCATTGAAGTGGTGAAGGAAGTGGAGAACCATGTCGATGTGGTGGAAATCGGAACGCCGGTCGTCATCAATGAAGGATTGAAGGCGGTTAGAGAAGTGAAGAAAGCCTTCCCGGATATGACGGTTCTTGCTGATCTTAAAATTATGGATGCTGCCGGTTACGAAGTCAGCCAAGCGTCTGCTTCAGGAGCAGACATCGTTACCATTCTGGGAGCTGCTGAAGATGAATCCATCAAAGGTGCCGTCGAGGAAGCGAAGAATCAGGGCAAAGAGATTCTTGCCGACATGATCGCTGTTCAGGATATTGAAACACGTGCCGGAGAACTGGACCAGCTCGGTGTGGATTACATTTGTGTGCACACGGGTTATGATCTCCAAGCCGTTGGAAAAGATTCTTTTGCAGACCTTGCCGCAATTAAGAAAGTAGTCAAGAACGCGAAGACGGCTATTGCGGGCGGCATCAAGCTCGAAACCCTTCCAGAAGTGATCAGCCACAAGCCTGATTTAATCATTGTCGGCGGAGGAATTACTGGTCAGGAAGATCAAGCATCAGCTGCCAAGCAAATCAAAGAGCTGATCACCCAGGGCTGAGTCATCTTATGAATGCACAAGCGTATATGAAAAAGATTGTCGCTGAACTCGAAGAAAGTGTTTCTTACATTTCTAAAGAAGAAACAGAAGCACTGATTACCCAGATGCTTCAGTCCAGGAGAATTTTCGTTGCGGGCGCCGGCCGGTCCGGGTTAATGGGAAAATCTTTTGTCATGCGTCTCATGCATATAGGACTGGACGCTTATGCGGTAGGTGAGACCGTCACAGCTGGATTGGAAGAAGGGGACCTTTTGATTATCGGGACAGGCTCTGGAGAAACCGTTTCGCTTGCGGCTGTTGCAGAAAAGGCAAAGCGTTTAGGTGGAAAAGTGGCGGCTGTTACGATCAAGCCTGATTCTACAATCGGAAAAACAGCGGATCTAACGGTTCAAATGCCGGGGGCACCCAAAGACCGTGGTCAGGAAGAGTTCCGCACGATACAGCCGATGGGATCTTTATTTGAACAAACCATGCTTGTCTTATATGATGCTTTGATTTTAGGTCTGATGGAGAAAAAAGGACTGGATTCAGAGACGATGTACGGAAAGCATGCCAATCTTGAATGAATGAAAACAAGCCTCCACCCGCTTATGGTGGAGGCTTGTTTTGTTATTCCTGATAGTAAACCATTTTCCCATCAATCATTGTCCATATCGGTTTGGAGAGATACTCGAAAGGGTGGCCGCTCCATAGGACAAGGTCGGCATCTTTGCCTTTTTCGATAGATCCGACACGGTCATCCACGCCAAGGTTTTTCGCTGGAGTAATGGTAATGCCGCGGAGGGCATCCTCAATTTCCATTCCTTCTCTGGCCGCCAGGGCTGCACAGATGTTTAAGTATTGGATAGGGGTGTAGGGATGATCGGTCGTAATCGATACTTTAATGCCGTAGTCATGCAGAATTTTATACGTCTGCCACGTTTTATTGCGCAGTTCAATTTTAGACGCCCTTGTAAAGGTGGGGCCGACAGATACCTGAAGATCACGGCCGGCCAGCTCGTCTGCAATCAGGTGCCCTTCTGTACAGTGTTCGATTCTTAAATCGAGATCGAACTCATCTGCAAACCGGAGCGCTGTAACAATGTCATCCGCTCTGTGTGCGTGGATCCGGACAGGGATTTCCTTATTGAGCGCTTTGAGTATCGGCTGGACACGGAGGCCGGGGTCGGGATCTTTCATGGCAGCATAGAACGTTTCCCGAAGCGTCCCCATAATTCCAAGACGCGTAATGGACGCATTTTTGGACTGGGAGTGAATGCGTTTCGGGTTTTCACCGAGAGCCAGCTTCAGTCCGGCCGTCTGCCGTAGAATCATTTGGTTGATCGTATGGCCAACGGTCTTGATAACCGACGTCATTCCGCCGATCATGTTGGCGCTCCCCGGCATAATGTGGGCAGTCGTGACACCCGCTTTGCGCGCATTGAAGAAGGCAGGATCCAGCGGATGAGCGCCGTCGATAGCTCTTAAGTGTGGAGTAATGGCTTCGATCGTTTCGTTGGCATCACTGCCTGCCCAGCCTGTACCTTCATCATATAATCCGAGGTGGGTGTGGACGTCAATAAAGCCGGGATACAAGTCCATGCCTTTTCCATCAATGCATTCCGCTTGTTCAGGAATTTGAAGGTCCGCTCCATAATCCTGAATTTTTCCGTCGACAACGTGGACAGAGCCATTCGGAATAGAAGGGGAGGTGATCGGGTGAATATGGACATTCTTAATGACAGTCATCATAAACATACAGCCTTTCCAATAGTTATACTTTTATTATACGGTTATTCTGTCCTGTTGGCTCTAAAAAAAGGAACAAAGTCCGGGACTTTGTTCCTTTTTTTGCTAGTTTTCCAGAATAGAGGCAAGAGCCGGCTCTAGTTCGGGATACTTGAATCTGTACCCTTCGCGGAGCGCTTTTTTCGGAATGACGGCCTGACCATCGAGCAAGAGGGTGCTCATATCTCCAAGCGCCGCCTTCAATGCGAAGGCCGGAGCCGGGAGCCAGTGCGGCCGGTTGAGAACATCCCCCAATGTCTGTCCGAAATCTTTGTTTCGCTTCGGATTGGGAGCTGTTCCATTCAACGGCCCCTCCAGGTCAGGGTGAATGAGGGCAAATTGAATGAGGCCGACAACGTCCTGGACGTGGATCCAGGACATCCACTGCTCGCCGGAGCCAAGGTTTCCACCGACCATCATTTTGTAAGGCAGGACCATTTTAGGAAGGGCGCCTTCCTCACCTAAGATAATTCCGAAGCGCACATAAACGGTCCGCACCCCTTTTTCCCTGGCTTTAGCCGCTCTTTCCTCCCATTCCACGACGACACTCGCAAGAAAATCGTTCCCTGCTTTTGTCGTTTCTTCCGTAAACGTTTTCGTTTTGGATTGTCCATAAAATCCGACAGCTGATGCGTTGACGAGTACATCCGGCTTTTCAGGAAGGGCATCAATCAAGTCAAGCACGCCCTCAGTGGCTTCGATCCGGCTCTTAAGGATGGACTGTTTCTTTTCCTCTGTCCACCGTCCGCTGTTCAACGATTCACCGGCCAGGTTTACAATGGCGTCCAGCACAGGCAGTTTCTTTTCCGGGTTGAAGGATTCCTTCAACCATCCAACATAAGTGACCTGATCTGTGTTTTGGTGCTTTTCGGGACTCCGGGTCAGTATGTAGATGTCATGACCTTCCTCTTGTAACGATTGTACGAGTTTCTGTCCTACAAATCCTGTTCCACCAGTTACGGCAATTTTCATTTCTATTCCTCCTGTTCTATGGATAGGCTGTCCCCGGTCCTTTATCATGTATATAAGGTGGAGTCGTGGTAAAATAAACGCATTGGGGTGAAGCGAATGGCTAAACTGACAAAAATTACAACGCAGAAAAAAAATAAGGCACGGTACAATATTTTTCTGGATAAAGGCCAGGGAGAAGAATACGGATTCAGTGTTGATGAAGATGTCCTCATCAAGCACAACCTCCAGAAAAATATGGAGCTTGATGATGCCGCGGTCCAGGCACTGATTCAGAGTGATAACCTGCATAAATCCTATACCCTTGCCATCAATTATTTAAGCTATCGAATGCGGTCGGAAAAGGAAATCCGTGATTATTTGACGGACAAGGAAACCGATCAGGAGCAGATTGATGAAATCATCCAGCGGTTACAAAACGAGCGGCTGCTGAATGATCAGGAATTCGCCCGTTCCCTTGTCCGGACGAGGGTGACGACTTCCAGTAAAGGGCCGCTCATGGTGAAAAAGGAACTGATTGAAAAAGGGGTCCATGCGCAGACCGCAGCGGATGCGCTTCATCATTATTCTTTCGACGAGCAGATTGAAAAAGCCTTGAAATTTGCGGAAAAGAAAATGAGGAACGATGGCAGGAAGTCTCATAAACAGCAGGTTCAACAGGTGCAGCAGACGCTGATGCAGAAAGGCTTTACAGGAGATGTCATAAAAGAGGTGCTTACACAGCTCCCTGATGAGGAAAATGAGGATGCCGAGTGGCAGGCGGTCGTTCACCAGGGGGAGAAACTGCTCCGGAAGTATTCTTCCAAGGCAGAAGGCTATGAACTGAAGCAGAAGGTGAAAGCAGGCCTGTACCGAAAAGGGTTTGCATTCGATTCCATTGACAGGTTCATGGAGGAATATATCGAAGAAAGCTAGCATGAAAAAAGAACAAGCAGGTGACTTAAACGTCAACTACTTGTTCTTGTTTTCTGAGCAGGCCTTTTTTATCAAGGTCTTCAATGGCTTCGTGAACATGATCGACAACCGTACCGGCTTTCGCTTTCACTTCATCACGTGCTGTCGACATGACGTAGCTGTGTGGTGTCATTTCAAACATGCTTACATCATTAAAGGAATCCCCGACACAGGCGATTTCTTCAGGCGCGAGCCCGAGTCCTTCGATCAACTTTTTCAAACCACTCTGCTTATTGATGTTTTTAGGCATCATATCCACGCAGGTTTCATGGGAGATGAAGCTGTCGATTTCTTCGCCGAAGGCGCCTGCGACTTTATCAGCAGCCTTGATGACATCGGCTTCCTGTCCGTGCAGGGTAATCTTGGACGGGGTCACTTTTGTACCGATCAGCTCATTCAGCTCCGGCTTAACGATGATGTCATGGAACATCTGCTCGGAAATGAGGTCGATCCAGTGGCTGTGCTCCTTCGTAAAGGTTTCATCAGCTGTCGATACGGTTTTAACCATCGGTTCGGCGTCAATTTCACTGACAATCCGGCGGGCAAGCTCAGGGTCGAACGTCTTTGCGAGGACCGGCTTGTTCTGATCGTCAAACACGAAAGCGCCGTTCTGGCTGACGCGGTGGCCGTTGACGCCTACACGTTTCAGCACCTCGCTGATTTCATGGTCCATCCGTCCGGATGCTACGGCAAGCGGAGTCCCGTAGTCGATCATTTTTTTTAAGGCATCTACATCTTCATTCTTTATATAATGGTCCTGACCGAGCAGGGTGCCATCAAGGTCTGTCACAAACAATTTGATCATGGAAATGCTCCTTCCTTTGGCATTTATCAAGTACCTTCATGATTGTACACGACGTAATCGCTTACACACAAAGGAGAATACCTGCCCGTAGTTTAACCTCTTGTAAAAAATACAAATCAACTATAGGATAGAAGTTATGAGATGACTGAAAACGCTTTTAGTGTGATGTTAGTGGGGGACCGTTATGGAACAGCAATTAACAATAAAAAAAGTATTGAATAATAACGTCATCATTGCTGCCCACCCGTCCTACGAGGAAGTGGTGCTGATCGGAAAAGGGATCGGTTTTAACAAGTCCACAGGGGAGGACGTCTCCTTCGATAAAGCCGACAAAACCTTTCTATTGAGCAATGAACAGGAAAAGGAACAGTATGTCAATCTGCTGCCTTACATTGATGAAGCGCTGATCGATTTTATGAATGATATTCTGCATCATATTGAAGCGAGGATGGGGCAGGAGCTGAACCAGCATATCCACGTGGCTCTGACTGACCACATCGCTTTCGCCATCAACAGGGCGAAAAAGGAAATGCAGTTCACCAATCCTTTCCTGTTCGAAATCGAATCGCTTTACCCGAAGGAATACCAGGTGGCGACAGAAGTGGTGACAATGATCTACGACCAGATGGGCATTCATTTTCCGGAAGGGGAAACCGGTTTTATTGCGCTGCATATTCATAGTGCAGTCACGGATAAGACGCTCCGGGAAATCAACCGGCATAACCAGTTGATCACCCGGCTTGTAGGAATTGTGGAGGAAACCATGGACGTTGAGATCGACAAAAAAAGTGTCGATTATCACCGGCTTGTCCAGCACCTTCACAGAGCAATCGACCGTGTCTACCAGGGGGAATCGGCAGGGGATGAAATTCGTCTTGCTCAGATGTTGAAACAAGAGTACCCGGTATGCTATAATCTTGCTTGGAAGTTGATTAAAGTGATGCAGAAACAGCTGAATAAACCCGTAGATGAATCAGAAGCCGTTTATCTGACGATTCATCTGCAGCGTTTAACCCATAAATCCTAAAACGTACGTGTTACTGACACGATCAGGCATGAGTACATGCAGGGGAAGTGGTTATCATAGGGATAGGTCTATCCTTATGCCACTTTGGCCTGCTGTGCTCATGCCTTTTTTATGTCCATAAACAGATCGGCTTCAAGTCATTATTCCTACATGGTCATGATCTGTTTAAGACTGAAACCGTTTTAGTTTGATTGCTCCGGCATTTCTGCCACAAACAAAAAGGAGGAAATACTTATGTTTAAGAATGCTTTCGGCACACTGCAAAAAGTCGGTAAAGCGTTGATGACCCCTGTGGCCCTGCTGCCTGCAGCCGGTATTCTTCTAGCTTTTGGTACAAGTTTTGCACAGGACAGCTTTGTCGACAAAGTTCCATTCTTCGGTACCGAGTGGGTGCAGACACTGCTCCAGGTGATGGCTGAAGCTGGTGGAATTGTCTTTGCCAACCTGCCGCTTCTTTTCGCTGTAGGTGTTGCCATCGGTCTTGCTAAAGGCGATGGTGTTGCAGGTCTTGCTGCGATTATCGGTTACTTAATTATGAACGTTGTTATGGGCGTGCTCGGTAACGTTGATGCCGACATGGTCTCTGATCCCGCCTATGCGGAAGTCCTCGGTATACCAACGCTCCAGACCGGAGTCTTTGGAGGTATTATCGTCGGTATATTAGCAGCATCGATGTACAACCGGTATTTCAATATAGAACTGCCACAGTTCCTTGGATTCTTTGCCGGTAAACGTTTCGTTCCAATCATCACGGCGTTTACGTCCTTGATTCTAGGTGTGATTATGCTTTGGGTATGGCCGTTTGCACAAGCCGGTCTGAATGCTCTTTCCCAGCTGATGCTTGAAGGAAACCAGACCATCTCTGCTTTCTTCTTCGGCCTGATTGAGCGTTCCATGATTCCATTTGGTCTGCACCACATTTTCTATTCACCATTCTGGTTTGAGTTTGGTTCCTACACCAACGCGGCCGGTGAAATTATCCGTGGTGACCAGACAATTTTCTTCGAACAGCTGAAAGATGGGGTTGATTTTACTGCCGGTACTTTCATGGTCGGTAAATTCCCGTTCATGATGTTCGGTCTTCCCGCGGCAGCGCTTGCCATTTATCACACAGCGAAGCCGGAACGTAAAAAAGTGGTCGGAGGAATCATGGCTTCTGCTGCCCTGACTTCTTTCCTTACAGGGATTACAGAACCGATTGAATTCTCATTCTTGTTCGTAGCACCGATCCTTTTCGCTATTCACGCTGTATTTGCCGGGTTCTCCTTCATGATCATGGAGATCCTCGGGGTGAAAATCGGACAGACCTTCTCCGGTGGTCTGATTGACTTTATTCTCTTTGGTGTCCTTCCCAACCGTACAGACTGGTGGTGGGTCATCATCGTTGGACTTATCTTCTCCGTCATATACTACTTCGGGTTCCGCTGGGCGATCCTTAAGTTCAACCTGGCTACTCCAGGCCGTGAAGACGAAGCAGAAGATGAAGAAGAGGATGGAGAAGTGGGCGACCTGCCATTTGAAATTCTTGAGGCGATGGGCGGTCAGAAAAACATCGACCACCTGGATGCTTGTATCACAAGACTCCGTGTCTCTGTAAACGATAAAAATGATGTCAACAAAAACCGTCTGAAAAAACTAGGTGCTTCCGGGGTCATGGAAGTTGGAAACAACATCCAGGCTATCTTCGGCCCTGTCTCTGATACGCTGCGTGGACAAATGCAGGACATCATTGATGGTAAAACACCACGTTCCAAAGAAGACGTAGCTGAAATTATGAATGAACAGAAACAGGCAGAAGCTCCTGTTGCTGAAGGCGAGCTTTCGTTTGTCAGCCCGCTGAAAGGAAAAATCATGCCGATTACAGAGGTGCCGGATCAGGTGTTCTCTGGTAAAATGATGGGTGACGGCTTTGCCATCGAGCCGGTTGACGGAAAAGTGGTATCACCGATCAATGGTAAAGTGTTGAACGTATTCCCTACAAAACATGCGATCGGCCTTGAAGCTGATAATGGCATGGAAATCCTGCTTCATATCGGAATTGATACAGTAGGATTGAAAGGTGAAGGATTTACAGCTAAAATAGCTGAAGGAGACGAAGTGAAGCAGGGACAGGCGTTAATGGAGGTCGATCTGGACTTCGTTAAGGAAAACGCTCCGTCTATTGTGACACCGATTATCTTTACAAACCTTCAGGAAGGCAAGAGTGTCAGCCTGAAAGCATCTGGTGAAGTGAATCATAACCAGCCGGATATTGTAGAAATCACTGAATAAAAAGGAGAATGTATCATGGCACAACAAACAATGAAAATCACATCTGCGGACGGTGTACACGCACGTCCAGCCACAGCACTTGTACAAGTAGCCGGCCGATTCGAATCTGACGTAAACCTTGAGTACAATGGCAAGTCCGTTAACATGAAATCCATCATGGGCGTCATGTCCCTTGGAATTCCAAACGGCGCTGAAGTCACGTTCTCTGCTGAAGGTGCAGACGAAGAAGAAGCAGTAAACGCTGTTGTTGCAAAAGCAAAAGAAGAAAACCTTGGTGAGTAATTCATAAAAAAGACAGCCTGCCGATCCGGCAGGCTGTCTTTTTATTTTTCAGCTTTGTTAAAATCTGTTGTTGATAGTTTAAACGATTACTAAATCGTCCCCGTCTGGAATTAGAGGTCCGGTCCGTTGTTTATTCAGAGCATGGGATGGCAGGGAAAACCGTCTGCTTTCCGCGGCTCACGGTACCCCGCGGAAAGGGAGTCATTTCCAAGGCCGCCTCCTACAAATCCCATGAAAGAAAGGGGTGATCTGAGCTCACATGTTACATAACAACACCAAGCAATCTGTTTTTTTAACGGTCAACAAAAATTTCAGTGCGGCCGTCATCCTCTTTGTAAATTTGATCTGCTGCGATTTCCGGGCTCTTCATCTTCTCCGGATGTTGAACGTGGTCGGTATCGTTCCAGAATGGTGTATTCATCCCGCCCATATAGACAGCGGTCGCTGTGATGCTTTCTTCTTCCCATTCCTTCTGCAGACTCTCTGTGAAGCCTCTGAGAGCAAATTTACTGGCGCAGTAGATGCTTTCGTTCTTTTTCCCGCGCAGGCCGGCTGTGGAAATGATATTCAACACGCGGCCTTCAGACTGCCGCAGACGGGGAAGGGCTGCCTGTGTCATAAGGATCGTCCCCTTGACGTTGGTTCCCAGCAATTGTTCTATATCGTTCTCAGAGTAGGAAGACAGCTCTCCGAAAATGCCGGTTCCAGCGTTATTGATCAATACATCGACGTGGTCGATATTCTCTACAGCCGAAGCGATGGAGGAAGGGGTTGTAATATCGCAGACGATAACCTCTGCGCGTCCGTTATTCTGTTCAATTTCCCTCTGAACAGCCGCTAAGGGTTCGTATTTCCTGCCACTCAATACAATGTGGTTTCCTTCCCGGGCATAGGTGTGGGCGAGAGCCCTTCCCAGTCCTGTTCCGGCACCTGTTATCCAAATCTTTGCCAATGAAATCAGCCTCCTTGTCCTGACATATATCCATTGTCGCTAAAGCCTGTTAGAATGTAAAGAAAGTACAGATAAGGGGGAGAAGGATGGAACGGAGATACAGCGACTATTCAGAGAGAGAGTTAAGGGATGAAATAGCCGAGCTGACAGAAAAAGCCCAGAAGGCGGAGCAGCTTGGCATGGTCAATGAATACGCTGTCCATGAACGGAAGATCATTATGGCTAAAGCCTATATGATGAATCCGGACGATTTCTCAGCAGGGGAAACCTACGAAATGGACGGAGACTATGAGCATACCTTCTTCATCGAATATATGAACGGAATTTTTGCCTGGGGATATCGGAAGCAGAATGGTCAAAAGGTGAGTACAGAAGAAGAGGCCCTGCCGATTTCCATGCTCGGCCGTCACGTACAGGAATAGAAAGTATCGAGTACACCGCTCTGCTTATCGGTGGATGACTGCCGTGGGAACGGCCTCAGCTGATTTGGTCAAGAAGATCGCCTGACCAATTGGATCTTCGGATCGTGCTGTTCCCGCAGGCGTTACCACCGAACGCTCCCCGCCATCATGCGCAGGGAGTAGACATATTTACAAAAAGGCGCTGGTAAAGGATGCTTTTCCTTTATCAGCGCCTTTTAAATACCAGGTGAACCCACGCATTCACAGAAACGGTACAGCCTCAGTTAAAAAAGACTGTCGAGGAATTCTCGACAGTCTGAACCGGTTACATAAGGTACCTGGTTTCTTTAGTTTCTTTAGTTTCTTTTTCTCATTTGAATTTCAGTGATCTGGTTCGCCTGCGTCTGCTCTGTTTCACCATTCACACGTCGGCTCATGTGCTTTGAGCTTCGGTGGGAATGAGAAGCCGGAGCGGCTTTGAAATTACGCTTACCCATGGTAATTCCTCCCTGTGTCGTTAACATCACGGTGTCTCGATCGGGCCGCGCGTTCCTGCGGCTTATTGTTGATCGTTCCGTTCGGACGCTTGTTCGAGTATTCACTCTGATCATCCGGTGCGTGGGTCATATGAACATTCGGGAAATTTTTGGCCTTGTTACGCATTCGTCACCCTCCTATGCCTCCGGGAAGAGGCAGGCTTAGTATACCCCGCCTGCTGCCTGTGATGTGTTATAATAAAGGGTAAACTATGGCAGAGACGGAGTGGTACCATGAATGAAATTTATCAGCGTCTGGCTGAAACCCTATATAAGAAGAACGAACATTTGACAATGGAAGAGGCCCTTACATGGGTCGAGCTTCTGTGGGAAGATTTCGAAACGACACGTGCGAAGGCAGGTCGTGAATACGAAGGAAAGAAAGTGACGGAACAGATTGTGACGCAGTGGATCCAAAATTACGGACCAAGGCTTCATGAGTTCGCAGCCACCAATTCGAAATACAAGAAAATGCTTGAGAAAAAAGGGGATCTGCATTAAAAAGGGAGCCCGTTCAAAGGAGGCCGCTGAAAACTCCTTCCTAATCAGGAGAAGTGGTTTAAAGTTGTTGATTCTCACGAATTGCTTGTCGATGGATGCTTGCCGCGGGCACGGCCTCAGCTAACTTGGTCAAGAAGATCACTTGACCAAGTGGGTCTTCGGCTCGCGCTGTTCCCGCAGGCGTCACCATCGAACGCTTCTCGTGAAATCAACGGTGTCCCATCTTTAAAAAGTGATTTGACTTTGATTTATAAAAGAAAATCCCTTTTTTTCTTGTACAACGAAAAGCCACATAAATATAAAAAAAGCGGATGGCATGGAATATTTTATCCATACCATCCGCTTTTTTAAAACTTTAGCCTTAACAAATCCTCATTCTTTCAGTGGCCTCTCTTCAAAGAGGTTTTTTTTCATTACGACTTCGATTCCATCGGACTGAGTTTATTCTGCAGTTTTTCCTCCGTGAACACCCAGCCGGTATAGGAATTGAGAATCTTCAAGTGGTCTCCATGCTCATCATCAATCTGCGCAACAGCTACAAAAGGATAACGTCCGCGGGAGCGGTAGCGCAGATCGATGAAACGGACTTCTGTATATTCGTCAAAGTAGCTTAATTCATAGCGGTAGACGGGTGAAAAGGACAGAAAGGCTTTGATGTTCTGGTCGGTTAATGCTTTTTGAACGACCGGATCATCGTAATCAATCGGTTTATTCACGAATCTGTCCAGAATTTTCAAATGTCCGTTTTCGGCCCTTCCTACGTAATAATGTTCCGGAGTCGTAATGGCAATCCGCCATATATTCTGCTTGATGGTGGGGGAGGTGGCAATCTGAGTCACTCCGTCCACATTTTCATGAATGAGGCGGACAAGTTCCCGTTTATCGAAATACCGTTTCACGTAATAAATGGCAATGACTCCGTAAATGATCAGCCACATCATTCCGGGTGAAGCCCCAAGGTTCCAAGCGACGATCCCGGCGATATGCAGAATGAAAATATAAGGGTCGAAGGTGTTGATGAAGCCATAAGCGACCCAGCGTTTCGTAATCGGACGGTAGGCCTGGGTCCCGTAGGCGTTGAAGATGTCTACGAATACGTGAAGAATGACCGCTAAAAAGCTCCACAGCCACAAATGCAGAAAGTTGACCTCCGGGTTAAATAAGTATATGATGCCGGGGATACTGATTCCCCATAAAAGGACCGCCGGAATGGAGTGGGTAATTCCACGGTGATGGCGGATGTAAACGGCATTGTTTTTCAGTTTCAGAACGGTGTCAATGTCCGGTGCCTGTGACCCGACGAGCGTGCCGATCAGGACAGCATTGAATAAAGCCGGATCAGAGCTTACGGCTGGGTCAAGCGTAGCGATACCGCCAAGAGCGACACCCATGACCACATGAGTACCAGTATCCAACGTACAAACCTCCTTTTTGGGTGACGAAAACGTTAAATAAGAAAGGTGTTTCCAGTGAAACCGAAAGAAAGAGTTCCCTTCCTATTGAATCATACCAATGTAAATGCTTTTAGAGATGATCTTATATCCTGGTTTAAAAAAGAGCAGAGAATCCTGCCCTGGCGGGAAAATCAGGACCCATACAGAGTCTGGGTATCAGAAATTATGCTCCAACAGACCCGTGTTGATACGGTTATTCCTTATTTTAACCATTTTATGAGCAGATTCCCAAGCCCCGAAGCCTTAGCCGAAGCCGATGAGCAGGAGGTTTTAAAGGCATGGGAGGGGTTAGGTTACTATTCCCGTGCTCGAAATTTGCAAAACGCTGTCAGGGAAGTTGTCGAATCCTATGACGGGGTAGTACCGAGTGACCCGGATGAACTTGGGAAACTGAAAGGCGTCGGCCCCTATACGAAAGGGGCGATCTTGAGTATAGCCTATGACACACCGGAGCCGGCTGTCGATGGAAATGTGATGCGGGTGCTTTCCCGTATTCTTTATGTAGAGGATGATATCAGTAAGCAGAGCACAAGAAAGCTGTTTGAAGAACTCGTCCGGCACTTGATCTCCAAAGAGGATCCATCCGCCTTCAATCAGGGTCTGATGGAGCTTGGTGCCCTTATCTGCACACCGAAGACACCGTCCTGTATGCTTTGTCCGGTGCAGGATCACTGCAGCGCCTTTGAAAAAGGAGCCGAAACCGAACTCCCTATTAAAGCGTCGAAGAAAAAACAGAAAAAAATCCCTTACCTGCTGCTTTTAATTGAAAATGACCAAGGTGAGGTATTGATTGAGCAGCGCCCCGGAGAAGGGCTTCTGGCCTCGCTGTGGCAGTATCCGATGGTTCCACTGGAAGATGTGGATCAGGAATCCGTACCGGTCTGGGTGTACGGGGAGTATGGTCTGAAGGTAGAACTCGGGGAAAAGGTGGATCATGTCCGTCATGTGTTTTCCCATTTGATCTGGGAAATGGATGTGGTCAGAGCCGTTGTGAAAAGCGGCCATCTCGATCATGAGCGGGCCAGGTTTGTCACCCGTGAAGCCATGCTTGATCATCCATTTCCCGTGTCCCATCAAAAAGCCCATCCGTATATTAGTCCGTAACTGTATGAGTGCCGCTGGTCCAGGAAGCTTCCTTTGCTTCCAGACCGCCGCGGCGCTCTATTTCTTTGTTGATTTCCCTGAGCAGCGTGACACCTTCTGCATTCAGATAGGGCGCGGCCTGCGACAGGGATGTATGAAAATACCCCAGCTCTTTTTCTTCCCAGTTTTGTTTGGGTTCCATCGTCAATCCAGCTAAATCTCTTCCAACATACATAAAAGAACAGCCTCCTTTTCCTCCTTAATGTATGTACAATTGTCCTGCTCATACAAACAAAATTCGACAAATACACATGTAACAAACCTGTAAAGTAAATGTAACGAAGTGTGGAAAACCTTGGTATCAAAGGGTTCGACTGGCTTTGTTGGTATTTGTAGAAGTTTTGGAGTATTTACAAACAATTGTCTTTTATGAATAATGGGATTTAGGTTATTTGATTGCACAATTATAACAATTCATACATAGGGGAGAGTAAAGAATACATGAATAAGAAAAAATTGGTTACGGCGGTCAGTGGAGCTTTGCTTGGGGCATCTGTTATGGGAACTTCAGTTTTTGCGGATGAATTGCACAAGGTTAAATCCGGGGATACAATCTGGGATTTGAGCAGGCAGTATGACGGATCTGTTTCAGAAATCAAATCATGGAATGGTCTGAATTCCAGCATGATTTACGTTGGTCAGAGTTTGATTGTTGAAAAAGATGCATCATCTTCACAGAAATCAACGTCGTCTTCCAATTCCGGAAGTGGATCGTACACTGTTAAAAGTGGTGATTCCCTTTGGGCGATTGCAGTAAACCACGGCATGTCTGTTTCTAAGTTGAAGAGCATGAATAATATTTCCAGTGATGTTATCCATCCTGGACAGAAGCTTTCTCTTTCTGGAAGTTCTTCCAGCTCCAGTAAGTCTACTTCTTCCAGCAGCTCAAGCTCTTCTTCATCTAAGTCAACAAGCACATATACCGTTCAGAGCGGTGATTCCCTTTCTGTTATTGCATACGAGTACGGAACATCCGTGTCCAGCCTTAAGAGCCTGAACGGCTTGTCCGGTACAACGATTTATGTAGGTCAGAAGTTGAAGGTAAGTGGTGAGGCGTCCACATCGTCTTCTTCATCTTCCTCTTCATCCTCTAGTCATACATCTACCACGAGTTCTTCAGGTTCAAACTCTGGATTTGTAGATGGACTGGTTGCAGAAGCTAAAAAGCACATCGGTACACCATATGTATGGGCAGGAAGCACCCCATCCGGTTTTGACTGCAGTGGATTCCTTAACTACGTATTCGCACAGGAAGGCGTAAGCATTCCACGTACAGTAGCTACCATTTATGCAGACAGCCGTATGCAGTCTGTCAGTGATTCCCAGCGCCAGGTTGGAGACATCGTCTTCTTTGAAACGTACAAGCCTGGTGCGTCTCACGCAGGAATCTACCTTGGAAACGGCAAGTTCATCCACACAGGTTCTACGAACGGCGTGGAAATCAGCTCCCTTTCCAGCAACTACTGGGGAAGCCGCTATATCGGTACGAAGCGTCTTGCCAACTAATCAAAGCATCAGAAAAGAGCGTCCCATCAAGGGTCGCTCTTTTTTTTGTGAAAAATTTCGATCGATGAGGAATGAAACAGAGGCTCGCTGTACACAATAATTTTTGCGGAGGTGATACACATGGCTAAGCAACCGAAACAAAACAAAACAGCAGCTGGTACGGATGTTAATCACGTAAAACAACAAAACCAACAAGCTGCTCAAGGGAATTCCCAATACGGCGCTGAGTTTGCCAAGCAGACAGATGCACAGCACGTAATCGAGCAGAACCAAAAATCTCAGGCGAAGAAAAAGTAACCTGAATCTTTGGCAGGTTGGCCGGGCTGTTTGATTAGCCTGTTGCAATCTCCCATGAGTAAGAGCCGTCCCGGCAACGGGCGGCTCTTTTTTCTATTTCTTCCTATATAATGGTCCATCTTGAATCCCCTCCCCGTTCTCTTGAAAAAAGAAAGGAGCGTCCGGCATACTTTTCAGAGTAATTGTTTTCATTCGCTTTCGTTTGTCGTTATAATAGACAGAAGGTGAAACGGTAAAGAAAGGGAAGGGGGGATCTTATGCCCGGCCCGGAAGCAGGGAAGCGGATTGAAATTCAAAGCTATAAGCATAATGGGCATTTACACCGTGTTTGGGAAAGTACAACGATATTAAAAGGAACGAGGCATGTCATCATTGGTGCCAATGACCGGACGACCGTCACAGAAAGCGATGGCCGCCGCTGGGTGACCAGAGAGCCTGCCATCTGTTATTTCCATTCCAAGTACTGGTTCAACGTCATCGGGATGATTCGGACAGACGGCGTGTACTATTACTGTAATATCAGCTCTCCCTTCATCTATGAGGACGGAACCATCAAGTACATCGATTATGATCTCGATGTGAAGGTGTTTCCGGATATGACGTACAAGATTTTAGATGAGGACGAGTATGAAGTTCATAAGAGAAGAATGAACTATCCTCACGTGCTGGACCGTATTCTGTATAACAATGTGGATATTTTACTTAGATGGATCAGGCAGAGAAAGGGACCTTTCTCGCCGGAGTTTATTGATCAGTGGTACGAAAGATATTTAACGTATAGATAATGAGTGGATGCGCACTTCTAAGGAGTGCGCTTCTCTTGTTGTTCAGGTGAAAGGAAGCAGGTGATTTTTTGGACAGCATCAAGAGGTACTTGAAGTTTGTCAAACCGTATAAAGGAAAAATAATTTTAACCGTTCTTATTGGAATCATTAAATTCTCCATTCCACTGCTGATGCCGTTGATAACGAAATATGTCATTGATGACATCATTAATGCAGATCAGATGGCCCAGTCGGAAAAAATGGATCAGCTGCTCTGGCTGATGGGCGGAGCGCTCTTCGTTTTCCTCGTGCTGAGACCGCCGGTGGAATATATCCGCCAGTATCTCGCCCAGTGGATCGGAAGCCACATCCTCTATGATATCCGTGAAAAGCTGTTCGATCATATCCAGCGTCTTAGTCTGCGGTTTTATTCCAGGACAAAGACGGGAGAGATCATTTCTCGTGTCATTCATGACGTCGAACAGACGAAGACGTTTGTCATCACAGGCCTGATGAACATCTGGCTCGATATGATCACGATTGTTGTTGCGGTTATTATCATGCTGACGATGGACCCATGGCTCACGCTTGTAGCGATTGCTTTATTCCCGTTTTACGGGTTTGCGGTCAAATACTTTTACGCTCGTCTCCGCCAGTTGACGCGCGATCGTTCCCAGGCCCTTGCTGAAGTCCAGGGGCATCTGCATGAACGCGTGCAGGGAGTTCCGGTCACTCGGAGTTTTGCTTTGGAAGACCATGAGCAGGCCCAGTTCGGTACGAAAAACAAAAACTTCCTGGATAAGGCGATTACGCACACCAATTGGAATGCGTACACGTATACCGTGACGAACACGATTACGGATCTGGCTCCACTGCTCGTCATTACCTTTGCCGGCTACCAGGTCATTACCGGCTCGTTGACGGTCGGTACGATGGTCGCGTTCATTGGCTACATGGACCGTGTGTACAATCCGCTGAGGAGACTTGTGAACTCAGCCACTGTCCTGACCCAGTCGATTGCTTCCATGGACCGTGTCTTTGAATTTGTCGATGAGGAATATGACATTGTCGATGAACCCGGGGCCAAGAAGCTGGAGCATGTAGAAGGTGATGTGCGCCTGGAGGGCGTTTCCTTCCGTTATGATGAAGAAGATCCGCTCGTGCTGAAGGATATCGATCTGCATATCCAAAAAGGAGAGACGATCGCCTTTGTCGGAATGAGTGGAGGTGGTAAGTCTACACTGATCAGCTTGATTCCAAGGTTTTACGACGTGACAGCAGGGAAAATCCTGTTGGATG
Organism: Halobacillus sp. ABH2_015; assembly: GCF_056158945.1. Lineage (NCBI taxonomy): Bacteria > Bacillati > Bacillota > Bacilli > Caryophanales > Bacillaceae > Halobacillus > Halobacillus sp. ABH2_015. Next base: position 711,797 of record NZ_JBSWUG010000002.1, read on the forward strand.
GCACGGATATCCGAGAAGTTCAGGCTCGTTCGCTCCGTGATAAAATCGGGATGGTGCTGCAGGACAATATTTTGTTCAGTGAATCCATTGCGATGAACATCCGGATGGGAAACCCTGATGCGACAGATGAGGAAATGTTCGAAGCGGCCAAGGCAGCCAATGCTCATGACTTCATTATGGATCTTCCTAACGGGTACGACACCCTCGTCGGTGAGCGTGGAGTGAAGCTTTCCGGAGGACAGAAGCAGCGCGTCGCGATTGCGCGTGTCTTCCTGAAAAACCCACCGCTGTTAGTGCTCGATGAAGCGACGAGTGCGCTTGACCTGGAAAGTGAGCATCTCATCCAAGGGGCGCTGGAACGTCTTGCATCATCGCGGACGACATTCATTGTTGCCCACCGCTTATCAACAATCACGCATGCGGATCGGATTGTTCTCATTGAGAACGGAGAAATCGTTGAAGTCGGCCCCCACCACGAGTTAATGAGGAAGAAAGGTCATTATTATGATCTTTATCAAGTTCAGGAACTGGATGAACCAGCCACCTATTCCAATACGTAAAAGAAGGCATCCGCATGGGCGGATGCCTTTTTTGTGTCTTTAAAAAAAGTTTATGGTCTCAACTGACTGTACCCGAAGGCGTAACTTCCCAACATATGTGTCTCAGAACATCATCTTCTCTAATAAACCACTGGAGAACATCCTTTTTTAGTGAACCTGACAAAAAAAGACGGCCGGAAATCTTCCCGGCCGTCTAAAGTCCGCGTTAGCGGTACCTTCTTTCCTATTTGTCTGATGTCTGGATGAAGTCACCCTGGTGGTGGTTCTGGTAACTTTTCAACAGTCTCTTCAACCGCTCAAGCTGATAATGGTATTCCATCAGCTGCGAGGCGAGGGGAAGGAAAACGAGCTTATCGGGATTGTTGCTTTCTTCATACACATGCATCAGCCGCTCGACCAATAAAGGAATATCCGGTTCCTCGATCCGCCTGAGAGACTGCTTGTGCGTTCGTTTTATTCTTCCTTTCAAGCTCAACACCAGTTTCTCGTGGGCATTGATCAGCTTATCCAGTTCCTGAACGACGGCGTCCTGGAAATCCTCCGGGATCTGCTCGATCTTATGGTCCAGCCTGTAAAAGGCCTTCAGGACATCGAAAGATTTTTTCGTCGTCGTAATCAACTGTCGGAAGAGCACCATTTTCCTTCCTTTGGAAAATCGGCTGCCCTTGAAGTAGGTCCGTTCCTCTGAATACAGCAGGTACGTGTGATCCACCCAGCGCATGTCATCCTGAATCCTCGTAATTTCATATTTTAAAGCGGGCTCGTCCGACAACTGTCTCGTTGTCACGCGGAGCCACTGTAGAATATCATTGGTGGCGCTGTCGATTTTGGTGAACAATCGTGTTTCATACCTTGGAGGCAGGAAGACGAGGTTCACGATGAAAGCGGCCAGAATACCGAGAATCATGGATGCGAGTCGTGAGCCAGCGAAGTAAAGGAAGGTCTGGTCGGTGGCATCCATCAAGGCGATGACCGCTACGACCGCAAGAGATATCGTATTTTCGTTCATCTTCATCGTCGATGTGACTCCGATGACGAGGATAATCGCAAAGCCGACGACAAATGGGTCATTGCCAAGGGTGAATACGGCAACAATGGCAATCATGGCCCCGATGATGTTCCCCTGAAGTTGTTCAATAATCGATTGATAGGAACGGTAAATCGAAGGCTGAATGGAAAAAACAACAGCAATGGCAGCGAGTAATGGGGAGATGAATCCGATCAAGTGTCCGAAATAAAGAGCTATCCCGACCGCAAGACCTGTCTTCATCATCCGTGCGCCCAGTTTCATACAAGCATCATCCTTTTTACATGGAAACTCCTCGATTAAGGAGGACTGCCATCATTATACATGATAATAGGGCAGGAAGAACAAAAGAAAAAGGCTTATGCGTGAAAACAGCATAAGCCCAAGGGGAACCAGTCCCAAGAGCTGGTTCCTATGAAAAGGGAAAGAAATGAAACAAAGATCATAATTCGTGGGAATATTCAGAATTATAAATATATAATAGCATGGAATATCAGGATAAGCAACTCCCTTTCCATAAAAAAATCCCCTTCTTATCTAGGAAGAAGGGGATGGTGCTTATTCAGCGGCCATAATCTTGAATGTCTTCTCAACCGCTTCGAGTGTCTGATCGATATCTTCGTCCGTATGAGCGGTCGTTAAGAACCAGGCTTCATATTTAGATGGAGCAAGGTTGATGCCCTCAGCAAGCATCAATTTGAAGAAACGGGCAAACCGTTCTCCATTTGTGTTTTCCGCCTGCTCGTAGTTTTCTACCTTTTCATCTGTAAAGTAAACCGTTAAGGCTCCTTTCAGGCGGTTGATTTGTATCTGTACGCCTGCTTGTTCCGCGTGCTGGAGGATACCTTCTTCGAGTTTTTGACCGAGGCGGTCCATCTCGTCGTACACACCTTCCTGTTGAAGGATTTCCAGACAGGCGATTCCTGCTGACATGGACGCGGGGTTACCAGCCATGGTTCCTGCCTGATAAGCCGGTCCGAGCGGTGCGACCTGTTCCATGATGTCGGCCCGTCCGCCATAGGCACCGATCGGCAGCCCGCCGCCGATGATTTTACCCATCGCGGTCATGTCCGGTTCGATGTTCAACAACTGCTGGGCGCTTCCATATGTAAAGCGGAAGGCCGTGATGACTTCATCATAGATGACAAGCGCGCCTGCTTCATGGGTCAGCTCATTCACAGCTTCCAGGAAACCAGGATTTGGCTCAACAATTCCGAAGTTGCCGACGATCGGTTCAACAAGGACCCCTGCAATTTCATCGCCATACTTGCGGAGTGCTTCCTTGAACGGTTCAATGTCGTTGAATGGAACGGTAATGACATCCTGGGCGATCGATGACGGTACTCCTGCAGAATCCGGTGTACCAAGTGTGGAAGGTCCGGATCCAGCGGCGACGAGGACAAGGTCGGAGTGACCGTGGTAGCAGCCGGCGAATTTAATGATTTTATTCCGGCCGGTGTATGCCCGCGCGACACGGATCGTCGTCATGACCGCTTCCGTTCCGGAGTTTACAAACCGGACTTTATCAAGGGAAGGGATGGCATCTTTCAACATTTTAGCAAACCGGTTTTCGAGAACCGTCGGTGTCCCGTACAGGACGCCGTTCTGTGCTGCCTTCGTGATCGCCTCCGTAATATGCGGGTGGGCATGTCCGGTGATGATCGGCCCGTAGGCACCAAGGTAATCGATGTATTCGTTGCCGTCGACATCATAGAAACGGGAGCCTTGCGCTTTGTCCATATAGACCGGTGTCCCACCCCCGACACCTTTATAGGCGCGTGAAGGAGAGTTCACCCCGCCGACGATGTGTGCTTCGGCTTCTTTATATAATTGTTCTGAACGTGGAATGTTCATGCTATACCTCCTAACAACTGTTTCACTTTCTCATTGTAGCATGTTTGTCCATGTCACAAGATAGAAAAAGACCGTCCTGACTCAGCAGGCCGGTCTTTCTCTGTGTTTCAATACGAACCTATGCAGCTGTCCGGTCGCACCCATGAGGAATATACACTGGTTTATGGTCATCCCATCAGTTGATGTTCTTCTTAGTATACGAACGCTGCACCAACGATAATTAGAAGGATGAAAAGAACAACGATCAGCGCAAAGCCTCCGCCATATCCGTAACCCATTACAATTCCCCCTTTCCACGGTTTACTGTATCTTATGCCTTTCCCTGAAAAGCGGGCTGTGCATCCGCCCGTTTTTCAGCAAATATCTTCGAGCACCGGAGGCATATCCATCTCGGAAAAGACATAAGAAAAAGTAAAGCCTGTCACCCATGTCCACCTGGATGATAAGAAGGAGCACGCTATGGTTACGATTATCGTCAGCATCCTTTTACTGCTTCTGATGGGGGCGAGTCTCCGGCAGATCTTTCACTCCCTGGAAATCGAGCATAAAATTTTTTCGAGTCAGCTGTTCATTGCCGTGATGCTTCTGTACACCATCGTGATGATTGGCTTCGGCCTCATATATACGGTGCTGATTCTGGAAGGGGTGGATGTATACCGGACAGGCATCCCTTCCAGGCGGGTATCATGGATCGAAGAATTCATACGTAGTATCTATTTCAGCGGTGTCACATTATTTACCGTCGGCTATGGAGATATGCTGCCTGTAGGGGTGGGGAAGTGGCTGGCGATTCTAGAGGCTATGATCGGTTACACGCTTCCCGCGGCTCTTGCCGCCAAAGTATGGCAGACGAACAAAAAAAGAGACTGAGATTGGAAGTTTCCTTCTGAGTAAGGTACCCTAGAGGATAGATATCTTTAAGGAGGGTGCTTATATGTCTATAGAAAAAGGAAAGCAAGTGGAAGATTTCACACTGCCGGCAAGTAATGGGGAATCCGTTTCTTTGTCTGATTACAAAGGAAAGAACGTCGTCCTGTACTTTTATCCGAAAGATATGACGCCGGGGTGCACGACAGAAGCCTGTGACTTCCGTGATCATCATGAAAGTTTCGAAGATCTGGACGCTGTCATTCTTGGTGTCAGCCCGGACCCGGTTGATTCTCATGAGAAATTCATTAACAAGCATGATCTTCCGTTTATGCTTCTTGCAGATGAAGACCACAAGGTTTCCGAGGAGTTTGGCGTATGGAAGCTGAAGAAAAACTTCGGCAAGGAGTATTACGGCATCGAGCGCTCCACTTTCATCATTGATAAAGAGGGGAACCTTGCTGAGGAGTTCCGCAAAGTGAAAGTAGAGGGCCACGTGGAAGCGGCTCTTCAATACATCCGTGAAAACCTTCAATAAGAACAGCTTGAAACCATAGTCCATAGGTGACTATGGTTTCTTTATAAGCTAAGATAAAGAAAAAGAGGATGGAGGGGACACGATGAAGATTGTTTCAGCTATTAAAAGGGTTCCGGAATCAATCCGGATTCATTTGAGCCGTCGTTTTGACGAGGTGGATTTCGTTTTCTGTCACGGGATGCATGAGGCGCAGCATTATTTAGCAGAAGCCGATGTGTTCATTACATACGGGGAGGATCTGGATGAAGAGAAAATCCAGGTCGCTAAGAAATTGAAATGGATCATGGTCTTGTCGGCAGGCATGGACCGGATGCCTTTTGACGAAATCAAAAAGCGCGGCATCCTTGTGACCAACGTCCGCGGCATTCATGCCAAGCCGATGGCGGAGTACGCGATATCCATGCTGCTGCAGGTGGCAAGAAAAGCCAAGACGCTGATGAAGCAGGAACAGAAGCGGGAATGGAGCCGGAGAGCTGAGATGAATGAAATCAGTGAACGCACGATGGTGCTGCTCGGCACAGGGGCCATCGCTCAGGAAACGGCCCGCCTTGCCGGAGCTTTCGGGATGACAACGATCGGCCTGTCCAAGTCCGGACGGCCGAAGGTGCATTTTGACCAGGTGTACCCGATTTCCGACATCCACCTGATCCTGCCGAAAGCTGATTTTATGGTTGCTGTCCTGCCGAGCACCGAAGAGACAAGGGGCATGCTGACTCACGCCCATTTTGCTGCCATGCCTGATCATGCGGTCTTTTTGAACATGGGAAGAGGGGATCTTGTTCCGGCTGACGTCATTATGGATGCTGTCACCACCGATGAAATCGCCCATGCCGTACTTGATGTGTTTGAAGAAGAGCCGCTTCCGGAGGCTCATCCATTCTGGGGAGAGGAAAATGTGACGGTAACGCCGCACATCTCAGGCATTTCTCCTCATTATGTGCCGCGCGGCTTTGCCATTTTTGAAGAAAACCTTGAGGTGTTCCTGAACGGAGACGGTGAGTTGAGAAATATTATTGATCCAGAACGGGGGTATTGAGATGCGTATTTATACAAGATCCGGTGATAAGGGGCAGACTTCCTTGATTTACGGCCAGCGTGTCGCGAAGAATGATGTAAGAGTGGAGGCCTACGGAACGTGTGATGAGGCTAATTCAACCATAGGCGTTGCGCTCAGTCATCTAAGGAAGGAAGACTGGACGGATAAGGCAGCTTTCATGCAGACGATGGAGAAAATCCAGACGATTCTCTTTCATGTAGGGGCGGAGCTTGCTACACCCAAGGGGAAGGATGTCACTTGGAAGCTGAAGCAGGAGCATATTGAAGACCTTGAACAGCAGATTGATACGTGGGACCAGGAACTTGACCCGTTGAAGAATTTCATACTACCATCAGGGCATGAAGCGTCAGCCGCCCTCCATCTGTCCCGTACCGTTGTGCGCAGAGCAGAACGACTGGCCGTTACGCTGGAGGATGAACTGAACAACCCGCTAGTTGTGTCCTATCTGAACCGCTTATCGGATTTCCTGTTTGTTGCGGCCAGATATGTGAATAAGAAGCTGAGCGGAAAGGAAACACCCCTCCATCCCGATGTGTAATCCAACGTGGAATGCGGGCTTCCATATTGACAACCGGTTTACGGAAAGGTTACACTAATTGTAAGCATTCTAATGTAATAATTTTATAAATCAAGAATCATTTTATGAAAGCGAGGTGCATGACCGTGTCTGATCATCGACTCCAGGATGCGATTGATACATTGAAATCATCCGGCGTCCGAATCACTCCACAGCGTCATGCGGTGCTTGAATTCCTGCTTAATGCAATGACCCACCCTACAGCTGATGAAATATACAAAGCGCTGGAAAGTAAATTCCCAAACATGAGTGTGGCCACTGTTTATAACAACCTGCGCGTGTTCAAGGATATCGGATTGGTCCGGGAGCTTACTTATGGAGACTCCTCAAGCCGGTTCGACTGTAATACGAGTGACCACTACCATGCGATCTGCAACAACTGCGGAAAAATCGTGGATTTCCACTATCCAAGCCTTAACGAAGTTGAATCATTAGCTGAACAGGTGACGGGATTTGACGTAAGCCATCATCGTATGGAAGTCTATGGAACGTGTTCCAAATGTCAATCAGAAATGGCCCACTAAACTGAAAGCCCTGCGCTTTCAGTTTTTTTATGGCATTTTTTATGAATGGATACAAAAAAAAGACCCGTGGATAACGGGTCCGGACGGCTCAGGACTGTGTAGGAGCCTTTTCGTTTCGGTATTTCTTCTTATTGTACTTCTCATCGAAATCTTTACCTTCCAGGGACTTGTCCATCGTCAGCGGCTGGTCACAATGCATGCAGGCGTCGACCCGTCCGAGCATCTTGGTCGGTTTCTCGCATGAAGGACAGATGATCTGGATGGTCCTGGTGGAGAGCATGCCGATCCAGAAGTAAACGACGGTGCTTAGTCCGACAAAGCCCATCCCTAAAATCATGAACGTTGCCATAAGCCAGACGATGTCCTTGAACAACAGGCCGATGTACATGACTCCGATACCGAGAAAAATCAGCCAGAAAGCAAAAGAACGGATCTTGTTGATTTTACTGCTGTATTTTAACGCCACTAAGGCTCCCTCCTTACTTATCTACCACGTAGTATAGCATATTTTTCTAGGAACAAATACAATACGGAAAAAGGATTTTGGCGCATCGTAGCGAATTAACACAGGAAAGGGAAATTGAATATGGGGGAAAGACAATGGAAGATTTATTACGCCCGATTTATCAGGAAAGAGCCAGCCAGAGCAGTACCCTGGGGATCCTGATCCTGGAAAAGAACAAACCAATCAGTCCGGTCACGGATAACTTTGATGTGATTCTCTTCATTATCGTACGGGATGCAGAAGAACTGTGGTATGTGAAGCACTATGAATTTGAGAACAAATCAGCAGCAATGCATATTGTGGATGAAACCCTCCTCCATCACTGGATTGACACCAGCTCCTACCGGCGGGCGGTGGAATGGGTGATTAATGGAAGCATCATCTTTGAAAGAAATGAATATGTGACTTTAATGAAAGAGCACCTTAGAGAGTTTCCTCAAAAAAACCGCAGCCTGAAAAAAGCGATAGAATTCGCCAAACTGATACGAAGCTACAGTGAATCCAAGGATCTTTATGATTCTGAACAATATTTGGATTCCTACAGCAGAATGGTGAGCTCGCTACATTATTTAGCCCGGTTGTCCATTATAGAGAAAGGTTTTCATCCGGAAGTCACCGTATGGAATCAGGTGAAACGGATTGAGCCTGAAATCTATAAACTCTATCAGGAGTTAATTGAGAGTGGGGAGCCGACGGAAAAACGGATCCAGCTAATGATTCTGGCCGTTGAACATTCCATCAGCAAGCGAGCCCGTTCCAGCGCCCGGCATTTGCTGGACTTGATGAACGACAGAGAAGAGCCGTGGTCATTCGGCGAATTGAAAGTCCATCCGGAAATTCAGGAATATATACTGGATCTATCCTCGATGATCGAGTATCTCGTTGAGCACGGAGCCATCGAGGTGATCCCCCAGGAAACGAAGGGACCGCAGATTTTCCACCGCACCTATAAGCCTGTAGAACAACCCGACCATTTATAGTTGAAAGTCCTCTTCCATCAATTTATTAAAGGAAGAGGACTTTTTTTATAAAAACCATTGACCGTTCTAAAACAAGCGTGCTATATTATTAAACGTCGCATTAAGAGCGACTGAGCGGAACGAGAGACTCCGTGAGAAAACAGCAAAAAAGTTATTGACTTCAATAACGTTGCGTGATAAATTATTACTTGTCGCTTTAAGAGAGCGGCATGGTGCTGAGAAGCGCTAAAACAAATCACAAAAAAGTTGTTGACACTAACAGCTCACCGTGATAATCTAGTAAATGTCGCTAAAAACGAAAGCAAAACACTTTCTCAACTTAATGAAAAAAGTTGTTGACACGAAAAACAACGCATGTTAAGATGATTGAGTCGCTGTTTTTAAACGGCCGACAACATTTGATCTTTGAAAACTGAACGAACCAACCAGTACGTCAAAACATTTCTTCTTTAATGAAGAAATTTGAAACAAGCACATTCGGTGTGCAGATGAGCAAGTCAAACTACTTTTATGGAGAGTTTGATCCTGGCTCAGGACGAACGCTGGCGGCGTGCCTAATACATGCAAGTCGAGCGCGGGAAGTGAGCAGATCCCTTCGGGGTGAAGCTCGTGGAACGAGCGGCGGACGGGTGAGTAACACGTGGGCAACCTGCCTGTAAGATCGGAATAACCCCGGGAAACCGGGGCTAATGCCGGGTAATACTTTTCTTCGCATGAAGATAAGTTGAAAGATGGCTTCTCGCTATCACTTACAGATGGGCCCGCGGCGCATTAGCTAGTTGGTGAGGTAACGGCTCACCAAGGCAACGATGCGTAGCCGACCTGAGAGGGTGATCGGCCACACTGGGACTGAGACACGGCCCAGACTCCTACGGGAGGCAGCAGTAGGGAATCTTCCGCAATGGACGAAAGTCTGACGGAGCAACGCCGCGTGAACGATGAAGGTCTTCGGATCGTAAAGTTCTGTTGTCAGGGAAGAACAAGTGCCGTGCGAATAGAGCGGTACCTTGACGGTACCTGACGAGGAAGCCCCGGCTAACTACGTGCCAGCAGCCGCGGTAATACGTAGGGGGCAAGCGTTGTCCGGAATTATTGGGCGTAAAGCGCGCGCAGGCGGTTCCTTAAGTCTGATGTGAAAGCCCACGGCTCAACCGTGGAGGGTCATTGGAAACTGGGGAACTTGAGGACAGAAGAGGAGAGTGGAATTCCACGTGTAGCGGTGAAATGCGTAGATATGTGGAGGAACACCAGTGGCGAAGGCGACTCTCTGGTCTGTTTCTGACGCTGAGGTGCGAAAGCGTGGGTAGCAAACAGGATTAGATACCCTGGTAGTCCACGCCGTAAACGATGAGTGCTAGGTGTTAGGGGGCTTCCACCCCTTAGTGCTGAAGTTAACGCATTAAGCACTCCGCCTGGGGAGTACGGCCGCAAGGCTGAAACTCAAAGGAATTGACGGGGGCCCGCACAAGCGGTGGAGCATGTGGTTTAATTCGAAGCAACGCGAAGAACCTTACCAGGTCTTGACATCCTTGGACCTCCCTAGAGATAGGGATTTCCCTTCGGGGACCAAGTGACAGGTGGTGCATGGTTGTCGTCAGCTCGTGTCGTGAGATGTTGGGTTAAGTCCCGCAACGAGCGCAACCCCTAATCTTAGTTGCCAGCATTCAGTTGGGCACTCTAAGGTGACTGCCGGTGACAAACCGGAGGAAGGCGGGGATGACGTCAAATCATCATGCCCCTTATGACCTGGGCTACACACGTGCTACAATGGATGGTACAAAGGGCAGCGAAGCCGCGAGGTGTAGCAAATCCCATAAAACCATTCTCAGTTCGGATTGCAGGCTGCAACTCGCCTGCATGAAGCCGGAATCGCTAGTAATCGCGGATCAGCATGCCGCGGTGAATACGTTCCCGGGCCTTGTACACACCGCCCGTCACACCACGAGAGTTGGCAACACCCGAAGTCGGTGAGGTAACCTTTTTGGAGCCAGCCGCCGAAGGTGGGGCCAATGATTGGGGTGAAGTCGTAACAAGGTAGCCGTATCGGAAGGTGCGGCTGGATCACCTCCTTTCTAAGGATATTACGGAAACGTACTGTGTTGGTTGTTCAGTTTTGAGAGATCAAAGCATCTTTCAAATTTGTGAACCTTGAAAACTGGATAAGGAATTATGACTCATCTAGCGATGAGATCATGATGACAAGACATCTAATTGA